>PLRJ01000190.1 GCA_003163855.1 Bryobacterales bacterium | reverse complement strand
TACAGACGTTACGAGACTGCGCGCTTAGGCCTTGGCGCAAGGTTTGTCGACCGATTGGGCGAAGCTGCAGATGTTATCCAACTTAATCCCGAGGGCCCGCAGGAAATCTTGCCGGGCTTGCGGCACGTCAGGCTGAAGAAATTCGATGCCTATGCGCTCTGGTATGTGACGAGGGACGAAATTCTTGTGATCGGCTGCTTGCATGGCAGGCGCAACCTGCCGAAGGTGATCCGGCAGCGCCGGAATGCGCTAAAGTCAGAAACGAAGTAGGTTGAATCAAATGATCATCCCTAAATTGGAGCCTGGCAGATTTAGCGTGATGTTGGCGGAACTCAGGACGGGGATAATTGTTACCCTTGACGGAACACGGCGCTACACGGGAGAGGGCAAGTATTTTGCGGAGTGTGATTCAGTTGAAAGCGCAGAGAGTTACGCCGAGGCCAGAATAGAGGAGCAACCGGAGTTTGAGGCAAATGTAAGGGATTTTGAAGGATATTCCTTGGTTGTGTTCAGAAAAGGTTACCCGACTTGGCGGGGCAGGTCGGCGCCAATTGAACGTTAGCGCGACTGTTGATGAGCATAGGCGTAAAGTTCGAAAGATGGGGGGACGACCCGGCAACCCGAAACTGTCAAGGGATCAGCTAGCCAATTTCCTAAGGGAATATGGATTGTGAATCCGGCGTTTGTGGACTACCATACTGATCCGGATGGGAGCACACACGATGATTTAAACGGGAGAATGATTGTCAAGACTTCAGTGGATGGCGATTCGTATATTACCTCGGTTTCCGTGACAGCCACCCAATGCATAGACACTCGCAGCCGCCAATTAGCTAACTTAACTAAAGTGTTCCACCGAACTTACGCCATAGCAGTCTCTTCCTTCCTCTGCAGCACCCTCGCTTGGGCTGTATCCTGTCCAGTCGCGCCGCCGCACGTCACCTCGGAAGCCGAATCGGCTTTCTTTCACTCCGACTACGATCACGCTGCGGAGCTCTTTTCGCAGGCGCTCCAGGCCAAGCCCAACGACCCCGAACTCACCTCCGGTCTCATCGACGTTCTTCTCAAACAGGAAAAGGTCGCCGATGCCGATGCCCTTATTCAAAACGCCATAGCCTCCCACCCTGAATCACCCATTCTGCAAACCTCACTCGGCTTTGTTCAATATCGCGAAGGTGCGCCCCAACTGGCAGCCGCTACCGCCGCCAAGGCAATGGCGCTAAACCCTTGTTATCCCCGGCTGCATTTACTCGAGATGCAGCTTTGGCGCTTGAGTTCCATGTTCAAGGCCGCAGCCGGCGAACTGCGAACCGCTCATCTGCTGGATCCATCCGACCCCGAAATAAGAGTTCACTGGATGAATACCCTGCCCATCCAGCAGCGCATTTCCGAACTCGAAACCTACCTCGCTTCGCCCAATGGACAGACGCCCGACGACCTGCGCCGGATGCGTCTTTACCTGGAGTCACTGAAGAAATCCGCCGCACAGCCGCACAAAGCGTGCCAGCTTGTTTCCAGCGATGTCTCAACCGAAATACCATTTGCCAACCTCATGCGCGACGGCACCCATGTCCGCGCATTTGGACTTGATGTAAAACTGAACGACCATTCGGCACGCTTGGAAATCGACACCGGCGCCAGCGGGCTGCTGATCAGCCGGTCTGTCGCCAAACGGGCCGGCTTGGAGGCATTCGCCGACATAGAGATGGGAGGTATAGGCAGCGATGGTGAAAAAACCGGCTACAGCGCTTATGTCGATTCCATCAAGATCGGCAAACTCGAATTTCACGACTGCGCCGTCGACGTTCTCGATAGCCGTAACGTTGTGGGAGACGATGGCTTGATCGGCATGGATGTTTTCTCCAACCTGCTGGTCACGCTCGATTACCCCATGCGGCGGCTTGATCTCAGCCCGCTCCCGCCCAGACCAACAGATACCGTGGCCGCCAAGCCCTCACTCGAAACAAGCGGCACAGAGGCGCCTGGCACCGGTCCCCACGATCGCTACATTGCACCCGCTATGGCCGATTGGACCCGGGTTTACCGCCTTGGACACAATCTCATCCTGCCCGCTGCTTTGAACGAATCTAAAATTAAGCTCTTCATCATGGATACCGGCGCGTTCACAACTTCTATTTCGCCTGAAGCCGCGCGCGAAGTGACCAAACTCCACACCGAGGACTCGTTAACCATCCGCGGCATCAGCGGCAAAGTTGAAAAGGTTTATGCCGCCGACCACGTTACTTTTCGGTTCGCCAATCTGCGGCAGACCGCAAACGGCGCCATCGCCTTCGACACCTCTAACATCAGCAAACACCTGGGAACCGAGATCTCCGGCTTCATCGGAATCACGACCTTGGAGCAACTGACAGTGAAAATCGACTATCGCGACGCGCTGGTGAAATTTGACTATGACCCGAATCGCGGCTACCGCCCCCGGTAACGATAAATAGCGCTGGCGGCGCTATGATTAAGCATGGCCGCTTACTAGAGAACGTTGAATGATGCCAAATAATCAAGCCTTGCAGGTTTTTTACCTTAGCATCCCGTTCATGTTGTTGCTCGCTGCCATGTGGCTGAATAACAGCACTCTGCAAAAGAGCATATTAGACCGGCTATCGGCCATTGAAGCGAGGCTAATCGCGGTTGAGGGGCGTGTCGCTAAGGTCGAAACCCGATTGGCCGTTTTGGAGTCCCGTTCGGGTATTATCGTTTCTTCTTAGGTTCGAGCGTAGCGACGATCGGTAGTAATCACTCCGTGGAATCCTGAAAATTCAATCCCTTCTTCTCGCGCCCCAGCCCCGCCACCACCGCCGTAAATACAAAAACCGTAGCCGCCGTCGTAGCCATCGTCGTCGCATAACTCAAATGCTCCGATAGCAGCGCCTCAAATGTCCCGACCGACCCCGCCAGCAATACACCGCACTGATACGCGAACCCAGGCAGAAACCCGCGGATGCTGTTCGGAGACAACTCGCTTAGATGCGCCGGAATGACGCCCCACGCGCCTTGCACGAAGAACTGCAGCAGGAACGCGCCCACAATCAGAACCCCGGCCTTCGGCGCATACGCCCACAGCGGAATAACCAGAATCGCCGCCAGCAGCGCACTGACAATAGCGCGTCGTCGCCCCAGTCGGTCGGAAAACAGACCGATCAACACGCCTCCACAGATGGCGCCGATCATGGAAACCGCCGATATCAACGACCGCTCTCCCACGCCGTAATGCCAGAAACGCTGCAGAAAAGTCGGATACATATCCTGCGTGCCATGCGAAGCCAGGTTCATGCCCGTCATTAACAGCACCAGGTAAAGGAACAGCTTCCAATGGCTCATCACGCTGCCGCCGATGCCGCTCCAGCTCTCCTTCTTCGATTTCTCCCAGATCTCCGATTCCTTCACATTGAAGCGCACGAACAACGCCAGCAGCGCCGGTAAGCCGCCCAGGAAAAACAGGGGACGCCAGCCCCACTTCGGAAAGAACAGAAAATAGCAGACCGCCGCCAGCAGGTTGCCCAGCGCATAACCTTGCTGCAACAAGCCCGACAGAATGCCGCGCCATTTCGGCGGAACCTTTTCCATCGCCAGCGACGCCCCGACACCCCACTCGCCTCCCATGCCAATTCCGAACAGCGCCCGCAAAATCAAAAACGTTGTGAAGTTCGGCGAAAACCCGGTGGCCACCTCCACCACCGAATAGAAAATCAGGTCGATCATTAACGGCAGCCGCCGCCCGTACCTGTCGGCCAGCAGACCAAACAGCAGCGCCCCCACCGGACGAAATGCCAGCGTCAGTGTCACCGACAACGCAATCGCCGAATCCTTCTGATGAAAGTCTTTGGCGATAGCCGTTAAACAAAACGCCACCAGGAAAAAATCAAACGCATCCAGTGTCCATCCAAGAAAGCTCGCCGTCAGCGCGGACCACTGGTCGGCCGCCGTAACCTTGGTTGTCGTGGTTTCTGGCACGTGCGGAGTCTATTCTTCGGTTGGTTCACTATGCGCCAGCGCGCTTGCGGCGGCGTTCGGTTCCCACAATGTCTCAGGGCAGCCCATCACGTGGTTCACCCAGCGGCTCCACACGAATAAAGCATCACTCAAGCGATTCAGATATTGAATGGTTTCAGGCGGCACCGAACTGTCCCGGCTCAACGCCACCAGCAATCGCTCCGCCCGGCGGCAAACCGTGCGGCAGATATGCAGCTCGGCATCCAGGCGCGATCCGCCCGGCAGAACAAACGACCGCAACTCCGGCAAATCCGCGTTGGCTTCATCAATCTCGCGCTCAAGCTGTTCCACCTCAACCGGCGTCACGCGCGGCTGCTTCGGATGAACATCTTCCGGCTTCGTCGCCAGAATGGAACCGAGATTGAACAATTCATGCTGCACACGTTTTATGATCCGAGCGAGCTTCGCCAGCGGAACGGCCGCCGGCGTGAAGATCTCCATCGTCACCCGCGCCGCACCCAGGAACGAATTCAATTCGTCCACCGTTCCATAACACTCAATGCGCAGATCGTCTTTGGGGACCTTCTGGCCGCCCACTAGTTGTGTGCTGCCTCTATCTCCGGTGCGCGTGTAAATGCGGTTTAATGCAATGCGGGGTTCGTTAAAAGTGGATTCGCTCATGGCGCAAACAGTTCGACCTTGAGTTTACCCTTACTCGCCGTTCTATAATTCAGACAGTGTAGATATGAGTCTTCCCATTCGTGTGCTCGTAGCCAAACCAGGCCTCGATGGACACGACCGGGGTGCAAAGGTCATTGCGCGTGCCCTGCGTGACGCCGGCATGGAAGTAATCTACACCGGACTCCGGCAGACACCGGAAATGATTGTCAACGCAGCTCTACAGGAGGATGTCCAGGTGATTGGATTGTCAATCCTTTCTGGCGCGCACAACGTAATTGTGCCGCGAGTAATGGAGCTGCTTCGCGAAAAGGAGATGACCGATGTGGTTGTCATCGCCGGCGGAATTATCCCCGACGAAGATGCCGCGGAACTCAAGGCGCAAGGCGTTGCGGAAGTTTTTCAGCCGGGAGCGTCGCTTGAAGGGATCATTAAATTTATTCGCTCTTCTGTGAAGCAAGTTGCCTGAGATGATTCTCGGCAGGAAAGATCCGCATAGCGCTGAGGAATTCAACCCACGCGGCGGAAGGAAAAGGAAATTGATGCAAGACAGGCTTAACATCGCCGTGTTTGTCGATTACGACAACATAGAAATAGGCGTGAAGTCGACCCTGCGACGGGAATTTGATGTGTCGCTAGCTCTGGACGCTTTGAAAGAACGGGGCGATATCGTCGCCAAGTTTGCCTACGCAAATTGGGGACGTCAGGAAGGCGCTACGCGCCAGATGGCTGAGAATGCGGTGCAGATGGTGCAGCGCATTCCCTCGCCGCGCGGCGATAAGAACGGCGCCGATATTAATCTGGCGCTCGATTCNNAACAAGCTGAAGGAGTACGGCAAGACCGTATTCGTGGTAGGCGGCAAGGCCTTCACCAGCACCATTCTTCAACAGAACTGTCATGAGTTCGTAAGTTACGAATCGCTGCTGGAAGACGGCGCGACGATTGTCGCGACGCCCATGCCCGATCGTCGCGGGGAGCCCATTCACCGCACCGAGCGGGGCCCGCAGCAGGACCGGCCCGAGCGCGCCGGTGGAGACAGGGGCGATAGAAAAGACCGGCCCGATAAGAAAGATCGCGGCCCGCGCCCGGCGCCGCTCGATCTTTCCCAGGCCATGCCGCTGGTGGAGCGCGCGCTTCAAGTTCTGGAGCGCCGCGCCGTTCAGCCCCAGCTTGGTTTGCTGAAGAGCACCATGCTGCAACTCGACCCTGCCTTCAGCGAACGCGCCTATGGCAGCGGCAGCTTTTCCGATTTTGTCGAGCGCCTGAAGAAAGCCGAATTCATCAACGTCAGCGGCTCGGGTGGCCGTTACATCATTGAACGCCGCGACGGCGGAGGTGGTCCCGAGAAAGTAGCTGCGCGTCCCGACGAAGCTCTGCCAGCATTGCGCGATGTGCTGGAAACGCACCGCATGGAACTGGAAGAAGGCGGAGCCACCGCCGAAGAGCTGGAACAGTGGATGGCCGCCGAGCATCCCGAATTCAATCTCTCCAAATTCGGCTTTCAACGCTTCTCCGAACTCCTCAATTACGCGCAGGATAAGACCGTCGTCCGCGCCGAACCCGACGCCGAGCGCGGCCTTATGGTGCAACTAGGGGCCGAGTTCTATCCGCCCGCACTCCCCGAGCCGGCGCCCGAAGTGCTGCTGGAAGAGGAAGAGGACGAGCCCCAGCCCATCGTGGAAGGCCAGCCCACCATCTTCGAACCCAATCCTCCGCCGCCTAAGCCCAAAAAAGCCGCCCCGCGCAAGCGTGCCGCAGCCGGCTCCAGCGCCGTCCGAAGACCCCGCAAGCGCAAACCGGAGTAAAAGATAATTTTGGCCGGGGTGGCGCGGGCGCTTTCGCCTGCGCCTACCTCAGCCAAGGCGCCGAAGCACTCCAGAAAATGATCTCCGCACCCAAATACTCCCTGCCAAACTTCTCAAACTCGTCCCTTGTAAACCCTCGCCCCGTAGCCGGATTCTTATAAGTCAGCGTCGCCTCTTGCACCGCCATAGCCACAAGCCTTAACTTGCCCTTGTACTTGTTGAAAAACGGATACGAGTTATTCATCTGCGCCTGCTGGTTCGGCACGATATCCGGCCCGCCAAGTCCGACGCCGCGCTCCGCCGCAAAGGCAAACGTACGTTCCATGTACTGATGGTCGTTATCCCACTCGCACGGCCAGAAATTTACATATTGCACTACATACGATTTCTTGAACACTGCGCGCGCGAAAGCGATGTTCTCTAATTCCGCCTGGAAGTAGTTGTCGCATGTGAATCCCGCTGTATGCTTTACGTCAATATCGGCAGCCGTCTCAGGCAGGTTGACTCCGTAGATCTCACCATCGAACCTCTCCGCCAGTGCCTTCAACAATTGCTGGTACCGTTGCCGCACACTGGGCACCCACTGCATCGCCACCCAACCCGAACCTTGCGGCTTTTTCTCGCCGGGGTTGTCGGACTGCATAACAATCCCTCCGCGGTACTCTTTATCTGTCATTAGATAGGCGGGCACGTTCTTCGCAGTGGGGGTGAAGAACCTGTCTTGCAATTGCACAAACAGCTTCTTGTGCGCCGCTCTCACAAAGGCCAAATCGGTCTCGATTGCCGAAAAGTCGTACCGGTCTTTCGCCGGCTCCAGCATCTTCCACGAATACACCACCTGCACGCCAGCAATGTCCGCGCGCGCCACCAGTTGCCTTGCATTCGCCAGATCACCCGCGCTCACGTACAAGAAATTCTTAACTTCCGGCTGCCCGCCTAAAACATAACTCGCAAGAAATAGCAGCATCAGTTTACTCATACGTTTTTCCGAGTTTAACCATTCCTTACGTAACCCCAAATCTTAGGACTTCGTCTGCCAAACAGAGCGACTCATGACCACAACCCACATACCATTTGTTTCCGAGTCAGCGTATTACATAAAACCGGTTTGCCAAGGCCGCACTGAACTGCTCGATCGACTCGCCGTCGCTCTAGAAAGGCTTGGACAAGCTAAGCTACAACTCGAAATCGGTAATTCAATCGGCGAGGTCGCAAAACTACGTGGTGAGTGCGGCGCCATCCGTCGCGAACTCGAAGACCATCGCGCCAGCCACGGCTGCTAAATCCAAAATGCGAACCCATTGCTTCTCGCTAATGGTTGTTTCGACACTCTTGCTCGCCGCCGACCCCTCGTGGCAGACCAGGCCAATCGCTGGTTGGACTGACGACGATGCTCATCAAGTCCTAAATGATTCCCCCTGGGCCAAAAGCGTCACTCCCAAAGTCATCAGATCGTCCAATACCAATCAGAACCGCCAAAATCCTGGCATGGCGCAAGTCGGCGGTGTAGGCATCGGCGTCCCTGGAATGGGAGGCATGGGCTCAGGCGGCATGGGCCGCCGCGGCGGTATGCGCTCGTCTCAGCCCACGGACACCACTGACACTAACAATGCGAACTTTACGCCGCCTAAGCTGACCGTGCGCTGGGAAAGTGCGCTACCGGTACAAGCCGCCGAACTAAAAGCCCGCAATGTGAACGCACCCGCAATGGATGACGATCACTACGCCATCGCTGTTTATGGTGTTCCCACCCGCCTCATCAAAATGGACTCTTCCGCGTTAGACAACCAGCTAAAAGACGAAGCCTCCATCAAGCGCGAGGGCAAGAAAGACTTAAAGCCTTCCAGCGTGCAAGTCATCCCGCGCGATGAGGACAACGTGGTCGTCTACTACTTTCCCCGCTCCAAGGAAATCACTCGCCAGGACGGCCAAATCGAATTCAACGCGCAAATACTCAGCCTTCAGTTCTCCGTCTCGTTCACCGTCGCCGACATGACCTATCAAAGCAAGCTAGAGCTTTGATCCTAGGTTTCCAGCACTCTTTTGCATCCAGACACGCCAAGTTATTGGACCGGCCTCCTGATTAGTCATCGTCAACCCCGCCACCTTGAGGGCTAGCTTGATCTGGCCATGATGGTAGCCTTCGTGCCAAATCATCATCTGGAGAAGCAGGATCGGATGATCATAATGAACATCCATGGGACGTCCCGACGCAAGCCTGGTCTTTACCGCATCGCGCACCACTTCAGCGCTCTCGTCCAGCATCTGCGCCATCTCATTTTTGCCGCTCACCGCTATCCACTCCTGCTTCGGCACGCTCACAGCCATCTCCGGAACGTCCTCCGACACAAACACCAGCCGCACATAATGTATGTGCGCAAACATCTCCGCGACCGATGGGCTGCCGGCCATAACCTTGGCGTCCATCCCGCCCTCTGGCACAGCAACAAGCAGATTTACAAGTATTTTGTTATTCCGATCCCACGAATCCAGCAAAGCCTCAAGCAATGTTTCCAAACGGATCGCTCCTTATCTCCTTCGATGTTCAATCAAAATTATGATATGTTCAGTCGCGAACGCCAGCCAGGATGCATTCATCTCCCGATTCGGATCGCTTCGACGCCATAAAGGTCAGGGGCGCACGCGAGAACAACCTCCAGAACATCTCTCTCGACATCCCTCGACGGAGAATCACCGTTTTCACCGGCATCTCAGGTTCCGGTAAATCGTCACTTGTGTTCGACACCATCGCCGCCGAATCCCAGCGTCTGCTCAATGAGACATTCCCGGCGTTCGTGCAGAATTTTCTGCCGCGCTATGGTCAACCCGACGTCGATACGCTCGCGAATCTCTCGACGGCAATCATTGTCGATCAGCAACGCCTCGGCGGCAATCCGCGCTCTACATTGGGAACCATAACCGACACCTACACCTTGCTGCGCATCCTGTTTTCTCGCCTCGGAAAGCCCGCTGTTCCGCACGCTCTTGCGCTTTCCTTCAACGATCCGGTGGGTATGTGTCCTGCGTGCGAGGGACTCGGCCGCGGTTCCCAGATCGATATCGATGCTCTGGTGGATAAGAACAAGTCCCTTGAGGAAGGCCCGGTCCGTTTCCCAACCTTCAACGTCGGTGGTTACAATCTCCACACCTTCGTCAAGTCCGGTTTCTTCGACGTCAGCAAGCCACTTAAGAAGTACACCAAACAGGAGTGGCACGATTTTCTTCACCGCGACGACACCAAGATTAAAACCAACAAGCAAGGGCAAACATTCAGCTCAGGGTATGACGGTTTGCTGCCAAAATTCAAGCGCCTCTATCTCAGCAAAGACGCAGAGAAAATGCCGGCGCATCTTCGTGAGGCGTTTGAGAAGATCGTCACCCAAGGCCCCTGCGACGCCTGTGCCGCAACGCGCTTGTCGGAAGTCGCCCGAGCCTGCCGAATCAACGGTAAGAACATCGCGGAATGTTCAGCGATGCAGGTGAGCGAACTCGCCGAGTTTTTCCGTTCGTTTCGCGAGCCCAGTGTAGCCCCACTGGTGGCTCGGCTGGCGGAAAGGCTCCATCACCTGGTCGAGATCGGACTTGGCTATCTAAGTCTGAGCCGTGAGACCGCAACACTCTCCGGTGGAGAATCGCAGCGCGTCAAAATGGTGCGCCATCTGTCGTCAAGCTTGACCGAGTCGCTCTACATTTTTGACGAGCCGACCATCGGTTTGCACCCGCACGACATCGAAAGGCTAAACAACACCCTGACCAAACTCCGCGATTCCGGAAACACCGTTCTGGTCGTAGAACACGAGCCCGAAGTGATGGCCATTGCCGATCACATCGTTGACATGGGTCCAGGCGCCGGCAGGAACGGCGGAACAGTTGTGTTCGAAGGCCCCTTCAAAGATCTTAAAAAGAGCGGCACGCTGACCGGAAAACACCTTTCCAAAAATCAGCCATTGAAAGAAAAACTGCGCGCGGCGAAAGGCCATCTTCTCCTCGCGAACGCAACCCTCAACAATCTCCGAAACGTCACGGTCAAGATTCCCAAAGGAGTTCTTACCGTCATCACCGGCGTCGCCGGCAGTGGCAAGAGTTCCCTCATTCACGGCTGTCTTTCCAGGCACTACCCGGATGCCGTCTACGTCGATCAAACGCTGACTGCGGGATCGCGCCGCTCAAATCTCGCCACCTACTCAGGAATGGCGGACACCATTCGCAAAGCCTTTGCGACGGCCAACAAGGTTGAGCCGGCTCTCTTCAGCGCAAACTCCAAAGGCGCATGCCCCGCCTGCGAAGGACTCGGTGTTATCTACACGGATTTACAGCATCTCGACCCGGTCGCCGTTCGCTGTGAATCCTGTGAAGGCCGCTGCTTCACCGGCGAGGTTCTCACACTGAAGCTGCGTAGAAAGAACATCAACGAGGTCTTGGACCTTTCTGTGACCGATGCTTTGTCCTACTTTACTGAGAAACCTGTACTAGCCACACTAAAGGCGTTGCAAGACGTCGGACTCGGTTACATCACGCTCGGCCAGCGGCTCAACACCGTGTCCGGCGGCGAACGTCAACGCTTGAAACTGGCGGCTGAACTCCAGAAGCCTTCGCAAATTGTGGTTCTCGACGAGCCCACCACTGGCCTCCATATGGCCGACGTGGCCACCCTGCTCGCCCTGCTAGACACCATGGTCGATAACGGTACCACTTTGATCGTCATCGAGCACAACCTCGATGTTGTCGCGCGGGCCGATTGGGTCATCGACATGGGGCCAGGCGCAGGCGCCGAAGGTGGGGCGGTTGTGTTTGAGGGGGCGCCGCGCGACCTCCTGAAGGCGCCCAAGTCGCTGACGGGAAAATACCTCGCTGCGCGGCTGGCATAAATCGCAATCTTTGCGCATCAATCTATCGATGGGGAGGAATGGATGAGCGAGATCAAGCCGGTACTAATTCTCGCGCTCTTCGGCGTCTGCTATCTGGCCTCGGCGCTTACTGGCATCCGGCTGCTGCTACATAAAGGTGAACCCGCTGTCACCTGGCGATAAAATAACTCACGAATGCCACAAATCCTGATCGTCACGGGCGACGCTGGCGAAGCGTACGAAGCTCTCTACGCCGTCCACCGCTTCCGCGAAGCCGGCTGGCAAGTAGCCGTCGCTGCCCCGTCCGTCCGCCGGCTTCACCTCGTCATGCACGATTTCGAGCCCGGCTGGGACACCTACGTCGAACGCCCCGGCTATGGCCTTGACGCCGACATCTCGTTCGACCAGGTGAACGTTCGCGATTACGAGGCCATCCTCCTTCTGGGCGGCCGCGCTCCTGAATACCTCCGCAACCATCAACGCCTGCTTGAAATCGTACGGGAGTTCGACACGCAGCAGAAGTGGATATTTTCCATCTGCCACGGCATCCAGGTGCTCGCTGCTGCCGGCCTCACCAAAAACAAATGCATTACCTGCTACGAACACGTTCGCCTCGAAGCCGAGCAGGCCGGTGGCACATTCGTGGCCCAGCAGGCCGTTCGTGATGGCCGCATCGTTACCGCCCAGACCTGGCAATCGCACCCAGAGTTCTACCGCGAGATCTTTACCTGCCTGGCGCCCCAACTCCATGCCGCTCGATCCTGAAGTAGCGGCCTTTCTCGAGTCGCAGAAAGCTTCGCCGCCCAGGTCTTCGCTCGACATCGAAGCAACTCGCAAGTTGATGCGCCGGAATGCCGCACACTCCGGACACCCGCCCGCGCTGGCCGGGGTAGAAGATCTTCATCTCTCCGAAACGCTGAACGCACGTCAATATTGGCCCACAAAGAGCGACACACTGCCCCTTATCGTCTACTTCCATGGAGGCCGCTTCATCAGTGGCGATCTGGAAAGTCACGATCCGCTCTGCCGCCAACTAGCCCATGCCACCAACTGCCGCGTTCTCGCGGTGGACTATCGCTTGAGCCCCGAACATCCCTTCCCTGCCGCCGCTGACGATGCCGACACCGCCCTTGCCTGGGCCATGGCGAATAGCGCTTCAACCGCTCTGATGGGCGATAGCGCGGGCGCCAATCTGGCCGCCGTCGCCGCCAATGGCTATCACGGCTCTGCCCAAATGGCCGCGCAAGTCCTCGTCTATCCCATGATCGATGCTACTTGCAGCCTCGTTTCCCACCGTGAATTTTCCACCGGCTACGGCCCCACTTCGCAAGACATGCAGCGAGGTTGGCACGAGTATCTGCAAGACAAAGCCGATCCGCGCAATCCCCGCGTCTCACCGCTCTACCAGGACGACCTTCGTCATTTGCCTTCTACCCTGGTCATCACCGCCGAGTACGACGCGCTGCGCGATGAAGGAGAGCTATACGCGCGAAAAATTGAAGCCGCCGGCGTGTCCGTCACTTGTCATCGCTATGCCGGCGCTATCCACGGCTTTTTTACTATGCAAGGCGTCCTGCGCCTGGCTCGCGAAGCGTTGCAAGAATCGGCAGCCTTCCTGCGAGGCAGATGTCGCTGAGGTTGTTTGGTGTGGTGTTCTGTAAGTTGATTCAGATGGTGGGCGGTCACAGGATCGAACTGTGGACCTCCTGCTTGTAAGGCAGGCGCTCTAACCGGCTGAGCTAACCGCCCAATTCAACGCTTACTTGATTCTAAACTAGCCCACCATCACGATCCGATAAGTCGCGCATAAAGACTACGCGCCACACCGACATCAGTGGTCCCTTTAACAATCGCCCGGCCATCCGCGAAAAACGTCAATTGGAACTTCGGAATCGCCAGGCGCAGCGCGAACTCGTTCACTCGCACCTCACCCAACGGCCGCAAGCGCACCGCTAGGTCCATCAAATTCAATGGCCGTGCCAGTTCATGAATCTGCACCGCATTCCTGCCGCACAAGCTTACCGGCGTCCTTTTATAACCGTCCAAATACCGAAAGTCCCGCCGCCCGCACACCACGCAGTCTTTGTCGCGCGCCCCGGCGCTCATCTGGCGCAAACTTCCGCTCCAAACGTCCAGCGTCTGAATGCGGCAGGCAAAATCAGGCCAACCAACAATTAACCGCAAAGCCGCGGCTACCTGCAACGAGGCGACGGCGGCGGTCGTCGAAGCCAGTATGCCGTTGACATCGCAAGTTTCCTGCGGTCCCGCTGGAGGTTCAGGGTAAACACACGCAAAGCAAGGTCCAACGCCCGGCACAACCGGCATCACAATGCCATAGCTGCCTAACGCCGCCCCATAAACCCAGGGGATGTCCAGCTTGACGCTAATATCATTGAGGAGATAGCGCGTTTCAAAATTGTCAGTGCCATCTAAGATAAGGTGAAAGCCATTGACTAGCTCCTCTGCGTTCGAAGGAGTAACATCGGCCACTACGGGGTCCACTTGCACTCCGCTGTTTACACGCTGCAGCCTTCCAGCCGCGGCAATGGCCTTGGGAGACTCGTTTTCCGCGTCAGCTTCGGAGTATAACCACTGTCTTTGAAGATTCGTATGATCAACGTAGTCACGATCAATCAATCGCAAGCGCCCTACACCAGCTCGGGCAAGCGCCTCTGCCTGGAAGCTGCCTAGTGCTCCGCAACCCACGATACAAACCTCAGCTTGGCGGATCTTGTCCTGGCCTTCCAAGCCGATCGGCGCGAATAAAATCTGCCGGGAATATCGTTCTTCGTCGCCCGGCATCATATATAACGATGCTAACAATTATAACGATGCTAACAATGCTCGCAGGCATGGCGTGCGTTGCGCAGCAGGGCACACCCCCGAGCTTGCTCCAGGAAGCGCTTCGCTTTGAAGGCAAGACGATTCAGGCCATCGAGTTCCAACCCGCAGAACAGCCGCTGACGCCAGAGCAATTGAAGCAAAAACTGCCGTTTTCGCCAGGCACCCCTTTTCACGAGCACGACCTGCGCCAAGCCATTCAAAACCTCTTTGCGTCGGGACGCTACGCCGACTTAGCAGTGGATGCTTCCGAACAAGACGGGGGCGTGACCCTGCGTTTCCTCACCAAGCCGGCTTACTTCGTCGGCCATGTGGAAATAACAGGAGTCAAACAGCCGCCCAATAATGGCCAACTTATCGCAGCCACCAAGCTGAAGCTGGGAACCCCCTATAGCAACGCCGACAAGAACCAGGCAGTTGAATCGCTGTTGGATATTCTTCGCCAAAATGGCTACTACAACGCAAACGTGAGTGCAGACATAGAACTCGAAAACAAGTTTGAAGAAGCCAATGTCACGTTCGATGTAGACGAAGGTCAAAGGGCCCGCTATCAGTCTCCTGAAGTATCCGGAGAGGCAGGTCGTCCTATTCAGGACGTTGTACGTGCCACCCGCTGGCGCCGGCTTTACGGCTTTCTTAATTTAGGCTGGCAGCAAGTTACCGAGGCGCGCACCCGTCAGGGCATAGACAATGTTCGCCGCTATTACGAAAAGCGCAGCCTGCTGGAATCAAAAGTTACATTGATGAAGCTCGATTATCATCAGCCGTCAAACACCGTGCAACCTTTTATTCAGATTGCGGCCGGCCCCCGCATCACCATCCGCATCATCGGGGCGCGGGTCAGTTCGGGAAAGCTCAACCAGTTGATCCCCGTTTTTCAGGAAAAGTCGGTGGATACCGATCTTCTTGTCGAAGGCGAGCACAGCCTGGAACAATACTTCCAGGCGCAGGGCTATTTTGAGGCGGAAGTGACGCATAGCGTAGCCAGCGGCAAACGTCCACATGAGCAGGTAATCACCTACTCGGTTGTGCGCGGAAGCCGGCATAAGTTCGTCGCGCTAACTATTATTGGCAATCACTACTTTCCGGAGTCCACCGTGCGGGAACGCCTTTCCATCGAACCTGCCAGCATACCCCGGTTCCCTTACGGCCGTTTCAGTGAAGCACTGATGCAGCAGGATCTGCAGGCCATCCAGAATCTTTACACAGCAAACGGATTCCGCGACGTTAAAGTGATTCCCCATGTTCTGGACGATTACAAAGATATTGAGAATCATCTCGGACTCGAAATTCAGATTGAAGAGGGCCGCCAATGGTTTGTCTCCAGCCTCGCTATTGAAGGAGTAAACTTCGACGACCTGCGCGTTCTAAAAGGCATGCTGGCGTCCTCCGACCATCAACCGTATAGCGACAACAGCATTGCCGACGACCGCACCAACTTCCTGAATTACTACTATGGGCGCGGCTATCTGAACGCCACCTTCGATTTCTTTATCACTCCCGGTGCCTCTCCCGATACCGTTAATGTCCGCTACGTCATGAAGCCCGGTCCCCGCAAATACGTGCGGCAGGTGCTGGTGACAGGCCTGGATACTACGCGCCAGAGCCTTGTGCTCGACCGCATCGAACTGAAATCAGGCAGCCCGCTTTCCCTAACGGAAGAAACCGACAGCCAGCGCCGCCTTTACGATCTCGGCATCTTCGCCAAAGTGAACACCGCGGTCCAAAATCCCGATGGCCAGGAGGACGACAAGTACGTTCTCTACGATCTTGACGAAGCCAGTCACTATTCTTTCAATTTCGGTGTCGGCGCCCAGATCGCCCGTATCGGAGGCGGTGTCACGAGTCTTGAGAATCCGGCAGGCAGCACGGGCTTTGCTCCACGCGTGCAGTTAGGTGTCAGCCGGATCAACTTCCTGGGCGTGGGCCAAACCATCGGCATTCAAACCGCAGCCTCCACTATTGATCAACGAGTCGCCCTCACCTATTTTGTTCCTCAATTCATCTCTAACGAGAAGCTTAGTTTAACCACAACAGCGCTAATTGAAAATTCAAACGACATCAGAACCTATACGGCGCACAGACGCGAAGGTTCGCTTCAACTGAGCCAGCGTGTGTCGCGCGCCTACACATTTCAATATCGGTTGGTGTTCCGCAACGTGACGCTCTCTAACCTCAAGATTGACAACCTGCTGGTGCCGCTGCTTTCTCAGCCCGAGACCGTTGGTCTGGGTGAGTTCTCCATCATCCAGGACAAGCGCGACAATCCCACCGACGCGCACAGCGGCGTTTATACTACCGTCGACATCAGTTATGCCCCAGGTTTTCTGGGATCGCAAACTCAGTTCGCGCGCGGCTTATTTCGCAACTCCACTTATCATCTCTTCGGCCGCGACCTGGTGTTTGCGCGCAACACACAATTCGGCGTTATTAGTCGAACAGGCGGCAGACCAAGCATACCGCTGGCAGAACGAATCTATTCGGGCGGTTCTACCTCTTTGCGCTCGTTTCCAGATTTTCAAGCTGGTCCGCGCGATCCCACCACCGGCTTCCCACTCGGCGGCAATGTCCTGCTGGCCAACACCTTCGAACTGCGCTTCCCACTGTTTGGCGATAACCTCGGTGGCGTCATTTTTCAGGATGCCGGTAACGTCTATAGCTCACTTAGCCAGTTCAGCTTTCGCTTCCGCCAGCGCAACCTTACTGACTTCAACTACATGGTTCAATCTGCCGGCGTTGGCATTCGTTATAGAACGCCCATAGGCCCAATCCGGCTCGACCTCTCACTGAGCCCGGACGCGCCGCGATTCTTCGGGCTCAAGGGCACGGAACAGGATTTAATCAACAACACCGCCATATCCACCGTGCAGAAAATCAATGCGTTCCAATTTCACTTCTCGCTTGGGCAGGCATTCTGATGAAGAGGCTATTATTAATGGCTGTGTTCTCGCTGACCCTGCGCGCGGAACTCATCGACAAGCTTGCCATTACGGTAGGTCAGCAAGTGATAACCGAACTCGGCATCGATGAAGATCTGCGAGTGGTCGCACTAATCAATGGTGAACCGGTCAACCGCAGTATGGATGCGCGCCGGGCGTCTGCCGACAGACTGGTGCAGCGCCTCCTCATCCAGCATGAGATGGAAGTCAGCCGCTATCCGCTGCCTACTGACCAGGAGGTGTCCATCTATCTGCGGCAAGTGGAAAATAGTCTGGGTGGTGAGGCTGCTTTCCCAAGCCTGCTGAAATCGTACAATCTCACCCAGGCCACCCTGGTCAACTACCTGAAGGCGCAACTCACCATGCTCCGCTTCATCGAATACCGATTCAGCCCTGATGTATCGGTGTCAGACGCAGATATCGAGTTAGCCAACCAAACCGAGCATCCCGGCACCGAGCCTCCGCCGTTAACTCAAACCAAGCGCGATGCCATTTCGCAAAAGCTGACCGAAGAGCGAACCGACGCCGCGCTCAACACCTGGCTTGCCGAAGCCCGCAAGCAGGTCAACATCGTGTACCTCGATACGGCACTCCGGTAGGATTCTATGGGACGGTTTCTGCGCTACTTTTTGCCGGCTGTCATCTCGCTGCTGCTCATTGTGGTACTGGCGGGCTGGTGGACCATGCACACGCGCTGGTTCATGAATCTCGTTCGCACTCGCCTCATCGCGGTAGTCGAACGCGCCACCGGTGGCAAGGTTGAAATCGGAACGTTCAGCTACGATACCGGCACTATCACCGCGGAGGCCGGCAACTTTGTTCTGCATGGAACCGAGCCGCCCAGTGCTGAGCCGCTTGTACGCATACAAAGGCTGAAAATCGGTCTCAAGATCCTCTCATTTTGGCGCCGCGATATCGATATTGAATCACTGACAATGGATAAACCAGAGGTTCACCTGCTGATCTCCCCAAATGGCACCACTAATATACCCACTCCTAAGATTCACAATTCCTCGCACCATCCCATTCAACAACTGCTCGACCTCAAAATCGGTCGTCTCGAACTTCACAACGGAGTTTTCTCACTGAATGACCGGCGAGAACGGCTCGATTTGTCGTCTTACCACTTCGCGCTCGATCTGGCTTACAACCTGGCGCGTTCCAGTTACGATTTAGCCATCGCCCTCCCGGCGACCGAGTTGCAATTCCGCAGTCTAAAGCCGCCTTTGTTGAATCTGCAAGCTAAAGCCCACCTGCTCGAGAACAGCCTTCAATTCGACTCGTTTCATATCACGTCAGATCACTCAACCATCGATGGATCGGGCACGCTAAACCGCTTTGAACGCCCGAACGGCGCGTTCGCATTGGACGCTGCGTTCGCCATGAACGACTTGGCCACTCTGGGAGGCTTGAACCAGCTGCAAAACGGCAGCGCGAACGTCAAAGGAGATTTCCGTTTCGACACTGCGGGATCTGATTTCGTCTTCACCAGCCAAACCAAAGTCCGCCAGGTCGATTACGTCTCCCGCCGCTTTACCTTGCGAGGCATCGACGCCGAAGCCGCCATCCGCGCTGACAAGCAGGGCGTTGTTATCAAACAAGCGATCGCTTCGGCGCGCGGCGCTCACTTTTCCGGAGAGGGAATCATCAAGAACTATCGCTCCCTCCAAGTACAGGGAAGAGTCTCTCGCGTCTCCCTGCAGGAAGTTGCCACCTATCTAACCAAACAGCCCGTACCCTGGTCGGGCATGGCCGCCGGAACGGCCTTTGCTTCCGCGACGCTCCAGCAGCCCGATGCCAACTTCGTCATTGGGGCTCAAGTTGACATTACACCTGAGTCAGGCGCCATCCCAACATCCGGAATCGCCGGAGTCACTTACACCGACCGGTCGGGCGAAGTACACTTTTCACACGTAAAGCTTTCGTTGCCGCACTCACAACTTAGCTTCGATGGCTCACTGAGCGGCAATCTGGATGCATCGGTCGATTCCAGCGACTTGGCCGACCTGACTCCCGTTCTGCCCATCCTCGGAGCTACTATTCAACCGGCTTACATGCCGGCCTTGGCGGCCAGCGGCCATGTTCACTTCGCCGGCGCAATCGAGAATCTTGCCAGCGCTCCTACACTCCAGGGAGACTTGGCGGCCTTCAACTTCAAACTGCAGGGTCAAACCATCACTCAATTCGATAGCCGTCTTGCCCTTTCTGCATCCATCATCAATTTGTCCTCATTCCAATTAAGCGAACCTATAGGAACCCTAAAAGGTTCGGCCTCGCTCGGACTAGCTAATTGGTCGATCTCCGAAAGTCAACCAATGCGACTCAGCGCCCGTTTCTCGGACCTCGACGTAGTGAAGACAGCCGCCTTATTTTCCACGGCACCGCTTCCGGTAATCAACGGCATCGCTTCCGGAACGCTGAACCTCGCCGGCTCCCTCGCAGATCCGGCAGGCAACGCCAATGTCCGCATCGCCAACCTTGATGCTTATGGGCAACAGATCAACCAGATTGCCTTCCAGACTGATCTCGCAGGTGATCTGCTGAAAGTCTCGCATGGGCGCGTGCAATCAGGTCCCGCGCTGTTGAACTTTTCCGGCGATTTCCGCCGCGCTAATAATAACTGGTCCACCGGCGACGTGCATCTTCGCGCCGACACCAATGGCTTCCCCTTAGCCAGTCTTTCTACCATCCATAAGTACGCTCCCGCGCTGGCGGCGCAGGCAGAAGCTCACTTCGATACTTCGCTGCGAATCTCTGCCCGCGGAATTGCACCCTTGCGTACCGACGGCACAGCGTCACTCACGCACGTGACTATTGCGGGCATTCCCTATGGCGAGGCGAATATCAAGGCAGTCACCGAAGGCAACTCGCTTGCTCTCTCCTATTCGGGCAAGCTGCTGCAAACCGAATGGAACGGCAAAGCCCATGCCCAACTCGTAGAGGGCACCCCGATTGAAGGCGATCTCCAACTCGCACGTCTTGACTTCGCAACGCTCAAAAGTCTGCTCCCCACCATCGCCGGAGGACTCACTATCAACGGCTTCCTCCAGGGCGGCATGCAGTTTAGCGGCCCGTTGGAAAAACCGGAGCAGATGCGCGGCCACTTGACCATCAACGATCTGGAGATCAGTTCGCCCGTTCGCCTCGCCACCGTCAAGCCCGGCAGCACCGAGATAATGCTTCGCAATAAAGCACCCATCCTGATTGAAGCGGCCGGCGGCGTCGCTCGTGTGCGCAGCTTTGAAATCACCGGCAATGACACCAGCATCGCGCTTACTGGAGAAGTTTCTCTGGTAGGCAGGCAGCCGCTGAACATCAAGGCCGTAGGCAAAGCCAACCTCCAGATATTTTCGCTTTTCGATCCCAATGTTCAATCCTCGGGTGCTTCGGAGGTCGCCGTCACTATTGGAGGTTCGCTCAGCGCGCCTACACTGACCGGAGCGCTCGACGTTACCAACGGTTCTTTCTTCCTCACCGGCATTCCCAATGGACTCAGCGCCGTGAACGGAACGGTAGTGTTCACCCGCAACCGCGCCACCATCCAAAAAATGTCTGCTACCAGTGGCGGCGGTCAACTCTCCCTCACCGGCTTCGTCAACTTTGCCGCGGGTACCCCGTTGGTTTATCACCTGGAGGGCCAGGCGCAAAATGTGCGAGTGCGCTATGCCAACAGCATCAGCGTGACGGCCAATTCCGATCTCCGGCTCAGCGGCACCAGCACCAGCAGCATTCTTTCCGGCAGCCTAAGCGTGACGCGCGTGGTCTTCACTCCTAACGCCGACGTCGGAAACCTGCTGGCCGCGGCTGGCGCCACCGCTTCGGCCAGTGGCGACCAGGGCGACTTTTTAAATGGCTTGCACCTCGACATCGCAGTTGAAAGCGCACCCAACCTGCAAGTCAGCACCAACCTTAGCCGCGACGTCGAAGCTGAAATTCAACTCCGCTTGCGCGGTACCCCCGACCATCCCATTCTGCTGGGCAGCATAACCGCCAATCAGGGAGACCTGCGCGTTTTCGGCACCCGCTACACACTGAATCGCGGCGAAGTCAACTTCGTTAACACGGTGCGCGCTGAGCCGGTGATCGATCTCGATCTCGAAACCCAGACCCGAGGCGTCACCGTTGACATCACCATCTCCGGCACGCCCAGCAAGCTGAACTTCAACTACCGTTCTGACCCTCCGCTGCAGCCCCGCGACATTATCGCGCTGCTCACAGTGGGCCGTGCTCCCGGCGTAGGAACCACATCCAATGCGCAAGGCGGCAGCGACATTAGCGCCCTGAGTTCGGGCGTCAACTCTGTCCTCGGCCAGGCCATATCTCCCGTTTCGGGCAGACTGTCGCGTCTCTTCGGCATCACCAACATCCGCATCGATCCGTTTGTCCAAGGCATCACCAACACCCCGCAAGCGCGCCTCTCAGTCGAACAGCAGATTTCGCGCGACGTTACCGTTACTTACATCACTAACCTCTCGCAAACCTCCGAGCAAATTTTCCGTTTAGAGTGGGCGTTGAATCGCCAATTCTCCATCGTCGCCATACGCGATGATAATGGCGAGTTCGGCATCGACTTTCAGTACAAGAAACGCTTCAAATGAGACTGCGCGCGGAAAAGGGCAAGCTTAAGATTGAGCACAGCATCATCGACGGCCTTCGGCCCGTGCTGGAACGCTTGCTGCGCGACGATGCCAATATTCGATCCATCATCCCCGGCGTCATCCGCCCGGTGCGCGATGCTAAAGGAGAGCCTGTCATCCGCCTCACTGTACCAACTGCCACCGGATGGAAAGGTATCGCCCTTAGCGCCGGCGCCCGCCAGGAACTGTTTATCAACACGGCGCTAGCGAAACCGGATTTGGAAGAATTGATTAAACACGCGCTTAAGCCGAAGTAAAAAGATGTTCCGCCTGAGCTCTATCCTCGTTGCTGCCCTATTTTTTTCCGGGTGCGCGCTGCCCGCAACCTTTGCTAAAGACATTGCCCCGCTTGTCTTCGAACACTGCGCTCCCTGCCATCATCCTGGCGGCATCGGCCCGTTCCCCCTGCTCACCTATGACGACGTCTCGCGCCACGCGGCACAAATTGTTGCCGTCACCAGGAGCCGCTACATGCCGCCCTGGCCGCCGGCCCACACCTCGCTGCCATTCGCGGGAGACCGAAGCCTGACACCCGCGCAAATCCAACTTTTCGCCGACTGGGTGACCGAGAAAAAGCCCGAGGGCGCTCCCGCTGACTTGCCGCCTGCGCCTCGCTTTAACTCGGAGTGGCAGATGGGTCCGCCTGACCTCATCCTGAAGATGGCGGCGCCGTTTCACCTGCCTGCCAGCGGAGGCGACCTGTTCCGCAACTTCGTTTTACCCAGCACAGTCACGCGCGCCCGTTATGTGCGCGGCTTTGAACTGCGGCTGGACAATCCCAGGGTGGTTCATCACGCCAACATCGTTATCGATAGAACGCAATCGCTGCGCCGCCGCGATGGCAGTGACGGCCAACCCGGTTTCCCGGGAATGGACGTCATTACCGAAGCGGCCGCCAACAATTTCGATCCCGATTCCCACTTTCTCTTCTGGAAGCCCGGCTCAGTGCTCCGTCCCGAACAGCCTTCCATGTCGTGGGTTCTCGATCCAAGAACCGACCTGATCTTGAACCTGCATCTCCAGCCCACGGGCAAGCCCGAGAGCATTCTCGCCGAAGTCGGCCTCTACTTCACTGACCAGGCACCCACACAGTTTCCGATGCTGGTGCAACTCGAGCACGACGGCGCCATTCATATTCCCCCGGGATCGAAAACGTTCACAGTCACCGATTCACTTACCCTTCCCACTGATGCCGATTTGTTGGCGGTGTATCCGCACGCGCATTACCTTGGAAAAAACATAGAGGCCTGGGCCACGCTGCCGAACGGTTCACGCATAACTCTGATCCACATTCCCGATTGGGACATCAACTGGCAGGCGGTATACGATTACGCTACGCCGCTTTCACTGCCCAAAGGAACGCGCCTGGAGATGCGAGTCACGTATGATAATTCCGCCGCCAATCCCAGGAATCCCAACCACCCGCCGCGCCTGGTGCTGACAGGCAACCGCAGTCAGGACGAAATGGGCCATGTCTGGTTTCAACTGCTGCCGAAAACCACCCGCGGAACCGATGCGCCCGACCCGCGTATGGCCCTACAGGAAGCCGTAATGCGCCGCCGGCTCGAAAAATATGGTCCCGATTTCCTGGCCTACTACAATCTCGCCGCGCTGCTCCAAACCGAGGGGAAAACCTCCGAGGCCGCAGATTTATACCGCCTCGCCATCAAGCTCGACCCACGCAGCGCAACCGCTCACAACAGCTTGGCGGCCGATTTGCTGATGCAACAGGATGTCCCCAACGCCATTAAAGAACTGCGGATCGCGCTCGAATGCGACGCCACCTATACTAGCGCGCACTATAACTTGGCGCGTGCTCTCGCAGCCAGTGGAAGCTTGGCCGAGGCTGAAAGCGAGTACAAAGCCGTGCTGAAAGCTCAACCGGACGACGCCGGAGCCCATGCCGGATTAGGCACGCTCGAATTCAAGCGGCACGATTATCAAGCGGCTCTCGGCCATTTCCGAGCAGCAGCAGCAGCCGACCCGACCGATGCCGATGTTCAAACGAACTTAGGCACAGTGCTGGCAGTCCGAGGCGAACTGAAGGAAGCCGAACATGCCTTTGAAGAGGCCCTCCGGTTGGATCCCACTCAGGAATCGGCTCGAAACAATTTAGCGCTAGTTCGAGCAAAGCTGCAGAAGTAGCAGGTCGTCGCGTCTTCATTGGTGGATTGGCTGCACTGAAAACCTAAACCCAGATGCAGCGGAAACTGGTATATCCTGGAGCACATGTTCGGGACCAAATCCATTCGATTGCTCGCAGTGTTGATTGCGTCATTGGTGCCTGCGTCTTTGACGCATGCCGCAGTTATCGTTCAGAATGCGAGTATAAATTCAAGCTTTGCGTTTACAGCCACAGGTGGACCCGACTACTCTATTGGCTCTGGCGCCAACAATTCACCCATTCAGTTGCCGGAGTTCAACCCAGCGGCTGGAACTCTTACCAGCGTCAGTTGATTTATACCGTGGTAGTGAATACGTCTACGCTGGTTTACAACTCCGCGTTGGTTCTCCAGCCGCCGTTCTTCGACACTCCGGTGCCCGATCCAGTCCAACTTGTTCCCACCGCGACAACTATTGTGGCGCTCAACCTACTGGGCGTTCAGGTTGCTACGGCCGCCATTCCAGACATATCGAACAGCCAGACTGTGCAGTTTGGAGAAGCAGCCACATGCCTCGGTTGCGGTCACGAGCGGATCAGCCAGTCCAGGCTTTCTGCTCAGCTCCTTCAGCGGCTTGGGATTGGTACCGCTAACAATTTCCACCCAGGATTTTCTCACCCTGAACGACTATTTTTCGCTCGGTGAACCCAATCTTGGCACTGTATCTGTCTACCCTTCCCAGGTTACAGTTACCGGCGATTTTCAGGCTTTTTACACGTACACGCCGTTGTTGGGGGCAACACTCGCACCCGAGCCTGCGTACGGAACATTATCAGCGCTTGTTTTCGCCGGCTTCTTGCTCAGCGGAAAGTGGAAGCTGTTAGGTAGATCTTCAAAAACGAATCGTTGCCTTTGAAGAATAGTCAGGCCTCGGCAATCACGGCAATAGAAATCTTCAGCCCTGGAACTTTGACAGGGAGCTTGGCGCCTTGCCGAGCAGGTGGATCTGACGGGAACCACCTCAACCACTCTTCGTTCATCCCTGCGAAGTCGTCCTCTTCAGCCAGCACAACAGTGGCGCTTACGATCTTGTCGAGTGAGCTGCCGGCTTCTGCAAGGATGGCCGTGACGTTCGCCAAGCACTGTCGAGTCTGTTCTTGAATTGTCGTGCCGTTAATGGTGCCGGTTTCTGGATCCTGCGGTGCGGTTCCTGAAACAAACACCAAGCCAGCAGCCTTGACAGCTTGACTGTACGTCAGTGGTGGCTTCGGGGCTTTTGGAGTAAACACAATTTGTCTCGCCATTTGATCTCCTTAACTCCGATTGTCCGCCAGGGATGCGCACAAGAAGCGAGTAGTCCCGAAGGGTACCAACGCGAGCCCGTTGCCCTGATAAACCACGACCGCGCAAAACCCGAGCCCGAGGCCACTGTTCCCACCTTCTCAACCCGTTTTCATCGCCCTTGCAGCGAACCCGCCGTGGGACGGTCACACCCCTGAAAAATAATCCTAACCTCAACGCCCACAACCACCTAGGCCGCTTTTCCACAACCAGCAGAGTTCGTTTTAGCCCCTCCCCATGTTACGTTTTAGCGGGCTCGCGAGAAGGTATCCACCCTCTGCGGGCTTTTTCATTTTCTTAACCCAAAAGGAGCCACTCCCATGTCTCAATCCCGCACCGAACGCCGCGCCGCCGAGCGCCGAGCCGCCAAACTCGCCCGAAAAGCCGCTCAAAAAGGACTTCCCACCGCTGCCGTAGCACCCACGCCCGTGGCCACCGTCACTGACGCCGATTCAGCTCCCGAAGAATTTAACTACACAACTGCACTCGCTGCCGCCGCGCCCGCGCCCGAACCCACATTCAAACCCGCCATCTCCGAAGCCAAACTAGCCGCCAACCGCGCCAACGCCCAGAAATCCACCGGCCCTCGCACCGACGCAGCTAAATCCCTCACCCGCTACAACGCCGTACGCCACGGACTCACCGGCCAAGCCATCCTGCTGCCCACCGAAGACGCCGCTCGCTATCAAGCCCATTGCGACGCTTATCACAAAGAACTCAAGCCTGTCGGAGCCTTTGAAGCCACTCTCGTGCAGGCCATAGCCGATCACGATTGGCGCCTTGCCCGCATCCCCATTCTCGAAGCCAACTTCCACGCCCTCGGAGAGTTCGAATTAACCGGCGAAAATATACCCGCCCATCTGCTTGAAGCCCATATCCAGATCGCCTACGAAAAACACTTCCGCAACCTGCACCTGCAGCAGAACCGCCTCACCCGCTACCGGGCCAAAGATCTGGCTGAACTGAAGGCCCTCCAACAAGCCCGCATGGAAGAGGAAAAGAAGACATACGAACTAGCCGCCGTACTCGAAAAGCAAGCCGAAGCCAGCGGTCAATCCTTCCAACCAGAAAAACTTGGCTTCGTTTTTTCAACTGCCGATCTGGCCGCCTTCCGCGAAGCAAAATCCGACTTCCGTCTGGCCAAACTGCTCATCCAACTGCGTTCGGAGGGTCAAAAACCACTAGCCGAAGCCGCCTGATGCCGTCCCGGCCGCCCGGCGTTTCTCCTGGTGAGCTATCGTTTTGGTCTAGATGTCCAATATCGAAACATCTGCCCCCGATCTTATCTACGGACTGGACGACAAGCCGCCGCTGCGTCAATCCATCTTTGTTGCGTTGCAGCATGTACTGGCCGTATTTGTCGGCATCGTCACGCCGCCGTTGCTTGTTTCGAAAGCTCTGAACCTCGATGGCGCCTCGGAAATCTTTCTCGTCAGCATGGCGCTCATGATTTCAGGTGTCGGAACACTGCTCCAGAGCCGCCGAATCGGCCCTGTGGGCTCTGGCCTGCTAAGTATTCAAGGCACAAGCTTCGTTTTTCTGGGACCCATCATCGCCCTCGCCAAGACCTGCATAAGCGAAGGCCGCAGCCAGGCGCAGGCGCTGGGTATCGTCTTCGGGACGTGTATGCTCGCCGCCATCGTCCCCCTGCTCATCAGTCCTTTTATTGAGATCGCCAGTAAGGTAATTACGCCCCTGGTCACCGGCGTAGTCGTCACTCTCATCGGGCTGACTCTGGTAGAGGTGGGCATCACCAGTCTTGGCGGCGGCTTTGACGCCAGGACAACTGGCAGTTTCGGCTCACTTCAGAATCTCGGTTGGGCCGCTATCGTCATCATCCTTATCGTTGTGCTGAACAGCAGCAAATCCGAATGGCTGCGCCTGGTTTCCGTCGTTGCCGGACTCGCCGGAGGCTATGTCGTAGCCATCATCGGCGGCAAGATAGGCTTCGAACAACTGCACCATCTGCCGTGGCTGATTGTGCCGGCGCCGCTTCATTACGGCCTTGGCATTCGCTGGACCGCTCTTATTCCGTTCGGCTTTCTCTACGTCATCACGGCGATTGAATCCATCGGAGATTTAACCGCCACATCGCTGCTGACGAGTCAGCCCATCACCGGGCCAATCTATTTCAAGCGCCTGCGCGGCGGAGTTATGGCCGACGGAGTCAGCTCAATGCTGGCCGCTCTCTTCAACTCGTTTCCGAGTACAACCTTTGCGCAGAACAACGGTGTCATCCAACTGACCGGCGTCGGCAGCCGCTATATCGCCTTGTTCGTCGGGGGCACACTAATCCTTCTCGGATTGTGTCCCATGGTTGCCGGCGTTGTGCAATCCATGCCGCAAGCCGTGCTCGGAGGCGCCACCCTGATTATGTTCGGAACCGTCGCTGTCTCGGGAATCAAAATTCTTTCCGGCGTGGAAATGGACCGCCGCGCCTCAACCATCGCCGCCATCTCGTTCGGCCTCGGACTCGGAGTTACGTTCGTTCCGGACATTATCCAAGGCATGCCGCCGATTGTGAAAGATACGTTCTCCTCCGGCATTGCCACTGGCGGCATGTGCGCGCTCTTCTTGAACGCCGTGCTGCCGGGAAAGAAATGATCATCATGCGATTCTTGATTTTTGTTGCCACAGCGGCTATCGCTGCTGCCCAATCCCCGTCTTGCACTCACACAGTAGGAATGGTCGTATCGCTCACCGGCGCCGCCGGCCGCTATGGTCAAGCCGCAAGCAAGTCCGTTGAGCTAGCGTTTCAGGATCTAAACAAAGCCGCCGGCCCGCAGGGGATCGCCGGCTGCAAACTTGCCCTGGACTTGCGCGACGATCAAAGCCAGGGCTCGGTAGGTGTCGATCAGACGCGCCAGTTAGTGGATTTAAAAAAGGTACCCGTCATTATTGGCAGCATCATCAGTTCCGTCTCCATTCCGATGGTCACTTCAGTAACGGCTCCGGCCGGCGTGGTGCAGATGTCGCCCGCATCGTCCACGCCATCGCTAACCAAGCTCGCCGTTCAAGGAAAGACGAACGGCTGGTTTTTCCGCACCATCACGGCCGATTCTCTGCAAGGAACCGCCGCTGCCAAATACGCTTTGGATCAGGGTATGAAAACTCTCGCCATCATCTATGTCAACAACGATTTCGGAGTTAACATGCTTTCCGAATTCCGCCGTGCTTATCAGGCAATGGGCGGCAAAATCACCAGCGCCACTGCCTACAATCCCGAACAGTCTTCCTATAATGCCGAAGTCACCAAGGCGCTGCAGACCGATCCGCCCGCGCTCTACTTCATCGGCTATCCGGGCGACGGCACCACCATTGTGCGGACCTGGATTCAACAGGGCGGGACACAGCGCTTCCTCTTGAACGACGGCATGAATACTGCCGACTTCATCAAAGGCGTGGGAAAGCAATTTTTGAACAATGCTTATGGCACGTCATCGGGCTCAACCAGAACGCCATCGAGTGATTACTTTGCCAGGACCTATCCAGCCATGAGCGGAGGATTTGATGCCGGCTCGCCCGCGGCAGACCGCGCGTTCGATGCGGGCGTGATTGTCGGCTTAGCCATTGCCCAGGCGGGCAAATTTCAAGCAGTCGCCATTCGCGACGCCATTCGCAAAGTAACGGCGCCTGGCGGGGAAGTTGTTTATGCCGGTCCACAAGGTTTCGCCCGCGCACTGCAACTGATTCGCGAGAAGAAGCCCGTGCGTTATATTGGCGTCATTGGTCCGGTGCAGTTCGACAAATATGGCGATATTGCAGGCCCCTTCCGCACCTGGAAGATCGCGAACGGCGAAGTGGTCACAACGGGACAGATATCCGCCGAAGATGTCACCGCTATTCAAGCCCGGCTACCGAAATGATAGAAACAAGAACACCCGGTCGCACAATCCTGGCCCCTGGCCTTGAGATCTCGCGCATCGTCACGGGTCTCTGGCAGGTCGCCGATATGGAGCGCGATGGCAAAACGCTCGATCCTGTTGAAGCGGCTGCGGATCTGGCCGAATACGCGCGCGCCGGCTTCGACACCTTCGACATGGCCGACCACTACGGCTCGGCGGAAGTAATTACCGGAACGTTGCTGGCGTCCCCAAATCATCCATCCGCACGCGCATTTACAAAATGGTGTCCGGCTCCAGGTCCCATGACTGCTGCCGTCGTACGTGAAGGCGTCGAGCGCGCGCTCCATCGCTTACAAACTTCGTGTATCGACCTGATGCAGTTTCACTGGTGGACCTTCGATGACCCTCGCTACATCGACGCCATGCTGGAACTCGCCCGTCTGCGCGAACAAGGTTTAATCGCCCACCTGGGTCTAACCAATTTCGATACCGCGCACTTGCGCGTCCTGTTGAACGAAGGCATTCCCGTCGCCACCAACCAGGTCTGCATGTCGCTGCTCGACCGGCGCGGAACCGAACAAATGTCTACCCTCTGCCTGGAACGGGGCGTGCGTCTGTTGACCTACGGCGTTATGGGTGGCGGCTTTCTCAGCGAGCGTTGGCTGGGTGCAAGCGAACCTGCCGCCATCAACGACTGGAGCAAGATGAAGTACAGCCGCTTCATCCAAGCTGTAGGTGGATGGCAGGCTCTGCAAAACGTTCTGCAAGCCGCGCACGCCGTCGCACGCAAGCACGGCGTTTCGCTGTCGAACGTCGCCGCGCGCTGGGTACTTGAACAAAAGGCTGTGGGCGCCATCATTGTCGGAGCAAGGCTGGGTGAATCCGAGCATCGGTCAGACAACCTCAAGGTTTTTACATTCGCTTTGGATGACGAAGACCATGCAACGCTCTCGAAGGCTTTCGCCGGAACCAAAAACCTGCCTGGCGACTGCGGCGATGAATATCGAAAGCCGCCGTTCCTGACAGCATCTGGTGACTTGAGTCATCACCTCAATTCTCTTGAGCCGCTCTGGGAGCGCCAACCGAGCGAAGGATATTCCAACCGCTGGACCATCGACAGCGGCAGCATCTGGGAGCCCATCGCCGGCTACTCACGCGCCGTTCGCAGCGGAGACCGCATCATCGTCTCCGGCACAACCGCGACACATGGCAGCGGCCATCTCATCGGTCGCAACGATGCCGCCGTGCAGACTACTTACATTCTGGATAAGATCAGCGCCAGCATCAAAGCGCTGGGTGGTCGACTGGAAGACGTCGTGCGCACCAGAATTTATCTCACCAACGCCAACGACTGGGAGGCCGTCAGCCGGGTGCATGGCAGCTATTTCGGACACATTCGTCCCGCCAACACCATGCTGGTGGTGGCGGCGTTGATCGGCGACGGATACCTGGTCGAGATAGAAGCGGAAGCTATCACTCATGACAACTGGCAGTGATCTTCTGGTAGCCGACGCAGTGACAAAGAATTTCGGCGGCCATCACGCGGTTAGCCAAATTTCCTTTTCCTTAAAATCCGGCTCCATCGCAGGCCTCATCGGCCCTAACGGCGCTGGTAAAACGACCCTCTTCAACTGCCTCGCCGGCGCTATGAAGCCAACTTCCGGAAGCATCTTACTGGGCGGCCGCGACATCTGCGGCCTTGCACCTTGCGACATATTTTCAGCCGGGCTGGCGCGAACCTTTCAAATTCCCAGGCCTTTCCCGGAGATGTCGGTACTGGATAACGTGATGGTAGCCGCAAAAAACCAGGCAGGTGAGCGCCTCTGGAATAACTGGCTGCGCCCAATGCTGGTTGCGCAGCAGGAACGCGACGCGCGGGAAGCCGCCAGGCATTGGCTCAATTTTGTGGGACTATCTGAACTCGAGACGCAGCCCGCGCGCATTTTGTCGGGTGGCCAGCGCAAGCTGCTTGAACTAGCGCGAGTGATGGTTTCAAAACCAAAGCTCGTGCTGCTGGACGAACCCGGCGCGGGCGTCAACCCGGTCTTGCTCAATCAGATTGTCGAAAAGGTGGCCGCACTCAATGCCGAAGGCACGACATTCTTGATCATCGAACACAACATGGATCTCGTCGCTGCTTTATGCCAGCCAGTGCTCGTAATGGCGCAAGGGCAGCTATTAGTCTCCGGCGACGCTAAGACCGTAATGAACGATCCGCGCGTAATTGAGGCCTATCTGGGCAATGCAGCATGACCATGCCGGCGCTTGCCATTGAGGCACTGGAAGCAGGCTATGAGCCTGGGCTGCCCATTGTTCGCGGCGCGTCTTTAGCTGTCCAGGCCAGTGAGATTGTGGCAATTATAGGACCGAATGGCGCAGGTAAATCGTCATTGGTGAAGGCCGTGGCTGGCTTGGTCCCCATCAGCCGCGGACGTAACCTGCTGTTCGGACACGACATCACTAAAACGTTGGCGCATCGTATGGTTTTTGAAGGTCTGGCTTTCGTGCCGCAAACGGAAAACGTTTTTGTCAATCTCAGCGTCGCTGAAAATCTTGAGCTTGCGGCGTCCATTGTGAAAGCCAATCGGCGTGAAAGTTTGGATCCTGTTTACGCAATGTTTCCAGACCTTCACCGCCAACGCGCCTATTTAGCCGGACGGCTTTCCGGCGGACAGCGCCAAATGCTAGCCGTTGCGCGCGGACTTATCGCTCGGCCTAAACTGCTGATTTTGGATGAACCATCCGCAGGCTTAAGTCCCAAGATGGTCGATCAGGTTTTCAGTAAACTGCGCGAAGTGCGCGCTACCGGTGTAACGGTCTTGCTAGTGGAGCAGAACGTCAAAGCCGCGCTGGCGCTGGCCGACCGTGCCGTCGTGCTGGTCGAGGGAAGAGAGCGAGTCGTCGGCAAGAGTTCCGATTTGTTGAACGACCACCGTGTGGCCGAACTCTATCTTGGCGGCCGCGCCTAGTGTTTCAGATTATCGCCGACGGCCTGATCATTGGTTCCGTAGTAGCGCTCGGCGCCATCGGCTTAAGCTTCACCATATCCATCGTCCGCTTTTCAAACTTCAGTCACGGCGAATTACTCGCCTGGGGCGCCTATCTTGCGCTGCTGGTCACCAGTGGTCTCGCGCAAATCAATGAAGCACTCGCCGCGCCCCTCGGCCCTTTTTCCTTCGGCTGGGGCCTTCTGCTTGCGATGGTGGCGTCCGCCGGTTTAACGGCTCTCCTCGCGCTCGCACTCGACGCAATCCTTTTCAAGCGGCTGCGCAAACACGGCTCCATCACGCTGGTAATCGCCAGCTTCGGCGCGGCTCTCGTGCTGCGTAACCTTCTTTTGTTCTGGCAGGGCGGCGTGCCTAAATACTTTGCGCAAAACCTTCAGATCGCCCTGGTTCTTCTCCCCCGCAGTTTCGGCGGCGGCCTGCGCTTCACACCAGACCAGTTGCTGGTTTTAGCACTTACGCTCATCACCGTCATCGCACTGCATTTCTTCCTCCGCTACAGCACGTTGGGCCGGTCCATGCGTGCAACGGCCATCAATCCCGCGCTGGCGCAAGTAACCGGTATCGATCCCGAACGCGTTTTGCGCGCCGTCTGGATCATCGGCGGAGTACTGGCAGCCATAGCGGGAGTGTTCGCCGGCATCACCGTTCAACTTCGTCCAACCATGGGAGGCGAGCTTCTACTGCCCCTCTTTGCCGCCGTCATTTTAGGCGGCATCGGTTCCATTTGGGGAGCAGTGCTGGGGGGATTTGTGGTTGGCCTTGCCGAAAGCGCGTCAGTTATCCTAGTCGGCGCTGAGTATCGCCCGGCGGCCGCCTTCGTCGTATTGATCTTGATTCTGATGGTCCGGCCAAACGGGCTATTCGGAGAACGAAGCTGATGGTCATAGGTTGGCTCGCCTACGCCAGCTTCTTCATGGTGTTCGCCACTGTATTCTCAATCATCGCGTTAGGTCTGAATCTGCAATGGGGCTTTACCGGCCTCTTCAACGTGGGTGTAGCCGGCTTCGTCGCAACCGGAGCCTACACCTCGGCCCTATTGACTACGCCGAGTAGATTCGGTTGGCCTGTAGCAGTCGGCCTTGTCGCCGCCACACTCGTCAGCGGCTTAGTCGGACTCTGCGCCGGAGCAGTCGCGTTGCGCCTCCGCCGCGATTACCTGGCCATAACAACCTTCGGCATCGCTGTCGCCATCCAGGTTGTCGCTAACAATGCCACGCCTTTGACCGGCGGCCCCTTCGGAGTCCAATTCATCCCGAAGCCGATGCAGAGTTCGCTGGGAACCGGTCTGCGCTGGAACCTTGCATATCTGGCGCTATCGCTCTCCTTACTAGCCTTCGTCTACCTGGCCTTGGAAAAGTTGGTGAACAGCCCGTGGGGACGCGTCCTGCGTGCCATTCGTGAAGAGGAAGAGACGGCATCTTCAATCGGCAAACGCGTCTGGGCCTTCCGTTTACAGAGCTTTGTCATCGGCGCCATGCTGATGGGTTTAGGCGGCGCGCTTTACGCACACTTCCTCGGCTTCATCGCGCCTGAAGACTTTCTTCCCATCCTGACCTTTCAACTCTGGGCGATGTTGATCGTCGGCGGAGCAGGCAACAATCGAGGAGCAATCCTCGGCGCCTTCGTCGTTTGGGGATTTTGGACCGCCTCCGGTGGGCTTCTGAGGGCATGGATCCCGCAGGCACAACAAGCCCGCGGCGCCGCTTTGCAAGTTGTCTTAATAGGCGCTCTAATCGCCGTGACACTGCTCATCCGGCCGCGCGGTTTATTGGGCGCTTCCTCACGGTAGGAACGTGATCGCTAAGGCAGAGGCACCGTGGGCAGCATATTGCGAATAGCCGCGATGCGCCAACGTCCTTCCTTTTTGAGCAAAACGAACGTCGACCACATCTTGCGAGGCGAACTTGCTCCCGCCGCCGACGTTTCATAGCGGCCGTCCACAATGGCAACATTCGGACTTAGCAGCCGTATGTGATCCACAACCACCGAACTCCGCCCATTCTCTTTCTTTGAACTCGCCGCAGCCCCTTGCACCAGATTCTCCAACCCGCGCCGCCACTCTCCGTTTGAAACCAGCTGGTCGGCGTCCTGAGTGAATAACTCGCGCAGCGCAGCTTCGTCGAAATGGTTACGAACATCGACGTAACGCTGAATCACCGCCCTAATAGCGCGATTTTCTGAACTCGGAGTCGCCGAACGCATCGCGCCGGCCGCGAGCACCAGGCAGCCGATAATTTGCAAAGAACGCATCATTGCATCGCCACCGTACAGCTTTGCTGCTGACCCAGGCTGCATGCCTTATTAAAGTACTCCCTGGCTTTCAGCGGATCACGTGGAACTCCATCGCCAGCCCGATAAATGCTTCTGTAACTGTTGCCCATATCGCACGCTTTCTTAAATAAGGAGACGGCGAAGGGCATGTCTCTGGGGACGCCGATTCCCCTCGCATAGATATTTCCTTCATCGCCTCATCCTTCAGCCAGATCGGCTTCGCAAGCGCGCTTGAAAAGATCAAGCGCACGCTGGCCATCCACCTGGACGCCCGACCCTTCGGCTGCCGCCGGCGGAGCAGCCCAGCCAGGGATCCGGTCTTAATGTTGTAAGTCTTGGTCAAGCGCAGCGACTGGCTTAGTTAGCCATTCTCGCATTGGCACCCGATTTGAAACCGCCCGAAAGGTGTTATGCTGATTTACGCTGAACAAGCTAAGGAGAAGAATGATGGGTTTTCTAGAAGATGCAGAGAAACTTGCGGGAGCTGTGGCGGCAGTTGAGGGCATGAAGAAGCTGGATCCGAATGCCGGTATATTCACCGAAGCTGCCGCTGCTCTTACCGGATTCGAAGGCGCTGGCGCTATCGCGGAGCACTTCGAAAAGAAAGACGACGGCGGCGAACAGCAGAGCTAGTTCTTATCTGAATTTAGAGCCCGGCCGAGATCGGTCGAGAGCGCGGTCGGGCTCCAATACTTCTCGATATACTCGATCACCAGTTCAGTGCCCTCTCTATGAGTCACGTGCGGCGCGTCCTGTGGTCCGTACATGGCATCAGTCAAGTCGCGCAATAATATGCAGCGCATTCCCCACTTGGTCATTTGCTTGATAGCGAACGTCCGGTTCAAAATGCACATATTGGTGTGTACGCCCGTGTAGAAGATGGTCTGAACTCCGCGCGAACGCAGCAGGTTATAAATCTCCTGCCCGTTGTCCGAGATGTAATCACCCGGCGCAATTTTCAAGATCGATTGTTCACAGGTCCAGACGCGGTGTTCTTTATCCCCTGCCGTATCGCAACCGCCATCTGAGTCGTCGATCGGCAGAGCAGGCGCGCTGATCTGCATTTCCTTCGGCGGAGTGAATGACGGTAACGTCAGCATGCGCTGGCGTTGGGGCACCTTCGCATAAAATTGCATGGTGTCAGACGGTGCGTGCACAATAATGATTCCCTTGCTGCGCGAGAACTCCAGCACCGGCTCTAATTTTTTCGCCAGTTCGCCAACTCGGGCGTTCGCTCCGCGGCACCAGTGTTGATCCCACATGTCACAGACAATTAGGGCGCTCTTCGCCGGATCGAACGAGTAGTCAACTTGAGCTTCGCTCCATTCATTGCCGCCGTGGAACAAATGGACGCGCGAACGCAGTGGCAGATGGTACACGGGCGTCTGCGCTGGCCAACACGCGTAGCCCGCAAACATAACTACACCGAACAGCAAAAAGCGCGGCGACATAACCATCTGTTCTCTCAATCGAAGAAGTGACGATCCGCATCCGTCAGCCGGGCTTTCGCCGCTGGAATATTAAACGTGACACCCAGACCGGGCTTGTCCCAAACATCGATGAAGCCTTTCTTCATGATGGGGTCGGGCAAGCCATCGACAATCTGATACCACCACTCGGGCTGACCCAGGGGATACTCGAAGCCAATGTAGTTTTGCGGCAACGCGGCCGCCAACTGAACATGCGCCGCAAGCCCGATCAGTCCGTCGAAAACGCCATGAGGAGCTATCAGAATGCCGTGAAGATCGGCATATTCCGCAATCCACTTCATCTCTGCTAACCCGCCGACATCTTCCGGATCGGGGCCCACGACATTCACTGCCTGCTTCTCGATGAGATCCTTGAAATTCTCTCGGAGGTAGATCTGTTCTCCCGTGTGAATCGCGACCGACGTGCTCTGTGTCACCTCGCGAAAGACTTCGGCATTTGGGTAAGGTGTGTAGTCGCCGGTAATTATGTCTTCCAGCCACGCTATATGCAGCGGCTCCAGCGCTCTGGCAAAAGTGATGGCATCTTTTACCGTCCAGCCGGGCCCGCAGTCCAGCGCAAGGCCGATTTCATCGCCGAGAACCTTCTTCATCGCCTGGACGCAGCTGATGACATACTCGAGACCGCGTTCCGTCATCAGGCCGCGATCGGGATGTGAGGCTCCAGTTCGTGGTTCGTCATACCATGCGTCAGGAATGCCGCGCATCATCGCCGGATTGTGAAAGCCGACAGCTTGCTTGATAAGCGTGAATCCCTCTTTCGCCTCCTTCATTTTCTGCATGTTTTCGGCGTAATCCTGCGGCGTCTGGCCCGTCATGGGGAAACGGACGGCGCCATTGTAGGCGCGTACTCGGTCGCGTATCTTGCCGCCTAGCAACTTATATACCGGTACGCCCGCTACCTGGCCGGCGATGTCCCATAAAGCTATCTCGATGGCGCTGACTGCCGAACCCCACGGCTTGAACGCGCCAAGCCGGCGGATCTTCAGCATCACGCGCGCGACGTCAGTCGGGTCTTCGCCAACAATGTAGTCCTTATAAAAAAGCACCATTGGTTTCAGGTAGGGTTTGGCGGACTCGGCTTGCCCATAGCCGGAGATGCCTTGATCAGTGACGATGCGCACCACCGGATTGCGGCCAATAATGGCGCATTTAAGGTCTGTAATTTTAATGGGTGTGCGACCCAGCACCTTTGCCACGCCAAACGACATGACGGCTGTCAGTCCTGAAAGCGATGCGATAGTTTCTCTGCGCGTCCAATTCGGCATGGAATTCCTCTTGTCAGAAAATATCTCAAAGCGATTCAGGAACTTTGGCCACAATCACCGTGACATCGTCCTGTTGCTCATGCGGAGAGAATGCCCGCAGTTCATCGACAAGCGCTGCAATTAAGGCGTCCGGGAGCAAGTGCTGATGCCTTCGCAGCGCCTCAATCAGCCGCTCTTCTCCATACTCCTCGCCCGCTTCGTTCGCCGCCTCCGTTAACCCATCCGTGTAGAGCAGCAGCAAGTCTCCCGCGAGGAGAGAAACGTCATGCACGGGGCAATCCCACGACTTGAACAGACCAAGTACGGTACAGGTTGAACCAAGCAACTCCACCGCGCCAGAGCGCCGCAGCAACAACCCCGGAAGGTGACCGCAATTTACATATTGCATCCGCTGCAATGGCGCAATGTATTCACCAAAGAAGAGCGTGGCGTAAGCACTTTCTCCCGTGTTCTCGTAAAACAGCCGATTCACCAGCGGCAGGCGGGCAAGCGGATCGTTCAGCGCGTTGGCGCACTGGCTTCGCAAATTGGCTTGCAGGCTTGCCATCAGGAGTGCGGCGCCTATGCCCTTGCCCGCAATATCGCCGATCACCAATCCCACCCGGTCAGGACCGAGTGAAAGAAAATCGTAGTAGTCGCCACCCACCACGCGAGTCTGAATACACAACCCGGCGTAATCAAGCTTTCCAGCTTGCGGCTTCGATTGCGGAAACAGCCGCGCCTGCACTTGCCTGGCAATTTCGAGTTCCTGAGCGGCGCGCCGTTCCGCTTCCAGCTTGGCGGTTTCCGCGCGCCGATCCTCTTCTATACGCTTGGTGGCCTCGTCATATCCCATCAGCCCAAATGAATTGCCATCCAGGTCCTCGAAGATGGCGAACGTTCCAGACCACGTCAGCATGAGCGCAAGCTTGCGAATGGCCACTCCAAGTGCTGTCCAGTGACTGAATTTAGCTTGTACGTCTTCGGCCAGAAAGACGACTTCTGTGTTGCGGCCAATTCGTTTAAACTCCTCGGAACCAGGCGCCGGCGCGATCAGACCGAGTATGGCGGACCCATCGGGAGGCGCCACGGCCACCCAGCGAGTACCGTCCGGCAGCAGCGTATCGGCCATCACTTTGAACCCAAGTTTATCGACGTAGAAACGCAGGCTCAGGTCCTGATCTCGAACGTAAACAGTCACGCTTTGCAGACGGAGAAAGCTGCTGGCCATTGTGGCCGATTATACGCGGTCAGTCGCACCTGCCTATACCGTGACATCGCCCAAAACCTGTGCTAAAACAGTAGTCCGATATAAAACTCGAAATGTGTTCGACCCGAACTCGGCGGTTACCCTAAACGGAAGATTGAGGTGAATATCGTACTGGGAGCGAAGGGGCGATAAGTCCCAAAAGTACTAGCGGTTCCCTTGCGGATTGGCGGTTTACACGCAGGTTTCACCCAATATCCCTCATCGGAAGCAGTACCGAATTACACACCAAATTGGGCAGAAAAGCTTACTCTGGATGTTAGCCCGGACAAAGATTAGACAGAATATTCTCTACCCTGCCAACTTTCAGGTGTGAGACAAGGATTTCCTATGGGTGCAAAGCCAGCATTACTACCATCCGTAACCTCGGAACTGCGAGTGCCCAGCCTGCCGTCAGGTAATCAGTGGATCATGACACTCTGCACGTTTTCTTCCGACCTGCTGACCCTGTCACTCGTTTTCGCTCTTACTTTATGGGTAAGGCATCTCGTTTCGCCTTCCTACAATCTCACTTCCAACCTCGAGATGCTCCCCTGTCTTCTGCTTTTGCTTTGCGCCTTCGGTGCCAAGGGACTCTATCCTGGAGTCCTCCTACACTCAGCCGAGGAGATGCGGCGTATCTTCGCCTGCATTAGCACCGTGTTCCTCCTGCTTGCAGCAACCACCTTCATCTGGCACAATGCCGAAACCTACTCACGCTCCATTTTTCTGGTGACTTGGGCGGCCGGCGCGCCGCTTGTTTGGATGTCCAGGAATCTTTTGCGCCGCCTGATCGTTGACAAGACTTTCTGGGGAATACCTGCTGTCGTTCTCGGCTCGGGTCCCAGCGCGCAGCGCGTCATCCGTAAACTCCAGGATGGCGCTCTGGGTATCAAGATCGCGGGCGTATTCTCCGACGATCCCGTTGCCCAGTGGCCGAGTGATCTTCCGCCGCTGATAGGCGCGCTCAATGCCGCACGTTACATTACCAGTCCGCGCAGCGTAAATTACGCCATCATCGCAATGCCTCAAAGGTCGCATGCCGAACTGCGCCACGTCATTCAGGACTACTGCCAAGGCTTCAGCCATGTCTTACTGGTGCCGGACATGCCCGGCCTTTGCAGTCTTGGTATCTCGGCGCGTGAACTCGGTGGCGAAGTTGGCTTTGAGTTGCCCCAGCGGCTATTCCATACCAGCGCCGCCATCAGCAAGCGCGCCACAGACCTGGTTCTCAGCCTCCTGGCGCTCGTGTTCCTGGCGCCTTTGTTCCTGGCTGTCGCTCTAGCCATCAGGCTGACCTCTCCCGGACCAGTCTTTTATAAGCAGGACCGCTATGGCCGCAATGGGCAGCTTTTCGGGGCCTTGAAATTTCGCACCATGGCGCCAAATGCCGAAGGTATACTGGCCGAACACCTGGCCAAAGATGCTTCGCTGCGATCGGAGTGGGAGCGCGACCGTAAGCTTAAGAACGATCCCCGCGTTACCTCTATTGGAAAATGGCTGCGGCGTTTTAGCCTGGATGAATTGCCCCAGTTGATTAACGTAATTACCGGACAAATGAGCCTGGTAGGTCCGCGCCCGCTTCCGCTGCGCGATCGCGAGAAGTACGGAACAGGCTATACCCTCTATTCGCGAGTCAGGCCAGGCCTTACTGGTCTTTGGCAGGTCTCCGGCCGCAATAACACCACGTATGAGGAGCGGATCGCATTTGACGAATACTATGTCCGCAACTGGTCCATATGGCTCGATACTTATATCCTGATTAGAACCATACGGGCAGTTATAACCGCAGACGGCGCCTACTAGCCAAACCAGATGTACTAACTACGCGTCGGCAAGCTGGGCGATACTAAGATCTACTCGCTGCACCTAAGATTTCCAGACACACGAATTATGAGCAGAATTTTAGTTACCGGTGGCGCAGGCTTCATCGGAAGCCATCTGGTTGACCGGCTGGCGAGCGAAAGGTCGAACCATATTGTCGTCCTCGACAACCTTCGCCGCGGCAGGCTGGAAAACCTAAGTAAGTCGATTCACCGCATCCGCTTTATCCAAGCCGACATTCGCGAGCGGGCAGCTGTCGAAGAGGCCGTGAGCAATGTCGATATCGTGTACCACCTGGCAGCGCAATCGAACGTGATGGGATCTGCCCAGGATATCGATTATTCCTTCAGCACCAACGTAAACGGCACGTTCGAGGTGCTTCGCGCGGCCGCCGCCAGCGGAGTAAAGCGGCTGCTATTCGCTTCGTCCCGTGAGGTTTACGGTGAACCAACTCGCCTGCCGGTAAGCGAAACCGCTCCACTGACACCTAAGAACGCCTATGGCGCCAGCAAGGCAGCAGGCGAGGTTTACTGCGGCATTTTCAATTGCCCTACCTTCCAGGTCAGGACCGTTAGATTGACTAACGTGTATGGCCCGCGAGACTTTGGCCGCGTTATCCCGATCTTCGCTCACCAGGCTTTAAAAGGTGAGCCGCTTACGCTTTTCGGCGGCAAACAAATCATCGATTTTGTCTGGATAGACCACGCTGTCGAGAGCCTCATTCGTGCGGTGAAAGCCGACGCATTGCCGGGCCCTATCAACGTGGGCACAGGCATACGTACCGACCTTCAAACATTGGCGCGCCGCATTATCGTGGTGGCGAAATCCAGCTCGGAACTTCGCATCGCGCCGGCGCGCGAAGTAGAGGTAGCGCAGTTCGTCGCCGACATCCTGCTTCAGAAGAAGCACCTCGGTCTGGATTCGCCCGACGATCCGCTGACGCATCTGCCGTTTGTGGTGCAGTCTATTCATAACGACCCGCCAGCGGCTATTCCTGCTCCGCAAATCCCCGCACCCGTCGGGGCCTGGGATATGCTGACGTGATCTCATAGTACGAGCAACATGAAGTTTGACTGGATTATCGTGGGGGCCGGCTTCACCGGCGCCGTCCTGGCTGAAAGACTAGCCTCACAGGCCGATCAACAGGTTCTGATCGTCGATCGCCGCGATCACATTGGTGGCAACGCCTACGACCGCTACGATGAGCACGGCGTCTTAATTCATCGCTACGGCGCTCATATTTTCCACACCAACTCGCGCAAGATCTGGGAATATGTCTCGCAATTTACCAGTTGGCGCCCATACCAGCACACCGTCAAAGCCTTCATTGAAGGCAAACTCGTACCCGTCCCTTTCAACCTGAACTCGCTGGCGTCGCTGTTCCCATCGAGCATGGCCGACCGCCTGGAACGCAAGCTGATTGAGCGCTACGGCTTCGGCGTCAAAACTCCGATCCTCAAGATGCTCGACGAGCAAGACCCTGAGTTGAAGGAGCTCGCCCGCTACATCTACCGCGAAGTGTTTGAAAGCTATACCCGCAAGCAGTGGGACTTGGAACCGGCGCAACTCGACGCTTCCGTCACCGGCCGCGTTCCTGTATTCATCAGCCGCGACGACCGCTACTTTCAGGATGTCTATCAAGGCATCCCCGCGCGCGGCTATACCGAGCTCTTCCAGAGCCTGCTGGCCCACCCCAACATTCGAATCATGCTGAAAACGCAGGCTGCCGACATTCTGCCGGATGTTCAAGCCAGAAACGTCGTATTCACCGGCCCCATCGATGAATACTTCCAGTACCGTCATGGCCAGCTTCCCTATCGCAGTCTCAGTTTTGACTTCCGCTACGAACAGACCTCCGATTTTCAGCAAATGTCGGTCGTAAACTTCCCGAACGATCATCTCTATACCCGAATTCTCGAATTCAAGCACTTCACCGGCCAAAATGTTCCCGGCAGCACTATCGCCTACGAGTACCCGCAGCCCCATATTTTGGGAATAAACGAACCGTACTATCCAGTTCCTTGTGAAGCGAATAAACTGATCTTTGCGAAATATGCAGCTGAAGCGAAAGACCTTAATGGCCGTGTCTACTTCGCCGGCCGGCTCGCCGATTACAAGTACTACAACATGGACCAGGCTGTGGGACGGGCGCTAAAGCTTTATGACGAAATCACGCAAGCACGCGAAGTTGGCGTGAGTGACACCCCGACCCTGGCCGGGTAAAACGATGTTCTATGGTAAAAGAACGATATTCCATGGTTGACCAGAAACCACTGCTGCATGATATCGGTCAACTCGAGCCCATGGTTCTCGGCCCTCTGAAGCCCGAGCCAAAGGTATCCATTCTAGTTGCCAATTACAACTATGGCCACTTGATTGGGGAAACGCTGACCAGCGTTTACAACCAGACATACCGCCACTTCGAAATCTGTATTTGCGACGACGGCTCATCCGACCATTCGCGCGAAACCATCATCGGCCACGCCAGCCGCCATTCGCAGATTAAGTATATTTTTCAGGTGAACCAGGGTGTCGGCCAGGCGCTTAATGCCGCTTATTCGCTGGCAACCGGCGAAATCATAGCACTGCTGGACGCCGACGATGTATGGCTGCCGAACAAGCTCGAGGCCACAGTCGATCGCTTCCGTTTGAACAACCAGGCGGGCATGGTAGTGCATCCGGTGCGCCAAGTGAGCCAGGATCTGCGCGAGACCCTTATGGAGCGCTTTCCCGCCTCGCCTGCCAGTGGCTGGTGTGGTGTTCGCTTATTATCCGGCGAGTTGATCGGCCTCCCTCCCTGTTCAGGCCTCTCCTTTCGCTCCGAAGTTGCGGCACGCATTTTCCCGCTTGATCCTGCCTTTCGTCAGTGCGCCGATGGGATGCTGCGCGACCTGGCTACGTTGATTACCGCCATTAACGTCATTGACGAGCCTCTCGGCTTGATGCGCATCCACGGCGCCAATCTCACCACCACCACCGACATTCCCAGCGACCTTGGCAAGGTCTTGAAAGTATCCAGTTCCTATCGAAAAATCTGGGAGGAGCGTAGCGCATTTGCCAAGCGCGAGTTTGGCCTGGATGTAAGCACCGACCGGTGGGTGCATGAAGGTGTCATTTACCTGCTGCTGGAGCGCCTGCTAACCAAACAACCGGTCGACCCCAAACTGATTCACCATGTACGATCTTTAGGCGCCAGAGCGATGTGGCAAATGCTGTTCCTCTGTCCCTTCCACTCAGGCGGAGCTATCTTGCGAAACTTCTGGACACCAGCTTCTAAGCTGAAACGAACGTTCAAAAGACTCGCCTCCTCGTAAAGCGGCCTACGTTGGCTCCCTTAGCCGCCCTCTTCGCTGCTCGAGCCATGGCGTGCCCTCCCAGCGTGCACGACTGGCCAGGAATCATCTCCGATGCTCACGACCATCTATTGCTGCCCGCGGTCTGGCCTCGGGTCGAAGCCCTGGGTCTCACCCGCCAAATTCCGCCCGCCGTCGCGCAACTCCTCCAAACCACCGCTGCGTTAAGCCTGGAGCGCAATCAGCGTATCCTGGCGGAAGCAACTCACATCGCAAAGTTGCTGAACGACATCGGCATCCAACCGGTCGCCTTAAAAGGCCTGGCATTCCTGCTGGCCGGCATCTATCCAAACCTTGGCTCGCGCCATCTCCAAGACATCGACCTTCTTATTCCCGAAGCCGATATTCCTCGCGCTCTCGAACACCTGCGCCAACAAGGCTTTCATCCCAGCGATGCCGACGAACTGGTGCTCTTCCGCCATCACGCCGCCGCGCTCCAGCGCCCCAATTCTCCGCAAGTCGAATTGCACCACTCCGTGGGGACTCGCATTTGCCGGCGCCTTCTTCCCGCAGCCGAAATCTTTCGCGACGCTCAACCGTTTGAACTCGATGGAGCGCATTTTCTACTTCCCAGCGCCACCCATCTTGCCAGTCACCTTGTCCTGCACGCGCAACTGCTCAACATCTATCGAGACACCATTTTCCCGCGGCTTCGCGGCCTGTACGACCTCCAACTTCTCTCCCAAACAACGACAGTGGACTGGCATCAACTGGTTAGACGCTACGCCACTTGCGGTCACTACCTCACGCTGGCTCTCTACCTGAAGGAGGCAGAACGCATTCTCGCGTTTCCCGTTCCTCTTCCGATCGAGTTAGGCCAAGTTGGCAAGCTGCGCTGGTTCCATCACCTGCTGCTGGCACGATATCCACGGTTGCGCTTCGCCGATCCCGTTTATCTCGCTTCCGCACTATTCGCAAAGCGTTTCCGCATGCTCGGCGAAATCGTTTCGCAACCACGACATTGGGTTTGGTTTGTGAGGGCCATTTTGAACCCGCAGCGATATAGAAATTTACTCAGAGTTTAGCGTTTCCCAGTACCTCCACGACTTTTGCCGGCGGCCGTTTACTGGTAAACTCCAACCAATCGGGGTTCTCAGAAAGGTCTGTCCTATATGAGATTTTCATTCCTAAAAGTCCTGAAATCCGCCGCACCGGCTATCGTCTTGCTCTTGGCATTACCCTTGGTGGGGCAACGAGCCGAAGTCTCTGAGCAGCAGGATCCTGCCCAACTCTCCTCAGTGCCGGCCAACCGGGTTGAAGGCTACTTTGCTCTGGCCGGTTTTGCACTCGTCACTGTCCTCTGCCGCAAACGATAAGCAAAGCACAGCCGCGCGCCTACCGAATCATCCGCGGCACGCCCAACCCTGCCGGCACATTCGGATACGCTCCAATCAGCCTTGCAACAATATGCTCCCGCGTCCGGCTATTGCCTAACTGCTTCCGGTTGTCATTCAGCATGAAGTACTAACCTTGCGGAACAGCGAATAGCGGAAAATCGCCATCCGAACCCAGATCTAGATCGCGGTAGGGCTCAGAAATGGCCGCCCCATTCCTAAGCAGGCGTCCGTTCTTCATCTGACCCCGATCGCCCGGAACGTCAACAACTCGCAGACTACCGGGAAAGCCAACGTTTACCTCCAACAACTCTCCTCTGAAGATCTGCCTGGTTCCCGCAAAAGCCTCGCGTAAATCACTATTCCCCAGCCTTGGCCGAGATGGTTCAGCCGGGAGTTCGACATCATCCGCAAGCCTCAAGCGGATCCCGCAGCAAAGCTGGTTGCGCTTCACATTAACAGTGCCACCAGCCCTGCAAAATTTTCTCCCAAGGGAACTATATAGAGCGGCCACTGGCGAAATCGTAACCTATGCTTTCCATGCTTGAAAAGCCGTTACTTCCGCTTTACTGCCCAGAACCAGCGGCGTCCGCTGATGGATATCGGTCGGTTGAATTTCCAGAATTCGATTCTTCCCATCAATCGCCATGCCGCCCGCCTGTTCTGCGATATACGCCAACGGATTCGCCTCATAAAGCAACCGCAGCTTGCCGCCGGGATGGCTCGGCGTCGGCGGATAAAGAAAGACGCCGCCTTTAAGGATCGTCCGATGAAAATCCGCTACCAGCGAGCCGATATAGCGCGAACTGTACTCGCGCCCTTCGAAACCCTCGCGCAAGTCGGCGATGTACTCGCGGTAGTTGGCAGGAAAGCTGTCGAAGCGCGACTCGTTGGCGGAGTAATAGGTACCGTAATCCGGCATCTTGAGGTTGTCGTGACTTAGCACATACGCACCAATCGCGGGGTCAAGCGTGAATCCAAACGCGCCGTTGCCGGTTGTATAAACCAGCACCGTCGAAGGGCCGTACACAACATAGCCGGCCGCCACTTGTTTCAACCCGGGCTGCAGCACATGCGCGTTGGGGTCCATCTTAAATTGGCCCGGATCGCGCCGGAAAATAGAAAATATGGTGCCGACATTTACATTGACATCTATATTCGACGACCCGTCCAACGGGTCGAACACAATCGCATATTCACCGTCGCCATCGGCGCGATCCAGAGTAATTGGCTCTTCGTTCTCTTCCGACACCATCATGGCCACGTTGTCGCGCATACCCAGGCAATGCAGCAGAGCCTGGTTCGCGTACACGTCGAGCTTCTGCTGTGCCTCGCCTTGTACGTTGGTTTCGCCGGCGGCGCCAAGCACGTCGAGCAAACCTGCTCGACGGATCTTTGATTCAATCATCTTGGTAGCCAGCGTGATGCCTGACAAAAGCCACGATAAATTCCCGCGCGCGCCGGGGTACTTCTTCTGTTGCTGAAGAATGTGCTGCTGAACCGTCACAATCATGGTTATGGCTTATAGTATGCGAATCCCCTCCGCAGTGGAAGTTCTCGAAGCTGACAACCCGGATCTATTGAGCGTAAGTACCCACGCCGCCGGACCTGCCGGCAAACTGGAACTCACGCCGGAGCTTTTGTTGAACGCCCCATCCGGGCAATTATTCGGGCTCTCTCAAAACGCCGGCATGGGTTGGGATCCCAAGCAGATGGCTGGCCCCGAATTCCTGCTGCTCAGCACCCACGGCGGCCTACGAGCCGAAGACGGCACACCGGTGGCGCTCGGCTACCACACCGGCCATTGGGAAGTCGGCCTCCTCGTCCGTGAAGCTGCCAACGAGCTGAAGAAACTGGGTGCAGTCCCATTCGCCGGAGCTTGCACCGATCCCTGCGACGGCCGCACACAAGGCACCGCCGGCATGTTCGATTCGCTGCCGTTTCGCAACGACGCCAGCATGGTGCTGCGCCGTTTGATTCGCTCCCTACCCACACGGCGCGGCGTCATTGGCATCGCCACCTGCGATAAAGGCCTTCCCGCCATGATGATGGCACTCGCCGCTTGTCACGATCTGCCTACTGTCCTGGTGCCGGGCGGCGTAACTCTGCTGCCGGAAAAAGGCGAGGACGCGGGCATGGTGCAGACCATTGGCGCGCGCTTCGCGCATAACCAGATCTCGCTTGAATACGCCGAAGAGATGGCCTGCACTGCCTGCGCCTCGCCCGGTGGCGGCTGTCAATTTCTCGGCACCGCGGCAACTTCGCAAGTGGTCGGCGAAGCACTCGGACTCGCGCTGCCGCATACTGCTCTGGCGCCTTCCGGACATCCCATCTGGCTCGATGGCGCGCGCCGCTCAGCCCTGGCCATTCTTCGCCAACACTCGCTCGGCATGAATACCACCCATATACTGACCCAAGCCTCATTGCGCAACGCCATGGTGCTGCACGCAGCTTTCGGCGGGTCCACCAATCTGCTGCTTCACATCCCGGCCATCGCCTACTCGGCCAAATTGAAGCGTCCCACCGTTCACGATTGGACCGAACTCAACCGCCAGGTTCCAAGGCTTGTGGATTGCCTTCCTAACGGGCCCAGGAATTTCGCCACTGTCCAGGTCTTCCTCGCCGGAGCTGTTCCGGAAGTGATGCTGCAACTTCGCGATCGCGGCTTGCTGGACACTTCGGTGAAAACCGTGAGCGGCGAGACCCTGGACGAATGCCTGAATTGGTGGAAGGATAGCAAGCGAAGGCACGCGCTGCACGCTGAATTGAAGACCCGTGACGGTATCGATGCCGCCGACGTCATTCTTTCGCCCGATGCCGCCAAAGCCAAAGGTTTAACCCCTACCGTCAGCTTTCCGGTAGGCAACCTGGCGCCCGACGGTTCAGTGGTCAAGAGTACTTCCATCGATCCCTCGCTTGTGGATGCGGACGGCGTCTATCGCAAGCGCGGCCTGGCGCGCATCTTCACCAGCGAGCACGCTGCCATTCAAGCCATCAAAAGCAAACAGGTGGTGGACGGTGACATCATGGTGCTTATCTGCGGCGGACCCATGGGTTCGGGCATGCAGGAGATCTATCAGATCACCTCCGCCCTGAAACATCTCACCTTCGGCAAGCACATCGCGGTTATCACGGACGCGCGCTTTAGCGGCGTCTCAACCGGTGCTTGCATCGGACATGTTTCGCCCGAGGCGCTGGCCGGCGGACCCGTCGGCAAGCTGCTGGACGGCGACCTGCTTGAGATTCACGTCGATCGCGTAAAGCTCGATGCATCCGTCAACCTGATTGGTGAAAAAGGAGAAGAGTTCAGCGCCGGAGAAGGCGCCCGCAGGCTGGCCGCGCGGCCCATGCGCTCTGACTTGGAGCCCGATCCGAGACTGCCCGACGACACAAAGTTATGGGCGGCCTTGATTCAGGCCAGCGGCGGAGTCTGGGCCGGCTGTGTCTACGATACAGACGCGATTGTGCAACGGCTTAAGTCTATTTAGATTTGGAATGTTCGGGCGATGGCACGGGCTTCGAGTCGTTGAACTCCGTCGTCAGGTAGTCCAGCAGGATTTCCTGATTCGGCACAACGGCTCCCCACCCGATCATCTTGGCCATCTCCTTTTTCCATGCCGCCGGCGATAGACGCTGCGATTCAATGATCCGAGTACTGTGGCAGGCCACGCACGCTTGCTGCTCCGCCTTCTTACCCGCTGGTAAGGTCGCATCATCGGCGGCATTCAGGATCACGCCTAGACAAAAAGCAAGCAGCATGATCTTCATGCGCCCTTCTCCACCACAACCCCAATCTTATCGATAGCGGAATAAAGGTAGCCCGATGGATTCCACGCTGCAACCACAGGTTGAACGCGCCCCGCTGAATCAGTTGACCGCGAAAGAAGGTTATAGTAGCCCTGCTTGGGTGGTTGCCATTCGTAGCTCCACAGCCGCCACGCGAAGGCGAGCTTTTGCGGCGAAAGCTGCGCTTCTTCCCAGCGGCTGCCGCCGTCGGTTGAAATGTGAACTGCCTCAATCTTCTCTTCACCGGCCCAGGCTACACCGCGAATAGTTGTCTTGCTCAAAGGCACGCTTTCCTGGTCGGTCGGACTCGTGATAAACGACTTGACCGGCATCCCTTCAATCACCTCAAGATCGGACGGATCAATCGCTACGCCCGGCGCGCCCGGATGTTTAGGAAACCGGTAAGCCGGGTCCATGAAGAAGCCTGTATTAGGTTCGTCGGCCACCGTAATAGACGTTACCCACTTCACCCAACTGGTTCCATCCCAGCCCGGGACAATCAAGCGGACCGGGAACCCGTGTATGTCAGGAATGGCCTCGCCGTTCATCTTCAGCGCCAGCAGAGTGGCCGGATGCAGCGACTTCTTCATGGGCAGCGAGCGGATAAAATCAGGCGTCTTCGCTACTCCAACATCGGCGCCGTTAAAGGTGGCGTAAGTGGAATCGAGATTAGCGCCGGCCATTTTCAATACATCGCTGAGCCGTGGACCCGACCATTCGGCATTACCAATAGCGCCCCGGCCCCATTGAATACCCGGCACACGCGGCCGGAAGAAACCGCGCGCGTTTCCCGTACACTCAAGCGTGGCGGCCAATGTGTATTGCGGCAGCTTGCGAAGGTCGGCCAGCGTCAGTTGCAACGGCCGATTTACCTTTCCATCCAGCGTCAGCCGGTACTGACCCTCATTGACACGGGGCCGCGGCAAATGCTGGCGGACAAAGAACAGATCGTTCGGCGTTATCCAGGTGTTCAAACCACTCAAGGGAGTTTCCAGATCCTCCGGACGATCGTTATGCACCAGCATCGATTGCTTGCCGGGAATCGAAATGGTCTCTTGCGTCTGCGCGAAGGCCGCCGTTGCGACTAAGCCTGTAAGCAACTGCCGCCTGGTTGCACTCAGTGTTTCTGGCATAAGCAGTGTTACGTCACGACGCGCGTAATTTGCGTGTGCGGATAAATCTCTTTCGCTTGCTCAAGGTTAGCCATCGTAATCCCAGGCAGCTTCGATGACGCTGTACCCGCCGCCACTCCCCAGCGCAGTGCATCGCTGAACGGATCACCTTTTGCCAGCGACCATACAATGGCGGCAGACATGGCATCGCCCGCGCCGATGGGGCACACGGCGTCGATTGGGGGCGGCACAACCTCCAAAACGCCCTCGGTTGTTGTCGCAGCAATCACGCCGCGGCTGCCCAGGGACAGCACCACTGACTTCGGGCCCATCTTCATAATCTTCTGTACCGCATCGATCAATTGCGAGCGGGTAATCAAAGGAGTGTTCAACAGCCGCTCCGCTTCCGACTGATTCGGCTTAACAATCGTCGGCTCACCTTCCAACCCGTGCAGAAAGGGATCGCCGTCGGTGTCTAGCAGTGTCTCGACATGGTGCTTGGCGGCCGCCTTCAACAGCTTGGTGTAGAAGTGCAGATCTACGCCCGATGGCAGGCTGCCGCAGACCATCAGCCACGACGAACCCTCCAGCCGCTTTTCCGTCGCCTGCATAATTCGCCGCAGTTCAGGAACAGACAGGGCAGGGCCAACCTCGTTCAGCTTGATCGACAAACCCTGCCGGTCGGAAATGGTTAAATTCGTGCGTATAGCGTTTCGGATCTTGACAAATTCTTTGTCGAAGGTGTCCTTCTGCAGAAACTCTTCCATCCTGCGTCCGCTTTCGCGGCCCGAGGTTGTGATGGCAACGGCGCTGGCGCCGAAACTGGTCAACACGCGCGCGGCGTTGATGCCGCGGCCCCCCGCCATCTCGGTGGTGGATTCAATGTAAGCGCGGTCCTCAAAAACCAGCCTGTCGACCGTGACGATACGGTCGATGGCCGGGTTAACGGTAAGCGTGAGAATCGGTTTACTCATTCAGGGAAGTTTGCGGTGGACGGGCTTGGACTACCAGCGTAACAACCGCCGGCTTGCATCAGCGGCCGCGGGTTCGTAAGCGCGCAGCCAGCAATCCGCCAAACGCCGCTATGATCACCAGCACGAAGAAGGTAGGCACCAGAACGCCCGTCACCATCTGATGAGGATCCTGCAGCATGTGGATCATTTCGACCGGCACTTTGGGCGAGAATGCTTTGGCAAGTTGCTCGCCATCGGGAGAAGATAACGAAACGGTAACTACCGCTACCGACAGAGCGAAAACAAGAAACAACCAAACGCCCGTCATGGTTCCGAGAATCGCGCCGGCCAGCGCCGTTATGCTGCTCGATCCCCGATAGAAGCGGGCGGCGGCGAAGCCTGCGGCACACAGAATGATGGGGACAATGGGCGGGGCCACCATGCTCGCCAAAACCATGCAGACTAAAGCCAGCGCGGCTACCGCCATCGTGATTCCCACCGCGCGCAGGTTGCCGATGCCGATCGGCTTCGCTATAAGCTCCGGCGCAGGCGCGGCCACTGGCGTTGGCGTCATTTCCGCCTCCAGCTCCGCCAGACGTGCTACATCCTCTTCATACTGCGGTTTGCCACATTTGTGACAGAAGCGTGCATCGGGCGGAAGCATCGCGCCGCAGGTACATCTAGGTTCCACTCTTCTAGTTTAACGGGTCACCGCCATTTAAGATGGCTAAAGCGACTCATGCCGAAATTGAACGTTCTGGTAATCTTCCAACCCGACAATTACTCCTTGCGGATTCTCGATGCAGTCAAAGATGTGGCCGACTTCCACATCAGCAATCAGGAAGATGAAGTGGAGAAGCTGGCAGCCGATGCTGAGGTCATTCTCTATTCTGGGCTGACTGGCAAGAGCGTTAACTTCTCCAAGATTTGGCCGCACGCACATAAGGTGCGCTGGATTCACTCGCTTTCCGCCGGTGTCGAGAAGTTGTTATTCCCGGCTCTGATTGAAAGTGACATTCCGGTTACCAACGCGCGCGGCGTATTCAAGCGATCGCTGGCGGAATTTGCGGTGCTTGGAATGCTCTACCACTACAAGCGTGTGCGTCGGCTGGTGGAAAGCCAGCAAGCCCACAAATGGGACGATTTCTCCACTCGTTTCGTGCGCGACCGCATTATGGGCGTGGTCGGCTACGGTGAAATCGGCCGCGAATGCGCCATTCTGGCCAAGGGTATGGGCGCCAGGATCCACGCCGTTCGCCGCAATCCCGAAAGATCCAAGAACGATGAAGTACTCGACCGCATTTTCCCCACCGATGAACTCGGAACTATGCTAGCGGGAGTGGATGTCGTGCTCGCCGCCGCGCCGCTTACGCCGGAAACACATCACATGCTCAGCGACGTTCAATTCGCCGTCATGAAGCAGGACGCCATTGTCATCAACGTCGGCCGCGGTCCCGTGATAGATGAGGAGGCACTAATTCGCGCTTTGCAGCAGAAACGCATCGGCGGCGCCGCGCTCGACGTATTTGAAGAGGAGCCGCTGCCGCCGTCATCGCCATTGTGGGATATGGAAAATGTCTTAATTTCCCCGCATTGCACCGACCGTACTGTCGATCCGGATTGGCTGGAATTAAGCATGCAGCTATTTGTCGCGAATCTGCAGCGCTATATCGCAGGCGAGCCGCTGGCGAACATCGTAGATAAGAAAGCGGGCTATTAAAGCGAGATGACGAGCGAAGAAGTTTTAGTCACGAACATCACGCTGGATGATGTCCACCTGGCCGCCGAGCGCATTAGGGCGCTTGCCCGCAATACGCCGCTGCTGGCATCGCACCTGTTCAGTGAACTCGCCGGTGTCGAGACCTGGTTCAAGTGCGAAAATCTGCAAACGGGTGGCGCGTTCAAGATTCGCGGCGCGCTGAACTTCCTGATGGCGTTGAGCGCGGAGGACCGAAAACGCGGAGTGGTTACCTTCTCCTCCGGCAATCACGCGCAAGCCGTGGCCATGGCGGCCGCGCATCTGGGCGTCCAGGCAACCATTGTGATGCCGACCGACGCTCCGCGCTCAAAAGTGGAGTCCACCCGGCGCTTTCCGGCGACCATCGTCTTTTTCGACCGGTTGAAGGAAAATCGCGAGGCTATCGCAGCACGCATTGCCGAGGAAAGCGGCGCAACGGTGATTCCGTCCTACGATCATCCGCTGATTGTCGCGGGGCAAGGCACCGTAGCACTCGAGATTTTAAATGAAAACCCGAATTTGGAATCCATCGTCGTCCCGGTCGGCGGCGGCGGATTGCTTTCGGGAACCCTGATCGTCGCGAAGACGCTGCGGCCAGGCATTCGTGTTTTCGGCGCGGAACCGCAACAGGCGAACGATTGGGCGCTATCGTTAAAAGCGGGACATCGTACCGCGATTGCTCCGCCCGCTACCATCGCCGATGGCTTGCGGACCAATATTCCCGGTGCGGTGACTTTTCCCATCGTCAAGTCGATGATCGAAGACATTCTGCTTGTTTCAGAAGACGAGATCAAGGCGGCGGTTCGCTTCCTGCTAACAAGAATGAAGTTATTAACTGAACCAAGCGGCGCGGTAGGCGCGGCGGCGGTTATGCAACATCTGCTGCCCGGCGGAATCCGTTCTACCGGCGTGATTCTGTCCGGTGGAAATGTCGATCTGGACGTTCTGGCCGACATCTGCGTGGCCAACTAAACAATGCCGCCAAACCCGTGGCAGACCAAAGCAAGCCGCATAGCTTACGAAAATGCCTGGATTCGCGTGCGTGAAGACGACGTGATAAGGCCCGATGGCCAGCCTGGAATTTATGGCGTTGTCGAGATACGTCCGTCGGTTGGCATTGTCGCGATGAATGCCGCGGGCGAAGTGGCGCTGGTGGGCCAATGGCGTTATGCGCTGAACCGCCACAGCTGGGAAATTCCGCGCGGCGGGTCTGCGCCGCATGAGGCCGACATGCTGATCACCGCCCAGCGCGAGCTGGCTGAAGAAGTCGGTGTTATCGCTCAACATTGGGAGATGTTGAGCGTTGTGGACGTCTGCAACGGCGTGTCGGACGATATGCAGAGCCTTTTTCTCGCCACCGAACTTTCCGAGACGCCCATGCACCTTGATCCCGAAGAAGACATTGTGGTGGACTGGCGTCCGTTCGACCAAGTTGTGGCCATGGTGATGGACGGCCGGATTACCGAGGTCTGCAGCGTAGCGGCCGTTTTGATGGTTGCCCACAAACGCCTTGAAAGAACCGCGCGATAGTAGAGATAGACATGAATTTCCGGACAGATACCGCGCGCCGACGGTTCGGATGGTTCGCGTGGGCCTTGCTGGCGTTCAACTTTCCCGTAATCTTGTGGGGCGCTTACGTGCGCGTTTCCTACTCCGGAGACGGCTGCGGCGCACACTGGCCATTCTGCAACGGCCAAGTGCTGCCAGCACAGATGACGAAGCCGACGATTATCGAATTTACCCACCGGATGATGACTAGCGCGGACACAATCGGCATGGTTGTGCTTTGTATCTGGGCTTTTATGGCATTTCCGAAGCGCCATGCAGTGCGGCGCTATTCGCTTGCTTCGCTGGTTTTTCTGCTGATTGAGGCGGCGCTGGGGGCTGGCCTGGTTATCTTTCGCTTAGTGGCAAAAGATCAGTCCGCCGGGCGCGTTTGGTATCTGTCGGCGCATCTCACCAATACGATGCTGCTGCTGGGCGCCATGGCTATAACGGCATGGCTTGCGTCGAACTCCATCTCGCGGTTACGGCTGCGCGATTCTCCGCCGCTGTTTTTCTGGGCCGCGCTTGTTACCGTTGTGGTCAGCCTCACCGGCGTGATTGCGGCGCTGGGCGATACTCTGTTTCCTTCGGCTTCTCTGGCGGAAGGTATGCAGCGCGATTTCGCCAGCGGATCGCCGCTGTTGCTCCGACTGCGGCTGACGCATCCGGCCATGGCATTGCTGGGCGCGGCGTTCATCATCTGGGCGGGATTGACCCTGATTCGCAGCCACCCGGGCACGGTCGCGGGTAAGGCCGCAATGCGGGTCATCGGGTTGGCCGTCTTCCAGATCGTTTGGGGTGCGCTGAATCTCACCTTGCTGGCGCCCCTCTGGATGCAATTGAGCCATTTACTTCTGGCGGATACGTTGTGGGTCGCGGTCGTCGTGATGATCTTGGAGGCGGGACAAGCCGGCCCCTTGGAAGTGCCGGTGGCGGAGCTAAGCCGTCAGTCCGCCCTTCGTGAAGCGGCCCAGCGTTGACACTGTAACGAACGAAAATTTCTTCTTCTGCAGCGCCGGAAGCACCGTTTTCATAGCGTCAACTGTATGCGGATGCACATCGTGGGCCAATATAGTTTTCCCGTCGCAGGTATTGGTCAAAATGTTCTTAATGATGGCTGATTCGGTCTGGTGATGTGACCAATCATGCGGATCCACATCCCAGCCCACCAGTTTCATCGACATTCCTTCAATCAACTTGCGCTGTGCGGGGCGCAATTGGCCTCGCGGCGGCCGCACCAGTTTCGGCAGGTAGCTCTTGCCCAGCACCTTAACCACAATATCGTTCACGCTGGTTATTTCAGTACGAAGCTGGCTGTCGCTCATCTTTTCAAAGTTGGAGTGCGACCAGGAGTGGTTGCCAACCTCGTGCTTCAGCCGTGAGCTCGCGATCATCTTTAGCGAATCGGCATTCTTTTCCACCATGTAGCCGAGTACAAAGAAGGTGGCTGGAATGCGCAACTGCTCCAGCATTGTCAATAATTGGAGTGTCGTGGTACGGTTCGGCCCGTCATCGAACGTGATGGCTATCGCCATAATAATGTGAGTGTTCCCGTCAGCGAAAAGAAGCGTAGTTAGCCGAAGAGTAGCGCAAAAATCAGCCGAATGCCAGTCTTTGGTTTGTTTACGGCGCAACTTTCTCGAGCTCTGTGATGTGGACCCGGGCCGACCACTCTGCACCGGCCAGAATTATCATCGTCGCCACGAACGACCACAAAATAATACTTATCGACTGGACAAAGGGCGGAACATCTTTGCTTAGCTTGTCGTGCAGCCAGGGCCAGGTCAGGATGTTCAGGTATTTCGATATCTCAAGCAGTACGGCCACGCCGGCCGAAGCGGGAATCAGGCGCCGCCACGGAATCTGGCAATTCGGCAGCAGCCAGTAAACAAGAAAGATCATCAGCATCGTCACGGGCAAGGCGGAAATCCGCAGTGCCACCGCCTGGAGGCTGGCGAACGCCTGGCTGGAGCCGAAATGATCTTTCAGAAAAGTGACGTTTACCGTGGTGAATGTTATCGAAGCAAGCACCAGAATTCCGCAGACGAAGATCAAGCCGAGGCTAATGACCTGGTTGCGGAGAAAACTGCGGTTCGCCTTAACGCGCCAAATGTGGTTCAAAGCTACTTCCAGCGGGGTGAAAATTCCGTTGGCAGTAAACAGCAGCAAAAAGACCGATAGCCAGCTGAATTTCTGGTAGGACGCAGACATAAGATAGCCGCGAAAGTTAACGCCAAATCCCTCTGGAAAGTACGCTCCTACCGTTTGCAAAATAACTTCGACCGCGCTTTGCCAGTGGAGCACATAGCGGCATAGCAGCAGCATGGCCACTAGAAAGGGAAAAAAGGAGATGAGAATATTGGCGGCGACGGCGAAGGAGTAAACGTGAACTTCGGTGCGCGCAAAGAAGGCCAGCGACGGCCAGATGCTTTCCCAAAGCCCGCGCCAGCTTGTAACGATACTGCGCGGACCCATCAGAAATGGGTCTTTCGCAGTTACGTATACAGGCTGCGTGGTATCGGCTGGGTCCACTTACTTCTTCTCACCGGAGGAGTGGCCGGTCACTTTCACATCGGAGAGATTGTAGGAGCCGGATTCGTCCAGGTTGAAGGTGGCGGAGATCTGGTCGCCAGCGTGCAGCTTTTTAAAATCGTCTTTTGACTTGAACGGATAGTCCATAGTCATGGCGTCCATGTAGTTGGGAATAGCCGACCCGGCGATGGCCGCCGTCTGGTCGGTTGAACTGACCGAGACCACTCTCCCGGTGAAAGGATAGTGCTTCTCTTTCGTAGCGGGGCTTTGACTTCGGCAGGATGCGAGCGCGGCTAGAAGTACGGCCGCTAACAGAAAATTTTTCACTCTTTCCAGCGTAGCTTGGCTATTGTTTATATAATGCCCTAAACCCCAAGGAGCAGTTAAGATATGGCAGGCTATGCACCAGCACAGGATGCGCCGCTCGACGGCCCGGAGAATTTCGCGGACGACTTAGCCGGAATACCAGGCTTTCTTATCGATGCGCAAGGAAGCGCGAGACGGGTACACACCAAATGGTTCTGGGTAGGACCGCTGATTCTGTTTTCCATTGTCTCCATCGTTGCCAGCATGGTGTTAATGCCGGTTGTTCGGCACGTCATGGAGATCGCGCCCATACCCGATAATGTAGATCCGGCTCAATATCAGCGCAGTATGCAGATGGGCTTGAAGATTCAGAGCTACACCATGTACCTGGCGCCGATTGGGGCCGCAGTCATATTTGCCTTACAGGCCCTGGTCCTGTTTGGCGTCAGCCAGATATTCACGGTGCGGGCTACTTTTCGCCAGATGTTTAATCTCATTGCCGGATGCAGCATCATTCAGCTCTTATCTTCCATCGCCAGCGTGGTCATTCTGAAAACCAAGGGTGACATTTCCACCATGGCGGAATTAAGACCGGCCCTTGGGCTGGACATATTTCTGCCGGAAGGGACCAACAAGTTTGCCATGGCCTTCCTGGGCTACTTTTCCATCTTTGAAATCTGGTGGATGGTGATGCTGGTGCTGATCGTCAGCGCGGCTTTCAAAGTGAACAAGAGTAAAGCGGTAATGATTGTCGCTCCGCTGGTATTGATCAGTCTGCTATTCCGCATCGGCGGCGCTGCCTTTCAGCGCTAGCCTTACAATAGGCGTAGGAGAATCCATGCGAAGCCTAGGCGGACCGGAAATAGTAGTGATAGCCGTTGTGTTCCTGCTTTTGTTTGGCGGAGCTAAGATCCCCAGCTTGGCAAAGGGTTTGGGCGAAGGCATTCGCAACTTCAAGAATTCGATGAAGGGCGAAGACGAGACGCCTCCGAAACAGAAGACGAAATAAACCGGACAACGCAAAAGAAAACGGACCCATTGCGTAGTGGCGCCTTGGGTCCGTTCTTATTGGCGGCTACGCTTACTTTTTCTTGGTGGCTGCTTTGGGCGGAACAATCGCGTCCTTGACGGATTTGGCGATACGGAACTTCACAACCTTCTTGGCTGGAATCTTTATCGCTTCGCCAGTCGCCGGGTTGCGGCCCACGCGCGCTTTGCGATCGGCGCGTACCAGGCGTCCGATACCAGGCAGAATGAAAACTCCATTCTTCTTGGTTTCGCGCACGGCAAGCGTCGCCAGCGTCTCCATGTAGTGCTTGGAAACCTTATTATTTACGCCCGTTGTCTCCGCAAGTTCTTTGACGATCGCGGTCTGGGTCATCCGTTTAACTTCGGCCATAAAACCTCCCTGTCTGTTACTTAAATTGGGGCCAAAAAGCTTTAAAACAAAACTGCCTACAAATGTTTGTTATCTTCCCGGTCAATCCGATCATACGGGACACTCGACTGGTTGTAAAGAAGAAAAATGCAAAAAAAGCTTGTTTTTTGGCCTTTTTTCGACATCTCTTGTTTGGAACGCCTGCAAATAAGGGCTTTCACGTAAACTATGGTGGTGAATCGACGTGAATTTCTCCAGACAACCAGCGCGGCCCTGCTGCCCTCGCTGGCTTCCGCGAGCGCAGCCGGCGGAAAAATACGGCGCGTAGGATTGATCGGCTGCGGCTGGTACGGCAAGATCGATCTGCTGCGCCTTATCCAAGTGGAGCCGGTGGAAGTGGTGTCGCTGTGCGACGTCGATAAAAATATGCTGGCCGACGCGGGATCGATTGTAGCGTCGCGGCAGCGTTCGCGCAAAACGCCGCGCCTGTTCTCCGATTACCGCGAGATGCTGCGCCAGCGCGATCTGGATATTGTGCTGATTGGTACGCCGGATCACTGGCACGCGCTCGCCATGATTGAAGCGGTTAAAGCGGGCGCCGACATTTATGTGCAAAAACCTATCAGCGTAGATGTGCGCGAAGGAGCCGCAATGTTGCAGGCCGCGCGAAAATATAATCGCGTGGTGCAGGTGGGTACGCAGCGGCGCAGTACGCCGCACCTGGTTGAGGCGAAGCAACTCTTTATAGAGGAAGGGAAGCTGGGCAAAATCGCGCTGGTGGAAATTTACTGCTACTACCATATGCGCGCCACTGCGAATCCGCCCGACTCGGCGCCGCCGCCGTCGCTCGATTATGAAATGTGGACCGGACCCGCGCCCATGCGCCCATATAACAGCCTGGTTCATCCTCGCGGATGGCGTGCGTTTATGGAATACGGCAACGGCATTGTGGGCGATATGTGTGTCCACATGCTGGATATGACGCGTTGGATGATGAACCTTGGATGGCCCACGCGCATCGGTTCCACCGGCGGCATTTTTGTAGACCCGCAGAGCAAGGCCAACATATCGGATACCCAGACGGCCACTTTCGACTTCAATGACTTGCGCGTTGTCTGGCAGCACCGCAGTTGGGGCGAAGCGGCCGACCCGGCGCATCCGTGGGGCGCGACGTTCTATGGTGACAAAGGCACGCTGAAAGCGGATGTTTATGGCTATGAGTTCACACCGCTGGGCGGCGGCGAAAAGGTGGAGCGCCAGGTGACCTATGAACTGGTTGAGTATCCGGAAGATAGAACCGAGAAGGATCTGGAAAGGCATGTGGCGCCGGCGGTCCGGCAGCACATGCGGAACTTCCTGCAGGCGGTGGATGAGCGCGGCCGTCCCGTGGCGGACATTGAGCAGGGCTACATCTCCACCGCGTCTTGCATTCTGGCGAACAATTCCATGAAGCTGGGGCGCAGTTTCACCTGGGATTCCGCGAAACAAATGGTGGTCGGCGATGAAGAAGCAAATCAGTTGCTGGCGCGGCCGTATCGCGCGCCGTGGAAGCATCCGCTGGTAGAGACGGTTTAGCTTGCGATCTTATCTGTTGGTGCTGCTGGTAGCAGCGGGCGTGTACTTCGGGTGCATGATTTCGCCGCCTTCTTTGATGGATGATGTGGATGCGGTGCAGGCGCAAATTGCCCGCAATATGATTGCTTCCGGAGACTGGGTAACCCCCCGGCTTGATGGCGTGCTCTACCTGGAGAAGAGTCCGCTCATCTATTGGGAGATCGCCGGCTGTTATGAAATTTTCGGCGTGCACGACTGGGTGGCGCGCATTCCGGTGGCGGTTTTTTCCATCGGCCTGGCGCTGCTGACGGCCGCGTTCGGCATGTGGGCCTTCGGGCGCCAGGTGGGCCAATATGCGGGACTGGTAATTGCAACCTGCATTGGGCTCTTTCTTTTTACCCGCATACAGATACCGGACGTGATGCTGACGTTCACCATCACGCTCGCGATGTGGGCCATGCTGCGGGCGCTCGATGAAGACGAGCGCCGGCCCAAGGTCTGGGCGTACGTGCTTTGGATCAGCCTTGGCGTTGGTCTTCTTCTGAAAAGCCTCATCGGTCTCTTATTTCCGGTTGGGACCGGATTAATTTACTTGCTGGTTACGAGAAAAAATTGGCGGCGGCTGCGTCCCGTTTCAGGACTGCTGCTAATGCTGGTTATCGCCGTTCCCTGGCACGTGCTGGCGGCGGTCCGCAACCCTCCTGTTTTCGACTTTACGATGCGCAGCATTCCGGGGCAGTATCACGGGTTCCTGTGGTTCTACTTCATCAATGAGCAACTGCTGCGCTTCCTCAATTTGCGCTCGCCGCGCGATTACGATACGGTTCCACGGCCTCTCTTCTGGCTGTTTCACCTGCTGTGGCTTTTCCCGTGGAGCGTCTACCTGCCTGCCGTCTTTAAGGCGGGTTACAAGCCCGTGGATCGAGAGAGTGATATTCGATTTTTCACCCTTTGCTGGATAGGCTTCGTCATGGTTTTCTTCACGTTCTCGACGACGCAGGAATACTATTCGATGCCGATTTATCCGGCCGTGGCGCTATTGCTTGGCTGTGCCATGGCGGCGGGCGGACGTTTTATCACCGTCGGCACTCGTGTGCTGTCGGCCATTGCCGGCGTTGCGGCGTTTTTGTGCGCGCTGTTCTTCTGGCTCAGCCGCGGCGTGCCGGCGCCGGGTGACATTTCACAGGCGCTGGCGTTCCATCCCGAGGCGTACAAGCTCTCGTTGGGCCATATGGAAGATCTGACGATTCCAGCTATGGCTTATTTGCGCACGCCGTTGGCCCTGGCGGCCGTCGCCTTCGCTCTTGGATGCATCGGCACGGTCGGGGCGAAGGGCAAAAAAGCGTTTATTGCGGCCGCTGTCATGATGGTCCTTTTCTTTCAGGCTGCGCGCCTGGCGCTGGTTGTGTTTGATCCCTATTTGTCTTCGCACAACCTGGCGAAGGCGATCCTGAAGGCTCCTCCCGGGACCATTATTGTTGACCATCACTATTACACTTACTCGTCGGTCTACTTTTATACCGACAGGACGAGTCTGCTGCTGAATGGTAGGTTTAACAACCTGGTTTATGGCTCGTACGCTCCAGGTGCTCCTGATGTTTTTATCGACGATGCGGATTTCAAGCGACGGTGGTTGAGTCCCCAGCGGTATTACTTTGTTGTCGATGAGCCCGGGATTAAGCGGATAAGTCCGCTGGTCCCGGGCATTAAAGATAACGTTCTGGTTTCCAGCGGCGGCAAATATGTTTTGAGCAATGCCCGTTAGACCCGTCACGTCACCTAGCCTCGCTACTTGAATAGACCTTAATGTTCCATCCCCTACCTGCGGCGTATCCTTAAGACTGCTACAGGCGTCCAAATTTTGGGAGAGGAGAGTTCACGGTGAAGCGAACGAGAAAAGAATTCAGATGGGCAATCAGCCTTGTGCTGGGTGTTTGTGTGGGAGGTGCGGCCTTAGCGCAGCAATATCCCCCCGCGCCGAATGACGGGCAATACCCACCGGCTCAGCAACAGCAGCAGTATCCGCCGCCACAGTATCCACAACAGCAGTATCCCCAGCCCCAAGATCCGCAGCAATACCCGCAGCCGCAGGGCCAATATCCGCAAAGCCAATACCCCCCGCAGGGGCAGTATCCGCCGCAGGGCTATCCGCAACCTGCCTATGCTCCGCCTCCTATGTCTCCGCAGCAATTGGATCAACTGATTGGACCCATTGCCCTGTATCCCGACGGTTTGCTGGCGCAAACGCTGACAGCTTCTACTTACTCCAATCAGATACCTGACGCGGCCGGCTGGGCTAACCAGCACGCGTTCTTACACGGTCCTGCTCTCGCCGATGCCATCCGCGGCGACAATCTGCAGTTTGCGCCCAGCGTGATGGCGCTCCTGCCCTTCCCTCAAACCCTCAACTATATGGCGCAGAATATGGGCTGGACTCAACAGTTGGGCAACGCGGTGCTGGCGCAACGTCCTGATGTGATGGACGCGGTGCAGCGCCTGCGAGCCGAAGCCTACCAATATGGCTACCTGCGCGATCCTCAATTCGGTCAATATGAGCGGGTAGTCTACGCCGGTCCAGGTGACATCGAGATTTATCCGGCAAATCCGGGCTTCTATTATGTCCCCTACTACAACCCGCGTGTTGTGTTCGTTGCGCCTCGCCCTGGCTTTGCCATACGCGGCATCTTCGGCTTCGGCGGCGGCGGCGTTCAAATTGGCGCAGCTTTCGCGCCTTTCGGTTGGGGTAATGTAGGTTTCGGATGGCACGACCACGCCATTCTCATCGACAATCATCCCTGGGCGCGCACCTGGGTAAATCGCGGCACGTACGTCCATCCTTATACGGCTCCGTATCACGGCACACCGGGACCCCGCGTCGAAGAACATCGTGTGGAACGCCGCGACGAGCACCGCGACGAACATCACGACGATCGTCGCGATCATTAACCACCCACAGCGATAGTCTGGTAGGGCATGAGACTTTACCGGACCTTGAGTGGATTTGCAGTTGAAAGTAACGGCGCGTTCTATGAGGGCTCAGGCCTGGAATGGGACGCGCTTCTTCTTGAAGACGACCTCTGCGAAATATTAGAAGCGTCTTTACCCAGGTGGGACCAAACGCCTGATCATCAGGTCCTGAACAATCTGCGCGCACCCATCAGCAATCAGGAAGTGTGGGCCGCCGGCGTTACCTACTATCGCAGCCGCGACGCCCGCATGGAAGAAGCCAAGTCAGCCGGCGGTGGCGATTTCTACGACCGCGTCTACGCGGCAGAGCGTCCCGAGTTGTTCTTTAAGGCCACTGCGGCACGCGTTGTTGGACCCTACGGCAAAGTGGCGGTCCGCGACGATGCCAAGTGGTCTGTCCCGGAACCGGAACTGACGCTTCTGATCACTCCCAGAGGCAAAGTAACCGGCTACACCATCGGCAACGACATGAGCTCACGCGATATCGAGGGAGAAAATCCGCTCTATCTGCCGCAGGCGAAGGTTTATCACCGCAGTTGCGCGCTCGGCCCATGCATTTACGTGACGCGGCTGTCCCTTCCCAAAGAGACCACCATCTCGCTCGAGATTCGGCGCGGCGGGATATTGGAGTTTTCAGACTCAACAACGCTGGCCTCGCTGAAGCGGACTACCCAGACACTGGTGAAGTACCTCTACAGTAATAACTCGTTCCCACACGGCGCGTTCCTGTTGACCGGCACCGGTATCGTTCCTCCGGATTCCTTTACCTTGCAGCCAGGCGACGAGGTAAAGATCACCATTCTGCCCATCGGCACTTTAGTAAACCAAGTGGGCTGACTATCGCCTGACTCTGGATCTTCTCCCGGCAATTTCCGTCGATGAACTAAACCGCTTCGCGGTA
>PLRJ01000003.1:3361-4127 GCA_003163855.1 Bryobacterales bacterium | reverse complement strand
ACATAGATGAAGTTCTGACCTGGCGTTGTGCCCCAGTGTCCAACCACCAGGGGCTTCACGTGTGAGAGCTTCAGCGGTTCCTTCAGCAAGGGATTGTCGTAGAGATAAATCTGTCCCACCGACAAGTAGTTCGCCGCACGCCAGTAAGCATTTATTTTCCCCAGCAGCTCGGGAGTCAATGGATGGTCTGACTGCTTCGTTTCCAAAGGCCGCTCGGTGGCTTTGTGCGCTTCTCTGGTGAACCCGTTCGTTTCCACGTTCGCGGTTGCTGTCTCGATGGAGTTGTTGAGAATATCCTGAATCACTTTTACTGCCCCTTGCAGACTGATCAGCTGATCAACAATGTCGCTCCCGTAACCTGAGACATGTTTGCCCAGGACGGCGGAGCCCAGTGACATTGCCTCCCAAAGATAGCGGGAAAGACATCAAAATGGTGTCAAAAACAGTGACGCCCGGAAGAGATTTCCGTGGCTTCTCGCGCCTTGCCTGCGCAGACGTTGCGTTCAATTTTGTTTTTGACACCATTTTGACTCGATTTCCGCTAGCGTGAGGCTGTGAACCCTCCCCGACTCGAGATTGAAAGAGCTGACAACTCGCCAGCTTTCATGCGCTTACCTGTTATGGGCGCGAACTGGAAATTGCACAAGGGCCTGGCTGAAACCGAGTCGTTCTTTGAGAGATTCCGATCACTGGTAAAAGATTTTGGCTATTGCGAGATCGTGATATGCCCCTCATTTCTGGATATCCCAACCGCAGTCAGTGCCTC
>PLRJ01000003.1:0-3209 GCA_003163855.1 Bryobacterales bacterium | reverse complement strand
CCGCTTTCGGCTGACCACTTCGCGAACATAATCATCGCCTACGAACCCATCTGGGCGATTGGCGCGGGTGAAACCGCCACGCCTGAAGTGGCCGCCCATGCGCACCGGCTGATCCGCGCCCAGGTCAGAGCGCGTTTTGGAGCTGATGCGGCAAATCTGGTGCGCGTCATCTACGGCGGCAGCGTCAAGCCTGGCAATGCCGAGAGCCTTATGGCAGAGCCGGAGATCGACGGTTTTCTGGTGGGTGGCGCGAGTCTCGATCCAGTTAGTTTCGCAGCGCTTGTGAATCTTAGAAAATCGAAAGAGGAATTTCAGGCAGCAGTGTTTCCTCATCGGAACGCTGCATCGCGCGCTGGTCTGTTTTAGGACAAATTCTTTGCGCCGGTAATTGTTGACGCCGTTTTGACAACAATTCCGCTACCTTCAACCTGGATGTCCCCTTTGGACCAAACTCCAGGTCAAGGGAAGAACATCCAAGGGATAACAAATGTCGATGATCAAAAACACTTTTCACAAACCAGCAACGCGAAGTTTACTTCTCCTGGTAGCACTGACGATGGGTCCCACACTGGCCTTCTCCAGTGGCCAAAAGTCTGAAACAATTGACGCTACCGCCGGCGGCACGAGCACCCAACTGGGGCAAATGGTCGGAATAACACTGGATATCTATGACTACTCCACTCCCGCAGATACACAAATATTGGACCAGGCATTTGAAAAAGCCGGCGAACATGGGTTGGTAAATGCGCTGTCGAAGATGAAGGCTGTGGGCCGTATCTCCATTACGGGCACTCTCGGTTACGATGTCAGCTATATACACGAGGTCGTTACGCCGACCGGGCGCAAGATCACGTTTGTTACCAACCGTCTGATTCGCTTCGGAGAAGCGTACTTCGACACACGGTCAGAGTCCTATAACCTAACTGTCGGCGAATTGAGTCTGAATGATATGGACAAGAGCAAGAGTACCGGATTCCTTTACCCCGAATGCAAGTTGCAGGTCGACAAGCAAGGGCAATTGCAATACGATCTGGTTGGAAATCCATTCACGCTTATTAATGTTCTTGATTGGAAAGGCACGCCCGGCTTGAATTAGCGGATCAGCCTGGTCTGATGCGAAGCATGACGAGAGACCGGGGCGCGAGCAAATACGATTGGTCTACCAGAACGCGCGGAGCCTCGCGCCGACCGCTGGGTTGTTCCGTGTCCAGCGCAAGTTCCCAGGGGTGCCGAGGGGACGCAGCGGGCAGCACAAAGGGAACCGATTTGTAATGGGCATTGAGCAGAATCAGCAGAGTGTCGTCGATAATATGATTGCCGTGCTCGTCAGTCGCTTCGATCGCGTCACCTGCCAGGCGCTCGCCAATACAGCGTGTATCCGGATTGCTCCAGTCTTCTTTCGTCATCGCTTCGCCACCGGGCCCGAACCAGCTCAGGTCCTTGATCGTGTCACCATGAATCTTGCGGCCGTAGAAAAACGTCCGGCGGCGTAGCGCTGGGTGCTGGCGAAACAATCCGGTCAGATAGCGAGTGAAATCCAGCAGTTCTTGGCTGGGTGTGTCCAGGCTCCAATTAACCCACGAAATCTCATTGTCCTGGCAGTATGCGTTGTTGCTCCCCTGCTGGGTGCGGCCCATTTCGTCGCCGGCCACCAGCATGGGCACGCCCTGGGAAAGAAACAGAGTAGCCAGGAGGTTGCGTTGCTGGCGCGCGCGCAGAGCCAGAATGGCTGGATCGCCGGTGGGTCCCTCTACGCCGCAATTCCAACTCTCGTTGTCGTTATTGCCGTCGCGGTTGTTCTCGCCGTTCGCGTCATTGTGCTTGGCGTCGTAACTCACCAGGTCTCGCAGGGTGAAGCCGTCGTGAGCGGTCACGAAATTGATGCTGGAGTGGGGCCGCCGGCCGCTGTGGTCATAGAGGTCGCTGCTGCCGGTGAGCCGGTAAGCCAAGTCGGCTGCCTGCGCGCCATCTCCTTTCCAGAAGCGCCGGACGGTGTCGCGATACTTGCCGTTCCACTCTGCCCAAAGAACCGGAAATCGCCCCACCTGATAGCCGTCCGGACCTAAATCCCAGGGCTCGGCGATAAGTTTCACGGCGGACAAAACGGGATCTTGCTGGATGATGTCCAGAAATGTGCCCAACTGGTCTACGCCATTTGGCGTGCGTGCCAAGCTGGAGGCTGCATCGAAGCGAAAACCATCCACATGCATCTCTTCCACCCAGTAGCGCAAGCTATCCAGAATCAATTGAAGCGTGCGCGGGTGCATCATGTTGGGGGAGTTTCCACAACCCGCATAATCGCGGTAATGACGTGCATCGCCGGTAACTAAGTCATAGTAACTTGCGTTATCAATTCCGCGAAAGCACAGCGTTGGACCAAGCTGATTGCCTTCGGCGGTGTGGTTGTAGACAACATCAAGGATGACTTCAATATTGGCGGTATGAAGAGTCTTCACCATGGTCTTGAACTCCGCCACTTCATGGCCCGGTTGCTTGTCGGCGGCATAGCGGGCTTCGGATGCGAAAAAGCCAATGGTGTTGTAGCCCCAGTAGTTGTCCGAACCGCGATCCACCAGCCGCTGGTCCTGCACAAACCGCTGTATCGGCATCAACTCTACCGCCGTGATTCCCAACGCGTAAAGGTGTTCAATGACGGCTGGGGTTGCCAAGCCCGCATAGGTGCCGCGCAATCCCTCTGCCACCTTTGGATGGCGCACGGTGAAGCCCTTCACATGCATCTCATAAATGACCGTCTTGTTCCAGGCGGTTCGAGGGTGCTTATCATTGTGCCAATCGAACCTATCGTCCACCACCATGCACTTCGGCATACTGGCAGCACTATCGCGGTTGTCGCAGGACAGATCGGCATCAGAGTGACCTACGACGTAACCGAAGAGTGAGTCATTCCAACGGAGGTCGCCGGCCATGGCTTTCGCATACGGATCGAGAAGCAGCTTAGCGGGGTTGCACCGATAACCCTGGGCCGGAAGATATGGACCGTAAACCCGGTAACCATATAACTGGCCGGGGCGCGCTTCGGGCAGATACACATGCCAGACCTGGCCAGTCTGTTCTGGCATCGGAATCCGCGCCGTTTCGTGAAGTCCTTCCGGCGCCTCAAACAGACACAGCTCGACTTTGGTCGCGCATTCGGAAAAGAGCGCGAAGTTCACACCCTCGCCGTCCCAGGTTGCACCGCGCGGGGATGA
>PLRJ01000160.1:23290-32374 GCA_003163855.1 Bryobacterales bacterium | reverse complement strand
ATGAAGTTGTTGCAAAGCGTGCACGGGATAGGTGTGCGGCCGGCCAGATAATCCGCCACAAACGGCTTCACTACAGCTGTCTCGAAACGGTCTTCGAAGTTCACCACGTAATACGGAATATTCAACACGGAAGCGACATAGCGCGCATNNGCAGCAGACCCGCCACGACCGAACTATCCACACCACCCGACATCGCTACTGCTATCGGCTTGCCGCCGTTCTCAAACACTAGAAGTCTCCAATACTGGCTTGCGCATCTTCGTCACCACTTCCACTAATGCAGCCACCAGCGCCTTTACATCCTCGGCCAAATTGCCACGCCCAAATGAAAATCGCACCGACGACTTAGCTTCTTCTTCGCTCAAGCCCATCGCCAACAGCACATGCGACGGCTCAACCGACCCGCTACTGCAAGCTGAGCCCGTCGAGACAGCCATGCCGCGCATATCCAACGCAATCACCAGCGCCTCCGCCGAAACCCCGCGAAACAGCACATTACTCGTGTTCGGCAACCGACATGCCCCGGCGCTGCTAATCCTGACATCCGCAATGCTCGCCCGCAGCAAGTTTTCAAACAGATCTCGCACGTCGCCCAATTCGCCGCAAAGCTCCACGGCCCGCGCCATGCCCATTGCGCCCGCAACATTCTCGGTCCCGGCGCGCCGCCCACGCTCATGCCGNNTACAGCTTATGGCTGCTGACGGAATATAAATCAACACCCAAGGCCGGCATCAGCACCGGTATCTTCCCCACCGCCTGCACTCCATCGCTATGCAGAAAAATCTGCTGGCCGCCGCCTCGCCGTTGCTTCACCAAATCCGCGATCTCAGCCACCGGCTGCAACACGCCAGTCTCGTTGTTGGCGTGCATCACGCTGATCAAAACCGTTTCCGGCCTCAGCAACCGCTCGATCTCCGCGACACTCACAACACCGTTCCCATTCACCGGAGCATAAGACACCGAAACGCCCTCGCGCTCCAGTTGCCTGCACGGTTCCAGCACCGCTGGATGCTCCACCGTTGTCGTGATGACATGCCTCTGTCCGCCCGCCGCGCGCACAACCCCGAAAATGGCTAAGTTGTTCGCCTCCGTACCGCCGCTGGTGAATACGATCTCAGCCGCGCCAGCGCCAAGGAATTGCGCCACCGTTCGGCGCGCCTTTTCCAGTTCCTGCCGGGCCTTCTGCCCCGCCCGATGCGTACTCGACGGGTTCCCAAACGTCTCCTTCAGCGCCTGCGCTACCGTTGCGGCAACGTCCGGATCGACCGGAGTAGTGGAATTGTGGTCAAAATAGAGCAAGATGAAGCATTTTTCGGGCGCTTTAACCCCAATTTTAGCAGTGCCCCGCCACTACAGCGGCCAGCGGTGCATGTAACATAAAGTTACAAGTACCAGTTACGTCCGGCGCCGGTGCGCCACCTTGCCCATGACTGCAGCAGAACCAATCACTCTATCCCGCGCCGCCGAGTTCCGCGCCAAGTTGCGATCGAAAATCATCGTCGCCGACGGGGCTATGGGAACGATGCTCTACTCCAAGGGCATTTTTATTAATCGCTGCTTCGACGAACTCAACCTCTCTGCCGCCGCCCTGGTGAAGGAAATCCACCAGGAATACATTAAAGCTGGTGCCGAAGTCCTTGAAACCAATACCTTTGGGGCCAATCGCCAGCGCTTGGGTGCCTTCGGTTTTGCTGAGAAATTACAAGTCATCAACCAGGCTGGCGTACGCCTGGCGCGCGAAGCTGCCGGCGAACGTGCCTTCGTAGCCGGGGCGCTTGGGCCGCTAGGTGCGCCGATCGAACCCCTCGGACCCATCTCTTTTGCCGAAGCCCGAGGCATCTTCCGGGAACAGGCCACTGCTTTGGTAAATGCCCAGGTCGATCTACTGGTTCTCGAAACATTTTACGAGCTGGATGAATTGCGCGAAGCTATCTTCGCCTGCCGTGAAGCCGCCGGCCCCGACATGGTCATCGTGGCGCAACTCACCGTGGAGGACGATGGCTCACTGCGCGACGGCACCAGCACTGAAGTCTTCACCGCATGGTTGAACCAGTGGCCGGTCGACGTCATCGGCATTAACTGTTCGGCCGGCCCGAAAGTGGCGCTCGAAACCATCGAGCGTATGTTGCCGCTCACCGTGAAGCCGCTGAGCGCCATGCCTAACGCGGGCCTGCCAGCCACCGTCGAGGGCCGCAACATTTATCTCTGCTCGCCCGAATACATGGCGCAATACGCCCGCCGCTTCCTGCAAGCCGGCGTGCGCTTCATCGGCGGCTGTTGCGGCACCACGCCTGAGCATATTAAGCAGATCTGCAGCGAGGTTCGCTCCCTCCAGCCGATCCAACCCAAGCAAGCCAGCGGCGCCGTCTCGGTAGATGATGTTAAACCGAACATCCCCCGGTTACCAAAAGTTCCCGTCGCCGACAAATCTCAACTGGGAGCCAAACTCGCGGCCGGCAAGTTCGTCGCTTTCGTCGAGATTCTTCCGCCGCGCGGCCTTGACGCTTCGAAAGAAGTAGCTGGAGCCAGTCTCTGCAAAGCGCACGGCATTGACGTTATCAACGTTCCCGATGGCCCGCGCGCCAGCGCCCGCCTCAGTGCCCAGGTAACCTGCCAGATTATTCAACAGCAGGCCGGTATCGAATCGGTGCTGCACTTCTGCTGCCGCGATCGCAACATTCTCAGCATGCAATCGGAGTTGCTGGGTGCGCACGCCACCGGTGTTCGTAATCTCATCTGCATTACCGGCGACCCGCCCCGCATGGGCAGCTATCCCGATGCCACCGCCGTCTTCGATGTCGATGCCATCGGCCTGGTGAATATCGTTAACAACCTGAACCAGGGACTCGATATCGGCGGTAACCCCATCGGCTGTCAGACATCGCTCCTGATAGGCGTCGGCGCGAATCCCGGACACCTGAACATGGAGGAGGAATTACGCCGCTTCGCCTGGAAAGTGGAGGCCGGAGCCGAGTACGTCGTTACCCAGCCGGTCTTCGATCTCGATCTTTTGGAGACGTTCCTCAAAAAGACCGCTCAATTCAAAATTCCGTTCGTCGCCGGCATTTGGCCGCTTACAAGTTTTCGTAACGCTGAATTCATGGTGAATGAACTTCGCGTCCCCGTTCCTAAGGAATATATGGAGCGTATGAAGAACGCCGACACCGCCGAAAAAGGCCGCGCTGAAGGCATCGCTATCGCGCGTGAAATGTGCGCCAAAGTGCGCACCATGGTGCAAGGCGTTCAACTGAGCGCACCGTTCGGCCGCTACGAAATGGCCATTCAGGTTGCCGAAGCTTTAGGTGAACGGTAAACTGTCCAGATACTCGCCAAGGAAGGCACAATCTCTCTCGCGCTGTGGCAACTGACCTCATAGAAATAGACCCGCAAACTCCCGACCAAGGCGCAATCGACCGAGCCGTTCGCGAGATCAATAAAGGACGTGTCATCGGCGTTCCTACCGACGCTCTCTATGTGCTGGTGGCAGACCCGCTTAATCTGCACGCCGTAGGCCGTGTCTTCGCTTCGAAGGGCCGCGAGACAGTTCGTTCCCTGCCGCTGGCAATTTCCGACACTTTGATGGCGGAGGATCTCGCCCGTGAACTAAGCAGCCGGTTTTACATCCTCGCCCGCCATTTCTGGCCCGGGCCGCTCACCATGATTGTTCATGCCGCCGCTAAAGTCCCGTTGAAGGTGACTGGCAACACGGGCCGCCTGGCCATTCGGCAAACGAAATCGAAGGTTTTGAACGCCATCATCGACAAGGTGGGTTACGCGCTGATCGCTACCAGTGCGAATATCTCAGGTCAGCCTACTGTACAAACAGGTATCGAACTGTTTGCGGCGATGGACGAGCGGATTGATCTGGTTCTGGATGGCGGCCCTTGTATTGGCCCAGGTCCAACCACGGTTGACATCACCGAGCCCTATTGGAAAATCATCAAGGAAGGCGCGATCTCCGAAAAAGACATCGCTGAGCGCCTGCGCGGGACGTAAGCTTTCAGGACGAGGCTGATCGATCCGGGCGCCCGCAGCGTGCTCCGAAGCATGGGAGGATCGGCTTCGTTAGAACATGGCCTTACGCGATGAAGGCATCAATTAAAAGACCAGCACGCCGCCTTAACTAATGCCCTTTGCGCTTGCGGCGTGCCTTTGGCGTATTGTCGACAATCGCGAAGTTTAGTTTGCGTTCCACCTGGTCGGCGCGGTCGAGAACGACTCGCACTTTGTCTCCGATGGCGTAGGTTTTGCGGCTGTGTTCGGCGATGATCTGGCGGGTGTTTTCGTGGTAGGAGTAGTGCTCGCCCGGCAGGGAGTCGATGGGTACGAGGCCTTCGACAAAGAGGTCATACAGTTCGACGAAGAAGCCGAACTTGGTGGTGCTGATGATGAGGGCGTCGAACTCTTCGCCGATGCGGTCCTCCATGAACTTGACCTTCTTCCATTCGAGGAGTTCGCGTTCGGCTTCGGCGGCGCGGCGTTCGGTGAAGGATGTGTCTTCGCCGATTTCTTTGAGCGTGTGTTGAGGGAGCAGTTCGCCGGGAGAGTCGAATTGATGGGCCAGGATGCGGTGCACGATGAGGTCGGGGTAGCGGCGAATGGGCGAGGTGAAGTGGGTGTAAGACGGCGCGGCGAGAGCAAAGTGGCCTTCATTCACGCTGCTGTAGCGGGCCTGCTTGAGTGAGCGCAACATCAGATAGCTGAGAATGCGTTCTTCGGGCTTGCCGGCGATTTTGGCGATGAGGCGCTGGTAGTTGCGGGAGGAAATGTCGAACTCCTGTTCGCGGGCCATGGTGAAATCCTTGCGGATCTTGCGGCCATCGCGGCCGCGCTGAACGATGGGGAAGCGCTTGACGGGAATGGCACCGATACCGAGAGTGAAGCCAAAGTGCGAAGCGATCTCTTCGAATTCGAGCACGCGGCGGGCTTCGGGGCGTTCGTGGATGCGGTAGAGGCTGGGGATGCCGGCTGTTTCCAGATGCCCGGCGACGGCTTCGTTCGCGGCCAGCATGAACTCTTCAATAATGCGATGGGCGATGTTGCGTTCGGCGCGCTTGACGCCGGTCATCTGGCCAGCGGTGTCGAGTTCGATTTGCGTTTCGGGCATGTCGAAATCGATGGAGCCGCGTTTCACGCGCTTGCGATTGAGGATGAGCGCCAATTCACGCATGAGTTCGAAGCGCGCGACTAGCGGCTGATAGCGTTCCCGCATGGCGGGGTCGCCTTCAAGGACGCGGTGAACGTTGGTGTAAGTCATGCGCTCGGCACTGCAGATGACGCCGCGCATAAATTCCTGGCTGACGACGTCGCCATGCGGATCGATTTCAAGGAGCGCACTTAGGACCAGGCGATCCTCCTGCGGGCGCAGCGAGCAGATGTCGGTGGATAGCTCGATGGGCAGCATGGGGACAGCGCGGTCGGGGAAGTAGACGCTGGTGCCGCGTATGGCGGCTTCGAGATCGATGGGTGAACCGGCTTTCACGTAATGGCAGACATCGGCGATGTGGACTTGCAGGGCGTAGTTGCCGTTGGGCAGGTGTTCAACCCAGACGGCATCGTCGAAGTCGCGGGCGGTTTCGCCATCAATGGTCACGATGTCGTAGGAGCGGAAGTCGCGGCGGCGGCCGAGTTCGTGCGGGTCGATGGTGTGCGGAATGGCGCGCGCCTGTTCGATGACGGCGGAGGGAAATTCATGCGGCAGATGATGCTTGCGGATCATGATTTCGACATCCACGCCAAAGTCGCCGGCAAAGCCTAGAATTTCAATAATGCGGCCAACGCCGTTATCGCCGCCTTCAGGAAATTCGAGCACTTCGGCATTGACGATCATGCCGTTCAAATCTTCGACAGAATTCACCTGGCGCGGTTGGGCGCCGACGCGATCGGGCGAAGAGGTTACTAGAGGCAGTTCCATGCCTTCGGGAATTTCAATCCATTGCTGAACGCGCTCGTCGGAGGGGATGACGAAGTTGCCTTTGCGCTTGATGCGGAATTCGCCGACGACGGTGATGTGGGCGCGCTTGAGGACGCGGACGATTTCGCCCTCAGCCCTGCCCTGATTGGCCACGCGGGTGATGTGGACCAGGGCGCGATCGCCGTGCATGAGTTTGGCGCATTCGCCGGGAGGAAGGAAGACGTCGCCCTGGACGTTAGCGATGGCTTTATCGGGGATGAGAAAGCCAAAGCCGTCGCGATGAATGGTGACGCGGCCAGCAACGTATTCGGGATTGTGGCCGACGGCGATGAAATGGCCGGAGCGCAACTCGACCAAGGCGCCTTTATCGCAGAGACGATCGAGCGCCGCTTCGAGCTGATCGCGGTTCTCGCCGGTGAGGCGGAGTTCTTTGACCAGTTGCTTGTAGGAACCGCGGGCGTGCGGAAGCCTGCGCAGATGTTCCAGCAGTGCGGCGTCACTGAAGGGTTCGGGCGCCTGGCTTTTACTTTTACTCACTAGCAAAATTATAAGGAGCGCAGCCGAACGGCTATAGTGGCAGGCATGGAACTGAAGGCGATCCGGTTGAAGATTCCTGAGGGCGGGAACCTTATTGTTGGGCAGAGCCACTTCATCAAGACGGTGGAAGATATCTATGAAGCGATGGTGAATACTTCGCCGCATCTTCAGTTTGGCGTGGCGTTCAATGAGGCTTCGGGCGATTGCCTGACGCGCTTTGACGGCAATGACGAGGGTTTGAAGCAGAACGCGGTTGAGAATGCGGCGGCAATAGGCGCGGGGCATATCTTCGTGGTGGCCATGAAGAATGGGTTTCCGATTAACGTACTGGGGCGCATCCAAGCGGTACCGGAAGTAGCGACTATTTATTGCGCGACAGCGAACCCTGTGGAAGTGATTTTGGCGGAGACGGAACAGGGCCGAGGGATTTTGGGTGTGGTTGATGGCAGCAGTCCCAAAGGCATCGAAAACGAGCAGCACCAAGCGGCACGCGTTTCACTGCTGCAAAAGTTTGGTTATAAGCGTTGAGAGTTTGGCAGGCGGAATGCAAAGTGTTCCGTCATGGCAAACAACACAAACACCCATTTAGAAAAAACTGAACAGAGCAAAGCGTCGTCGTTCGAAGATATTCAGGTTTTCGGCGCAGAGCAACTCTGCGGCTACGAAGAAGGGCCCACTTTTCAAGGAACTTGCGCGATTTGCGCTTTCTTTGTCCTGTTATCGGCTTTGGCCATCTATGTTATGGTTACCTTCCCGCAGAGCGCCATCTAACTTCGAGCACGATCCGTTAACCGGTTGGATAACGGATGAGACAACCGGTTATGCGCCGGGGGCTTTGGCGGCGAGGATCTCGGTATGCTCAATTCGCGGTTCGTGCGCCAGGAGGTCTTTCGCGCTCTTCATCAGCGCCTTGGCAATCTCGCCGTTAAGATGAGCCTTGCGACCGTCCTCGTTGGTGAATGTATCGAAGATACCGTAGCGGGATTTGCCGATCTTAAGCGCGTACCACGTAGTTGTCTCGGGTTCCGCTTCCGCCATCGGCTTAGCTGACTTAAGAAAGTCTTCCAATTCCCGCTCTTTTCCGGGTTTGGCTTCCAACATGGCCCAGAGGCCGAATTTGTCCATAAGTACTCCTGCGTTACGGAGACCCGTTTTCATGGAAGCCAATTTCACTTTGAGTTAAGAAATTAAACACTAGACTGAAAAGCAGGGAAGTATTTCCTGCTCGCGCAGAGCGGTGGCAGTCACACGTCCTATGTTCAGCATGACAGCTTGATTTGACTGGCGCGGATGCGCCAGTTCCACTTTGAGAAAGTTTGTCGTCAGGGCCATGCCTGGCTGCTCCAATGTAACCGCGGGAAGCGTTTTGTTGAGCATGCTGCGGCGAAAGTCGAGATTCTTGCGAGCGGAGAGTTCGCGCAGGCGGTTGGTGCGTTCGTGCCGCACTTGCGCAGGAACAGCGCCGGGATAGGAAGAAGCGGCGGTACCGGGACGTTCGGAGTAAGTAAAGACGTGCAGGTAAGTGAAGGGCTGGTTTTCGATGAAACGGCAGGTTTCCTCGAATTCAACGCTAGTCTCGCCGGGAAAGCCGGTAATAACGTCGGCCCCGATGGCGGCGTCCGGCATAAGTTGGTGCGCCAGACGAACACGTGACTCGTAGTGGCGCGTCCTGTATTTCCGGAACATGCGCTTGAGCACGGCGTCAGAGCCGGATTGCAACGGCATGTGAATGTGGCGCGCTAAGCGGGGTTCATCTGCAAAGAGTTGCAGGAGGTCTGCGCTCCAATCCATCGGTTCAACGGAACTGATGCGCAGGCGCTGGACTTCTGTTTCAAGCAGAGCGGAACGAAGCAGATCGACAAAGCGCAGGCCGCCTGGAAGATCGCGGCCCCAGCGGCCCAGGTTGATACCGCTTAAGACAACTTCCACGTAGCGGCTGGCGAGATCATTAATTTGGGAAAGAACAGCGTCTAACGGAGCGCTGCGGCTGCGGCCACGAACGCTGGGAATGATGCAGAACGCGCAGCGGTTGCCGCAGCCATCCTGAATTTTGAGGTTGGGACGGGTGCGGTCTTCACGAATGTCGCGCACGGGTGAGACGGCGAAATCCGTTATTGCACTGATGTCTGCGATCTGGATTTGACCGTGATAGCGCTCATTCGATGGCGAAACAATATCCGCAATTTGCGTTTTGTGCGAGTTGCCAACCACCCAGCGGACGCCATCGATGTTGGCCAGTTCATGCGGCGCGCGCTGGGCGTAACAGCCGGTGACTAAGACTTCAGCATTTGGAAAATCGCGATGCGTGTTGCGGACGATTCGGCGAGCATCGACATCGGCGGCGCTGGTAACGGTGCAGGTGTTCAGGATCACAAGGTCGGCCTGCGATGCATCGCGCACGGGCAGCCAGCCTGCGTCTTCAAGCGAGGCTTCGATGGAGGCGCCGTCGGCTTGGGAAGCGCGGCAGCCAAAGGATTGAACGAAAACGCGCCGCATGCTTCATTGTAAGTGGGATACTGGGAACTTGCCTGCGCAGTTGGGCAACCGCCGGGTGGATCCGCTTGCGGATGTGCCGGGAGGAAAGTCCGGTCTTCATAGGGCAGCACGCCGGCTAACGGCCGGGGGTTTGCGCT
>PLRJ01000160.1:0-23283 GCA_003163855.1 Bryobacterales bacterium | reverse complement strand
ACTTCCGGGTAGGTTGCTGGAGCCTTTCAGTAATGGGAGGTCTAGACGAATGGTTGCCGCCCGCTTCGGCGGGTACAGAAACCGGCTTATAGACTGCGCAGGTGAAACATGAAGACTAAGCGGGTTGGATGCGTTCGCGCAAGCGCATTATAGGCGCTTCGAAGCAGCGCCAGGACAAGGCGGACACGCCGAAAGTAAGCAGATAAATCAGGATGAGTCTGGACCAGCCGCTATCCAGAGTTCGCAGGTGAAGACTGGTTAGCGTTAGCGTCAGGGCATTGGCGAGCGGCCAGTGGAGTAGGTAAGCAGCATACGAGATCTTTCCCAGATAGGTGAGAACGGGGTTACGCAGTACCGCAGTTTGCGTTGCGCCGCGGAACTGGACCACGCAGAAAATGATGAGGCCCCAGGTGATAGAGGAGAGCAGAAAGCCGATGGTGCGGTTGAAGGCCCCGGTATAGAAACAGCCATCCCAGATGGCTAAGCCTACTGTTATTGCGGCGACCGCGCAGGTGGACAGCACAAGGCGGGGCCGGTTGATTGGCCAAGGTCCTTGACGGAAGCGAAGAGCGACCCAGGCGCCAATGGCAAGTCCCTCCATGTGGCACGGGAGCAGGACATACTGCACTAAATGGTTCGTTGGGAACAGCCAGTAGAGGACAACGCGCAGGACGACGCTGAAGCAGGCGAGGCCGAAGAGAACGCGCGTTATTGTCTGAAGAGGCAATTTTCGAATCAGCAGCGGATAAAGAAGATAGAACTGTTCCTCTACTTGGAGCGACCAAAGCGGGATGAAAGCTCCGCCGGCACCCAAGGGTTCGAAACCGATGAGAGCAGTGGGAATGTTGCCGAGAAAGACAAAGAACCACCAGGGCGATCCCCAATGGAGCAGCATGTAGCGGTATGCTTCGTGGCCGTGGAGGATGGCAATGGCGGTAATGAAGATAAGAGCGGCGTAGTAAATGGGAAGGATGCGGAGCGAGCGGCGCAGATAGAACGATTTGTAGTAATCGGGGCGATTGCGGCTATCGAGCAGAATTCCAGTGATTAGAAAACCGCTGAGGACAAAGAAGGCGTCCATGAAAATCCAGGACAACTGTAGTCCTAGAAAAAGAACGCGCGAGTAACTTTCCCAGGGCCACATATGGCCAAGAATGACGAAGAAAATGCCGATGGCTCGCAGGCTGTCGAATTCCTGGATATACCCACGATAAATAGGTTTTTGTTGGCCGGTAGCGGGCTGCGCCGCTAGATTAACGATTGCCGATGAGATAGAAAACTCTCTTGGTTTTAGAGATGACGCTCGTACGATTATGACGGAGCTGACTGCGACTGGTTGACCTGCGAGTGAGATAAATTTAGGCTATGGAGCTAAGTCCGGCTGAGGAGTTGAAAGCCGCAGTGTGCGCTTGCGACTCTGAACGCTTGCGGCACTTGCTTGGCAGTCATCCCGAGTTGCGCGGGACGATAAACGATCCCCTGCCGCATGATGGCTTCGGCCTGCATGCGCTGTTCGCGGCGGTGCAGCGGGGAGACCGCGCGAGTATCGACGTATTGCTGGAAGCGGGCGCTGACATCCGCAAGCGAACCGAGTGGTGGGCGGGCGGGTTTGGCGTACTCGATGATTGTGATCCGGGCATGGTGGAGTTTCTGTTGGAGCGCGGCGCGCAGTTGGATGCGCACTCTGCCGCGCGGCTGGGAAGGATGGATGCGTTACGGGCGGTGGTAGGGGCGGAGCCAACGGTAGTCCACGCACGAGGCGGCGATGGGCAGACGTCGCTGCACTTTGCGTCTACCGTGGAAGTGGCCACGTTCCTGCTTGATAACCGTGCCGTTATAGACGCGCGCGACATCGATCATGAGTCGACTCCGGCTCAATATATGCTGCGGGTGAATCACAGGCGGCATTATCCGAAGGATCGGCAAGATGTGGCTCGGTACCTGGTGAGCCGCGGTTGCGAGACCGATATTTTGATGGCGGCTGCCCTTGGAGATGCGGATCTGGTGCTGCGGCATCTCGAGGAAAATCCTGCGTGCATTCGGATGAGCGTGTCGGACGAATGGTTTCCCAAGCGTGATCCGAGGGCGGGTGGCAGCATTTACATTTGGACGCTGGGGCACCATCGGACGGCGCACACGGTAGCGCGCGATTTTGGCCGTGAGGAGGTTTTCCAATTGCTGATGGAACATACTCCAGATGATCTGCAACTGGCGCTGGCGTGCGAGTTGGGAGACGAAGCGGCTTTTGAGAAATATCTAGCGAAGAATCCGCATGCAGCGGAGGCGTTGCGCGAGGCAGACAAGCTGAAGCTGCCGAACGCGGCGCAGAATAACAACGTAAAGGCGGTTCGGCTGATGTTGCAAGCGGGCTGGCCGGTGAATACTCCAGGCGATGCGGGAGCGACTGCTCTGCACTGGGCCGGATTTCACGGTAATGCCGAGATGACGCGCGTGATCCTGGGCTTTAAGCCCGACCTGGAATTGAAGTCGCGAGACTACTCGGGGACCGCGCTGTCGTGGGCGATTTATGGCTCGGGGAATGGGTGGCATCGGGACACGGGAGATTTCGTGGGCACGATCAGCGCCATGCTGGAAGCGGGCGCAATAATGCCCGCGAATGCGAAAGAAATGGAGCCGAGCGAGGCGGTGCTGGCGCTCGTCCCGGGCTAGCGAGTCTCGTTGACCGGCTTCAGATATTTGTCGAACCAGTTGAGCTCCTCATAAAGTACATGCTCCATGGTCTCTTTGCCGCGGTAGCCATGTGCTTCGGCGGGCAGCATAACTAGTCTGACAGTCCCGCCGTTGCCGCGGATGGCGGCGTAGAGGCGTTCGGATTGAATGGGGAATGTACCGGTGTTGTCGTCGGCTTCGCCGTGAATCAGCAGCAGCGGCGTTTTGATTTTGTCGGCGAACCAAAAGGGTGACATTTTGGTGTAGACATCGGGCGCTTCCCAAAACGTGCGGCGCTCCGACTGGAAGCCGAAAGGCGTCAGGGTGCGGTTGTAGGCTCCGCTTTCGGCCACGCCGGCGTGGAACAGATTGGTATGGGCCAACAGGTTGCCGGTCATGAAAGCGCCATAGCTGTGGCCGAAGACGCCGATGCGGTCACGATCGGCAACACCCATGTCGACGGCCTTGTCGATGGCGGCTTGCGCGTCCATCTGCAACTGTTCAACGTAAGTGTTGTTGACGGTATCGGCATCACCGACGATGGGCATGGCGGCGTTATCGAGCAGCGCGTAACCGTGCAGAACCACCAGTTGGTGATAGCTGAGTTCAGAGAAGGCCTCGGCGGAGTGGCCGGTGACCTGGCCGGCGGTGCTGGCATCGCTGTATTCGTACGGATAAGCCCAGACGACTGTTGGCAGGCGCGTTCCTTTGACGTAATCGGCGGGCAGATACAAGGTGAAGGAGAGCGGTACGCCATCGGCTCGCTTGTAAGTTACCAGTTCCTTCTTGATGCCGGTAGCCTGCGGCATGGGGTTGGCGAAGTGAGTTAGTTGCTTGAGTTGGGTGCCGTTGCGAAGGAAGTAATTCGGCGGATCAGTTGGGCTTTCGCGCCGCGTCAGCAGGCGGGTGCCGCTGTCATCGAGCACGGCTTCTACCATTTCAAATTTGTCGGAGGATTGGAACAGGCGAACGGATTTGCCTGTGTCGAGGTTGAACTTGTCAACGAAGGGTTTGTCACCTGAAGGTGAAGCGCCAAGGCCGGTATAGAAAATGTCATCGCCGGATTGCAGAACTGCCTGGCGGCCATCGGGCATGGTTTTCAGGACTGGCGTACCGGGGTTGTGATATTCGTCGCGCTGGTTGCGGGAAAGGATGACCTTGGCTTCAGAGCCGGGTTTATCCAGATCGACTTCTTTTGTGGTGAGAACGCGCTTGACGCGTTCGAACTCCGTGACGAGGGCTTTGTCATGAGCGAGCGGCGTCATGCCCATGAAGCGTTCCTTGGTTTTGAAGACTTCTTTGGGCTCTTCGCGGAAGGGTGCGGCATCAACCAGAATGCGGTCGCGGTTGGGCACTGTTTCTCGCGGATTGCCTCCGTCTAGCGCTTCGGCCCAGGTTAGTGTTGCGTTCTTTTCGGGCAGCCATTCCACGTTGCGCGGGCCGGTGCGTACGCCGGCAAGCGGGATGTGTTCGGCCAGCGGCAGAGCGGCGACCTTGTATTCGACCTGGCCCTGGCGGTCCCAGACTTCGACCTCGGTCGGAAATTCGAGCGCGGTCAGTTGATAAGAGAAGGGCCGGTGGAGGCTTTCAACCAGAAGATGTTTGTTGTCGGGCGACGGTTGGACGGTGGTGTAAATGGCGGGCGAGCCAAGCGGGGTTAGTTTGGCGCTGACGGCATCAAGATAGGCGAGCTGGGCGGTGGCGTAGTAATCGAACAAATCTTCGTCGTGCGGGGTGCTGAGAAGGTCTTCAAAGGTTGGGGCGGGGCCTGCATGTCCAAGACTTTCCTGCGCGTGGGGGCCGCGGGGGATGGCGGGCTCGACAGGAACAGGACCGCGCGAATAAGGAATAGTGCGGACGAGCAGCGTGTGATTGTCGCCCATCCATTCAATAGGCTGGTGCATGACGGGATTCAGGCGGATGCCTTCCATCTGCTGCGTTTTGCCCGTGGAAGCGGTGGCGATCCAGAGTTGAATCTGGTCGGATGTGGTGTTGGCAAAAGCAAATTTTTCGCCGTCGGGGCTCCAAACGGGCGCGCTGAGCTTGGCATTGGGCGGGATGGCGAGTTTGATCTCCGCGCCGTCGGAAATTCGCATGAGCGAGTAGGAGATGAAGTTGGGCGAGAGGTGACGCCCGTTGGTTTGGGTGTCGATGCGGAGACCGGCAAGACGCGCGATAGGTTGGGCGACCTCGGCTATGGGTGGATAGCGCAGGGGCTGCATGAAGATGACGTAAGTTTTCTGCGGCGAGACGGAGGCGATGGGAGTTGGCAGCGCGTTCAACGCGTCGGCGACAGACTTGGGAGGCTGTTGGTAAGTGAACTCAGCGGCGTAGGTGAGGGAGGCTGTAAGAAGAGAACAGAGTACGACTACAGATCGGCGCATAGTCGATTGTACGCGAAAGTTTTCGGCAGTGGGCGTGACGCTGTCGAATTAGACTTGCGTTAATGCGTGATTCGACACAGCAGTACCGAGCATTACTTTCGCAAGTGGCGGCGCGAGCTACGGCTTATCTTGAGGATGCACAGGCGCGTAGGGTTGCGCCGGACGATGAGGTAGTTGGACGCTTGCGGCAATGGGACGGTGCTTTTCCAGACGAACCGATGGATGCGCTGGCGCTGGTTGAAATGTTGGATAGTATGGCAGGTCCGGCCACCGTCATCAATGCTGGTGGACGATTCTTCGGATTCGTCAACGGGGGAGCGCTGCCTGGATCATTAGCTGCGAGTTGGTTAGTGAATGCCTGGGACCAGAACGCCGGCATGATGATTTCTTCGCCCGCCGGCGCGGTGCTGGAAGAGATTGCGCTGCGTTGGACGGCCGAGATCTTAGGTCTGCCGGAAGGTTGCGGTGGGGGCATCGTAACGGGCGCGACGATGGCGAATTTTTCAGCCATTCTGGCGGCGCGCCACGCAATTCTTATGCGGCAAGGATGGGACGTGGAAATCGACGGATTGTTTGGTGCTCCGCCGGTGGATGTGGTGGTTAGCGACGAAGTGCATGCTTCGTTTTTGAAAGCGTTGTCGCTGGCAGGTCTGGGGCGCGAGCGAGTACGACGAGTGCCGGTGGATGGACAGGGGCGGATGAGAACGGACCGGTTGCCGAAGTTGACTCCGCACACACTGGTGGCGATCCAGGCAGGTAATGTGAACACGGGATCGTTCGACCCGGCCGGTGAGATATGCGACGACGCGCACGACATTGGAGCGTGGGTTCACGTAGATGGCGCGTTTGGGCTTTGGGCGACAGCATCGCCGACATATCGCCATCTTACGGATGGATTTGCCAAGGCTGATTCGTGGGCCATGGATGGACACAAGTGGCCGAACGCGGGTTACGACTGCGGCATTGTGTTGGTGCGCGAGGCGGACCATCTGCGCGCGGCCATGTCGGCTTCGGCTGCTTATCTGGTTTCGGATGGGCGCCATAATCCTATGAATTATGCTCCGGAAATGTCGCGAAGAGCGCGCGGCATCGAGCTCTGGGCAACTTTGCGAAGCCTGGGGAAAAGCGGGTTGGCGGCACTGATAGAGCGGACATGTTCCTACGCGCAGCGTTTTGCTGAAGATCTTAGAAAAGCCGGTTTTACGATCCTAAATGAGGTGGTGATTAACCAGGTGCTGGTAAGTTTCGGCAAACCTGAACGGACGCTTGCGGTAGTGAAGAAAGTTCAGGACGAAGGAACGTGCTGGGCAGGTTCAACGTTGTGGCAAGGGCAGACCGCAATGCGAATTAGCGTGTCATCGTGGGCGACAACTGAGGCTGATGTGGACAAAAGCCTGGCGGCCATTATTCGTGCGGCGAAGGAGACCGAGACATAAACTAGAGCAATATCACGGGACACGGACGAAATGATGTTTGAGCTGAATACCCGGGCATGAAGGCGAGCGCACGGCATAAGCCGATGTCGGGCTTTTGTCTAGCCGCGGCAGTTGAGGTGCATCAGGTGCGTCGCGTCGGCATTGCGAACTGGTACGAAACCGAGACGTTCGTACAGGCGCGCGGCTGAGGGACTTTCTGCGCGGAGACGTACAGTGTGAAAAGTTTTACAAGCTTGGCTCAGCAAGAAATTCACAAGCGCCGTTCCTAATCCCCGACCTCGCCATGCCTGGCTCACGTAAATCCGTCTGAGACGTCCCACCGTTGGGCTGTCTAGAAACGGGTCGCGATTCAGACCGGCAACGGCTATCAATAAGCCTTGATGGAGATGGCCGCACAGTATCTCGCCCGGAGCGTTAAAGCGATTCGCACCGGACTGCCAATCGAGCGCGAGGCTTTGTAAGAAGTTGTAGCCCTCGCCTAAAGCTTCCGTCTGAAGCTGTTCTAACCCCGGAATGGGGAGATGGATTTGCTGGATTAGGAGCACGTCGGCCAAGGGATATTATCAGGCAGAGCCGCAGGCACTGGCGCCGAACTGTTCAAAATCCTTTAAGTATAATGATTTCAAGCAGTTGCCGAACACCATTTTTCTTAGTTACAGGCGGGAAGACGCGGAGGGTCAAGCGGGGCGTTTATACCGCGATCTAGTAGCTGTGTTTGGTTCCGAGTCCGTGTTTATGGACGTTGCCGCCATACAGCCTGGGCGGGATTTTCGCAAAGTGATTCATCAGAGCTTGGATTCGTGCGGAGTGTTTCTGGCTTTGATTGGCAAGGGCTGGGTGAATGCGAGTGATAGCGCCGGCAGCAAGAGGCTGGATAGTGCTGGTGACTTTGTGCGCATTGAGACGGTGGCGGCGTTGAAGCGCGATATTCCCGTGATTCCGGTTCTGGTGCAAGGGGCACAGGCTCCGAAGGAAGACCAACTGCCGGAGGAGTTGAAGGATCTGGCTTATCGCAATGCTATTGAGCTGACCCATGCGCGTTGGGATTCAGATCTTCAACTGTTGATTCATGCGTTGCGGCCTTATGTCAGCGGAACACCCGTTAAAGCGGAGCCGCCGGCGGTACAGCCGATTGATAAAGGCAACGCCGGTAGGACGTGGGTTCTAGTAGCGGTTGCGATTGCCATTATGGTGGCGGCCCTGGTGTATTTTTCAGCGCGGCCGAAAGAAGTGATTGCTCCGGTGACGGATACGTCGGAGACGACGGAGCCAGTTGCCAAATCCCCGGGTGCCAATGCTCCCGCCGTCCACGCTAATGCGCCTGTGAAAAGGCCTGCACCGCGGACTCCGGATATTTCGCTAGCGGGCGAAGCAAGGCCGTTCCCTGACAATCCGAACCGCTGGACATACACGATGTGGTTGAAGGCTCCAGAGGAGGTAACTGAAGACATTTCACACGTGCATTACGATCTGGTTTTAGCATCCGAGCCACTGTCGCTGGATGGGAACTCCGCGGCGCCGTTCAGTGCTTCTTATTATGGGCACGGGTGTTATGACAATGTAGTGGTGACAGTAAGCTTCAAGTCCGAATCGCAGCCATTCAAAAAGAGGTTCAATCTGTGTGATGCCCTGAAGGGTGTCCAATAGAAGCTATGAAACTAGCGTTCATTGGACTTGGACGAATGGGCACTGGAATAGCGCGCAACCTGTTGCGCACTGGTCGNNGGTCATGATTTGACCGTTTACAACCGGACTGCTGAAAAGGCGCAGGCGCTGGCTAACGATGGGGCGCACGTTGCCGCTTCACCGGCTGATGCGGTGCGTAACTGCGAGGCTGTTTTCACCATGCTGGCGGACGATTTTGCTGTTTCCGATATTGTGTTCGGAGCCGAAGGTATCGCCTCTGCTCTGCCTTACGGAGCAGTGCACATATCCATGAGCACCATCAGTGTCGCGGCGGCGAAACATCTTACTGCCGAGCACGCGAAGCGCAAGCAGGGATACATCAGCAGCCCGGTATTCGGACGTCCGGAAGCGGCAGAATCGGCCAAATTGCTGGTTGTGGCCGCGGGTCCGAACGAACTGGTGACACATTTTCTGCCAGTGTTTGAAGCCATTGGGCGCCATACCTACAATGCGGGTGAACACCCGTGGCAGGCGAACCTGATTAAGCTTTGCGGGAACTTCATGATTGCCAGCATGATGGAAAGCCTGGGTGAGACCTTTGCTACCATGCGCAAAGCTGGCGTTGACCATCATCTTTTTCATGAAATCATTTCAGAACTGTTCGACTCGCCGATATATAAGGGCTACGGAAGCGCCATCGCCGATGAGAAATTTGAGCCGGCTGGTTTCGCTTTGAAGCTTGGGTTGAAAGATGTGCGGCTGGCGGTGGAGGCCGCATCCGCGTTAGAATCGCCCATGCCGTTTGCCAGTATTTTGCGCGATCACTTTACTTCGGCCATGGCGCACGGACAGGAACAAATGGATTGGTCCAGCGTGGCGCTTGTGGCGGCCCGGCTGGCTGGCCTGAGTGAAAATCCAAAGAAAAAATGACCCGAAAGCTTACAATCGCCTTTCCCTTTGCGTTACTGATGATCGGCTGCAGTTCGGCTCCCCCGAAACCACAGATTCCGTCGTTAACTCCTGAGACCGCATCGCAGTTGCTGCATTACAGTTCGAAGGCGCAGACATGGCTGACGCATGTGAAGGCACAGAATCCGAGCTGCGATTATCACCTGGATATTCCTGATCAATTGAGCCACCCGACGCAGCTTGATTTTGATCACATTGTGAAGTGCGGCGCCGCGCCGGCCCCGCTTGAGCTGAACGCGTCGGTCTCATTTGAGTACGACCCGGATACCCAGAAGTGGGTTATCAAGCGCTTTTCCAGCTGAACGTTCCGGACTCATGAAGCTGATCACGACTCAACGCTGGAGCAGCTTTCGATTGGACGATGGTCTTAGCTGGCAAGCGCAAATTTTTGCTTTCTTGCTGGCGGTACTGCTGATTTTCTCGCGCCGTCCGGATGTGTTGCTGAACGCGCAGTTCTATGCCGAAGATGGCGCTGTGTGGTTTGCGGACGCTTACAATCTGGGTTGGCTGCATTCGCTGCTGATTCCCGCGGGCGGCTACCTCAATACGATCCAACGGCTGGTGGGCGGCCTGACGCTGCTGTTTCCGTTTCGCGATGCGCCCTNNTGGCGATTCCGAATTCGCGCGAAGTTCATGTGGTGCTGACAAATGCGCAGTTCCACCTGGCGCTATTGGCGTTTCTGGTGGCTTTCGCCACGCGGCCGCCGAACTGGCGCTGGAGAATATTCGACGTGGGCGTGCTGGTGGTAAATGGACTTAGCGGGCCGTTTGGTATTGTGCTGTTGCCGCTGGTGCTGGCTTACTGGTGGCGCAGGCGGCAAAAGTGGTCGCTGGTGGTTGCGGCAGTTATTGTTCCTACGGTTGTTATTCAACTGGGTGAACTTTTTTATGGAGGCTATGCGGTTCGCGTTGCGGGCGGACATCTGGGCGCCACACCGCTGCTTTTTGCGCACATACTGGCCGGTCAGGTGTACGTTGCCGCTTTTCTTGGCGAGAATGACTTCGCTACCCACAGCGATATCGTCAGGACTTTGGCGATAGCAGTTGGCGGTTCACTGGTGCTGCTATATTGCTTGCGCAAGTGCAAGCTGGAACTTAAGCTGTTCATCGTCTTTGCGTTTGCGCTGTTTGCCGCATCGCTTGCCCGCCCGCTAGTAGCCAGCGATACGCAGTGGCAGGTTCTGACGACCATTCGCAGCATGAGGTATTGGTTTTTTCCGATGCTGGCGCTACTTTGGAGCCTGCTATGGTACGCGACGAACAAGAGCGAGACCTTGCAGATGTTTGGTTTTCTGGCTCTGCTAACGGCCACCATCGGGATGCATCACGATTGGCGGTATGCCCCGTATAAAGATGAAAACTTCCAGCAGTATGTGGGTCAATTCGAGGCTGCGCCGGCCGGAACGGTACTGAGGATTCCGGTTTTTCCGGATGGCGTCATTATGGAACTCAAGAAGAAAGCGCCGTAGGCCGCGGATGAACCGCCATGGGCCGCGCAACACCGGCGCACCGGAGGGTGATGAAAACGTTTGGAAAAGACGCGAACTATGGGCCTTTCGGTAGGGGACACGCCTGCGTTTCGGACTTGGGCAGCGAATCGGAAACTAGCCCGGAGTGTCCCCGAGAGGCTTTTCGGTTGCTGGAAGAGCAGGAATCAGGGGCCTTGCGAAATTGTTTTCAGAACAACGGCGAAGAACGCGGGGTCTTCGCGATGGTAGATGATGTTGTTGATGAAGAACGTGTACATGGCGGTAGGCTTCGCCGCAATCTGCGTGGTTAGTTGCATCAGCCTCGCGGGCCAATCTGATTCCGCTCCGATTAAGTATTTGAACCCCGACCTGTCACCGGAGGAGCGCGCGGCCGATCTGGTGGCGCGCATGACGCTGGAGGAAAAGATCTCGCAGATGCAGAACGGCGCACCAGCCATTTCGCATTTGAAGATACCGGCGTACGACTGGTGGAATGAAGCGCTGCATGGCGATGCACGGGCCGGGTTGGCGACAGTGTTCCCGCAGGCGATAGGTCTAGCGGCTACGTTCGACGTGGATCTGGAACATCGCATTGCTTCCGCGATCTCAACGGAAGCACGCGCGAAGTACAACGATGCGCAGCGGCACGACAATCATCAGCGCTATTTCGGGCTGACGTTCTGGTCGCCTAATATCAATATCTTTCGCGATCCGCGCTGGGGCCGGGGACAGGAAACTTACGGTGAAGATCCTTACCTGACATCGGAAATGGGGCTGGCGTTCATCAAGGGTATGCAGGGCGACGATCCCCGTTACTTCAAGACGATCGCCACTTCGAAGCACTTTGCGGTGCATAGCGGGCCGGAAGTGTCGCGCCATCAGTTTGACGCGCGCGTGGATCGGCAGGACCTGGATAATACCTATCTTTATGCGTTTCGCAAGACGCTGAGCCCTGGAGGCGCGGATTCGGTGATGTGCGCGTATAACAGCCTGGACGGTTCGCCGGCGTGCGCCAGCGATTTACTGCTGCAGGATGAGCTGCGAAAGAAATTCAAATTCAATGGCTATGTTGTGAGCGATTGCGGCGCTATTACGGATGTTTTTGAGGGTCACAGGTTCGCCGCGAGCATGGCAGAAGCCGCAGCCAAGTCGGTGAAAGCGGGGACCGACTTGACCTGTGGACACGAATACTCTACTCTGGCCGAGGCGGTTACGAAGGGCTTCATCACGGAGGCTCGGATTGACGAATCGGTGAAGCGGCTTTTTGTAGCACGCATCCGGTTAGGTATGTTCGATCCGCCGGCGCGTGTGCCGTTTTCGAATATTGCGATGGCCGAAGTAGCGTCGCCCGCTCACCAACAGTTGGCGCTGGAGGCGGCCGAGAAATCCATGGTGCTGTTGAAGAACGCGGGCGGCTTACTTCCATTCACCACCGCTCCGCAGCGCATGGCTGTGGTGGGTCCGGGTTCTGACGATCCTGATGTGATGCTGGGCAACTACTATGGAACGCCGAACCATATTGTGAGCCCGCTGGCTGGTATCGAGCACACCTTTGCCGGAAAGTCGAAGATCAATTGGGCGCTGGGCAGTGTTTATGCCACGAATTCGATGGCGCTGGTGCCGGCTGTAAACCTTATTGCTCCGGCTGGTCAGCGTGGGGTGCTGGCGCAGTACTTCAACAACACAAATTTTGAAGGTATTCCGGCTCTAACGCGGGTGGAGGAGCGTGGGTATTTCGTGTATGAGATGCATAACGCGGCGGTGATGCGGGCGGTTCCGCAGTCTACGTTTTCGGTCCGCTGGGACACTAATTTGCGCCCCCTGCTAAGTGGGGATTATGAACTTGGGCTGGCGCGGCAGGAATGCGACAGCTGCCTGGGAAGTGACACATATAAGCTGACCGTGGATGGCAAAGAGGTGATCAACAAGACGCAGCGAGCGGCTGGCGGGCATCAGACGTTTCGAACGAAGATGCATCTCGCAGCGGGCCAGAAGTATGCGCTGAGGGTTGAGTACAGCCAGCAGCAGGGCGGATCGGGCGTGGAGTTGGTTTGGACGCCGCCGGCGAATGCGCTGCTGGAGGAAGCAGTGGAAGCGGTGAAGAATTCGGATGTTGCCGTTGTTTGCATGGGGTTGAATTCGCGGTTAGAAGGGGAAGAATCGCCTATTGAGATTCCGGGGTTTGCGCATGGCGACCGGACCAATATCGATGTGCCGGAGCCGCAAGAGAAGCTGCTGAAGGCGGTGCTGGATACGGGTAAGCCGACCGTGGTGGTGCTGTTGAATGGGAGTGCTTTGGCGGTGAACCTCGCGGCCGAGAGGGCGCAGGCGATTGTCGAATCGTGGTACGGAGGGCAGGATGGGGGCGCCGCCATTGCCAGAACGCTGGCTGGAACGAACAATCCGGCTGGACGATTGCCGGTGACTTTTTATGCTTCTACCGAGCAGCTTCCGGACTTCAGCAACTACTCGATGAAGGATCGTACGTATCGTTACTTCAAAGGTAAGCCGCTGTATCCGTTCGGTTACGGTCTGAGTTATTCGGAGTTCAAGTATTCGAATTTAAAAGTGAGCCGCAGCGGGGAGGGCGTGACCGTGAGCGCTAACGTCACCAACACATCCAAACGCGGGGGTGACGAAGTGGTTCAGGTGTTTGCCGACAATCCGGCGGTGCCAAATCCCGAACTGAAGGCTTTTCGGCGGGTGCGTATAGGTCCGGGTGAAACCAGGCAGGTGCAGTTCAATGTCAAGCAGGAGGAACTGCATGGCAATTCGATCAGCGTGGGCGGCGGACAGCCTGATGGCGGTTCTTTGAAAGCGAGTTTGCCAAAGTAAAGCATGCGCCAGGAACCGGATTTCTTTGGCGATCATGAACTTGATCTGCTTTTCATGGCTCGCCGGCTGCGCGAGGCGTTAAAGGTGGAGGGTCTGCTGACCGAGGCGGGCATTGATTACCTGGTGGAAACGGGTACGTACACCGGCGGACTCCTGTTTAAGCGGGAGCTTACGGGAGCGTTTTTTTATGTTGCGCCGGTTGATACGCAGAGGGCGCAGGAGGTGCTAGTGGCCAACCGGTTTCGGCCTTACAAGGAGGAAGCCGGCTGACGTTTGAGCAACTGTTGCCATGTCAACGCGCCTTCGACGATTAGGGCCGTACCGATGACCAGCACGAAGCCTTCAAAATGCTGGGACTGCGAGAGGCGAACGATGGCCGAGATTCCGAGCAGCATAACAGCCGCAGCGCAGACGAGCACGATCCGGCGAAAGAAGGTCCGGCCGTGTACCAGTAGGAACAACAAAGTTAGCGCCGCCTGTGCCGCTATGCACACGTCCATGACGGTGCGCCCAGCGTAACCTTCGTGCTTCAGGACATTTTCCATCACGGCCAGCCATGCGCCGGCGGCGGCAACAAAGCCGCACAGCATCATTAGAATTGGTCTCATTAGTCCTCCTCCGTTTTCGGTGAACAAGCGCGAAGTTTTTTTGCCATCTCCTCAGGCGCGGTATCGGCCAGGAAAGTGCCATAGCCAGTTTCTATCGTAGCCAAATATTTCAGTTTTGTTTCGCTGCGCTGCAGGGGCAGGAACTGCACGTGAAAGTGGTAGTGAGCGGATGCATCTTTGAGAGGTGCCTGTTTTACGGCCATCATCAGGGGCAGCAGAAAGCCGTAGAGGTTGTCGTACTTCTTGCGAACCACGCTCATGATAGCGGCTAAGCCGGCTTTTTCTTCTTCGGTGAAATCGAGAAGCGTGCGGATGTGACGACGGGCGTAGATGGCCATTTCGGCTGGGAAGCGGGCCGCGTAAGGTACAAAGGCTACAAAATGTTCGTTGGCGGCGACGATGCGCACCTGCTGTTCTAGTTCTTGGCAGAGCAGATCGCAAAAAATACAGGCGCCGTTGTGGTCCTCGGCATATCCGTTGGCCGCGGCGACCTCTTTTTCGACGATGGGCGAAAGAAAGGGCATAGCGTAGATCTGGCCGTGCGGGTGCGGCATGGTTACGCCAACGGCTTCGCCGCAGTTTTCAAAGACCGCCACGAGCGCGATGTCAGGGTTCAGGCTGTGTTCGCGTGTGCGCTGCGTCCAGAGGTCGATCACTTTGCGCCAGTTTTCGACGGTCAGCTTCGATGGCGGCAGAGTGTGTTCGGGCGAGTAAAGAATCACGTCGCAGGCTCCGCGCGGGCCAGTGGTGTCGAAAAGTCCGGGCTGAGCGGATGGGTCAAACGGATCGGCTAAGGGCGAGAAGCCGGGGAAATCGTTCGGGTACAAATAGACGTCATAATGTTCCGGCACCTTTCCCGAGCCTGGATCGAAAGGGCACCAGTTCACGGGCATTTGCGGGCGGTTTTGCCGGTCAGTGGAAAACACCACCCACTGCTTTAACAGCGCGTGCCAGCGAAGTTGATGCATGGACGGTTAGTCGGAGCCTACAGGGAAGACGACGGCGTTGCTCTTGAAGTCGTTCTGCGAGAGCACGAGGGTAGCCAGTTGTCCTGGTGTGATGCCTTGCGGCAGTTGCACTTGGACTTCATAAACGCCGGTAGCGGACTGCGGCAGTTCCGCCGAAACAACCAGCGCGGGTTGTCCGTTGACATAAGCCCTGACGGGGATTTCGACCTCTCTGTTTTCGGACCCAGGATCGATGACGCCAAGGCCGGTTGCCCAGACGGTGAGCGTTTCTCCAACCTTGGCGGGACTGTCGGAGGTGAGCGGTTGGCCCTGATGCAAGAGCAGGCCTGAGCGCGGTTCCTTGCCGCTGAAAGCGTAAATGCCGGGAGCAGCCGGTACGAACAAAACTCCAACTGCAGCGGAGTAGCTGGAGGTGCCATCCGCATGTTCGGCGCGCACCATCAGGCTGGATGCACTGGCGTTCAACAAATAAGGCAACTGGGTCTGGATGGCGTCGCCGTTTGCTTCCAGCACTGGCAATTCTATACCATCAAGCAGGACGTGCGGCGTAGCGGGGGGGGCAGCGTTGGCGGCTGGATATTCGATGGACACGAGCATGCCTGGGGCGAGCGGGCCGGGCATCAAGCTGGCAGCATTCAAGATTTGTTTTCCGCTTAGGGGGCTGTCGCCCGGTGAGTAGACCAGGACGCGGCGAGCGTCGGCGTCGGCCACATAGAGGTTTGCGCCATCGGACGCTAAAGCGACGGGATTTTGAATGGTATCGGCGGCGGTGATTTCCGAACCCGTATCGGACTGGCCGAGGACGGCATCCGGAGCCTGACCGTCGCTTGCCGGTAGAGATTCCCAGACGAATACTTTGTGCTGAAGGGCGTCGCCCACAAACAGGCGCTGGCCGTCAAAGGCAACGGAAACCGGGTCACCCATTTCCAGAACGACCGCAGGCTTGGCCATGGCACCGCGCCAGATGATGACCCGGCGCGAATCAGAATCCGCGACAACGACGGTAGATCCATACACGGCGCTTGAGGCGATGCCGGGGATGACACCCTGGTTGGTGATTCCATCAGGGGTCAGAAAGCAGACGGCGCAGGTGGCCGTTTTTGATGTATCCAGATGGGCCACATTGAATGCCAGCAAATGGTTCGAGGTGTCGGCAACATAGAGCGTGCCCTGGGATACGCTCAGAGCACGCGCGACGATTCCGCTATCATGAGCGGAAAACGAGGATTGACCGATGACAGCGCGCGCAGCCTGCCCGGTTCTGAAACCAGCCGCGTTCAAACACAAGGAGTACGCAAGCAACAGCGCGGCGCAACTTGTCAGCTTCGTCATGACGTCTCTCCTATAAATACTCTACTTCTTCTTGCGTTTATAACTTGCGGTAACTCGGGTAGTGATGCCTCCGCGCGCGGCGAAATCGCCGTGAACGGTTGCTTCCAGCGGGTCGGCCGACTTCACGACGTCCGCCAGGATCCGATTCACGAGGTTCTCCTGGAAGATCCCCAAGTTGCGATAGGCAAGGGTATACATTTTTAGGGACTTCAGTTCAAGGCACTTTTTGTTGGGCGTATAGAGCAGGGTGATGGTTCCCGAATCTGGCAGGCCTGTTTTGGGACAGACGGAGGTGAACTCCGGCATTTCAATTTCAATCTCGTACTCTCCGTATTGATTGGGCCAGGTTTCGATTTCCGGCAGTTCGGCTTTTACACCCGCCGCGGCGTGTTCGTCTGTGTATTCTCGTTCTTTTTTCATCGGATTTTAACTCTGTAATTTCTTCGAAAGCAGATCGAGAAACAGACCTACATCGGTGACGACGCCGACAGCATGGCCGGTTCCACGGTCACTGACTTTAGTTGGTACTGCCGGATTGATGTCCACGCAAACGATCTTCACCCAGGCAGGCAGCATGTTCCCCGCCGCAATGGAGTGCAGCATGGAACTGAGACATAAGACGACGCCCGCTCCGCGCAACTGCTCGGCATAGGCGTCCTGCGCGCGGTTCATATCGGTGATAACGTCCGGCAGCGGGCCATCGTCGCGCAGACTGCCGGCGAGCACAAACGGTATGTTGGCCTTCACGCACTCGTACATTATGCCTTTGGTGAGCTTCCCTGTTTCCACAGCGGCTTTAATGCTGCCCGCATGATTGATGGCGTTGATGGCGCGCATGTGGTTTTGATGACCATGATGTTCCTGCCTGCCGTCGGAAGCACGCACTCCCAGCGACGTTCCGAGCAAAGCTGACTCAACATCGTGAACCGCCAAGGCATTGCCCGCCAGCAGAGCGTCGATCCAACCGCCGCGAATCAGGCTGGACAGCGCCGCCACGCCTCCGGTATGAACCACTACGGGACCAGCTACCGCCACGATTTTCTTTCCGTCTTTGCGGGTCTGCTGCATAATGGCCGCGGTCTGCGCTACCGAAGTCTCCACTTGACGTTCGGAGGAGATCTCGTTGCTCATGAAGGCAAAGGCTAGGCGGTCGCGCTCCTTCGACTCGGGTGCAACGCGAATGCCACGCATGCCAACCACCACCTGATCGCCGGCTTTGATGTCGCGCAGACGGCGGCAAACGGCAGACTTGTCGCGCAGCACGATCATGGCGTCCATGCGCTGGTTAGCGGCTTCCAGCCACTGGCCTTTGTGGCGCACTATGGTTTTCTGATTGGTGGTGGAGTAAAAATCCTCAGGCGCGCAGCCGTCCTTAGGCGCTTCTTTCGTCTCTACGTCGCCCGCATCCACCGGAGCGCAACCCAGCCCAAGCAGTTGCGTCATCAGCTTTTCCATGTCGTCGTGCGTAGGCGCATGAACGCGCAGACGCAGCTTGGATGGCTCGCTATTGGTGCGGCCGATGGAAAAGTGCTCAACCTCGAAGCGGCCGCCATACTCCACCACGGCATCAAAAATCTGCTCCATGATGTGGGAATCAATGAGGTGGCCTTGCGCTTCAACCACCTCCGATAGCGGAACTTCAAGCTCGTTCGGCTGCTGCTGCATCTCTAAAGGTGAGTTAAGAATACGGGTAACCCCTCTTTGTTGACGTAGCTTGGGCGGTAGCGCTCGGCGTTATACATGGTTTCAATTTCGACTTTGCGCGGGCCTAGCTTGGGATCGGGAATGCCGACCATGGCAAATTTTCCGCCGGAAATGGAAGCCATTAAGCCGTGCTTGCCTGAACTGATGGCGTCGTAGGCCATCGTGCCGAAGGTTGTCGCGACCAGCGAGTCTAAGAAGTCGGGAGCGCCGCTGCGCAGGTCGTAGGTGAGATCGCTGACAACGGTTTCCACTTTGCTGCGGGCGGTGAGTTCATCGCTGAAGGCTTCGGCAATGCTGAATTTCTTGCGATGGCCGAAAGCGTCCGGCTCGCCGTACTCTTTCACTTCATAGCCCTTCCAGGTGGCTCCTTCCGACATCACTACAAGGCTGTAGTTGCTGGGATTGTTCTTCTTGTCGGTCATGATGAGATTGATCATCTTTTCGAGGTCGAAGGAGTACTCGGGAATGGCGCAGCGCAGCGAAGTTACATAAGCTGTGTAGAGCGCGGTATAACCGGCGTCGCGGCCGAACACTCGGAAGATTCCGACGCGTTCATGCGAGCCGACGGTGGTGCGCTGCCGTGCAATCGCATCCATAGCGCGTGAAATGGCCGTGGAAAAGCCGATACAGTATTCGGTGTTGCGGACGTCGTTATCCATAGTCTTGGGAATGCCGATGACTTTGAATCCCTTGGTGTCGAGCACGGCCGCATAACTGAGCGTGTCGTCACCGCCAATGGCGACAAGCGAATCGATGCCCAATTTGTCGAGGTTGGAAAGAACGCGCGCCGTCATATCGTAAGTAGTGCCGGTTACGCCGCTCTTGGTTGTTTGCGCGGTCGGGAAATCAGCCGGATTGAGGAAGTCGGGCACTTTTTTCATCTTCGACGGATTGGTCCGGCTGGTATGCAGGAAAGTGCCGCCTGTGCGGTCGATTCGTCGGGTATTTTCGCGGTTCAACGGCAACACATAGCGTTTAACGCTATCCGGATCGTCGAAATTAAGGTCGGTCAGGCCTTTCCAGCCCAGCCGTATTCCAGTTACTTCGTGGCCATCCGATGTTGCGCGATAGACCACGTTCTTGATCACTGCGTTCAGGCCGGGGACGTCGCCGCCGCCGGTGAGAATGCCGATGCTTTTGCCAGCCATGAATCTCCTGTATGGACTCCGGTTAGGGAATCGCCTTCATTTTAGCTGTTGTGGAAGTTCGCGCACGATGCGAGCCTTAGGAGAAAACCGTAGTTCAGGTTGAAGGGTCCACTTTTCAAGTTAGTGGTCTTCGCGCAGCCTCGCCACCCAGTCTCCGGTAAAGAGGCCGAAGTTTTTCGCGATACCAATGGCCCACTGCGTCTGCCGGCCGAAGTTGCTGTCTTGAAAGCGTGGATCGCCGTGTAATTATCGACCGGTCAGCTTTTGAGTTCTTCTCTAATTTCGGCGGCGGCTTGACGCGCCTGGTCTACCGCGCCAATCGGAAAGCTGATGGCGCCAACTCGTGGATGCCCGCCGCCGCCGTAACGTTCGCAGATGGTAGCGAGATTATGCTGCAACGGCTCCTTTACCCACGGGTTTGATCCCACCGAAACCTTGGTTCGGAACGTAGATGTGGAGACCGAAACTGCGTAAGTGGAGTCGGGAAAAAGGTAATAAGGAATGAATTTGTTGTATCCTTCAATTCCGTAATTCACCAGATCGAAGAAAATGACCCCGCGGTCATACGAGCCCGCTTTGCAGATGACGTCGATGTTGCGCGTATGCCGATCGTGCAAAATCTTATATTCGGCTTGAATTTCATCGTCCGCAATAATCTGCTCCAGACTTTGGGTTTGCATCATGCGGATGATCTTTTGCACCAGCCGGGGTCCAGAACTTCCTTCGATCACCAGCGTCAACTGCATAGCCGGCGCCTTCATTTCAACGGCATCCTGGGCGCTTTTATAAACTGCACCGTCCACAATGTCGGCCCAGGTCACCAGTTCATCAAGGTCGGGCGCGGAAAAACCGTATTTGTCCTTCACTACGGTGGCGATGAACTTGGTGCACGAGCGGAAACTTGGGTCTAAGAACTTCTGCCCCGAGGTGTCGCGCCGGAAATGCTCGGCATCCTGCGGGCTTAGAAAGGCACTTTGGTGATGATCAAACCACCAGGTCAGGTTGGGGTTGGTGGCGTATTTAAAGTCAACTATGGCATTGACATCACCATCGAACAGGCTGTCATCGAATAGTTGGTCGGCGCGGTGTGCCAGCCCGGTATACGAAAATTTGGCGCCGGGGTAAAATCGATCCTCCAGGAAACGGGTCATATAGGCCGCTGACGCCGCTCCGTCGAAGCAGTGATCGTGATACAGCACTCGCACCATCATTTAGTAAGTATTTCTCTCCGAAAACCTTTTAGATTGCCTGACCCTGGCAAGAAATGCAAGCGATAAGCGATAATTATCTCTGTAACGGATGTTTTGCCTCCAGCAGCGGCGTTTCCCGCTAGGTCGATAGCACTCGCGTGGGTATTTTGGCATTTCCTGAAGCCACGCTTGTGCCTTTTGATGAAGGCACGTATCTTAATATATTTGCGCCCGTAGGAAAGAACCATGCTTAAACCCAAAGAAGAACGCGAGACAGACCTTAATCCGCAGGAAACCTCGGAATGGCTGGAGGCGCTGGAGCAGGTGCTCGACGAAGCCGGGCCGGATCGCGCAGCCTACCTGCTGGACGCCCTGCTGCAACGCGCCGGTAATTCCGGCGTCTCCATACCCTCCAAGATAAACACGCCCTACCAGAACACGATTTCGGTGCATGAAGAGGTGCCTTATCCGGGTGATAGGGCGCTGGAACGGCGCATCAAGAGCATCATCCGCTGGAACGCCGCCGCCATGGTGGTTCGAGCGAATAAATACGATGCCAATATTGGCGGCCATATATCCACTTTCGCGTCGCTCGCCACCATAAGTGAGGTTGGGTTTAATCATGTTTTTCGGGGCAGCTATGGAGATCAGCCGGGTGACCTTATTTACTATCAAGGGCACGCGTCGCCGGGTATCTATTCGCGCGCGTTCCTGGAGGGGCGCCTGACCGAAGATCATCTGGTTAACTTCCGGCACGAATTGCGCGATAAGCCTGGTCTGTCCTCGTATCCGCACCCCTGGTTGATGCCCGACTTCTGGCAATTTCCGACCGTGTCGATGGGAATTGGGCCCATCAACGCCATCTATCAAGCTCGCTTTTTGCGCTACCTTGAGAATCGCGAATTGCTGCCGAAGACGGATCGGCGGGTTTATGCATTCTGCGGCGACGGTGAGATGGACGAGCCCGAATCCACCGGCGCGCTTCACATTGCGGCGCGTGAGAGACTCGATAACCTGTGCTTCATCATCAACTGCAATCTGCAGAGGCTGGATGGACCGGTGCGCGGCAACGGCAGCGTCATACGGGAACTGGAAGGCGTGTTCCGCGGCTCAGGTTGGAACGTCATCAAGGTGATGTGGGGCAGCGATTGGGACGAATTGTTCGCGCGTGATTCTTCCGGCTTGCTGTTGAAGCGGATGGAAGAGTGCGTGGATGGCGAGTACCAGAATTTCAAAGCGCGCGGCGGCGCCTATGTCCGGAAGGAATTCTTCGGCAAATATCCAGAGCTTTTAAAGCTGGTTGAGGACAAGACGGACGAGCAGTTAGGCGCACTGCGGCGCGGCGGTCATGACCCGGTGAAGGTGTACAACGCGTTCAAGCGTGCGGCCGAAACGAAGGGGCAGCCGACTGTCCTGCTGACGCATACGGTAAAGGGTTATGGGCTGGGCGAAGCCGGCGAAGGCAAGAACATCACGCACCAGCAGAAGAAGCTGAATGAAGAAGAACTATTCTACCTGGCCAATCGCTTCAATGTGGAACTGACGAAGGAACAGATTCACGCCATTTCGTTCTTGAAACCGGCGGACGACAGCGAGGAGATCAGATATCTGCGAGGCAGGCGTGAAGCGCTGGGTGGTTATCTGCCGAAGCGCGCTCCGAAGAAAATTACGATAAAAGCGCCGGCTCTTGAAGTCTTCAGCGAGTCGCTGGCCGGTTCGCGCGGGCGTGAAGCTTCCACCACCAGTGCCTTTGTTTCGGTGCTGAAGTCGGTTTTAAAGGTGCCGGAGATCGGTAAGTATGTAGTGCCTATTATCCCGGACGAAGCGCGCACTTTCGGCATGGAGTCGATGTTCCGTGAGCGCGGCATTTACGCCGCGGGCGGCCAGCTTTATAAGCCCGTGGATAGCGACGTCCTGATGTACTACAAGGAAGCGCAGAACGGCCAAATTCTGGAGGAAGGAATTACCGAGGCGGGCGGCATCGCTTCGTTCACGGCTGCTGGAACAGCCTACGCCAACGTGGGCGTTCCAAGCATCCCGTTCTTCATTTACTACTCCATGTTCGGTTTCCAGCGCATTGGCGACCTGGTTTGGGCTTTCGCTGATTCGCGCGGCAAGGGCTTTCTGATCGGCGGCACGGCTGGACGCACGACGCTGCTGGGTGAAGGTCTTCAGCACGATGACGGTCACAGCCATGTGCTGTCAAGCGTGATACCCACCTGCAGGAGTTACGATCCTGCCTTTGCCTACGAAATTGCCGTGATCATCCAGGATGGCATCCGGCGCATGTATGAAGAGGGCGAGGACCATTTCTATTACCTAACCGTTTGCAACGAGAATTACGCGCATCCGGCAATGCCCGATGTTCCGAACATCCACGAAGGCATTCTGCGCGGCATCTATCGTTACAAGCCGGCGTTTTCTGGAGCCGCGGAAATTAATTTGTTCGGCAGCGGACCTATTCTCAACGAAGCGCTAAAAGCGCAGAGCATTCTACAGGACCGCTACAGCATCTCGGCTGACGTCTGGAGTGTTACCAGCTACACCGAACTGCGCCGCGACGCTCTTTCGGTAGAACGCTGGAACCGGCTGCATCCGAAAGAGACGCCACGGACGCCCTACATTCTGCAGGCGTTGGGTAATAATGATGAACCCATCATTGCCGCTACCGATTACATGAAGATCGTCGTAGACCAGTTAGCGCCATGGCTGCCGGGACGGTTGACCGCTCTTGGAACCGACGGCTTTGGACGCAGTGAGAATCGCGAACATCTGCGCCGGCACTTTGAGAATGATGCCGCCAGCATTGTTGGCGCGGCGCTGTCGCGTCTGGCGCAGATGAATCGCTTCCCGGCCGGCCGCGCCGAACAGGCCTTCATCGATCTTGGCATTGATCCGAACAAGATCGATGCAGCTATTGCCTAGTATCTACTTGCAATAGTTA
>PLRJ01000014.1 GCA_003163855.1 Bryobacterales bacterium | reverse complement strand
CCATATCGGGAATAACCACACCTGCCAATAGGTTGACGGGATACCAGATGCTGTGTTGCGCCACGAGGCCGTAGAGGCAGGCCAAGGCAGCCATGGCTGCACCTCCGGCCAGACCACCCCACAGGCCCGCTGAGTAAGGATGGATCTGTTCCGGGACTCGGACACGATGGCCGCCTTCTCCGGGCTCCATGTGGGCGACTGAACGTTTGCCAAGTTCTATGTGCGCGGGGCGCAGCGCATAGTTGACTTCAACGGCTTCGTGCTCTTCGTGCGGGATGACGTTATGCCACCAGCCGAATGCGGCGCGAACAAATAGAACAAAGCCCACGACACTGACGGTCCAATGAGTGACAAGTCCGGCGGCGGCAAGAGTAACACCGAATGCGAAGACCATGGGCCAGAAGCTGCCAGCCGGCATGGGAATGTGCGTTTCCTGAGTCTGTTCGCCTGCTTCTCCGGGATGAAGTTCTACCGCCATAATGTCCTCTGCATGGAATTTGTTGTCATCGTCCTATGATGTAAACCACGGTAAAAACCACCACCCAGATGGCGTCGACAAAATGCCAGTACCAGGAAAGAAACATGACACGGCGCATCTGTGTCTGAATTGGAAAACCTCTGAGTGTGACTGCCATGACCAGAAGCAGAAACAGCATGCCGACAATGACGTGGCTGGCGTGCAGGCCAACCAGCGCATAAAAGGTGGTGCCAAACAGATTGGTGCTGATGGTGAGGCCATCTTTGTAAATGAGGTGATACCACTCGGCCGCGGTGGAACCGAGGAACTCCAGACCCAGAATGATGGTTAGCGCCCACCAGATCTTGAAGAGCCCCAGCGCGCCGTGATGAAGCGCGCGTTCAGCAAAGACGATGGTGGCGCTGCTGGAGAAGAGACAGATGGAGGAGAAGATGGGGAGCTCCAGCACATCCTTAGGTTGCGGCCCGTTAACACTCTTGCCCATGTAGACAAGGTAGGCAACTACAAAGATGGTAAAGAGTGCCGTCTCGGTGATGATCAGAAACGCGATACCCACTTTGCCCCGGTCGGGCAAAGTCCAGTTCTGCTCCATCGTTAGAGCGTCGGCAGTTATTACTTCCTGCATGGTCTACTCAAATCTCCAATCCGGATCCTGCGGATGTTTCAGATCCCAAAGCGGGCGGCTGCTGCGCACCACGGGCAGCTTTTCGAAGTTGTATTCAGGCGGGGGCGAGGAAGTGGCCCATTCCAGGGTCCAACCATCCCACGGATCGTCTCCGGCGATTTGGCCATGCAGAACCGAGTCTAAGACGTTCCACACGAAGAGGGCGGTGGCGATCATCTGAAGAACCACACCCATGGAAGTTATGAGATTCCAGGTTTCCCAGCCGCGCCCCAGGGGATAGGTATAAATGCGCCGCGGCATACCCAAGACTCCGAGGAAATGCATGGGGATGAAAGTGATGTTCACGCCTATGGTGAAGAGCCAGAAGTGAATTTTGCCCCATTTCTCGTTCAGCATGCGGCCGGTAGCTTTGGGGAACCAGTAATAGACGCCGGCAAAGATACCGAACAGCAGGCCGGCCACCAGGGTGAAGTGAAAGTGTCCCACAACGAAGTACGAATCGTGCAACTGCCAATCGAACGGGGCGATTGCCAGCATGATGCCGGTGAGCCCGGCGAGCAGAAACTGAAACAAAAAAGCGCAACAGAAGAGCATAGGCGTTACCATGTGCAGCCTGCCACCGTACATGGTTGCAGTCCAGTTGAAGATCTTGATCCCGGTGGGAACGGCTATCAGCAAGGTGGAGGCAGCGAAGAAGGTGTTGGACCAGGAGCCCATGCCGACGGCGAACATATGATGCGCCCACACGCCCAGGCTGATGAAACCGATGGCTACGACGGCGCCCACCATGGCGGGGCGGCCGAATATAGGTTTGCGAGAGAAGATGGGAATGACCTCTGAGAGGATGGCGAAAGCGGGGAAGATGAGGATGTAGACTTCCGGATGACCGAAGATCCAAAAGAAGTGCTGCCAGAGAACGGCCGAACCGCCGGATTGGGTATTGAAGAAGTTGCCGCCCAGGAAACGATCAATGAGCAGCATGATCTGGGCTGCAGCAAGCGGCGGCAGGGCAATGACGATCAGCCAGGAATCGATCAGCATGACCCAGACAAACATGGGCATTTTGCGCAGCGTCATACCGGGGCAGCGCATGGAGACGGTGGTGACAATCACATTCAGCGCACTGACGATGCTACCGACACCTGCAACCAGAATGCCAAGAATCCAGTAATCGGTAGATGCGCCGCGGGAAAAAGCCTTGGAGGTAAGCGGAGCGTAAGCAAACCAGCCGACATCAGGAGCGGAACCGGCGCCATTGAGACCGCTGCCACCGATGTAGCTGAAGTAGAGAAGAAGGCCGCCGAAGAGAAAGATCCAGAATCCAAAGGCGTTCATGCGTGGAAACGCCATGTCGCGCGCGCCAATCATAAGTGGGACCAGATAATTAGAAAAGCCGGCCACCATGGGCATGCCCACGAGGAAAACCATGGTGGTTCCATGCATCGTGAATAGACGGTTGTAAGTGTCCGGTTCCACGACATGGCCATTGGGAAAGGCGAGCTGCCAGCGAATGACGCCAGCCATGATACCGGCAACAACCAGGAAGAGAAGAGCCGACACGATATACATCAAGCCGAGACGTTTATGGTCAACGGTGGCGACCCATTTGTAAAGGGTTTCCGAGAATGAGAACTCCGACTCCTCTAACTGGGGGCGATCTAAGGGGTAATCGATGGATGCCATGTTATTTAGTTCTCTACTTTAATGTCTGAAGATAGCTAACTACCTGAGTAAGTTCCTGATCGGTCAACTTCAAGCTGGGCATGTAACAGCCGGGCTTGGGATCCTGCGGGTTATTCACCCACTCTTTCAAATGGTCCTTGTCATTGTCGATGACGCCTGCTCCCAGCGTCTGGCGGCTCATCAAGTGTGTCAAATCGGGGCCGAACCTGCCAACGGCAACGGTCCCTTTAATGGCGTGGCAGTTGACGCAGGATAGCGACTCGAAGACCTGGCGGTCGGGAGTCATTTGAGTTGCGCTGACTGCCGCCTGCTGCTGAGCCTGCGCCCAGCGTTTGAAATCGTCAGGCGTTTGGGCAATCACACGCAGCATCATATTCGCATGTTGGGTGCCGCAGTATTCAGCGCAGTTGCCGAAATAGGTGCCAGGTTCTTTCGGATCGATCCACATGTAATTGGTCCGGTTGGGTACTAGATCGGTTTTTCCCGATAGCTGAGGCAACCAGAAGCTGTGAATGACATCCATGCTTTCTAACTGGAGGTAAGTAGCTTTCTTTCCATCGGGACTCGACGGGACATGGATTTCATTGGCGGTAATAAAGTTGTAATCGGGATAATGAACCTCCCACCACCACTGGTGCCCGATGATTGTGACCTTAGTTACATCTTTAGGTGGGCTGGCGTTCTCAACACCGGCAATCACGCGGGCTGAAACGCCGATGAGAACGAAGACAATGAGGACGGGAATAACTGTCCATGCCACTTCAATCTGGTTGCTGCCGTAGACCTGAGGTGGCTCCTGCAGCGTGTTGTCGCCAGCTTTACGGCGGAAACGCCAGATAGTGAATACGAGGAGTCCGGCGACCACGACGAAGATGCCGGCGGTAATGCCGATGGTGAGCATACCGATGCTTTTTTCGGCTTCCGCCGGACTTGCCATCGGTTTGAAGATATCGGCGACCCGGTGTTCGGTAGACTCAGAAACTTGTGCCTGTAACAGCAATGCAATAAGAGCGTGCCCAAACAAGTTAGAGTGACCTCCCATGGTCGGAATAACTTCCAATGTAGCGTGTCGGAATAACTCCCGCTCACACATGTGACGACCGACTTAGCTGGCTGGAGTTAAATATCAGCCGATCGGGCCCGTTTTGCCGCCGCCCGTACATGCTCCACCGCCCTTATAACAGCAGTGGCCTCGTTATAGCTTCCTTTGACAGACTCAACGATTTCCTTATCCATAAGGAAGACGACTGCGGCGCGGCTTGAACTAAGAAAGATCAACAGGAATAATAATCCTAGTGCAGCAATGGGCCCAACTGTCTCTCTTCCTTGTTTAGAAGCCCAGGCTGCGGCTGCAATAACGAAGAGAGCGATGGATACAACCAGCAGCACGGGAACGGTGGCATAGGATTTCCTGAGGCCGGTGAGACGATGGATGGCGACGATTATGAGCGTTCCGCGCAGGGTATCGCGAATAATGACGCAATTTCGGGTAACGGTGGCCAAGGCGTTCGCGTGAGTTACGGTTTCTCCGACCAGCGAAGAGAGAACCGGATCNNACGTGTTCGTCGAGAAGTTCGTGCGGAGAGAAGCGGCTCTTATAGTTCAGCGATTGGCAGTTCTGTACCCAATAGCCCAGGTACGAGTAATCGATATTGTTGCGCTGGGCATAAAGCAACTGATTGAGGACGGAAAACGTTCCTGGCGAATGCGGGCGCCAGTCGGGGTCGTAAAAAAAGTAGACCAGGGAGATGGCGCGCGGGGCTTTGTCCATTAGCGAAACGCCGATCAAGCGGCCGTCGAGGGAATAGCGCCACTCCCAACCGATGCCGGGTGGCCCGCTGACAAACGACTGATGGTAGCTGCTGCGATTGTGGGTCTGCCAGTCCCAGCCGCGATGCCGATGCATGAACGCGTGATAGCGGTTGTAGAGGTCGACATGTTCGCGGGTGACGGACGCCGGCGCCAATTCGCAGCGGACATCCTGGTTGAGACGCATAACGCGGCGTTCACTGGCGCTGAGTTTGAAATCGGCGCTGGCAATGCGCAGACTGCGGCAGGCGGAACAGCGCGGGCAGGCGGGGCGAAATAGTTGCCAGCCGAAGCGGCGGTAGCCACGGCGGAGGAGTTCGCCGTATTCGCAGGGCGAGAGAGAAGGGGTGAGGCAGAGTTCGAGGGCGGCCTTTTCAGACGGCAGGTAGGTGCAGGGGCGTGGCCGTTCGATAATCCGCAGCATCAGTTCTAATGTTCTAACAAGCGCAGTTGGGGCGGGTTGGCCGGGCGCGGTTGCCAGGCATATTCCAAAGTCCAGCGGCAGGCTGAAGCCTGCTCCACGGGGCGGGGTTTGGGCTTTGCGGACGGTG
>PLRJ01000101.1:13346-59305 GCA_003163855.1 Bryobacterales bacterium | reverse complement strand
GAAGAAGAATAGCGTTCTCTACATCCCAACGCGCCAACGCCGCACTCTAACTGCGCTTGCGTATCGAACGGTCGGTTCGATATCATGCACCGTGCGCGTCAATTCATTTACTATCCAACGTCTGCTGTTGGCCTTTAGTGCTCTAAGCTCTTCCGCCTTCGCCCAGACGCAATACGATCTTCTACTGCAGGGCGGTCACGTGGTGGATGCTAGAAATAATATCAGTGCCATCCGGGATGTTGCCATCAAAGACGGAAAAATAGCGGCGGTAGCTGAACATCTCGATCCCGCCTCGGCCCTGAAAACCGTATCCTTGCAAGGCCTCTATGTCACACCCGGCCTCGTCGATATTCACGTTCATGCCTATGCCAGTACAGGCGAACGCGCCTCATACGCTGGCGACAACAGCGTCTGGCCCGATACTTACACCTTTCGCACAGGCGTCACCACGGTCGCAGATGCCGGCTCCTCGGGCTATAAAAACTTTGAAGATTTCAAAGAACATGTCATCGACCGCTCCAAAACCCGCGTGCTCGCTTTCATCAACATCGTAGGCGCTGGCATGCGCGGCCCCAAATACGAAAACAACCTCCAGGACATGGAGCCCGGCCCAGTAGCTGCCATGGCGAAGAAATATCCGCAGGTGGTGGTTGGTGTGAAAACTGCGCACTACGCCGGTCCGGAATGGACGCCAGTTGAAAACGCCGTTAAGGCCGGAACGGAAGCGAACATCCCGGTAATGGTCGATTTCGGCGCGAATAAACCGGAACGCCCCATTGAAATTTTGCTGACTCAGAAACTCCGCCCGGGAGATATCTACACTCACTGCTATTCGGGCCTGCGCAACGAACTCACTCCTGAAGGCAAAGTCAATCCGGGCATGATTGAGGGCCGCAAGCGCGGCGTCATTTTCGATGTTGGTCATGGCGGGGGCAGCTTTGCCTGGCGCGTCGTCGTTCCGGCTCTCCAACAAGGCTTTCTGCCCGACTCTATTTCGAGCGATCTCCACATCGGCAGCATGAACGCCGGCATGAAAGACATGCTTAACATCATGGGTAAGTTTCTCGCTCTCGGAATGTCTGTAGATGATGTCATTCGCTGGTCCACCTGGAATCCTGCTCGCGAAATTCATCATGAAGAACTCGGCAACCTGTCAGTCGGTTCACCCGCCGATGTCGCGGTCTTGAGCCTTGAGAATGGAAACTTCGGCTACACCGACATGTATGGCGCGCGCATGAACGGTTCGCGCCGCCTGGTCTGCCAGATGACCGTTCGCAACGGAAAAGTTGTCTATGATCTGAACGGCATCAGCCGCCCCGACTGGAAGTCACTTCCGAAGAACTACACTGCGGTTGGCGATAGCAAATGGGACGGTCTGAACCCCGCTCGCGTGCCCCAACCGCACTGATCAGATCGCCTTCGACAGCACTTCATGCAAACGCCGGGCGACAATCAGATCCTCGCCCGGCTGCAGCATCCATACTCCAACCACAATCGAGTCTTTATCGCCGGTCAGTCCGCGCGCGTTCTTCATTCCAGTCGAAGGATTCAGTTCGATACATGGCGTTCCCTGCCGCAATTGCTGCGCCACCTCGCGAGCGCTGATCTTGATTCGCGAGTGGTCATAATCCAGCACCAGGTGCGCAACGTGATTCGCCGTTTCCGGTACCACGATTTTCGCCTCCAGCGTAGAAATGCCTTGCAAGTGTGCGCTTATCCTCTTCGCCCGCGCCTGAAACTCCGCTTGCATCGCATCTTCCGACTGCTCGGCAAACCAGTCCACCGCCGCCACCATGCCGACTATCTGCTCCTTGGCCACCTTCATGCCGCGCCCGATGCTCTCCGAAATGGGGGCATCGTTTAAGACAGCAGCCGCTATCAAATCCTTTCGGCCCAGCAGCAACCCGGCATTCTGCGGTCCGCGCATCCCTTTGCCACCGGAAAAAGTCACCAGGTCGAAACCCATCTGGGTATACGCCCACAGGTTCGAGATAGGCGGAACATCCGCGGCAGCATCATTGAAACACGGCACATTATGTTGATGCGCCACGCGAATCCAATCCTCACGGCCAATGTTGCCCTCTTCGGCGGCGTTGAAGAAGTGGGTCATCACCGTCTGGCTATTGAACGCCTTCTGGTAATCGTCCATTGTCGTCACTTCCACGAACTTTATCCCGCAGTTCAACAGCGCGTGGTCGTAGTCGTAGCGGTGAGCCTTCTGAACTATAACTTCGTTCTTTAAGCCAGCCATGTCCACCGGCATCTTCTGTATGGCCGCCGGATTCGCGACGGTCATGCACGCCGCCGTTCCCAGCGTCAATGCCGATGCGGCGCCCGCAGTCACCATGGCCGCTTCGCACTTGCATTTCTTCGCAAGATACTCGCCCGCGGCTTTCTGCAACTCCGCTAGTCTCACTGGATGTTTGGCCGCTTCGGCCACTGCCGCTTGTACTTGTGGCGGCATAATGCTGGCAGTCAGAAAAGTGTAGGTACCGGCCGCATTAATGATCTTGGCGACTCCAAGCTTGTCGTAATAATCTACGGCCGCCGGAGCTGTCTTCGCAAGGCTCGGTGCCGCCGATGCAGCCAACACGGCGCTCGACTTAGCAAAGAACTTACGCCGCGTATCCATTCACTTATATGTAAGCGACAACGTCGATCTCAACCAGCGATTTACCAGGGACGCCCGCTACCGACACCGTCGTTCTCACCGGAGGTTCCGATCCAAACGCGCCTTGGAAAACCGAGTTCATATCGGCATAATCTTTCAAGTCCGCCAGGTAAACCTGCGCCTTTAAAACCTTATCCATGGACGATCCACAAGCCTCTAACTGCGTCTTGATATCGTCCAGCACTTTCTTTGTGTGAGCCTTTATGTCACCCTCGAAATGCGCGCCAATGCCAGATAGGAATAACAGGTTTCCATAGGACACCGCCGGACTGAAGAGTGGCGTCTTTTCCGGGGCCTTTCCGCCATGCCACCAGACCTTCTTCCCCGCCGCCGGCGTTTGAGCAGCCGAAACCCCGCCACTCACCGCGCCCGCCGCCACTACCGCTGCGCCCTTGCTGATAAAACTTCTTCTATCCGACTTTCTAGCCATTAAGCCCTCTTCGCATCATAGTGATGCCGCACCGCTGACCACTCCATCATTCCGTACTCACCCATGTTCAGCGCGCCACTCATCTTGTCACCCTCAACCGTACCGGTAAACTCATACGACAGCCGCTGACCCTCTATCTTCTGCGAACTTCGGAAATGAACCTCACTCGCCGTCACCGAGCCAGAAAGGTCGCCGGAACCAAACTCCCCGTAATGAGTTCCAACGAGGCTGCCGCCCTGCTGCTCAAAAACCAGGCGGTGATCGGCCGAACCTCTGGCAAAAGTCAGGGTCGCCATCCACTGGCCGCCGACAGATGCAGTTGTACCCTGCGGAACCGGCGGGTTCGCAAACGCCGGATGATCTTGCAGCACACTGCAAATGCGCGCAGCAACAACCTTGTCGTCGCCCGGCATCATCATCCAGGGCGTAACGGTAACCGAACTCTTCATCCTGTCTGGACGAGCGCCGGATGCCCCACCCAGCGCGATGCGCGGCTCAGTGTCCAGTAATAACTTGCTCACTTCCTGCCCGGTAATGCCCACCTGCGAGGCGTCCCACTCAATGCGTAAGCTCGGAGTGCGATTTGACAGCCCTTGGGGCTCCTCCACCCTAGTTGTCACTCCATTCACTTTGGTCACTTGACTTGAAATGAATGCCAGTTGCGTGTGCCAGTCGCGGTATTCCGCTTCATGGTCGCGAGTCTTCCACGCTTCCACCGCCGCCAGCATGCCCATAATTTCCTCTTTGCCAACCTTTAATGATCGGCCAAAGGCATGATGCGGCGCGCTATTCGCCCAGGCCGCTTGTAAAAGATTCTTGTCGCCCAGCAGTAACCCAGCCGCCTGCGGACCGCGTATACACTTGCCTCCGCTGTAAGCAACCGCGGTGGCGCCGCGCTGCAAATGAAGATTCGGGAAAGTTAATCCCTCGGCCGCCGCATCGACAATCACCGGAACACCATGCGGCCGCGCCATATCGCTCACCGCTTTTGTGCCCAGCGGCCCGTCGTCGCCCGGACCGGCGAAGATATAGATCATCGCTGTCCTATCGTTGAACGCTGCCTCCATCTCGGCGGGAGTTTTAGGCTCAATGATCTTCACACCCAGCATGCGAATGGCATGGTCATAGACATTGCGAGAATACTCGGGAATGATTACTTCATTCTTCAAGCCTGTCAGGTTCGGCAGCCGCTGCATGCGTTCCGGATTCGTTCCGGCAATTACCGCCGCTGTGAAATTCGTCAAAGCCGCGCAACAACCCGCCGTGACAATCCCCCACGGCGCGCCGGTCAATTCCGCCAGCTTCGGGCTGACACCGGCCATTAATTCGTCCATCTGCACGTAGCTTTTGGACGCCTGCAACATAGCGTCTTTAACCTGCGGCAGCGATTGCGAACCCGTCAGGATAGTGAACGTTCCGCGAGCATTGATAACCGGCCGCACGCCGATGGCTTCATAGAGCGCGGAGTGAGTTGCCGCAGAACCGGTTGAAGCCGTCGCACCTGGAGTTGTTTTGCCAATAACCGGAGCAGCCGTTCCCGCTAGCGTCAGCAAACCTCCCTGCCGCAGTAGATCGCGCCGGTTTAAGAACTTTTCAAAGAATCGTTTGGCCATATGTGTATACCCGCGTCAGAACAGTAATTTAAGCGCGAATTGTATTTCTCGATTATCGCTCTTCGTCGATGTAATGGTCCCGAAGTTGCTATTTGTAATGGTCGCATTGGGGTTGCTGAAAGCTGGAGTGTTGAGCAAATTAAAGAACTCCGACCGGAACTGAAGCGTCGTCCGCTCCTTCAAGGTGAAGTTCTTGAAAGCGGAAAAATCGACGTTATATAGGCCCGGTCCGAACAACACATTGCGGCCAAAATTGCCGTACGCATAGGTAGCAACAGCGAAGTTTGTGCTGATGCAGTTCGCCAGATTGCCGTTGCCGCAATCGGAGTAAACAGGCCCGGTGACATTGGGCCGTTCACTGCTTCTTCCCGTGTTCGCTGGGTCTCCAGGCGAAGTGACATTAAACGGAAACCCGCTCTGCATCGTCACAATCCCGTTCGTCTGCCATCCGCCTAATGTTTGCCTTAGAATCGGGTTCGAGCCCTTCAGCAGAAATGGCAACGCATAGTTAAAGCTGCCGACGAACCGGTTCCGCACGTCCCAGTTTGCGTTGCCGTAGTCGCCCCTCCAGTTATAAGGATTCTGAGGATAGCCGCCATTATTTGAGTCTGATGAAACGTCCAGATCATGCGACCAGGTGTAAGACGCAAGCGCCGTAATTCCATGGCTGAAGCGCTGCCGCAGTTCTACGCTGACGCCTTCATAGTTCGAAATCTCATCGTTTTCGATTGTGCGGATATCGCCAAACAACTGGTTTGGCCGCCGCGCCGCCACCGTCCCGGGCCCGGGCAGCGGAGTGTTGTTGTAGAAGCTGCGGTCCAGATGCAGCGTGTGGGAACCAATGTACTGAACATCAAGCGCCGCGCTATTCCAAAGCCCCTGCTGAAGATCAAACGTCCACTGGTTCATATATGCACTTGGCAGCGATGGATTGGGCGTGATGATGTTGAAAATCTTGGCAGCTCCGCACGCCGAAACCGGACTGGGATTCTGAAACGTTATCGGAGCGGCAAGCGTGGCCGTGCACGTAATCACCTCGCTGATGGGCGGATTGCTGCTCAGGAACGTAAAACTATTCGTTTGATTCGGGTTGTAGTAAATGCCGAAGCCTGCGCGAATAACCGTCTTCTCGGTCGCGCGGTAAGCAAGTCCAAATCGCGGCGCAAAGTCTTTGTGGTTAGGCTCAATAAACTTAAAGCCTGGCGACGGAACCGTCGAGGGGATAAGTGCCGTCTGCGCCGCGTTCAAGATAGTGGCGTATCCGTTCACTGTGTAAGGAACTGTCGGCAGTTCGTAGCGCAAACCCAGGTTCAAGGTCAGTTTCTTTGTTGCCTGCCAGTTATCCACAATAAAGAATCCATCCCGCCATTCTGCAACTTCGTTTCGAATTTCCGGACCCGCCGTAGTATCGCTTTGGACATAACCGAGCATAAAGTCGGCAGCGGCGTTGCCTGTATACAGGCCGGTAAAGTTAAAGTTGCCGTTCGGATTATTTGTAGCCGAACGCGACGTGATCAGCTTTCTGATTTCAGCTCCGACGATCAAGGTTTGTTTTCCATGCGTGTAAGTGAAAGAGTCGGTACCCTGCCACGTTGTATCGAATTGCAGCCAGTTCGTTCCACCATTTCCTAGCGTCATAAAGCCGCTGTCGCTAATCACCGGAATACCCGGATCGGAATAAAGTGTGTCGCCGTTGAAGCCTGGAATACCAAGGTTCGTTCCGGCGCTGGTCAAGTTGTTCGTAGCCCAGTAATTCAGCGCGTTGGTGGTCAAATGCTGACGGCCCACCCGGATGTCGTTCACCATGTTAGGGCTTAGTGTCTGGGTGTAACCAACTACCCAGTTCTGTGTCACCACCGGCAGATAAGTTCCGTTGTACGGTCCCGTTGTGCCGGTCAGAAAGGTCTCATCGTTGTTGGCGTAACGGAAGAAGAGCCGAATGTTATCGCCAATGTTCTGATCAAGCCTTCCAATGAACTGATTAAAGCTGTCGTTGTTCGGGTACGTCGCCTCATAGTTGTTGCTGATGCCGAGGCCGGAGGTGGTTTTCGTTCCGGGCAGATTAGGCAGCGGCATGTACTGCAGCAACTTGAGCGCCTGGGGAGCAATCATTGAGGCCGGGATGATGTTTCCTGGAAACGCCACGCCATTGACGCTTTTCAGTGTAGGACTCTCCGTAAATATCCCCTGGCGCATCAGCGGAGTCAACACCGTATCCAAACCATTGGCCTGCTTCACCAGGCGCAGGCCCTCGTAATCGAACATGAAGAACGTCTTGTTGCGGCCGTCGTAAACTTTAGGAACAAATATCGGTCCACCCACTTCCACTCCGAACTGATTCTGCCGCAGCGGCGCCTTCGAGACCGAGGGAGATAGGAAGTAATTCCGCGCATCCAGCACGTCGTTGCGGAAGAACTCCCAAAGGCCGCCGTGGATATCGTTGCTGCCGCTCTTGGTAATCAGATTTAAATGCGCCCCAAGGTAGGCGCCATATTGAGCCGAATAGTTGCCCGATTGCACTTCCATCTCCTGTATGGCATCCGGCGACGGATGAAACGGGGAGGTCGTGATCAGGTTGTTCATGGTGGCAATACCATCGAGTGAAATACTATTCTGAATTTCGCGTGTTCCCGCGGCAATAAAGTCTTCACCCGGTGGAATTCCGTTACTTGCCTTCTGCCCCGGCAGTACGCCTGGCGACAGTGTTGCCAACTTCAGAGCATCACGGCCATTCAGCGGCAGTTCCGCAATAGATCTTTGGCTCACCACTTCACGAACGCTGGCATCGTCAGTGGATAGCGGAGGCGCGCTACCTGATACAACTACTTGCTGCGAAACCTGACCCACTTGCAAATTGAAGTCGGCACGCACGGTCTGGTTGGAGTCGATGACAATATCGTTCTTCACGATTGTTTCAAAACCACTCTGCTGCGCCGTAACGGTATAGCGGCCAATCTTGATGAACTCAATGTTGTAATCGCCGGAACCGTTAGTCACCGTCTTGTAGGTATCTTTGGTCGCGGTGTTGACAGCTGTGATGGATACTCCTGCTGCGGAAGCCCCGGATGAATCGGTAACGGTGCCCACCAGAGAGGTCGTATTGGCAAGTTGGGCCAACGCTAAACTCGTCATGAAAATTGTGAAGACAATCGTGCGAAAAATCGTGCTCATTGTGACCCCTGACAAAGAATTTGATTTCGGAAGTGTTAACGAATTTCAGCACGGCTCGCCGCCTATTGTCAACATTGAGACGGGAAACAAAGTTGTGATAACTTGGCGCTCAGCACACGAGCATAGTTTTGAGCAGATTATTTCCCCTCCCCATTCGCTGGATTCTAATTTTCTGGATTTTCTTGATGAGCGCCATTGCGTATCTCGATCGAGTGAACATCTCGATTGCAGGTAAGTCAATCGCGCGCGAGTTCAACTTATCCAATATCCAGCTCGGTTACATCTTTAGCGCCTTTCTCCTCGGTTATGCGCTCTTCCAGGCACCCGCGGGAAGGCTTGCCGATAGCGTCGGCCCTCGCCTGGTTCTCACATTGAGTGTTTTCTGGTGGGCGTTATTTACTTGCGTCATTACTGTCATTCCGACCCACTTAGCGGGCGCTTTGCTGGTGATGATAGTAGCGCGCTTCTGCTTAGGCATCGGCGAAGCGGTAATGTATCCGGCATCGAATTGCATCGTGTCGGCATGGATTCCCACCACCGAGCGAGGAATCGCTAACGGCCTTATATTCGCCGGTGTTGGATTCGGAGCGGGAGTAACATCTCCACTTATCACTTACTTAATGGTCGAGTACGGCTGGCGCACTGCGTTCTATGTCAGTGCACTGCTAGGATTGCTCGCCGGCTGCATCTGGTATTGGCTGGCGCGTAACAAGCCGGCTGGTCATCCCTGGGTCTCCCCCGCTGAGTTGGATTTCATCCAGCGAGGGCTTAGTGAAACTGCGGCGCACACCAAGCAAACGAAGCTCCCCTGGGCACTCATTCTCGGCAGCCGCGATATCTGGGCCATCACACTCAGTTACTTTTCGTTTGGATACGCCGCACAGATCTTCTTTAACTGGTTCTTCATCTACTTAAGTGAGGTTCGCGGACTAAATCTTAAGCAGAGCGCCTTCTACACCATGCTGCCGTTTATTGCCATGTCTATCGGATCGGTGCTCGGAGGAATTCTCAGCGATTGGGTCACTAAGCACTATGGAAAGCGCTTGGGACGTTGCGGCGTTGCCGTTGTGGGCATCGGATTGTGTGCCATCTTCATTGCCATCGGTACGCAGGCTGCGGGCCCAGAAATCGCAAGCGTCATCCTTGCTGGAGGCGCGGGCGCTCTTTACCTTGCACAAAGCTCCTTCTGGTCGGTCAGTGCGGAACTTGGAGGCAACTCAGCCGGCTCGGTCTCAGGTTTCATGAACATGGGAGCACAAATTGGAGGTGCAGTAACAGCATCACTGACACCGGCGATTGCTGCTAAATTCGGCTGGACGGCGGCTTTCCTGGTTGCCGCTGGTTTGTGCGTGCTCGGATCGCTCGCATGGATCAGCATCAGGCAGCAACCGCTCGACACATTGGTCGCCCTAGAGACGGCCAAACTTTGAAACCGCTTCACGAATAGACTTGTATTTCTCAATGTAGGGGTACATGCTGTGCTCTGTTTCGTCCAGTTGCTGAGCCTTTGCCAGGACAGCAGCCGCATTCTCCTTGGGCACCACAACAACGCCATCCATGTCGGCAACAATAATATCGCCGGCGCGCACAGCCACTCCCGCGCAGGTCACCGGTACGTCCTTGCCGGCAAATCTGAAGTGATTCACGGTGGTGGAAGGAACAACTCCAAGGCTGAAAACAGGAAATTGAAGCTTTGTGATTTGTGGTGTGTCGCGCACCCCGCCATCGACAATAGCTCCTGACAGCCCGCGGTATTTCATGGCCGTGCTCATCAGTCCACCCAGGCCCGCGTAATCCAAACCATCTTCTAAAACCATCACGTAGACCGCGCCTGCCGGTGCTTCGTCGATGGCATCCAGCATTCCCGACAGCGCTTTGGAGCCTTCTGTATGCTCTTGTTTCTCAAGGAGAACCGTCGTGGCCGGCCCTGCGAATTTGGTCGTAAAAAGAGGCCGCATATTGTGCGACATGTACATCTTCTTGCCATAAAGCAACTCCATTGCGTCGGCAACAGAAGCAGCTTCGACTTGTCTGAAGCCGGTGTAGATCGCCTCTTCTGGGGTCGCGGCCTTAAGATGCTGTGGCGCCACTTTCACAAACAACAAAACACCAAGTAAGGCAAAAGGAATCAATAATTTCTTCATATTTGATTCAACCAGGGCTTCTCTGAATCAAATTGGTACAAGGATGAAGAGTTCGTGAGAGCATACTCCACTCGGATCACCGAGCCTGAATCACTAACCGACAAGTGAGCGGGACCACTTCCCGGAGGGGTGCTCACGCGTTGTACACACCGCATAAATCCATCTTGAAACTCGAACACGTTGATTCGGTCACTGCCAAAATCCGTACCGATGACAAATTTTCCCGAAGGATGAAAAGCAACAGAGTGAGGGTGCGCGGATGACTGCCTCTGCGGGTGGACGCCCGTGCCAATTTCCTTGACAGACTGCGTGACCGCGCCGATCACTCCATCTTCCCGGACCGGTAGGACATTATAGATGCCGCCTCCGAAAGCCGCCACCACTACAAAACGGCCATCGGGAGATAGTGCAAGATGAGTGGGCTGGGTGGCCGAGAGGGAAAGCGAATTACGGCTGATCAACTTTTTGCCGCCGGCAACATCCACAGCATACGATTCAACTGAGCCGGCGGGAATCCCCGGGCATTCACTAATGTCGCTGACCGCAAATATGAATTTTCCTTTTGGGGCAAGCACCACCCGCCGATCGCGTTCGGCCAAATGTGCAACCGATCCGGAAAGCAGAGAAACTACCCCTGCACTCTGCAAAAAAGCCCTGCGCGTGGTCCCCATCAGCCTGCCACCTCTTTTGGCCGCACCGACATCGCATGATGAAAGACGTTATGCGGATCATAACGCTGCTTCACATCCTGCAGAAACGGATACAAGTCGCCATCGCCGTAATAAAGTTGCGGCCAGAACGAATAAGCCAGCATATCCTTGTCTGGATAGTTGATGTAACAACCTTGGTAATGCTTTCCCGGATACGGAGTTCCCGCATAAGGCTTGGGAACATTGTCAATGGAATACAAATCCGTGTAAAAGTCACTCATCCACTGAAGATGACCCGCATCTTGTTTCGCATCCTGCCAATAAGCCTGATACTGCAATTTCATGACGGAGGAACGCTGCCAACTGGAGGTCTCAGTCTGCAATTCAGGACGATTGGTAGCCCCGCCATAGGAATCAACGGCCAGAATGCTGCCGCGCAGGTTGGTGCCTGGAATGTTGCGCTTCAAATGCTTGTAAATACATTTGGCCTCCTCGGCGGTGAAGTTTTCCTTCATATAAGTGGACTTATATTTCGCCCTGGAACTGCCTCCACCCATCGCGCCGCCAACCGTTGCCTCCAGCCATGGATGGCGAGTCAGCGCGTGCTGTCCTGGACAAGCTTTTCCCTCCGGCTTGGTTCTAGGAACCACTTGGCCCGCATAAATAGTAGAGTGCTCTGGCGTCGCATGACAATCCTCAAAAATATCGAGAAATTCATTCACGACCGATAGATCCTGGCAGGTTCCGTCCGGATTACAAAATTGCAGCGAGACTCCGAATTTACCACCGGAAGAGTGGCTCAAACCCATCATCGTGAACAAGCCCCAGGTGTCCGGATCTTTGCCGCGAGTCGCATTGTACTCGCCAAACTTCATCACGATATCGACAAATCGAGCCTCACTCATCGTCGCCCAGTCGAACGAAACGCCGCCAGTAATAACTTCGCGCGGAGGCTTCGGCAGTTTATCGAAAAGAAAGCCGGTAATCACTCCATAATTCCCGCCGCCGGCCCCGCGGCAAGCGCGAAAAAGATCGGCGTCATGATTACGGTCCACACGCCGCGCTTGAACTTTCCCGTCGCTGCCCACAGTAACGATATCCACGGCCGATATCCAATCCACGGTCAATCCATTAAGCCGCGACAACAAACCATAACCGCCGCCGCTGATGTGGCCACCCGCACCCACCGTGTAGCAAGTCCCGGCGGGGATAGTGACGCCGTCGCGCTTGAATAATTCAATGTAGACTTCTCCCAGGTTGCTTCCCGCACTGATGCGATAGCGTTCTCCGTCGCCCGGCAATTTGGGAGCCTTAAGAAGGCTCAAATCGAGTATCACGCCGCCGGGATTATTAACTACAAAGTCTTCATAACAATGCCCGCCGCTCCGAACGGTGGGGCGCTGACCCGCGCTCACTGCGCGCTGCAGCGCGGCTGCCACATCTTCGGCGTTTTCACACATCTCAATCGACGCAGGCACCTGGTTCGGTGACTCGTCCCAGCGGAGATTGCGGCTCTTCTTCAGCGTGTCGTAACGCAAGTCTTGCTTTGTGATGGAGACAACCATGAATGTCTATTTTGACATTTCTGGGTTGACTTCACCGGGCGCAGGTTTAGAAAAAAGTTCGTCCAGCTTTTTCTCGAGCCGCGAGAAATCGACATCCATCTGCGCGTGAACTTTTTGCAGAGTCAGTTGCGGTTTGTCCCGGTCGGTCCAAACCAGCGTATCGCCGTAGCCCGGGCCTTGCACCGTGTTGACATCCATATAAACGAACCGCTCCCGCTTGATTATCTCCGGATCAAGCCAGGCTGCGGCCGCTAACTCGTCCCACATGTACGAGCTAAGCGGACGAGTCGTGTAAAGAGTGAGGTACTGGGCCACCGGAGTCTTCATCTGCGCCCATTTCGCGAACATCGCTTCGTTAGGTCTGGTCTGGATAGATGCATCCACCGTGGTATCGGTGATCTTAACCCACGGCGCACGCAGCGTAATGCTGGCCGCTTCCGGATCGAACCAGTAATTAAATTCATGCCGCGGCGTGTTTTCAAACTCGGGATCTTCGGTAAGAGGATTCAAACTGCCACCCATGACAACTAATTCTTTTGCGAGTTCGGCAAAGTGCGAATCCAATCGAATAGCCAGAGCGATGTTGGTCATGGGTCCGGCCCCATAAATGGTTACCTGATGAGGATATTGATGCACCATCCGGATCATGAAATGGGCCGCATCTTCATTGGACGCCTTTGTTGTCGGAGACCCTTCCGGCATCGGCGGAATGACTGAGGCGGCGTGGCCTCCCTCAGTCCAGGCGCCATTCCAATTCGCCCTACCGTACAGTTTTGCCAAAATCTTTGTTGCTTCCTGAGTTCGGACTAGCGGATACTCAGCCCCGACGTAGACCTTCACGTCGGTCCTGCCGATAAGTTCCAGCAAGCGCAAAGTATGCGCCACTTCTTCATCGCGCCACGCGTCGCCCGTGACGACGGTGATTCCCAGCAGTTTAACTTCGGGCGATTGCAGAAAAACCAGCAGCGCAATCATGTCCGACCCGGCAGGCCCGGAAGCGTCCTGATCGGCAATAACGTAGCGTTGTTCCTGCGCATTGAGTGTTATCGAGATACAGGCGTAAACGACGACTACGCCGAGTAATTTCTTAAATATATTTCTTGCTAGAGTACCGACCATCAATGCAACAGCTTACTCCAGGCAAGCTATGCAAAGGCTAAAACAGCAGCTTCAAACCAAATTGGATCTGCCGCGACGTGCTCGCCGTTGCCGTAATCACACCGGCAGTGGAAGCCGGAGCCGTCCCTGCTGAAGTAAACACCACCGGATTCGGAGTGCTGAAATTTACGTTGTTCAGCAGGTTAAAGAATTCTGCGCGGAATTGTAGATTTACACGTTCTGTAAGGGCGGTCCGCTTCAAAACGGAGAAATCGACGGTTCGTAATCCCGGGCCAATCAGCGTGTCGCGGCCAACGTTGCCATAGGTTCCTGTAGCCGGGGCCAGAAAAGCATTGGGGTTGAAATACTGCGTGGGTCCGCCTTCAATAATCGAGCCGGTAAACGCCGGGTTGAACTCAGGCCGAACCGGATTACGGCTGTCTCCATTACCGGTGGGATTGTAGCCGAGTTGCGGTGTGAAGGGCAGCCCCGATTGCAGCGTCACAATGGCGCTGGTCGACCAGCCGCCCGCCAGTTTCTGCTGCCAGCCGCCGGCGCCGCTTGCGAACTTCTTTCCCGTGCCCAACGGCAAGTCATAAGTTCCGTTCAGCACGGCCAGATTACGCACGTCGGTGGTGGAAAGACCGTAATCGAGCTTGGGATTCAGTGGGAACATGACAAAGCCCGGCGCATTAGAAGCCACGCTGCTGTTCCAGGCAGTACCGTCATCCAGACTCTTAGAATAGGTATAGACGCCGCGTATTTGCAGGCCGTGACTGAACCGGTGGTTCACATCCAACTGGAGCCCGTTATAAGAACTGACACCTTCTGAGAACCATGTCGTCGTGTTCGCAAGCGCCGGATTGGCTAATGTTGCGCCCTTTGGATAGTAAATGCCTCCGCTGGAGGTATAGCTGGGAATCGGCTCATTGGCGTCGAGAGAGAGCATTTCGTGATAGCCATGCGAACCGACGTAACCGACCGTCAAGCTGGTGTCAGGGGCAATTTGCTGTTCCACCTTAAACGTCCAACTAAGAATAGTAGGCGTGTAGGCATCGGGCTGAATGCCGCTTGGCGAAACCAGGCTGCCATTGGCGGGCGCGGCTCCGGGAGTTATCAAGAGACCGGCCAATGAAACATTTTTCAACGACTGCGTCGTATTGAAAGGCGCCGTTTGATCCAGCCGGTAATCCAGATTATCCAGCAAAGAACGGTAGATGCCGAAGCCCGCATGAATCACCGTCTTCGAATGACCAAACGGATCCCAAGCCAGTCCAACACGCGGTTCAGGCATGAACTTCGCCCGGTTCACGGTGAAGACCGAACTGCCGACAACCGGATTGGTCTGGATGACACCAGCCGCGTTATAGACGTAGTTAGAAGCACGGTCATGCGCCTCATTCCAGCCATTGGTGGATTCAATGCGCAGACCAAGTTCCAGTTCCAAATGCGGCGTCAGGTGAATGGCGTCCTGCACGAAACCAGCCCTCATTAGCGATCGCCAACCCAGTGGCGTAGGCGAAGGAACCACAGTGAACGTTCCAATTGTGCCTTGCAGAAAACTGGTCAAGGTGCTGAATGATGCCTGGCCATATTGATCCTGCGCCAGATTGTCGTTCGCCTGCAGGCGCTGGAACCAGATGCCCGCTTCGATCTGATGAATGCCATGCGTGATAGCCACATGGTCGTCATAAGTAGACAAGTTGCGCACGGCCGCGAGATTGCTGCCCGCGTTCGTGCCCGCTCCGCTTATTGCCGAGGCGCCATTCAGAGCCGTTCCGCCGCCGATCACCACCGCGCCAATGGGACCGCCCGCCACCCAGCCGGGCAAATCGACGCCCGACTCTCCAGTGAAGAAATAACCCGCACGCGAAAAGCCGAAACGAATGGTGTTCAAGACAGTAGGAGAAAAAACATGCTGCTCCTGAACGCTCGCCACCTGCTCGCGCAGAGTTTCATAGACGCTGCTTAGCGGGTTCGCCGTTGGCGTATTCGCGTTGCTGTCATCAATCGTGTAAGCGCCGAACACCGTGTCTTTGTCCGAAATGTTGTAATCGACGCGCGTGGAGCCGAAATCTTCGCGAATGTGCTGCAGCGGGTGGCTATAAGCGAGTCCAATGCCCGATCCCAGTTCCGGTCCGTTCTGCACCGGCCACAATGACAGCAGCGCCGCGGAAGCAGGTGTTACGCCCACATGTGTGAGCACTCCGCTGGTATTGGGAATGTAGCCGGCGCGCGCATTGTTATCGGGGACAAAGGTGACATCGCTCAAACCCAGATGCTGGCGATAGCCTTCATAATTGCCGAATACAAACAGCTTGTTCTTCTTGATAGGACCGCCCATGGCCGCGCCAAAAACGTTGCGCTGGAACTGGGGAATATTGCCCTGGTCGAAGAAGTTGCGCGCATCCAGATCGCTGTTGCGAATGAATTCATACAGACTGCCATGCAACTGGTTGGTGCCCGATGCCGTGACAATGCTGACCTGCGCTCCAGGCCGCTTACCGTACTCGGCTCCATAGGTGTCGGCAACCACATTGAATTCGCGCACCGCGTCAACACCCAGCAACTGACCGCTGGTCCCACCGGGCGTATTGTTGATTTCCGACGCGCCGGTATATTCAATGCCGTTCAAGAGAAATAGATTCTCCTGCGGCCGGTGTCCGTCTACCGCGAACATATTTCCGACTGAGGAATTCGACGTGCCCGCGCCGCCGGAACGCTGGGAAGTGTAGTTCACAACCGCCGGATTCAGCGTCATCAGACCGTCAAAACTGCGCCCGTTCAGCGGCAGTTCTTTCACTTGCTTTTCGCTCACCAGCCCGGAAGTCTGCTGCGTGGATAAATTCACCGGCGAAGGCGCCTCCTCCACCGTAACCACTTGCCGCACTTCGCCCACTGGCAGCGTGAAATCTAACGTGGTGCTTTGTCCAACCGTCAGATTAATGCCGGTCTTCGCCTGCGTGCTGAAGCCTTCTTTGGAGGCTGACACTTCGTAGGCGCCGATAGCAATGGATGGCGCGGCGTAGTAACCGTTCGAGTCGGTAACGAGTTTGCGATGCGCCCCGGTTTCGCGGTTATCAACTACGACGCTGACTCCCGCCATAGGCGCGCCGGTGGCATCCCGCACGGTGCCGGAAAGCGCTCCGCCAACCACCTGCGACCAGAGGTTGACGGCTGTAAACAAAACGAGCAAAGCAAAAGGCGGAAACGGTTTGGCAAACATAACTATGTCTATCGACAATATCATGAAGCCAGATGAAACGCCTCCAGTAGGAACGGAATGATCGCTTGAAGATCCTCTTCGGTCCGCAGAAGAGCCACGTGCGAGATACGTTTACCGCTGGCACCGCTTTTGACGAAACAAGGCGCGCTCACCTTGTGATTCAGGTGAATCACGACGCGCAACAGATCCTTCATGACGGTCAGGTCGGCAAAGATGCGGGTGCAGCGAAACAACGCGTAGCGCTCTCGGGCAACTACCTCCACGGCTCCGAAACTACAGATGGTTGCCGTAAGCTTGCCGTAGAGGGCGGCCAGTTCAGGTGGCCGATCTTTGAATAAGGACGCCGGGTCACCCGTGCCACAGGCGTGACGCTGATTAACTTGGCGAAAATTCCGCTGACACCTTGGGCACTTCCATGTCATGAAAGGTTTATACAATTCTGCTGCCGTGTTAGGCAAGCCGGTCAATGCAATACCATGTGAGTTATGAGCACCGCCCTGCAGAAACTCCTGCCGACCGACTCGGAAGAAACCAACGCTTACTATAGTCGCTGGAAATATGTCATTCCGCTTCCTCCGGACGGCCTGATGTGGAGTACTGGAGGAGCCACCAGAGAACTCTTTGTTGTGCTGGGAGATGCGTGGGCTCAGTTTGTCACGCACTTCACCCCACCAGACGCCACCCTGCTCGACATTGGCTGTGGGTGCGGGCGAACGGCCAGGATTTTAGTCAACAACCGCTGGGTCACGCGCTATGTCGGATTTGATGTGGTGCCGGAAAGTATTAAATGGTGCAACAACTTCATTAAGCCCACCGAACACTGCGCGGTGGAATTCCATTGGTTCGACCTTCACTCGAACGAATACAATCCACGAGGCGCCATTAAGGCCAGTGAATTCCAATTTCCGGTGGATACGAAAACGGTTGATGTGGTTTTCGCTTCGTCGCTTTTCACCCACCTGCTGGAACCCGATTGCATTCATTACATCAATGAGGTGGGACGAGTGCTATCCAGCCGCGGCGTTGCCATCCTCAGCATTCACAACGTTCCCGCTCCCGGAACGCGCTTTAGCGGCACAGAACTTCGAATTGATATTGATTCCGAGTATTTCAAGGAGCTTGCATCCCAAGCAGGCCTGGAAGAAGTGGAACGCGTTGACGATTTTGGCGGACAGCAGGTTTTCATCCTGCGCCTGAAAAGCTAAGCTTCCCAGTACGCCTGCTGTGGACTGAGCGCGGCTAGGCTATGGTTCGCGCGCTGGCGAACTGCGTAGCAACGGTCGGCTTTCAGGGCTTCAAGGGTGGGAATGGCGCGAGAATCTTCTACTACTCCCATGGCCCAAGCCATAGCTGCCCGCATTCTGTGCTGTTTGTTTGAACTAAGCGAGATCATTTTTTGCATAGCTTCCAGTTCTCCAAGCCGGTAAAGACCGACTAGCGCATTGGCCACCACGCGATGATGCGAGTCGGTCAAGGCGGATCGAAAGAATCGGAAGGCGTCGCTCTCCCGCAGTGCGACTTTCGAATCCCAAAGCGCTTCCAGAGCACTAGCACGGACACGGTCATCGGCTGACTGCAAGTGCCGCTGAATATTTCCGCTGTTGGGGCGCAACTGGCACAGCAGTTTTGCCGCCCGCGCACGAACCCGGCTATCGGCGTTCTTCTCAAGCCCCCGCAACCACGGAATCAGGATGCTGTAATCGCCTAGCGCCGGAGCAAGGTGTAGCGCACGCAGGATGTGATCGGCATTCGTTAAAGCGGCAACGCTGTAAGCGAATTTGAAGTAGAACTGCGGGTCAAACTGCCCGAGCACACCCAGCGGACGCGCCGCGTTTTCCAGTGCCAGTTTCTCTTCATTATCGCCCTCACTATCCAACAGAATAGATATGTAAAGTGTGCCGTTCGTGGCCCAAAATGCCATTGCCTCTGAGAGAGGGTCGAAGCCCACAGTAGCGGCGTAATAAAGGAAATACTTGATGGCGCGTATGGGAGAGTTCTCGTAGAGCTTCTGGAATCGTCCCCGAAACTCGTTCAGGCTGCTGAGAGCAGTGGACGCGTTGACTTCATGAATATACTGTCTGGCCGGAAGCATATTTTCTGGACGGGCATCGCACCCCTCTCCCAGTGCTTATCGGCAGGCATTCCCAGAATCAAGAGCAGGTCTGGCCAAATTTTTCAAACCGCAAGGATGGGAGCGCTTTACGTACAAGCGGCGAAGTCCGAAAGACTCCGTAGCGCTATCTCCCGCGCCAAGTGATACGTTAATCGGGGATGTCCGCTACCTCGTCTGCGCAAGTTTCATCTCATTCGAAGATTGGCCTACTAGCCTGGTTTGCGCTCGCGCTGCTTGTTATCTCGGTCTGCATCAACTACGCCGACCGCGGCAACCTCGGTGTTGCAGCCAAAAGCCTAGAGCGTGAACTCCACCTGCAACCCGATCAACTCGGCACTCTGCTAGGCGCGTTTTCTCTTACCTATGCCATCTCGCTAATCGCCGCCGGAAAGCTGATCGACAAATGGAACGTCAATTGGCTGTACGCGGCTGGTTTTCTGCTATGGTCGGGCGCCACCAGCGCCACGGCACTGGCGACTGGCTTCTGGTCGATTCTCGCGCTTCGCCTGTTGCTGGGCATTAGCGAGTCGGTGGCCTATCCGGCTTACGCGAAGATGATCGTCACCAGTTTTCCGGAGGCCTTGCGCGGTACCGCCAACGGCTTGATCGACGCCGGTTCCAAGCTAGGTCCCGCAGTGGGTGTTTACTTCGGCGTCAAGATGCTGGGTTGGTTTGGTTGGCGCGGTATGTTCGCCATTATGGGCGGTGCCAGTTTGCTGTGGCTGATTCCCTGGTGCGCCATCGCCGGCAAACTTCCCGGCAAAGCGCCATTAAAGAACACCGCAGCCGCCTGGTGTCCTAGCTATGCCGAGATTGCTGGAACCCGAGGTTTGGTGGGAACCGCGATCGGCCTCTTCGGCGGTAATTATGCCTGGTATTTCCTGTTGAACTGGCTTCCCTACTATTTTGAATCCGAGCGCCACTACACGCACAATCAACTCGCCGTGATGGCTTCCCTGCCCTTCTGGGCGGTTGCTTTTTCCACCATGATATTTGGTTTCCTGGCCGATTGGATTATTCAGCGCGGCCACGAAGCCGGCCGTGTGCGGCAGTATTTCGTCTGCTACGGACTCACCGCATCCTGCATCCTGCTGCTCGGCGCCATTCTGGTGCAGGATGAATGGCGCAGCAATGCCCTGTTGATTATGGCGCTGCTGGCGCTCGGCGGCTGGTCTTCGAATCACTGGGCCTTCACGCAATTCCTCGCCGGACCCGAAACCGCTGGCAAGTGGACCGCCCTGCAAAACGGCATTGGCAACTTCGCCGGCGTGCTCGGCCCCATGGTCAGCGGCTTCGCCCTGCAAGCGACCCATTCTTTCTTTTCCGCTTTCGCCATCGCCTGTGGCTTTCAAGTGATGGCCGTTCTGGCTTACTACTTCATCGTCGGCAAGCCGCGCCAGTTCTTCCACGCTCCAGCGTTGACGCAGCCCAAGCCCGATCTACTTGCGACCAACAGCTGACAGGCGAAATGCCGGACGGTGAACTTCGACCTCAAAATTCTCCATCCCCGCGCCGTTGCCAAGCGCTTTCAGTTCGTGCGCTCGGAAAGCGGCGCGCACCGAAACCGGCCCGTCATGCAGCGTGATCCTGTTCCATCCAAAAAAAGGCTTGGTGATGGGTAGAAAGCAGTAGGAAAGGATGTGCCGTTCCAGGTCGTTAATCAACACCGCATGGCGCGCAACATCATGGAAGTTCCGCAGCAACTGCCTTACCTGCTCATTCGTGAAATGATGCAGAAACAGCGACGCTAGCACAAAATCGAAACTGTTACTGGCGAAAGGCAGATGAAACGCATCCGCGATCAGCTTGGGATGGCTCGCCGCGTCCACATTTACCTGATTCAAATCCAAACTCGTCGTCACGGCATTTGGATACGCGCTTCGCACCAAGCGCGCTGTGTCGCCCGACGCCGCGCCCACATCCAGCAGCCTGAAGCGCTGTTGCGGTTTAGCAACCTTTGCCAGCAGCTTGCGCAGCACGCCGTGCCCGCCAAATCGTTCGTTAATGCGAACCAGGTCGCGCAAATTAGCGCGGGCTTCCGCCGGATCGGCGTGGTCCAACAACTCGGGTTCTATCACACGTTCGCGCAGCATAGTCCTGATAATAGAATGACAATCACGTCATGCTGAATTCATTTCCCTCTCGCAGAAGCCTCTTGAAGACCGCCGCGGCGCTGCCCGCCCTCTCTGCCGCCGCTGCCCAAACCGCTAAGCCCGACACCGGTCCTACGACCTCCACCATTCAGGATCGCGACCGCCGCATGCAGTGGTGGCAGCAGGATCGCTTTGGCATGTTCATCCACTTCGGACTTTACAGCGTTTTGGGCCAGCATGAGTGGGCGATGGAAGAGGAAGGCATTCCCGTGGCTGAATACCAGTTGCTGGCCAAGCAGTTCAATCCCAAGCCGCACGCCGCGCGCGTCTGGGCCAAACTGGCCAAGAGCGCCGGCATGAAATACATGGTGATGACCACAAAACACCATGAAGGCTTTTGCCACTTCAACACAAAGCTCACCGACTACTGCGCGCCTAAACAGGCCGCCGGCCGCGACTTGGTAGCCGAATACGTTGAAGCGGCGCAGGCCGAGGGCATGCACTTCGGTTTTTATTATTCGCTGATGGACTGGCATCATCCTGACGGAGCCCGCTGCGCCACCGATGAAGCCGCCCGGCGGCGCTTTGTCGATTACATCCACGGCCAGGTGAATGAGCTTTGCTCCAACTACGGCAAGGTCGGCGTCCTCTGGTACGACGTCAACTGGCCGTTGTCGCCCGAAGGCTGGGAATCGGAAAAAATGAATCGCATGGTGCGCCAACTGCAGCCCGACATTCTCATCAACAACCGCGCCGGCATTCCGGAAGACTTCACCACGCCCGAACAGCACATACAGGCGTACGACAGCCCTTGGGAAGCCTGCATGACGATGAACGACAGCTGGGGCTTCAATCGCGGCGACGACAACTGGAAGTCTCCCAAAACAGTGGTCCGAAACCTGATTACCTGCACGCGCGACAAGGGCAATTACCTGCTGAACATTGGCCCGGAAGCCGACGGCTCCATTCCGCCGCAGTCGGTCGAGATTCTAACCTCGGTAGGCAAATGGATGGACAATCATGGCGATCTGATTCACACCGCGGACCGCTGCCAGGTAAAGAGTTCCGAGTTCGCGAACTTCACACGCCAGGGTAAAACTCTGTTCGTCCACACCTATTTCTGGCCTGGCCAGACGGTGGCAATCGGCGGTCTGCAGCAGAAAGTCCTGTCGGCCCGAATGCACCCGGGCGGTCAGCCTGTTAAATTTGAACAGGACGAATGGCGCGTGAAGTTTGTGGGACTGCCTCAAACTGCACCCGATCCCATCGCCACCGTTATCGCAGTGGAGATGGATGCTGAACCGACGCAGGATCAGAGAGCCATTCGCGTCAATCGAAAGCGGGAGAGCGTCTAGCGTTGGAAATTGTTATCCCGAACATGGGGTGGATTGAAGCCATCTGCGGTCCCATGTTCTCGGGCAAGAGTGAAGAATTAATCAGAAGGCTGCGGCGCGCCATCATCGCGCGGAAACGCGTCCAGGTTTTCAAGCCAACCTTGGACACGCGCTATTCCGACGACGAAATCGTCACGCATGGCGACCTCCGCATGCGTTCGGAACCGGTGTCTTCGGCCGCCGAAATAATGACAAAGCTCGACTGGCGCACCCAGGTTGTTGGCGTAGATGAGTCGAACTTTTTTGGCCCTTGCCTGGTGGACGTGGCTAATCAACTCGCCGATGGCGGCAAACAGGTGATTATCGCGGGTCTCGATACCGATTACATGGGCCGTCCCTTTACGCCCATGCCCGAACTGCTGGCTATTGCCGAATCCATCACCAAAACGCTGGCTATTTGCATGCAATGTGGCGCGCCGGCGAAACATACTCAGCGGCTGGTGGAATCGAACGAATTGATTCTGGTCGGCGCCGCCGGTGCTTACGAAGCACGTTGCCGCCGCTGCTTTGAAGCAGGTGTGCCGAAACAGGAACAGCTTGATTTTGGCCACCCCTCAGGCGGGTGAAACACAACTCGCCTCAGAAACGTCCATTTTGACAGGCTTAAGAGCGCAAAGGGCTCTTTCGTGCCGCGAAACACAGTCAGGAGATTGTGCGGCCACGAAGAGGCCATTTTGCGCGACTTTCAATAAGACGTATAATGGCGTAAAGCTATTAGATCAACCTACGGCCGGAGTGAAGATGAGCAGCCCCCAACAACCTACATATATTATTCCCCCGCCCTCGGCGCCCAACTGGAAAACACCGGTATTGGTAGGCGCCCTGGTGCTGCTGGGTGCTTCTAACATTTATCAATATGTTCAGCTTGACCGTGTCCGAACGGACACAACTAGCGAGATGAAGAAACTGAACGACACTTTTACTGGCACGCTGGCGCAGATGCGCCTCGATTCAAGCGAAGAAGTGCAGCGTTCCCGCCGAACCATGGCCGATTTGCAGAACCGCCTGGCGGACCAGCGGCGTGCCGCCGCGATGGCCGTTGGACAAGCCAAGATCGACGCTGAACAGAAAGTGGAAAAGCTGCAGGCGAAAGTCGATCAGGAAGCGGCGGCTCAGCAGAAAGCCATCAGCGAAGTAAAGCAGACTGCTGATACGGCTACTACGCAAGTCGCAGCGGTCAACACCGACGTAACCAACGTCAAAACTGACTTGGGCAACACCAAGTCGCAGTTAGAAAGCACGATTGCGAACTTAAAGCGCGCCCAAGGCGATCTTGATAGTCATTCCAGCCTGATTGCCACCAACAGCACAGAGCTAAAGGCGCTGCGCGAGTTGGGTGAGCGCAACTACACCGAATTCAACATAACCAAGGGCAAGCAATTTACTCGCGTGGCCGATGTGATGGTCGAATTGAAGAAGGCCGATCCGAAGCACAATAGGTTCACCATCGCTATCACAGCCGACGACATCACCGTCGATAAAAAAGATCGCAACACCAACGAACCCATTCAGTTCCTGACCAAGAAAGCCGCCCAGCCTTACGAAATCGTCGTAAACAAAGTATCGAAGGATCAAATTGCCGGTTATTTGGCCACGCCTAAGGTATCGCGTGCGCGCGGCGGGTCTTAACCTGCCATTAGATCGTAGACTGGTAACAGACCTCTTATGAGATATCCAGAACCGTTAATTATCCCGATGCGTCAGGACCTGACGAAGTTCGGTGTACAGGAAGCTCGCACGCCCGAAGCCGTCGATGAACTACTGGAACCCGGTAGTGGGACCGTGCTAATAATTACCAATTCCGTTTGCGGCTGTGCCGCCGGCAAGGCTCGGCCTGCGGTTGGGATGGCCTTGCAGAACGCCAACAAGCCCGACACAGTCGCCACCGTTTTTGCCGGCGCCGATGTGGAAGCCGTAGCCCGCGTTCGCGAACTGTTGCCGGGTGTGCCACCCTCTTCGCCTTCCATGGCGCTGTTCCGCGACGGTAAGCCGATATTCACACTGCATCGCTTTCAAATCGAAAGCAGCGACGCACCCACCATAGCCAAGATGCTGACGCATGCGTTTGATCAGTTTTGCGTTACTGCTAAGCAGTAACCTTCCCTTTACCGAATCCGTAAAGTCCGCGTTCTTCAATAAAGGCGCGGACTTCCGGCGCCAGCTCCGGCGTTTCCTCGCCTAATGCCAGCGCTGTTCTGATGTTGGAACTGGAAACCTGAAGAGCCAGTCCGTCTAAACGATGCACCCGTGCGTTCTTAGGCACTCGATACTCGCTTTCCGGCCGTGCCACCACAATAAACTCGGTTAATTCAACCAGTTCCTGCCAACCCTTCCACGTTTCGAAATCGTCAAAAGCATCCGCTCCTATCAGAAAGAACAGCCTGTCGTTCGCGTTTAGCTTGTCACGCACGCGCAAGATCGTGTCGATGGTATAGCTGTGCTGCGTAGCGTTTTCCAAGTCGGACGCTTCAAACCCAGGACATCCTTTGCACGCAAGTTGCACCATCCGCAAGCGATCTTCATAAGGCGTAAACGCATCTTTGTGAGGCGGATTTCCAGCCGGCACCAGCATAATGCGATCAAGCTTGAACTTCTGTTGCGCCTCTTCCGCAATCCGGGTATGTGCCAAGTGGATCGGGTCGAACGTGCCGCCAAACACGCAAACGCGCTTGCCTGCCCCGTCAGTCATTGGCATTCTTGCGGTAAAGGTCTTGTGGCGCCTTCTCGCTGCTCACTTGTTCCTCAGCAGCCCGGCTGGCCAGTTCGTCACAACGGTTGTTGTCCTCGTGTGACGCGTGGCCCTTGGTCCAATTCCACTGCGTCTTGTGCTGGTTTGCCAGACCATCCAGCATAATCCACAAGTCCTGATTATTCACTGGCTTCTTGGCGGCGGTCATCCAGCCCCGTTTCTTCCAACCCTCGATCCACTGCGTAATTCCTTTCAGGACATATTCAGAGTCGGTAACCACTTCCACCGTGCATGTCTCTTTCAACCGCTTTAAACCTTCGATGGCCGCCGCCAGTTCCATGCGATTGTTGGTGGTGTAAGGACTACAGCCGAAAACTTCGCGCTTCACCTCGCCAAAGCGCAGAATACACGCCCAGCCACCGCGTCCCGGATTGCCCTTGCACGCGCCATCAGTAATCAATTGCACATGTTTCAAGCGACGCGCGCGCACTCCAGCGCGCTGCCGGCTTCCAGTTCGACGCGGAAGAATGCATCCACCGCCGCCAATATCTGGCTGACTTCACGCAGTTGGTAGATGGTCGTGCGCAGCTTCGATCCATTCCGTACGCCGTGCGTAAAGTAAGTGGCGAACTGCTTCATCTTTCCAACGGCATCCGATTCGCCATGCGCTTCCAGCATCTGATAGTAAGTCTTCATCATTGCGTAGCGTTCATGGTCTGCCGGAACGGTGTAGCTGCCGGTGCGCAGGTATTCGTCAATCTGCTTGAAAATCCATGGATTGTAGGACGCCGTGCGCCCAATCATCACCGCATCGCAGTTGGTCTCACGAAACATGCGCAGCGCGTCCTCGGGCGACGTGATATCGCCATTGCCGATCACCGGAATCTTCACCGCGGCCTTCGCTTCGGCAATGCGCGTCCAGTCGGCTTTGCCGCTGTAACCCTGCTCACGTGTCCGCGGATGCAGCGCCACTGCGGCCAAGCCGCAATCTTCCGCCAGTCTCGCCATCGGCACAAACACGAGTTCCTTGTCGTTCCAGCCGGCTCGGAATTTGCACGTCAGCGGGATGCTTATCGCTGCCCGCACCTTCTTCAAAATGTTTTCCACTAACGGCAGATCGCGCAGCAGACCCGAACCGCCATTACATTTCACGACCTTATTCACAGGACAGCCGAAGTTGATATCGACGATATCGAAGCCACGCTCCTCGCAAACCCGCGCAGCATCGGCCATCACATCCGGGTTTGAACCGAAAAGCTGGCACGTGATAGGGTGTTCTTCTTCCTGAAAATAGAGATAGCGAAAGTTGCGGTTATGCTTCTTCACATGGCGCGTGCTCACCACGCCGTGCGAACTGGTGAACTCCGTCATAAGCAGCCCGCAGCCGCCTTGATTACGAATCAGCCGCCGAAATACCGTGTCCGTGACACCGGCCATAGGGGCCAATACCGTCGCGGGACGGATCTGCAGCGGTCCCACCTGGTAGCCCACTGGAAAATCAAGAATATAGCTGTCCGTCATCCAATTACTTCATTTTAACCAGCCGGGGCGAAACTCTTGGCCGCAGTTTTGCGTTGAAATAGATATCGGGGAGAATGTGTTTATGCAACCTACGGGTCCAATGAAAGTAGGTGCCGCCTTCCTGGCGGGCATCATGGTAGCGCTGGGAAGCGCGATTATCTATGTCAGGTCGAGCGACTCGCACCTGAAACAAACCGCGCAGGCGACGCCGATGTCCATAACCACGCCCGCGCCAGCCGAGACGCTGCCGCCTCCGACTGAGCCGCAGCAGGAGACCAAGCCCGCGCCTGCACCGGCAAAAGAAACAATTCCGGTCCCAGTTGCTAAACCGCATGTAACCCGCCGTCCGGTCTCGCTGGCCGTTGCTCAGAAACCAGCGCCGCCGCCTTCGGAACAGCCGGTCCAGACAGCGCAGAATACGCCACCACCTGCCAACTATCCGCCGCTGCAACTCCCGCCTCAACAGCAGCAGGCCCCTCCGCCGAATGCGGCTCCGCCCTCTCGCGCGGTTAACGACAATACCCAGCCCTTCGCGCCGCCGCAGGCATCTAGCCCCAACGCTGGCCAAAGCCAGCCGCAACCGCACATAGTTACGCTCGCAGCCGGCACCGAGATCGCCATACGAATGGCGGAAAAAGTATCCACCGATCACAACTACAGCGGCGATACCTTCCGCGCCACCCTGGACAAGCCCATCGTCATGGAAGGCTATGTCATCGCTGAAAAGGGTTCAAAGGTTCTGGGTAAAATCGTAAAGTCGCAGAAGCCGGGCAAGATGTCGGGTGAGGCGGAACTTAGCCTCGCACTCACAGAACTGAACACCACCGACGGCCAGCGCGTGTCCATAGAAACCAATCAATCGCTGCGCAAAGGTCCGTCAAACACCAATTCTGAAGTTGCCAAGATGGGTGGCGGCGCGGCTCTGGGAGCCATCATCGGAGCCATCGCGGGCGGCGGTAAAGGCGCCGCTATTGGCGCTGGCGCAGGTGGTGCCGCAGGTACCGGCGCGGTGTTGCTGGGACATGGCAAGCCAGCCGTTATCGATAACGAATCGCGCCTCAGCTTTCAGTTGAGCTCTCCAACAACGATAACGGAGAAACTGAACTAGCTTCGCTCCATTTGGCTGCATCCAGCCGCCGCGGACTAGAATCCACCTCCGACATTTCTTCCAACTGTCCTGCATTCGCCGGCCTTAGTTCCCTGAACTTACGCGCCGACGTCAAAACATTGCGCTCCAGCGAACCGACAGTCGAGTTATACATCTCCACCGTCTTCTCGATGGAATCTCCCAACTTCGAGAAGTGCTGCCCCATCGTCAGCAAACGCGTATAAAGTTCCTGCCCGGTAACGCGGATCTTGTCCAGGTTCTCCGTGATGGCATGCTGCCGCCAGCCATGGGAAACCGTCAGCAGCAGCGTTATCAGCGTCAGCGGCGTAGCAATTAGCACGCGCTTTTCCACGCCGAAATCCAGCAGCGTCGGATCCTGCTCCAACGCCGCGCTGAACAACGATTCCAATGGCAAAAACGCAATCACGAATTCCGGCGAACCAGGAAGCCGGTCCCAATAAGCTTTCTCACTCAGCGATTTCACGTGCGTTCGAACCTGGTTGGCGTGATCTTTCAGAAAACGCGCCCGATCCGGCTCATGCTCCGCTTCGATAGCCCGCAGATAAGCCTCCAGGGACACTTTGGAATCCACCACCACCTGGCACGCGTTCGGCAGCCGCACAATCAGGTCGGGCCGCAGATTGTTTTCGCCAAATAGGGTCTTCTGTTCCGCAAAATCACAGTATTCCAGCATGCCCGCCAATTCAACAACACGGCGCAGTTGCATCTCACCCCAGCGCCCGCGTTGCGTCGGTGAGCGCAGCGCCGTCTTCAGTTGGTCCGTCGATTGGCGCACACGTTCCTGCAGTTCCGTCAATGTTTTAACTTGCGTGCTGATCTCAGAATACGCACCGATGCGCGATTTTTCGATGGCCTGCACCTGCTGTTCAAAGCGCCGCAGCGATTGATTCACCGGTTCCACCAAATGCTCCATCTGGTCGCGGCTGCGATCCAGAAATAGCTGGCTATTCGTTTGCAAAGCCTCCGAAGCAAGCGAACGGAACTTCTCCTCCAGTTGCGCCTGCGTCTGAGTCAGCAGGCGAAGCTGCACTTCCGCGATCTCGCGCTGTTTTGAACCCTCCGCTTCGGCCTGTATCAAATGCTTTTGCGTCATTTCCAGCGCCGCGCGGCGCTCTTCCGCCTGCTTTTTCGCCTCGGCCGCGCTTTGATGCCAGCGCCGCGCTTCCGATAATTGATACGCCGCGAATGCTACTGCCAGCAACAGCATCAGAAGCAGCAGTACAACAACGGCGCTCATTTCTTATAACCTGTTTCCACTTTCCATGCTTCCAAAGTGTTGTAGACAATCGGGCAGTAAACCGCGCGATCGGGCATGTGCCAAAGCCGGCTTAACAGCGAACCCGTTCCCTTAACTAGATGCGGAAATAATTCACAAGTATGCGGACGCGCCTCATAGACAGAACAGAGATTGCCCTCCAGAAACACGCAGCCATTCTCGTTGCGCTTCAGGATTCGGCCTTCATCTTCTGTTTCCACCGTATAATCGCGCAGAAAGTCGCCCAGCTTCGCTCCCAGAAACTTGGCCAGCTTTTCGGAATCTTTATCGGTTACTTGTGTGGTGGCGACGCGGCAGCAGTTGGCGCACGCGGTGCAATCGATTTTATCTTCAATATCCTGGGTAATCGCCTTAAGGCGCCGCTCCACAAAGCTATGCCGCCGCAGCCACGCGCGGAAACGCCCATTATCCTCGCGCTCTTTCTCGCCAAAGCGTCTAATCTGCACGAGGTCGGTTATCACTCTTTCATTGTGTCAGGAGCGAGCAGCGTCTCCCGTGCATAATAAAAACGTGACAGACCAGCTCTACCTGTCCATCTGGCTGGAGCGCAACGCACGTCCCAGCCGGAGGCGGCATTTCGAAACATTACTGCGCCTGTTCCCCTTCTCCCAGCGGGAACAGGGCCAGAACACCATCGTTATTCAAGCTGTAGACTCAACTGAGCCCCCGCTTTTAGAGCGGCCTATGAACGGCCCGCTTGATGTGGATGAAGTGCTGGAGGTCCTGCGCGATTTCAGCGGCGACGATGTAGCGCAACGGGTAGAAACATGGTGGGATTTATGGCAATTTACCGACGCCTGGGTCCTGGTCCCCGCACGTGTAACGCTTGCCTGTCTGGGTCCGGAATTCGACAACGGAGCCGCCTACAAACCCGGTGAGCAGGAAGATCTGCGCATCGAATTCGGCGTCGATCTGCATTATTTGCCGCAACCGGAAATTCCGGGAAGTACGCGCATGGTGGAATCGAACATCAAAAGCCTCCTGCGGCTTGTGCACGAACTGGACTCCGCCCTTCCAGTGCAGAAACGCCTGCTGGAGACGGAATCAGGCGAAAACTTCGCCGCACGCTTGCAGCAGATGCTGACCGGCAGCCAAGTTCAGTAGTATCGGGCCACCGCACGGCGTCGGGTTGCCCGCGTGTACTGAAGAGTGAAGCGGGGAGACTCAGCATCGAGCCGGGCGCTGATTCTGCATCGCAACGTTCGCTGACTCGTTAGGTGGCATTTCTACCTGTTTTAATCGCTCAAAATGATAGCGAGAATAAGAAGTGCAAGAGGTCTCAACGCCCGCATCCCCGGCACTCGATCAAACGCGGCTAGCCGCCCTGGTAGCCGAACTAGGCGGAGTCCTCGCGCAAACCGGGTCCTTTCGCGACGCTCTTCAGCATTGCGCGCAGGGAATCATCCGCTACCTCGACGCCGCTTTAGTTCGAATCTGGACCTTTAATCCCGCCACCGAGATGCTCGAACTCCAGGTGAGCGAAGGTCTTTACACCCACTTGGATGGCGCACATGCCCGCATTCCGCTGGGCGCTTTCAAAATCGGCAAAATTGCCGAGGAGCGCGAACCTCATCTCACTAACAACCTGAGCAACGATCCTAGAGTGAGTAATCAGGAATGGGTTAAGCGTGAAGGGCTGGTCTCATTTGCCGGTTTCCCGCTGCTGGTAGACGATAAGCTTGCCGGCGTGCTTGGCCTCTTTTCGCGTCACCCTCTGCCACCGGAGACGCTCAACGCTCTGGCCTCGGTTTCCACCAGCATCGCGGTTTGTATTGATCGCAAACGGGCCGAAGCCGAATTGCGCCGCAGCGAGGAACGCTTCCGTACCACCTTCGCCGCAGCACCCATCGGCATGGTATTGACCACCATCGACGGCCTGCTCATTGAAACGAATGAAGCTTATCGGCGCATTGTTGGTTTCACGGCGGAAGAACTGGCGGAAAAGAACTTCCTGACGCTTAGTCATCCCGCCGACCTCCCGCTCAATCGTGACCTATTCGAACAGCTGTTAAGCGGAAAAATCCCCTCTTACACCATCGAAAAGCGCTATTTATGCAAGAGTGGCAATTTTATCTGGGTGCGCGCCACTGCAGCCCTCCAGCGCGACAGCTTCGGAGTGCCGCAGGACGTCATCGGGCTGGTGGAAGATATCTCCGATCGGAAGCGCGCGGAGCAGGAGCGCCAGCGGCTGGTAGATGAACTGGCTCGCTCCAACGAGGAACTATCGCGCTTCGCCCACGTCGCCGCTCACGACCTGCAAACTCCCCTGCGCATGATCAAGAGCTACGTCCAGTTGCTCGCACGGCGTCTGAACAGTCAGATGAATGACTCGACAGCAGAATGCATGAAGATAATCCTCGACGGCGCCAATCGCATGGAGCAGCTGATAAACGGATTGCTGCGTTACGCCGCCCTGGGCCAGGACAGGCCGCCGAATGCGCCGGTCTGCATGAATGGCGTTGTGACCGCAGCGATATCGGATCTTCAGCATTCGATCACAGAGAGTGGCGCGCAAATCAAGTTCTCGGATCTTCCCACCGTGCAGGGCGACCCCATCCAACTGCTGCAACTTCTCCAAAACCTGATTACCAACGGCATCAAGTATCGAAATGCTTCGCTGCCGCCAGTCATTCAAATTGCCGCTATCCATGACGGCCGCTCCTGGAAGTTCAGCGTGAAAGATAACGGTCAGGGCATTTCACCCGAATATCACGCGCTGATTTTCGGACTTTTGAAAAGGCTGCACGGTAACGACGTCCCTGGAACCGGCCTGGGCTTAGCCATTTGTAAGAAAATTGTGGAACAGCACGGCGGCCGAATCTGGGTGGAATCGCAAGCCGGCGCGGGTTCAACCTTTTTCTTCACCATTCCGGCCTGAGACACTAATGAAATCATGATTTTCAAGTCAGCCGTTCTGCTGCTAGCGATTGCGCTGTTTGCCACTTCACAGGAAAGAATTCCGCCTCAACTCGCGCCCGGCTTTGACACCATCCAGGAAAGTTCGCTGCGCGCCGACCTCACGTTTCTCGCCTCCGACGCGCTGCAGGGCCGTCTCTCCATGCAGCCCGGAGACGCGGTCGCCATCGAATGGATAGCTTCCGAATTCACTAAGGCCGGGCTTAAGCCTGCGGCTGGAGGCAGTTTCCTGCAGGCGGTGCCGCTGCTGGAATACCATCCGGATCGCGCGCGCAGCTACGTCAGCCTCAAGCGTGCCGGTGTCGAGAAGAAATGGCAGTTCCCTGACGCGTTTGGCTCTTTCCCGTCCGATGTTGATATCACCGCACCAGTCATCTTTGCGGGCTTCGGCATCACCGCTCCCGAATTGCACTATGACGACTACCAAGGCATTGATGCACACGGCAAAATCGTTCTGATCTTCGATCACGAACCGCAGGAAGACAACGCCGCCTCCATCTTCAACGGTACCGGCAACACGCGCTACGCGACCGCCCGCGTCAAAATTCTAAACGCCCAGGCGCATGGTGCGCTAGCGGTTCTTATCGTGGCCGAACCCAACCGCAAACATCTTTCCAACCGCGAACGCGCTGCCCGCATTGGCGGCTCTGTCACGCGCGCTACGCCCATTCCGGTGCAAGCCTTGGCCGACGACTCCCTGCACACGCCTTCCGCCACCATTTCCGATGAAGTTGCCAAAGAGCTGTTCGCCGAAGCCGGCGTTACTCCATCGGGGGTGCAATCGGAAATAGATAAAGACCTGAAGCCGCAATCGCGAACTCTGCCCGACACCGAAGTAACGCTGCACTCGCGCAACTCTTCGGAAATCGCGGGCAACAGCTACAACGTTGTCGGCCTGCTGGAAGGCAGCGACCCTGAACTCAAAGCCGAAACCATCCTGATTAGCGCCCACCATGACCACGACGGCATGAGCGGAAGTGAAATCTGGCACGGTGCCGATGACAACGGTTCGGGAACGGTAGGCGTGGTTGCCCTGGCGCACGCCTTTGCACACAATGCGATAAGCCCGAACGGCGAAAAGCCCAAGCGATCCATCCTCTTTGTTGTCTTTGCTTCGGAAGAGCGCGGTTTGCTGGGAGCCTTCTATATGGCCGCTCATCCGCTTCGTCCGCTGGCGACTACGCGCGCCATGATTAACTTCGACATGATCGGACGGAACGAAACGGACAGCGACCAAACCCGCGGCGTGCTGCAGATTCCGCCCGACACCACCAACCGTCTGAACCTGATTGGCGCTCTCTATAGCCCGGATTACCAGCGCACCGTGGAAAAAGAGAACAAATACGTCGGTCTGGATCTAGACGACCGTTTCGACCACGAATCCGCCCTGAACGTCTTCTTTCGCAGCGACCAGTTTCCCTTCGTCCTGCACAACGTTCCGGCGTTCTGGTGGTTCACGGGTTTCCATCCCGATTACCACCACACGACCGACACCGCCGACCGAATCAATTACGTGAAGATGGCTAAGATTCTTCGTCTTGCCTATTTGACCGGCTTTCAGTTTGCTGGCGACACCCCGGCGCCCAAATTTATTGAGAGCCCTAAGCCCAAAAGTTAGTGCCGCGCTGGCTTTGACTCCGCCAGCTGTTCCAGGCTCTTCTCTGGTATCGAGAATGCAATGTGCACGTTGCTGCCGCTGGTGGTAAGGATCATGTTGTCCATCGCCGCCGCTACAACCGCCGCCTGCGCGTTCTGCTGCCGCTGCATCTGCACCGCGCTCGCCATAAAGCGGAACACGTCCGCCAGTGAGGTAGCATCTTCCGCCGAGCGCGCCGTGGCATCAAACGAAATATCAACGGTTGCGCCCGATTTCATCCCGCCGCTGGCTGAACGAATCGCGTTCAAAGCTTGCGCTTGCCCCTGCATCGGTCCCGCTCCCGCATCCGGAATAACATGCTTCCATCCGCTCGGTCCCGTCGTAGAAACAAACCACGCATCATTTGCGCCGCCGATAGCATTAATCCGCGCTGTCAAATCGGGGCTGAAGCTTGTTGGAGTAGACAGGTTCATAAGAATCTGTTGCATGGTTGTCAGGTCGGCCATGACCGCCACACCGACTTGGGGAAAGGCCACCGCGACCGCGTCCTTTTTCTTCTCGTAGACCGTCATGGACACGCCGTTGTAAGTCTCGGTTACCCCATCTTTGGCCGATGCCACAGCCAGAATCTTGCTCGGATCGAAGACGCCCCGAGCTAGAACTGCGAATGATCCCGGTCCTTTGGTGCCGGAGTTGTTTCCCATTGATACGATCATCAGATTCTGCAGATCCCTCCGCGGATCGAACCCGGTCCTATCGATGAACTCCTGAAAATGCGCATCACCCGCCTGCGATTTTGACAGCATATACTGTCCAAACTGGGAATCGCGGGTTTTCTGAACGTCAATGCCCACAATCAACTGCGCATTGGCCGGCACCAGCGATAACAATCCGTTATCTACACTCGCACAAGCGCTTACAGCGCCAGCCAAAAGCAGGGCACAAACCGGCAAAATCTGTCTCATTCCTGACCTCTCTTGCTTAACTCTACGCTGTTTTATTCGGAAAGGTTCCGCTTGTTTCGGCGGCCGCGCCTGGCTGTTTCCAGCAGCAGAGTGGTTGCAGCCCCCAGCAGCGCGCTCATAGGAAACGCCAGCCAAGCCACAATCCACGGCGGCTCGCTATAGAGTTTCCAGAATCCGAGCCCCACTAGAGCCGTCCCCACAATCCCGGCGACGAAGTAAGTCTTGAAGAGTCCTTCCAGCGCAAAACAGGCTATCGCCGCTCCAAGTAACTCCAGTCCTAGAGCGACGGGCTGCAGTTGCCACAACCAATACATTCCGCACAGCGTCGCCAGCGCACCCACTATGCCCGGGAAAATCCTGCCGATCCAGATGAATTCGCAATAGACCAGCAGAATACCGAAAATCGTCAGCACGAAAGCCAGGTTCGGCCCAGGCGAAAAGGGCAGCCTCAAAGTTTCGTTGCAGTTGCCGCAGCCGCATTCGACGCGGACTCCAGCACCAAGGGTAATTCAAACCAGAACGTCGAGCCCGCAGCGGGATGATTGTTGAACGTTCCTATAGATCCGCCCATAATTTCCACAAGTTGCTTGCTGATGGCGAGTCCCAGGCCGGTACCGCCGAATCGCCTTCGGGTCGTGCCGTCGGCTTGGAAAAACGCCTCGAAGATCCGCTCGCGCAAGCTTTCGTCCACGCCAATCCCCGAATCTACCACCTCACAGCGCAGCAACTCCTGGCGCTGGTCTACCAGCAACCGCACATGCACGCCGCCCGCTTGGGTAAACTTCAAGGCGTTTGCTATCAGGTTGGTCAGAACCTGGCGGAAGCGTACGCTGTCCCCGCACATGGATATGACCATTTCGCACGAAGTTTCGAAAGTTAGCGTCAGATTCTTGGCCGAAGCGCGCAAGCGTAACATCTTCACAACTGATCGCAGACTTTCCGTAGCGTCGAACGGCTCGTTCGACAGCGCCAGCCGGCCTGCATCAATCTGCGAAAGGTCTAGCAGGTCGTTGATGATTGTCAGCAAATCGTCCGCGCACTGGCTGATTGCGTCGGCATACTCGCCCTGGTCCGGCGAAAGCTCTGTCGTTTGCAGCAGGTTCACCATACCCATGATGCCGTTCATAGGCGTGCGCAGTTCGTGCGACGTATTCGCCAGAAACTGTTCCTTTAACTGCGTGGCTTCGCGCGCCTGTTGCAATGCTCTCAGCAACTCCGCATTCTTGGCCTGCAACGCCTCCGACGATTCCTGCAGCTTCTGCTGCGCCTGTTTACGCTCCGTAATGTCGCGTCCTATGCCCTGAATGGCCACTGGATGTCCGCGCCGGTAAACCACACGCGTACTCACTTCCAGATACCGAACCGTGCCGAATTTTGACAGCAGTGGCAGTTCATAATGCTGCGTAGCGCTGCCGCCAAGATGAGCTCGAATGCTATCCAGCGTCTTATCGCGCGCTTCCGGAGCAACTATTTCGTCGAAGCTTTTGCCCAGCACTTCCCCACGGTCGTAGCCAGTCATATACTCCGCCGCCCGGTTCAGAGCGATAATCCGGCCTTTCAAATCGTGGATGAAGATGACATCATTGGCATTTTCAAACAGTTCGCGGAACCGCTCCTCGCTCGCCCGTACTTCCTCTTCGGCCTGGTGCCGCGCCGTGGCATCCTCCACCATCACAAAGCGCGCATTTACCCCGCCAAGGGCAAAGGGGAAAAAGATCAGCCGTATCACCAGCAAGCGCCCGTCGGCCCGGCGATGCATGACAGGACCAATAGAATTTTGTTCACCGCGCAGCTGGTTTCCCAGTTCCATCAACTCCTGGGAACCGTCCGCCTGGAATAGCTCCAGCAAATTCAGCTTCTTGAAGCGATCGGCCTCGTACCCATAAAGCTTTGCCGCGCTCGCATTGAACTCCAGCACTTGCAGGGTTTCCGCCGCGTAAACAAGCCAGGGCACCGGATTACCGTAAAACACCATCTCGTACGACGAAAGTCGTTCTTGCATGCTTGCGACCGACGACTCTAAGTCTGCGATTCGGCCTCGCAGGCTTTCTATTAAGAGCGGCTCCGGGCCGGTCTCAACCGTCGCCGCGCTGCTCATCGCTTTGGCAGGCTCGGGCATAGGGGCTGCTCGAAGACTAGCAGCAGTTACTCTCCTCTAATCTATCAGCGATCTTTTCTAGCTTTAAATACCCCTCCGTCATATTCCGGGGTAATAGTACGCCTTCAGAACCGAAAAACTAAGATTTCTAAACATTTACCTTTTCTTCTGTTTTAATCGTCCATTCACAGAAGCATAATCTGTCCGACACAGAGATAAAGCACAGTGAGGTCGGGAGGTGAAATTGGATGTCCGTTACAGCCACCAGCTCAATCCAGTTCCTTGGGCAACACCCGACGATCGCGGCCGATTTCCGCACCGGAGTCTCGCTGCATAGCCATACCATGTGTTCGGAAGAAAGCCTTTCCATGGTTCCGCGGTACACCGCTAAGTTGCCTTATTTAGGCGCGGCTATTCGCCGCCAGGAAGCGGAGTACAGCCGCCTGAAAGACCGGTCTTTTAACTGGGCTGACGCTTTTTGGACGCCGCCCCTATCCCCCCGTCAAGCGTACCGCCTGGAGGAAAAACAGGTCCAGCGCCGCTTCAAACTACCGGCCCTGGTCTCCCTTACAGACCATGACGATATTCGCGCAGCTTCCATGCTCCACGTGATGGACCGCTTCCGCAAAGCTCCCGTATCAAACGAGTGGACCATCCCCTACCGGGAGACTTTCTTCCACCTGGGAGTGCACAACCTTCCCGCCCCTGACGCTACCTCCATCTGCGCCGAGCTGACCCGCTTTACCGCCAATCCAGAAGAGGGCCAGCTTTCTCGTCTGCTCGGTATGCTGAATGCGATGCCTGACGTGCTGCTCATCCTCAACCATCCCCTGTGGGACGAAAAGGGCATAGGGCAGGAGAAGCATGCCGCCACGCTGCTGCAACTGCTGCGCGCCTGCGCAGGCCAGATCCACGGCCTTGAATTAAACGGTCTGCGCGGATGGGACGAGAACAAACAGGTCATCACGCTGGCCCGCCAGGTCAACTTGCCTGTCGTCTCCGGCGGCGACCGGCACGGCCGTGAGCCCAACGCCATCCTAAATCTTTCGCGTGCCGCCACCTTTGCCGAATTCGTTCAGGAAGTACGCCACGAACGCTTCAGCCACGTGGTCTTCATGCCGCAGTATCACGAACCGCTGCGGGTCCGCATTTTGCAGACCATGGTAGATGTAGTGCGCGATTATCCGGAAAACCTGGAGAGCCGCCGCACTTGGGGCGACCGCGTCTTCTACCGTAATCCTGAATCGGGAGTCACCGTTCCCCTCACCTCTATTTGGTCCGAAGGCGGCCCGCAGGTGGTGAAGCACTTCATCGCCGCCATGCGCCTGCTTGAATGGCGCGGGGTCCGTTCCGCCCTCAAGATCGCCCTCAACGACCGCGCCATCTGTTACGATCCGGAGGCTGCCGTTTGAGCTCATACGCTCGGGTCGCTTTTTTACCCGATACGTTCCATGAGATAAACGGTGTCGCGCACACCAGTCGCCATCTAGAGGCCTTTGCCCGCCGGCGTCAGATTCCTTTCTTCAGTGTTCACCCCGGTCCTGAGGAGTCATGCGTTGTTGACGGTAATGTAACCGTCATGCAACTCAAACGCGGCCCCGCCCGGATCGAACTGGACGCCAACCTGGACTACGATCCAGTACTTTTCCGCTACGCCCACCAGGTTCTCCGTGCGCTGCGCAAGTTCAAGCCCGATGTCATTCACCTTACCGGCCCCGGCGACATGGGCACGCTCGGCTATTATCTGTGTCTGCGCTTGCGTATCCCCCTGGTCATCTCGTGGCACACCAGCCTGCACGAATATGCCGGCCGCCGTTTGCAGCATCTGCTTCGGTTTGCCGGCGATGGCTTCAGCCGCAACCTGGGAAACGCCGCCGAATTTGCTTCGCTCCAAATTCTACGCTTCTTCTACAGCCGTGCCGACATGGTGATGGCGCCTAATCAGGAACTGATCGATCTCACCCGCAAGCTCACCGGTAGGCCCGTCTTCCTCATGCAGCGCGGTGTGGACACCCATCTCTTCTCCGCCGCCAAACGCACCCGCACCAATGCGGGGAAGTTCCGCATCGGCTACGTAGGCCGACTCACTGCGGAAAAGAACGTCCGCTTCCTCGCCGAAATCGGGAACGCCCTCACTTCCCTCGGTCTCACTCAATTCGAGTTCGTAATCGTGGGAGAAGGTAGTGAAGCAAACTGGCTCCGCGACCACGTGCCTAATGCAACGTTCACCGGCGTCCTGCGCGGCGAAGAACTGGCCCGTGCCTACGCTGGTATGGATGTCTTCGCCTTCCCCTCATCCACAGATACCTTCGGAAACGTCATCCTGGAAGCGCTGGCTTCCTCGGTTCCCTGCGTCGTTACAGATGGTGGAGGCCCCAAGTTCCTGGTCGAACAGGACGTTACTGGCCATGTCGCGTCTTCGCCGTCAGATTTCATCGACGCCATCGCCGCGCTGATGAACAATCCAGCCAGGCGGGCAAGCATGCAGGCCGCTAGCCGTGCTTACGCGCTGCGCCAATCATGGGATGCGGTCTTCGAAGATGTGTTCCGCGCCTACGCCACCTGCCTGCCACAGCGCGCCGGTCTAAGGCAGTCCGCGCTTACCGCACCACCAACGGCAGTTCGATGAAGCTGGCGTTCGTGCCCGAAGAATAAATCCGCTGCGTTGCTTTCTTGTAATCCGCTGGCTTGGCCCAAAAGATGTTCGTCACAAACGTCTGCGGATTCCGGTCATACAGAGGGAACCAGCTAGACTGCACCTGCACCATCATCTTGTGTCCCGGTAGAAACACATGATTTGCTGTCGGCAGCGCAAACTTATAAACCAACGGCTTATCCGGCTCAATCGCCTTGGGCGTCTCAAGGCTCTCGCGATAGCGCCCGCGAAAAATATCCGCCGACACCATCAGTTGGTAGCCGCCCATTGCCTCATCCCCCGCCACCTCATCCGGGTAAACATCAATCAACTTCACCACCCAATCCGAATCCGTGCCGCTTGTGGACGCCACCAGATTCACCATCGGTTGCCCGCTAATCTTTACCGGCTCGCGCAGCGGCTCCGAAGTAAACACCGCCACATCCGGCCGCCCCGACGCCTCTCGTTGGTCGCTGACTAACCACTCCTGCCAACTCTTTGAGGATGCCGTTACCGGCCGGCTTCGATAGGGTACGGGCCGCGCCGGATCGGAGACATACTCTTGGTACGGGTTATCACCCGACGCAGGAGGAGCAAAGCTCGCCTTCCCGCCCGCCTCCAGATAAAACGGCGCCGGCTTGATGGAGCACAAACTTTCACAACCAGCCGGCCATGAGGCCAGCTTTAACCATTTGTTCGTTCCCGTCTCATACGCCGTAACCGGAGCGACTCCGGCTTCACCACCGCCGTCCTTCAAGTAATGATCCAGAAATGGCCGCAACACATTCTGCCGGAAGTAAAGCGCGGTGTCGCTATGGAACTTCAACGCGCCAAGCGAACTGCCATCCCCGATCTCCTGCCCGTGAAACCAGGGACCCATCACCAGAAATACTTTGTCGTTGGCAGTGTCTTTCGGCTTAATCGCCCGATAGACGGCCAGCGCTCCATAGATGTCTTCCTGGTCCCAAAGACTCGCCACCAGCAGCACGGGGACCTTCAACGGCTGCCCCGCCAGAATCTTATCCATCGCCTGATCCCGCCAGAACGCGTCGTAGCTCGGATGCGCCAGTATCTTCCGCCAGAAGCCCATCTGCTCCATGCCATGCTTCTGACCTAAGTCGCCTGCCGATCCCGCCTCCATATAGAGGTCGTAATCGTCGTAGTGGCCGTTCCACCACTTCTCCTGATTATCCCGCGAGCCCTCCTGCTCGTAGATATATTCCATGCCCGGCTGGCGAAACGCGCCGCTGTGAAACCAGTCGTCGCCCATCCAGCCATCCACCATCGGGTTCATAGGCACTGAAACCTTCAGCGCCGGATGCGGATTTACTAGCGCCATCAAAGGCGTGAAGCCGTCGTAGGAAATGCCTAGAATTCCAACCTTGCCATTGCTCTCCGCAACGTTCTTTACCAGCCAGTCGATGGTGTCGTAAGTGTCGGTCGAGTGATCCACCGGCGTCGGATTCTGCGGCCCGCTCAAAGGGCGGTTCATAACGTAATCTCCCTCCGAACCATACTTCCCGCGCACATCTTCCACCACGCGGATATAGCCGCCTTCGACAATTACATCCACCGCGTTGTCATAACCCTGTAGCACAGGCGCCAGATGCGGACTCGACGCATGGCTGGTCAGTTCGGAAGCATTGTAAGGCGTCCGAGTTAACAGCATGGGAGCATTTTTCGCGCCCCTGGGAACCAGCACCACGGCATGCAGTTTTACGCCGTCGCGCATGGGGATCATTACATCGCGACGTTCATAGTCAAAGCTGCCGGTTGAAGGCTGTACCTTGGTTGGAATCTCGCTCGGGTAGTTAGGATACTGAGGCGTGGTCGGACTCTGCCCGAAAGCAATTGCAGTTACAGCAAGCGCGCAGCATAGTAAGGGAAGCGGTCGCATAGACCTGTCATTAGAGCACGGTTAAATTAGAACTGGTGGAATCGAGGAATTAGCCGGTGGCTTTACGGCGCCTTGGTGCGTTTGACGTCCAACTCATCCTGGACCGCCTTGGCATGCGCACCTTCAGGATGAGCCACCAAAAACGACTCCAGCGCTTTCGGATCGGAGTGATCAAGAGCTTTCCAGTCTTCACGCTCCTCATCCTCCTGATTCGATTCCTGCGCCTGCAGCGCTTCCAGTTTCACCCGAGCGCGAACTGCATGCAAGCTTTTCGGATAAACCTTGAGGAAAAGCTGGAGATCCTCCGGCTTCTGTGTTGTCTCTACAATATGCCACGCTTTTTCTTCCGATGCCTGCGTGTAGGCTACTGTGGCGGCGTTGGGTAATGCTGCTGCCGCCGTCTCCACTTCCCTGCTCTTTGCAATTCGCGCTGCAGCCTTGGCCGGTCCGTGCGGCTGCCGTACGTGCATCCAAACTAAAACGACAGCCGTGACAATCATCGCGGCGCTAACCGCTACAGTGGCCACTGTTTTCACCTTGTCCCACGCCGTGCTGGCAATCGCAATCTTGACGCGCTGCCCTGCCGGCGGGGCCATTGTCTCTACCGCCGGAATGACATCGACGGGCGCCGCGGCAGGCTTTTCATCTAAAACCCTCTCGGCCGCGTCCACCGGCGGTGGTTTCAGGGGATTCAGCTTCTCCTCAAGCTCCTGCAACTTCGCCTGCAGTCTCGGCTCCGCGGGATGGGCAACCAGCAGTGTATGGACCTGATCACGCGCCTTTTGCGCCGAGTCGATCAGCTCGGTTCGATCTACCGTGTACAGGGCGTTGCTGATCACCTCATCATGCTGGGCGGTGCGGACCTTATCCCAAAGCTCAGTTGGTATAGCGTAGTCGCCCTCAATACCATTGGTCTCTGAGAGCAGTGTCTCAGCCACTCGCCAGTTACGCGGCAGCAAGTTCTTCGCTTCTTGCGCACCAACACGCAGTACACGGGTACGCAACTCTTTCCAGGCGCGGCTAAGGTTCACCGCCTCGCGAAACTTGCCCAGAGCTGGTGCATACCTGTCCGCTTCCAGTTCCGCACGGAAGATGGTAAGCGTCTCATCGAGTTGGGCGGCGCGCTCCTTCAAGCCAGTCCGTACACCCGGCTTGGTGGCCTCTGCCTTCACCTCATGCACATCTGTCTCAGGCAATTCTTCTTCTCGCGCTTTAGGCTTAGCACTATTCTAATCCGATACGTGAAACTTCAGACTTGTTTTTAACGGCATCCTGGTACTGGGCATAAAATGCGTGGGATACTAAGGGGGTGGGCGACTCAGAAAAGTTTGAAATAAGCCAGCCGGCGGATTTATTCGCCCGCGTAGACGACGATGCGTTGGACGTTGGCGACAGCATCATCACCACGACGTTAGACAGCGCCTTGAACTGGGCCCGCAAGAACTCGCTCTGGCCCATGACCTTCGGCCTGGCCTGCTGCGCGATAGAAATGATGTCCATGATGGCCTCGCGCTATGATGCCGCACGCTTTGGCGCCGAGGTCTTTCGAGGATCGCCGCGCCAGTCGGATCTGATGATCATTGCCGGCCGCGTCTCAAACAAAATGGCGCCGGTTATCAGACAGCTTTACAGACAGATGCCCGAGCCCAAGTGGGTTATCTCCATGGGTGCCTGCGCTACCTCAACCGGCGTTTTCAGTAACTATGCGCTGGTACCGGTGAATCAAGTGATTCCGGTGGATGTTTTTGTGCCCGGCTGCCCCCCGCGTCCAGAGCAATTGATTTACGCCCTGATGATGCTGCAGGAAAAGATTCAAAAAGAGCGCGGGACGATGTCGAAGACGCTGAATCTCAGTTAATTATCGTTTCAGCGGATCTTCCACCCACGGCGGGGTAGCCTCAATCAGCGAGCCAAGCATTGGGTCCAGCCGCTCCAGCGCCTGCTTCATTTCCCACGCTACTTTGCGGTAGGAGAAGTGCCCCTTCACCCCGCTACGCAACCGCGAGATGTATTCAAGCTCGGCAAAATCCATTTTGAACAGGAAGCGCGAGCGTGCCGCGAACGGCAGGAGATACTGCGCCGACGGCTGAGGTAGTTGGGCAATGGCTTCACTGGCGGCGTACAGCGAGTTGCGAAATGTCTTCTCCGCGCCGCAGTGCAAAATAGCCTGCGGAGTTTCGTAGTTCAGCGCATTGGTGTATTGCTGCCGCACCTGCTGGCAGCGCCGGTGACGGTGCAGATCGCGATACGCGCCAATGTCCATCACGATGTCAAACACGTAAGGCGCGCTGCGGAACGACCGGGGCAGTTCATCGCGTTTGCTTCTGGGTCCTAATGCCACATCCAGCAGCTCTTTACGGCGCGGACTCGGCCAGGAACAAGTCAGTTCGTACAACTCGCGAAAGGGCCGGTCCGTCACCGGATACAGCAGCGTGGCGCAGATATCGGCCAGGTGGTCAGTCGGCTGCAGCAGGTCAACGTCTGGCGGTGGATGGTGTTCGCTTGGAGGTAAATGATGCGCGGCCCATTCGATAAGGTTCGCCCGCAGCCGCCCCGCGTATTCATCGCCTTCCGCATGCCGCGCCAGCGTGGGGGCAATCGGTTCGTCCGCCCCATCGGCATTCCAAACACAATCTGGCGCACTCGCGCAGGCTGCGGCAAGTTCCGAAGCCAGATCCCGCAACTCCTGAAACGGCGAGGCTTTGAAGCGCCGGACCTGCTTTTCCAAGGTTCGGATACTGGTTACCTGGCCAATGCCAGTCGGTATGCCGAACGGCAGCAGATACCGCGCCACATCGAAAGCGCGCGCAGCCAGGTTGCGCCGGTACGCCTCTGGCTTCATGCCTTCAGGGCGCGGAAGCTGGCTCTCAAGATAGGGAATCATGCGCTCACGCACCTGTGCGTAGCCGGAAAGCATAGCGGCGGCGGCCTGGTTATAAATTTCAGCTTCGTTCGCGCTCAGTTCCGGCGGCACAACAACACCCGACTTCGAAAAATCCTGATAGCGCGAACTGCGCGCCTGCCCATCCCAAAGCTGCTCATCCTCTATCTCTGTGGCTGCCAGTTCCGAGATGCCTTCAAAACATACAGTCACGTGTCCAAGGTCTGCAATTGACGCGTGGCCGTATTGAAAATAAAAGCTTTCCAGGAAGCTGGCCGAATCGTGATGGCGCACCCACTCAATGGAGTCGCGAATAGAATCGGGTGATCGGCTGTAACGAGCCAGGGCGTAGGCGATCTTCTCAGGCGGCATGGGCGCAACCGTCAACACGCGTTTCTGAGAGGAGCCCGGTTGAAGACCAAGTCCGGACATGAAGCCGCTATGATAGCGGATTGCGAATCCGAATCAAGAAGTTGAACGCAGCGGCCATTCTGCCCGAGTACGCGCACGGTCCCAAGGAAGACGCCGGCCTGGACGTGCGCAGTTTAGAAGACACTGTGCTGGCTCCTGGAATCCCGCAGGCAGTTGCTACCGGGCTGAGTTTAGAAATTCCTAGCGGCTATGAAGTGCAGATCCGCCCGCGTAGCGGCCTGGCTTTGAAACACGCCATTACCGTACCGAACGCTCCGGCCACCATCGACCCCGGCTATCGCGGCGAACTGCGCGTGATTCTGCTCAATCTGGGCCAGAACCCTTATCAGATTCACAGCGGCGACCGCATCGCCCAGATGGTGCTGGCCAAATACGAAGCCGTCGAATGGGAAGAGGGCGAGCTTTCTGAAAGCGTCCGCGGCGCCGGCGGATTCGGGTCCTCCGGCCGCTGAATCGGCTTACTTTGACTTACTAACTTCGGAAGTAAGTTTGCTCGCCAGCGGCTGCGTCTGTCCCGCGTACTTGTTCCCAACCTTCTTGTAATAAGGAACCGACACGGGAGTTGTAAGCTGCTCGAAAGTAAACGAACAGATGCGCATGCCCGGATACAGCGCCACCGGCATGATGCCCAGGTTGCTAAGTTCCAAAGTCGCCTTGCCGCGCCAGCCGGGATCGAATAATCCAGCCGTCCCGTGCACGATAACGCCGATCCGTCCCAGGCTGGACCGTCCTTCCAGCCGTCCCAGCACATCGTCGTCAAGCTCTAGTGTTTCCTCTGTGATGGCAAGCGCGAACTCGCGCGGCTGCAAAATAAAAGGCTGATCGTTCTCAACCCGTATGCTGCGCATTAGGTCCTGGATGGCGCCCTTCTCCCGCACATCGATAAACGCGTGCCGGCTATGTTCAAAGACGCTGAACTCGTTCCCCAAGCGGAAATCGACGGAGCAGCTTCCATATTGCTCGGCTGGAAGCTCCGGCGAAATCCGGATCTTGCCGCTTTCCAGGTAGCGGCGAATATCAACGTCAGAAAGGACCATCTCTAGAAGTTAGCGAATGATATATTTGGAACTGCGGTGATGGGCGGCTAGCTCAGTTGGGAGAGCACCACGTTCGCAACGTGGGGGTCGTGGGTTCGAACCCCATGCCGTCCACCAAAATTCACCCCATCCAAGCCGTTTACTGCGACCCGCCCGTTCCCTGCCCGCTCGGCATCGCGCTTGTCATGAAGTCCCCCACATCGTGGTGCATCTTGTCATGCGACTCGCGATCGATGTAAAGCATGTGTCCCGCCGGATAGTAAGCCCATGAAATGCGCTTGTGCATGTCGGGATCAAGCCCCATGTGCGTAAACGTGTACTGAACTGCGAACAAAGGCGTTGCTAGATCATAGTAACCGGCTTCCACCAGCACCTTCATATACGGGTTCTTGGTTAGCGCGTTCTTCAGCATGCTGGTGGTGTCGCCAAAACCGTTCTGCACACCGTAGTCCCACGGCTGAATACCGCCGCTAGGGTAGTAGTACATATCCGTTTTATAGCCAAGCTCGCCGTGGATGTAGTTCTGGAACACCGCCGTGAAAGGCGGCGTAATCTCGGTGCTCGAGGGGTCGAACTCGCTGGTCTCGCCGGTGTTCAGCGCCGAAGGTCCGCTTAGCCGGCCATCGTAGCGCCCGATGGTCTCGTTCTTATCGTGCAGAAGCTGCCTGGTGAAATGCTGCACATCAAAGCGGAGATTGCTCTGCTCAATCCATTTCTC
>PLRJ01000101.1:0-13336 GCA_003163855.1 Bryobacterales bacterium | reverse complement strand
CGCCACTTTGTGGTGATACCAGGCATCGGCGGCATAAGTGGGAAATTCCAGTTCGTAAACCAGATCGTCGCTGCGGCTCCATATCGTTTCGAGGTTAAGCGTGGTGCCAATCAACACAATTCCGTTGAACGCCAGGCCGCGATCAACCAGGTAACCGGCAAGTCCGGCCGCGCGGAATGTGCCGTAACTCTCCCCCGCGATGAACAACGGGGACAACTCCCGGCTGTTTCGCGTCACATAAAGCCGCATGAACTCGCCGACCGACTGGATGTCGCCCTGCACGCCGTTCATCCGCTTCGCCACCTCAATCGTCTTGGCGCGGCTGTAGCCGGTGCCGACAGGATCGATAAACACCAGGTCGGTCATGTCGAGCCACGTATCCTGGTTGTCCATCATCTGGTAAGGCGGCGGTGGCATGGAACCGTTCGACAGCAATCGCGGACTGCGCGGACCCATTCCGCCCATGTGCACCCACATCGAGGCCGAGCCCGGCCCACCGTTGAAGCAGAAGGTAAGCGGGCGCTTCGCGAGGTCGGTTTGCCCGTCCATCGTATACGCCATGTAGAAAATGTGCGCTTCGGTCTCCCCTTCGGCGTTCTTCAAAGGCATCTGCGCCACCGTCGCCGTGTAGTTGATGGTCTTTCCACGTACCGTGACCGAATGATGTGTTGTCACCGGCGTCTCATCGATGTCGCCGCCTATGGCCGGGCCCGGACCCGCCACACCCATTCCTTGATTTCTGCGTTGCGGTGTTTCCCGGGATGCCGCGCTCGGTGTCTGGGCGGTCGCCTGCCGGGAGCTAACTGCCGGTTGAGCCGGCGCCTGGGCAGCAGCCTGCTGTCCAAAGAGAAGGAGCAAAAGCGGTAGAGAGAGCATGGTCAATGATAAGCGATTCCAACTGAGAAAAAGGGCAACTTAGTGCGACTTAGTCTCTACCGAAGGGTACGGATTCAGTGGGCCTCCAGTGTTTTCTCAGTATTTTTTCCATTGACGCGTGCGCTGGAACCGACGATGATGAAACCATCTGGAGTGCAGAGCCTTCTGCCTACCGGCTCTTGTAAGGAACACGCAGGACGGCCACGCTAGGGCCGCCAGTTATCGACGGGTTCCTCATCTTTTGGCGTCACGGCCTTGTGCGCTTTGCGCTTGTAAGTAATCGCTGTCAGGCTATTTAGTCCGTAATGCCCTAGGAGATCCTATATGAAGAGCAATTTTCACCTGCTTGTTCCGTTTCTTCTTCTGACCGCTCCGCTTACCGGATATGCCGCCGAGCAGCTTATTCCGGCCGGTTCACTGATGCAGTGCACCGTTGCTGAGCCCAAACTATCATCCAAGACGGCTGACATCGGCGACCCGGTTCTCTGCCAGGTAAGTCACGTCGAGTTATACGGCCGCTCTGTATTCCCGTATGGGAGTTATATGGTTGGCCGCTTTGAAGACTATCGCGATCCAGGCCATTTCGTTGGCAAAGGCTGGATGGAACTCAAGTTCGATCGGATTGTTATTCCGCCCGACCGCGTAATACCCGTGGCCGCGAAGGTAGTTTACGTACCTAAATATCCAGTGGATAAAGAAGGCCGCATCCATGGCACGGGGCATCCGGTGAGGGACACCATCGAATGGATGATTCCCGTTCTTTGGCCCATCGATCTGCTAACCCTGCCGCGCCGCGGTCCGCGTCCTGTGCTCAAAGCGGAAACACGACTGACCTTAAAGATTATGGACGATTTCGGCGTTCCTATGGCCGAACAAGCTGTGGCCGCGCCGTATTACCCGCCAGCTGCTGCAGCCCAGCCGACCTATAACTACAACTACGGTTTCTCGCAGCGCGCGCCAATGTCGTATGCACCGCAGGCACCGGCTTACGCCCCGCCCCCTACTCCTGTGCGCCAAATTGTCTACGCGAACGTTCCGCCCGCCCCGGCCGTTCCCATGACGATGATCATGCTGCGCGACGGCAACGGCCGAATCGCCACCGACTACTGGTTCGAAGGTGGCATGCAACTGCGATATATCGGAGTGAACGGCAGATCGGTCATTATTCCGATGGAAGCGCTCGACCTCCAGCGGACGGTAGAAGTGAACGGCCGCCGGGGGGTCCCGTTCGTGGTTCGGTCGGCTGCTTACTGATTTGTTGGCGAAGTCGTGACTGGTTCACGACTTCGCATTTAAATGATTTACCATCACGGCTAGGCGCTTCGGCGCTAGTTCAAGATAACTGCGCCTAAGCAGTTCGCTGACTTCTTCCCAGTCTCGCCGCAATCCAGCATGAGACCAACCCATCCCCTCGAACCCACATAAGCCGGCATGTAGAACCTACTGGGATCTGCGGTGACCAGCCGCGCGTTATCTCCCTGCAGAACTTTGCAGTTGATCGCCACAATTCCATAGCCTTGATGATAGTCCACGTAAGATTTCGCGGCTGGCTTCCGGGAAGGCCAGGCAGATAGTGGTAACTCGCTTCAGGCGAGGATCTTCCGGCGCGGTCTTGGCCATACGGCGGATTTTATCGCTTGGGATTGCTTCAGCCTGCTACAGCGATGAACAGGTCACGGTTTCTTCTCCAGTTTGAGCCGTTGACCAACCTGTTGCGCGAACCTCCAGAACGCCTCGTCCTTTCGCAGCTTTTGCAAGGAATCATCTTGCGTTGGGTCGGGGAATGCTTCTCCTTCGAGCACGTGCGTACGGCGATCAAACGCCTGTTGAAGGTGGATTCGCGCAGCCTTAGAATCACCCGCCTCCGCGTTGGCGCACGCCAGGTTGTAGTAATAGAGCGGGTATTCGGGGTCGCTCTTGACTGCAGATTCGTTCACCTCTCGGGACGCCTTGAGATCGCCCGAGATCCCAAGAGACATCGCAAGCTGATCTGTAACAATGCGGCGGAACTTCACAGGATCATCACTCTCATTGACCCGTGCCAAGGCACTCCGATACGCAACGGCGGCTCCGGCGTATTGATGCTTAACATACTCCGCGGTGGCGAAAGCAAAAGCGTCCTTGAACGTTGGCTCGGCTGCAGGGTCAAACTTCAGGGTCAGCAGCGTTTGCTTCGCCGTTTCCATAGTCAGTCGATAGGCTTCTTCATCACCGGGCGGCCCCTCGGCGCTAAAGAGGAGATCGCCACAAAGATCCCTCGATGCAACAAAGGCCCGGAGCGACATCGCGCCGTTCTTCGGTGCCACCAAAAGGGCCATCGCGATCTCAACTCCACTCACAGAACGCATTGATGTGCGACCCTGCACAGCAACTTCGGCGTGCTCAGCCTTGAGCATTTCGTCCCGGCATGAATCTGCATTGAGCGGAGCCTTCTCGGGCCAGACGAACAGGAACGCAAGCATATGCTGCTTTCCTTGCGCGGCTCGTTCGCCCCATTCGCTTCCATTGGGCTTTGCGGAGAGTTCCACCACTTGCCATGTACCTTGATCGAGCGTCATTCGACCTACATGTTCAGGCAAAGCAAATGTCAGCCTGCCCGGCGTGGTCTGTGCGTCGGCGAAGGAGCAGCAGAGAAGAAGGTAAACCAAAATCCATAGCATGTCATCTGCTCGGAAGCCCGCAAAAGTCTGGCCATGCCTGGAGGAACCAGCCGCGTCGCTCTTGATCTTGTTCTCGCACTTCAATGACAGTATTGCAGGCATTACCGGAATCCGCCACGCGGGGCGGCCCGTCTTCTAAGCTAATAAAGCGGCCATGAACCCCCTTCTAAATCTGCCGCTCGTTTCTGCCACTCCATAATCCGCTTGGCTTAGTTTCGCAACTTTCACTAAGGTAGCCGGTTTTATGAAGGCGGGTTGCTGTTTTATGCTCTAGTTCGTAACAATGACCGTAATCGGTTCAGACTGAGTCACACCACCACCTGTGCCCATTGCGTTGATTATGTAAGTTGCGGCCTTGGTAGCGCTTGTTGCGCTGAACGTCACGGTGGACGTGCCACTACCCGGTGCTACCAAGCTGGCTTTGGAGAACGACACCGTCACTCCAGTCGGAAGACCAGTACAGCTAAGCGCAACAGCCGAACTAAAGGCTCCAGAAAGCTGGCTCGACAAGCTTACTTGAACAGTTGATCCAGCCTTCAACGTAAGCGTGTTTTGCGCCGGAGTCAGGACAAAGCTCGGCGGCGCGGTCAGAGTCACCGGTAGCGTAATTGTCTGAGTGAAGCCGCTGCCGGCTGCCGTCAAAGAAACGTTGGTGGTTCCCGCCTTCGCCGTACTCGCGGCACTTAACGTAACCGTAGTCGTCGCACCAGCGGTTAGCGTAGCCGGGCTCTCTTGCGCCGTCACACCACTGGGAAGGCCGGACAGTGCCAGGCTCAAAGGTGCACTGAACGCCCCCTGCGTTATGGTGCAGGACAGCTTCGCTGTGGTCGATTGACCCAGCGTCAGGCTGACCGATGAAGGCGCTGCGGCCAAACTGCAAACCGGCGGCTCGGCCACGGTCAAGGGCACCGTGATCGTCTTCGAGAATCCATTGCCTGACGCGGTCACTTGCAGCTGGTAGGCTCCAGCCTTGACTGCGCTGGTACTAGCGACTGTGACAGTGGCTGACGATCCAGCAGTCAAGGTGCCAGGAGCTTGCAGTGTGATTCCTGTTACGCTACCGGACGCTGATGAACTACTCGAAGCAGAACTGAGTGCTGCCAGGGACACGCTAAGCGGCGCGCTGAAGGTGCCCTGAGTCACTGCGCAGGTCATAGACACCGTAGTCGAGCTGCCGGCCAACACGCTTATAGCCGCTGGATTCGTCGCCAGCGTACAGGCGGGTTGGGGCGCAATCACCACGTTGAGGGTCGCCGTTCGCGTGATAACCCCGCCCATCCCTTCAATCAATATCGTGTACTTACCGTTCACCGCCGCAGAAGAGGCTGAGAACGTAAGAGAGCCGCCTGAGGAAGTAACCGCACCGAAGCTGACGCTAACGCCTTGTGGCCGGCCTCCGACTGCAATGCTCGGATTGGGAAAACCGGTTGGCGACCACGATACACCTACCGTCGCTGAACCGCCGGGCGAGAGCGTTATGGTTGACGGGTTCAGTGTCAGCGCAGAATTGGGGCCGCTCACCGTAATGGCAACATTGGGTTCTTGCAGCGCGCCATTCGCTTCCGTGGCGTAGATTCCCATGACGTACGAGCCCTGAACAGCGCTGCTGGACGCGCTCACCGTCATTGTCACCGACTGGTTCACGCCAAGCGTTGAAGAAGCCAAAGTAGCCGTGACGCCCGAGGGCACGCTAAACGGACTCATGGTAATGGCGGACCCAGCCGACGGGCATGTCAGCGCCACCGTGGTGGTGCCGCCTGGAGCCACGGTAATGCTCGCAGGCGCGAACACCATGCTGCAACTCGGCACCACATTCACTGCCACATTCATCGACGCTGTCTGGCTGATAGATCCGCTGGTAGCAGTGACGTTGTAGTTGTAAAATCCGCCCTTCGCTGACTTCGCCGCCACAATGCTCATCACGCTCGTACCTGCCTTCGACCCGCTCAGCGTGGCTGGCGAAAACGTTGCTGTTACACCCGTGGGCAAACCCGTTGTCCCCAGCGTAACGGTTCCACTGAAGCCGTTCTGCGGAGTGATGCCTACGGTCGCGGTAATAGTCTGGCCATTCTGCATACCCAGCGCTGCTGTTGGCACGGCAAGCCCGAAAGAAGGCGCCAGCAGGGTTAACGTGAAGCTCGACTTTGCCGTCTGCGAACCCGCCGTTCCAGTTACGGTCAATGTGTACACCCCAGGAGTGGCTGCCGACGTGGCGGCAATGTTCAAAGTTGTGCTTCCCGAACCAGGGGACGCAATGGTAGCCGGAGAAAAAGTCGCTGTCACGCCAGTAGGCATACCCGACACCGTCAACGCAACTGCCGAACTGATGCCGCTTGTCGTCGTCTTGACGGTGGCCGTGCTGGTCTGACCTTGCGACACCGATGCCGCGTACGTGGTGATCGTCAGCGATCCGGTCGGCGCCGCCGCGTCGTTCCAGTGGTTAACCAAGAGGTTGGCATCGACTGATCCCAGCCCGGTTGCCTGATCATAGCCCGCTCCGGCGGAAAATCCAGTCACGCCAGGGACCGAGTTGTTTCCGCTAGTTATGTCATGAAAAATCGCAGCGCCGCCCGCAGCCTGCTTGGCAGCCAGCGGATACAGCACCGGATTAATGCAACCCTGGGCAGAATTATACTTCTGGTTTACAAGCGCTATCATACCGGCAAACGAAGGCGTCGAGGCAGACGTGCCGCCGACCGCGAAGATATAGCCCAGTTCGCCGCCCTGCACCACAGTGTAGCCATCGTGCGTTGCCGCCGTCAACGATACGTCCGGAACATCTCGTTTCCCATCCGCCGGTACGCCTGCACCGGTCTGCCAGGTCGGTTTCGCGTAGACAGAACTCGCTCCGCCGCCGCCCGACCCCAGCCCGCCTCCGCCTGTCACAGTTCCGCTTTCATTCCAGGTTGTTTCCGGAATGTAGCTAAGCACCGACGCTAACGTGGTTGAGTTGTTGGCCGCCAACCAGTACTGCCCTGGATTGCTTCCCTCAACGAATTCGGTGCCGCCCACGCACGTCGAATAGGGAGACGAGCACAGCCCGTTCACTCCCTTGCCATTCACCGCCGTTTTAGCGCTCGAACTGTCGCAACCCGCCGCGCCGGAATCGCCCGCCGCAACCAGGACAGTCTGGCCTTGGGCTGCCGCTTGTTTCCACAGCGAGTTATAGAACGCCAATTCCGTGCTGCCCATGCTCGCTTCACAGCCACCGTAGCTCAAGCTGATTATCGAACCGACCTTGTTGTTCACCGCATACGTCGCGGATAAATCAATGCCGTCCGCCGATGCCGAAGACGACGAGATGATTACTTTGATGCTGGCGCCCGGCGCCACCGCACCCGCCCACTCCGTATCCAGCGTCGTTTCCACATTGTCGCCGTCCACTTGACCGGGATCGCTATTCGTGACAACGAACTGCGGATCGTTGGCTTTCAAACCGAACATGCTGCGAAAGCCTTGCACATCGGTTAGATAAATATCCGAACGAGCCAGCACCGCAATCGTCTGCCCGGCGCCGTTAATACCCGCGCTTAAAAGCGGATTGATGTCGTAAATCGTGTAGTAATCGGCCGGCGCAAGCATGTGCAGGCTGCCGTCCTCAGTGAACAGGTGACCCGTGCCCTGCACCGGAGCTATCGGGGCGCCTTGCACTGCATGCGGTTGGTAGCGGAAATCGTGCAGCTTTAAGACTCCACCCACAATGCCCGCAAAGGCCGCCGGAATCTGCGGATCAGTGGCATTGGCCAGATGCTGAACACCATTGATGTTGTATTGCCGCATCTCCGTCTTGAAGGTGCTGTTTACTTGCGACGCCGTCCCATGAAAGATAATGGCGCGATTACCGGCCGGAACCTCTTCCACCGTGAAGCCGTGGCTTTGCAGCCATCCAGTCACCTTGGCGATATCGGAGGCTGAAGCGCCGAATTGAGCGGCAAACTCTTTCGGCGTTAAAAATTTCCGGTAATTGGCCGAATTCGGGTCGCTCTGCTGCGCTATCAATGTCTCCAGTTGAGCTTCCTGCTCCGCGCTGGCCTGCAGATGCAAAACCATGTGGTCCATCGGAGTGGCGAAGTCAGCCGGCGTCGACGCAGCCGCTTGGGCAACCAATGGATGCACATTGCCGCTCAGAGTAACTCGGGCGCTTTCATCTATCTGCTGGTTAATTCGATCTTGCGGTGCTATCTGCGCACCAATCACACCAACGGTACTAAGAACTAAGAAAACCTTAATTGCGGAACTACAGGAGCATGTCATAAATTTCCCTAAACGGCGCACTCTTCTAATGGCACAAGCCGAGTTGACCGTAAAATTACTGATCGGTACGGTACGGGAAAATCTGAGGAAAAATTGCTGCGTGGTGGGCTTCTCCCAGGTGCCGCACGATCTACTGCGACGACTTGCACAAAGCACGTCGCGTCCTAACAACTTGTGTCTGAGGCCCCGCCCGCCTTTTCTAACCAACCGGCTAGCCCAGCCAAGCGGTGCTTGGTTGTCACTGATCAGCAATTCGCCAAGGCAGCTTGCCGCCTCCTTGTACCGGAGCCTCCGCACGGTGAGTTGCCCGGCGAATTACTTAGGAGGGGACGCGCAACGCCAAGGCAAAAGAGAAAGTCAGTAGAAAGAGACCGTGAAAATAGAGATGTAAAAGGTTTGGGCGAGGATTGTCTCCGCGTGGCGGCAACACCTGCTTTGTCCCGGCGTACATGTCCGCGTACAACCGCTTCGTCTTATCGTCTGCACCGAAGAAGTAGGGGACATACCACATCATCACCGCGGAGATCGCTGTAACTGCGCAGTAGATCACCCAGTAGTTCCTAACAAAGGAAGGAGTGTGGTCGCCTCTGAAGAGAAAGATGAAGGCGACGGCTAGTCCCGGAAAGATGCTGTTCGCCAGCGTTGCCAGCAGGAATTTCCGGCGACCTATCGCAGCCTGAACTTGCCTGCCATGCGTCCAGCCCGGGATGTTGAGCCAATCATGCATGGTCACCACGAGGAACTGTAAGACGATGAGGATCGAGAAGGTAGTCCGTAAAATTGGATGCATAATGAAACCGCGCTGACCGCAGAGTATATCGAGCAGCGCGAAGCGCATAATGCGCTTGCATACGGAGACTTACTTGCAAATGAAGATCCTGGACGCTAAACACGACCGCATCCTAGCCGAGCACCCCGAAATCTGGACGGCAAAAGTGAAAAGGGCCGCTTAAAAGGCCTCCAACTCAACCGTTCGAACCAGGCCTGCGCCCTAACTGCGTGTTAGTTAACTGGAAGCGCAAAGGGCACACGACAGTGCCGCCGAACGGGGCAGGAACCTGCCGATTTGAGGCCGCCTCGGCCCGTTTGTGCGTGTTACATAAAATGGGAGGCTGAATGACACCATCTTTAACCGCCGCCGCTGCTGGAACAATCACTCTAGGCGGCGATCTCACCGTGAACCGCCTCGGCTACGGCGCCATGCGCATCACCGGTAAAGGAATCTGGGGACCACCCGAAAATCCCGCCGAAGCCATTCGCACTCTGCGTCGCGCCGTGGAACTAGGCGTCAACTTCATCGATACCGCGGATTCCTACGGCCCCAATGTTTCCGAAGAACTGATCGGCGAAGCTCTCTCACCTTACAAAGACGGAGTCGTGGTCGCAACCAAGGCAGGATGGCAGCGCCCCGGGCCGGGCCAGTGGACGCACAACGCCAGCCCGCAACATCTACGCGAAGCTCTGGAAGGCAGCCTGAAGCGGCTGCGGCTCCCTCGCATCGACGTCTATCAACTGCACACGCCCGACCTAGCTGTGTCGTTTGATGCGTCGATGGAGGCGCTTGCGCAATTGAAGGAGGAAGGCAAAATCCGCCACGTAGCCCTCTCCAATGTCACCCGCGAGCACATCGAACGCGCGCGCAAAATCGTCCCCATCGTTTCCGTCCAAAACCGCTACAGTTTCGCCGATCGCGAGTGGGATTACGTCCTCGCCTATTGCGAACAAAACGGCATGGCATTTCTGCCATGGGCACCCTTAGCCGGCGGTCGCCAGGCGCATGAGGTGCTAACGAGCGTCGCAGTTAAACTCAATTCGACGCCTCAGCAGGTAGCCATCAAGTGGCTGTTGCAGCGATCGCATTGCACCTTGCCCATCCCGGGTACCTCTTCTGTAAATCATTTAGAACAGAACATCGCCGCTGCTTCATTGGAATTGCCAGCCGCGGAATTTGAGCTGTTGAGTGCCGTTACACCTGCTCATGTCAGCTACCGCTGACACGCCTGCTTACTGGGCCTTACTTTATTTCGCTCAAGCTTTCCCTGCCCGGACCGATACCTGAATTATCGCGAAAGCAACTGACAACTTTACTATGGACGAACGAATATTTCTGAATCCCGGCGACTATTATTTTGCCGAGTCGGCGACTAGGATCGAGACCATTCTCGGTTCCTGCGTCTCGCTCACCATGCGCGATCCAGTTACTGGTCACGCTGCCATGTGCCACTGCCTCTTGCCAAGCAAACCCGACCGCAGCCCCGAGAGTATCTACAAAGCTCAGCGCTTCCATTACGTGGATACATCCGTGGAAGACATGCTCAACCAGTTTCGAGCGCGTTCTATACCCCCGCATCGCCTCGAAATCAAACTCTTCGGCGGCGCCAACGTGGTCGAAGTGCTGACCGAGAATCGAGCCATTGGCTCGCTCAACTGGAAGCAGGCCCGTCGTTCGCTCGAGGAGCAGAATTTATCCGTATCCGCGCATGACGTCGGTGGTAACGCTGGACGCCGCATCATCTTTGAAACCGAAGATGGAAGCGTCATGGTGAGACGCTTGCGATCGGCCGCTTCGAGTAGCAACTAGGCTCAACCTTACAATGAGTCTTTAGCTACTCATGCTTGTTTCTCGTTGTCCGGCATCATCTACCTTTACTAATCTCCTACTTCTGTTCGCCGTCAGTGCCGTGCTGTCTCTTCCGGTTAAAGCGCAAGTAACAGGAGCCGTTTCAGGAAGAGTCGAAGACTCGTCAGGCAGCGCCATTGCCGGTGCGGCTATCACTGTCACCAGTCTCGAAACCGGCGTCCAGCGGCATACCTCCACGGACGCATCCGGCAACTACAGCGTTTTATCCTTACCGCTTGGGCCTACTGAAGTCAGGGCGGAGAAGAGCGGCTTCAAGCCTGTTGATCGCACCGGCATACGACTCGAACTCAATCAAAACGCCAAAGTAAATTTCCGCCTCCAGGTGGGGGAATTCATTTCGCAAATCAATGTCACCGAACAGGCACCCGTGGTTAACACAACCACCGAATCAGTATCCGGTCTCGTTAGCGAGAGCCAGGTAAAAGACCTGCCGCTGAATGGGCGCAGTTTTGATAATCTCATCACACTGAATCCCGGCGCTATCAACTTCACTCTGAAGAGCGCTGGAACAAGTACCAGCGACGGCAACACTTTCTCTGTAGAAGGGCGTCGGCCCGCGGACAATATCTTTCTGCTGAATGGCATTGAGTACACCGGATCAAGCCAGCTTGGAGATACTCCGGGAGGTGCCAGCGGTGAACTGCTGGGCATTGATGCTGTGCGCGAGTTCAACATTCTGACCGACACCTACCCGGCCGAGTACGGCAAGCGCGCCGGCGCGCAGATCAGTGTGGTGACGCAATCGGGCACCAATCAACTGCACGGTTCGTTGTTCGAATTCATCCGTAACAGCGATCTGGATGCCCGCAACTTTTTCGACCGCGCTTTCGTACCGCCGTTTCGCAGAAACCAGTTCGGTGGAGCGCTCGGTGGACCTATTAAGAGGAACAAGCTGTTCGTGTTCGGCAACTACGAAGGCTTCCGCCAGGCGCTTGCCGAAAGCAGCGTCAGTGAAGTTCCCGACCAGTTGGCTGCCCAGGGCCTGCTGCCCAATCTAGCGGGCGTTTACACGACAGTCTCGAAGCTCAATCCGGCCATGCTGAAATATTTCGCACTGTGGCCGCAAGCCAACGGTCCTGAACTCCTGTCAAACGGCTTACCCACTGGCATCGCGCTCTCTTATAACAACCCGCGCCAGAGCATTCGTGAAGACTTCGGTACCGCTCGCGGCGATTACTCATTCTCTAATGGCGACACCCTGACCGCCGCGTATACCATCGACAACGGTTATAACCTGAGCCCGGCGTCGGACCCGCTGTTTGCCTCGGGGCTGATTCTTGTTAGCCAGGTAGCGAGTCTCCAGGAGACCCATATCTTCTCCCCCAACGCTCTGAACACCGCTCGTATAGGTTTGTCGCGCGCCGCCTTCAACTTCAACGCTCCACAGGTGACTCAGTTCCCATCCAGTCTTGATTTCGTGACAGGTCCAGGCGGTCCAGGCGGGATCGTCATCGGCGGCGGCGTCACCACCACCGGCGCTTCCGCTATCACGTCAGCCGGTCCCAACAATGCCGCTAACGTCAATAACCGGCGCACACTCTTCACCTACCAGGACGATTTCCAGATTGTCAAAGGCATTCATCAATTCAATCTGGGCGTCTGGCTTCAACCGCTGCGCGACAACGAAAACACCGCGTCACGCCAACTCGGACAAGCTAGCTTCACCAGCCTCACCACTTTCCTGCAAGGCACCACCAGCAGCTTTCAAGTTGTTCCCGACGCTAACGAGCTTGGTTGGCGCAGTTTTTTCGGCGCCTGGTACGCCGAGGACGTGATAAAGCTTCGCCGCAACCTAACAGTCCGAGTGGGTCTGCGCTATGAATTCACCAACGGCTGGAACGAGGCCGATGGCCGCGCAGCAAACTACGTAACCAATGCTCAAGGCGTCTTGCAAACCTCTCCCGTCGTGGGAAAATCCATCTTTACTCCGAACAACGCAACGCACTTGCTCGGGCCGCGCGTCGGCCTTGCCTGGGATCCTTTTGGCAATGGCAAAACGGCGATTCGCGCCGGCTACGGGCTCTATTATTCGCTTATCGACGACCTTAGTTTTCTCCTGAACTCACTGCCGCCCTATAACGGCACCGCTGCTTTCTCCAACGCTTCACTACCTTCGCTGCTGCCCATCACCACCGGTGTGCCACCCGCGCCCTCGTGCGGACCCGGCGTCCCATCCCCTTGCACTACTTATGCGCCGGAAGGCGTGCAGCCAAACGCCAAGACTCAGGCAGTGAACGAGTGGAACTTCGGAATCCAGCGGGAACTCAACAGTCAAACATCGCTGCGCGTCACCTACGTCGGCTCCTTCGGTTATCACGGTCTGGTCAGCATCGATCCCAACAGCATTCCAGCACAACTCTGCACCAGCGCCAGTGGTTGCATGGCAGGCGGTAACGGCACCGCCAAAAGCACTGTGCCCGAAGGCGTTAGTTACATACCTGTCGGCGGCCGCCCCAATCCATATCTCTCCGGCGGCTTCTTCTGGTACGCCGAAGGCAACAGCAGTTACAATGCTCTGCAGACCGAAGTGCGCCGCCGCTTCAGCCATAATTTCGAATTTCGCGCCAACTACACCTGGTCGAAAAATCTCGACATCAACTCCGCCTTAACCGGGGCACAGGCCAGCAACGAAGCGCAAATGGTTCTGAACCGCAACAGTCTCCAAACCGATTGGGGTCCCTCCGCGCTAAACGTCGAACATCAGGTGAGCCTGTCGGCGCGCTACGAGCTTCCTTTTGGCCGCGGCAACAAGCTAATCGGCGGCTGGCAGCTGAACGGCATTACAACGCTGCTGAGCGGCTTTCCCATAACGCCGCAGATCGGCTCCAATCGTTCGGGCGACGGCGACACGCGCAACCCCGACCGTCCGTCCATAAACCCAGCGTTCAGCGCCCCCATCGTGGAA
>PLRJ01000229.1 GCA_003163855.1 Bryobacterales bacterium | reverse complement strand
GCCCCGCCGAACTGGACGATGGCAGCTTTCGGCGGAGGCAGTGCGGTCGATTTCGGAGCTGTTGTTGAAGATCCTGGCTTACTTATGCCGACCGAGCGCACGACTCAGACTACGCGGTTCATGGCCGGAAACTTTAAATTTGAATCGGGAAACCGCGATCTGATCTCGACCTTGATGCTACCCATTGTCCGTGTGCGAGGTAATGAGATTGCGGCGGCCCGGTTGGGCGCACTTCTGGCGGCGTTCGGCGATGAAGCGGTTGCCGACCGGCCTGGCCGTTCGCTTGTGCTTGATCGTCTGCTGGGACTCATACTGATTGAGGCGCTGCGCTATCGTCCCGCCGAGATCGGCGAAGGTAGCCAGGGTCTGCTGGCTGGCCTTGCGGATCCGAAAATTGGGCGTGCGCTTCGGATTATGCATGCTGAGACAAAGCGCCCCTGGACACTCGCTGCCCTGGCCCGCGAAGTTGGCATGTCGCGATCCGCGCTTGCCTTGCGCTTCACACAGATTGTCGGCGTTCCGCCCATCGAATACCTGGCAAACTGGCGGATGACGCTGGCGAAAAGCGCCTTGGCATCGGCAGACGTACCGATGGTGGAGATCGCCGAGATGGCCGGCTATCGATCGGTAAGTGCATTCAGCACGGCATTCAAGCGTGAGACCGGCTACTCTCCGACTCTCTATGTACGGACTCTTCAGGAGGCGATTTGAAAGGCTGAGACATGACAGGTTCCGGTGTTAAGAGTTCAGTTACCGCGACTGAGATGAAACAACGCGAGAGGGGGATGTCCTGAGAGTTAACCTTTTCTTACGAGGTCACACTCCAAACTGCCGCAAATGATGATCAAGATGTTTGTACATTAAAATCGCCCACTCGTGCGGGGTCATCGTCCCGAAGAAACTGTGCGGATTTGTGGTACACCCGGCCTCCCCTCCGGCCGCAAATTTGTCAATCAGCCCCGATAAGCGGTCGCGTTCCTTCCCGAAATCTCGTTCGTCCGCCACTATGAGGTCTCTTGCTGTGGGCGAATTCTGGCGCATCGGGTCTTGGTTCCGAAACAACAGCGGCTTGACCAGCAGCCCCAGCAGACGTGCGAAGAACGCTCCTCTTTCCGGGACCACTTCTCCCGTTGCCCATTGCAAACTAATCGAGCAATGTGCCAGCATCTGCGCTGCGGTCATCTTGCCCCAGCGTCTCGCACTTTGCGGCTCCAACTTCGCCAGCCGTGACTTTACCTGATTCGCCACCGTGGCATCAAATAAGTTCTTTATGGTCACAGATGACTCCTGGCGCCGCCGACGGAGAGCGGCTAATCTCTAACGGCATGCTAGAGTTCGGAAAAGGCGGCGGATCGCGCCTGGTGCGAGTTCGGGTCGGTTTCTCTCAGATCCATACGTTCAATCAGACCGTTCGCGATGGTATAAACATGCCAAACGTCGCTATCTGAAAGGACGTCGCCACACATGTTCTTTACCAGTTGGTGAACCTTGACCTCAGTTTTGTTTCCATCACGCTCGATCACTTCAAGCGGTTCTACGCGAGGATCAAACTGCTTCCATTGACGTGTCCAGTAGGCGCGAATCTCTTCTTTCCCGACGACACGACCGCCTTCCGATGCCTTGGGCCAGCTCACGTTCAGACTCATGAGCGCAAGCGCACCATCGATATCGCGCCGGTTAAACGCCGAATAGGCTTGAGCGATGAGCACCTTTGTGTTTGCGAATGGAGCGTCCTGGGTGACCATAACCGTACTCTATACTCGTCTCGAAACTAGCGGTTTTCCAAACAAGCGACGCGTGATTTCATCCGCAGAGCGACCTGAGATCTCGTCCCTTGATAATACTCTCTGCAGGCAGTTCATCGGAGTTGGGATTCGACCCTTCCAGGAACTAGCGTCATGTTGCCGGGCACGGGGCCGCCACAGTTCGGACAATGACCGGCAAGGATCTGAGTTGCGATAATGCCAAAAGAAGGCGGTGGCGAAATCAGAAGCAAGATAGCGGTAAGGCGCGGTTTGTTTGGAGTGAAGTCAAGTAACCACCTCCAAGAGATTGGATTGCATGTTGAAGCCATTGAGGCTGGGTTTCACATTTTCCCTATTGCAAATGGGGAGTGTGTAAATCCGTAGTTTAGCCGACCGGCAATGGAACGGGAGGTGAATTATGGGCGTGGCGGTGGGGGACACGCGTACGCGGAGTGTCCCCGAGTGGCTTTATTTGTGAGTTGTTAGAACGGGCTCTTGCCTTGGGCGGCGGCGGTGAGGCCGATAGCGAGGGCGGCGACAGCGGTTATGCCGATGACCCAGAGNNGACTGGGGCTGGGTCTGCGAGGTGTCAGGATTGGCTCCGCTTTGGAAGGACATCTTAGTGCCGGAAGATACGCGAGTCAGCAGGCCGGCGTCCATAACCCGCACGTCGCCTCCGATCGAGGCAATTTCAACGGTCTTCTTCTGCATGCGAATGACAGCTTGCGTGCCGGGATCGTCACTCAGAATTTGCAACTGGTTAACGTTCACGGCGAGACCGCTGAAGTTAGCAACGCGCACAGCTCCCCGGTCGAGCGAGATGTGGTCGTTGAAAAAAGTGCCAGCCGAACGGGTGGCCAAGCGAACTTCGGCTCCGTTCTGGAGACGTACATCGCTGGGAGAGGTAGTCGTCTGCAGCTTCGCGCCGTCGGAAAGGTTGACACTCCCAACGACCGGTGACTCATCCACTGAGAACGTACCGACCGCAGTAGCCACTCCGATGGAAGGGCCAGCAGCTAAAGCATGGCTTGCAAAAATAGCGATAGCCGCGAAAGCAGCCAGCGCGCCAGATTTTGACATATGATCTATTTTCTCCTACCTGCCGAGATCCCGGCCTAAACCGGGCGCGGGGCTTGTCCCTAGTTAAACATAATTAAGCTGTTTAAGAAAATAGGCCGCTACTTATAACCGGCAGCCTGTAGTTCAAACAGCTCGGAATATTTGCCGCCTAACGCGACTAAATGGCGATGCGAGCCTTGTTCTTCGATGCGACCGCGTTCTAGTACTAAGATGCGGTCCGCCATTCGTACTGTGGAAAATCTGTGGGAAATCAGGACGGCCATTTTGCCAGTGGTGAGCTCGACAAAACGCTGGTAGACCTGAAACTCGGCTCGGGCGTCGAGACTGGCGGTCGGCTCGTCCAAGATCAGGATCTGGGCATCACGCATGTAGGCGCGGGCGAGCGAAATTTTCTGCCACTGGCCCATAGATAAATCCACACCGCCTTCAAAGCGGCGGCCGAGCATCTGACGGTAGGCGGCGGGCAAAGCGGAGATGACAGAATCGGCCAGACTCTTCTCCGCAGATGTATGGATGCGAGCTTCGTCATCGAGCTTTTCGATGCGGCCAAGGCCAATGTTTTCAAATGCTTGCATGTCATACTTCATGTAATCTTGAAAGATCACGCCGATTTCGTTCCGAAGGTCTTCTACGCTGTATTCGCGCAGATCGATGCCGTCCAGCAGGATGCGTCCGTCGGTGGGATCGTAAAGCCGCGCCAATAGTTTCACCAAGGTAGTCTTGCCGGCGCCGTTTTCGCCGACTAAGGCGATCTTCTCGCCCGCCTCAAGGGTAAAGCTGATGTTCGACAGCGACGGGAAGCTGGCTCCTGGATAAGCAAATGTGACGTTTTCAAAGCGAAAACCGGAGCGAATGGGGCGGGGCGCGGGCAAGGCTTCGGGCTTCGACTGGATTGATGGAGTGGTTTCAAAGAAGTCGAATAAGTCTTTGATAAATANNCCGATCATGAGGGTAAGACTGCCGAGCGAGAGTGCTCCCGCCAAGGCTCGCATAACGATGAGGGCGTAGGCGGTGTAGTAGGCGCCGGTGGGAACTAGGTTCAAAAGCGCTCCGTGCCATGCCCGATGCACCGCCAATTGCTTGTTCTCGGCGTAGAAACGCTCGAAGAGCGCACGGGAGCGGTCGGCAAGGTATTGGCCTAGACCGAAGATTTTGATCTCCTTGGCGCTCTGATTACTGGCGCCCAGGAAGCGGAGGTAATCGAGTTCGCGGCGCTCGGGCGTGTAGCGGTAAAGCATGGAGTAATTGAGCATGGCGAAGCGTGTTTCGCCGAGGAAAACCGGGACGGTGGCGGCCAGAAGGAGCAACAAAAGCCATGGATAGAAGAAGATAACGGCGGAAATGAGAGATAGAAGAGTAAGCGTCTGCTGGGCCATACCGGCCAAACTGGCGAGCATGCCGAGACGCGCGGTGGTCTGGCGGCGGGCGCGCTCCATTTTGTCGTAGAAGACGGGATCTTCGAAGCTAACAAGGTCGAGTGTGGCGGCGTGTTCCATCAGGCGGAGGCTGACGAAGTTGGTAAAGCGGTCGCCCAGCAGGCTGTCTACGAGGGAGACGAAGCGGCCCAAAGTATCGGAGGCGACGGCGAGTAAAAGCTCTAGAATGAGTAGCTTCCAGATTAAGGTTCGATCAATTGATTGGCCACGGAGAGAGCGGACGACTAGATCGATGATCAGCTTTGAGACCCAAAGCGTGGCGATGGGGAAGAAGGCGGAGATGAAGCGGAGAATGAGAGTCCAGACGGTGAGTTGAGGGCTTGTTCCCCAGACCATGCGGAGGAGTGGGGGGACGTTGCGGAGGGCTTGGAGGCGTTCGCGCCAGGTTTGTGGGGTTTCGGAGGGTTTGGGGGGTGGGGGGCGCACTTTCTTCTAAAGTAACCTGCCGGAGCGAGTAGCCAGGGGGTTGACGGTGGACGCGGGCGTCCGCCCTACCAAAACAAGCCAGTGTACAGAGGTTAGGAGGAGATGTGGCACAAAAGAAAAGGGCTCACTCTTGCGAGTGAGCGCGTTTCTTCCTGTTGCCAGGCCCTGTTAAAGCAGGGTTACGTCTAATGGGAGAATCGGAATCGACGGCATCGCAACCGTCAAAACCTGTTAGTGATTGGAGTTTAGGGCTAGGCCGGAGTGAAGTCAAGGCCATTTTTCCGGCATGCGAAAAGAGGCTGTAAGTAACGCGGAACAAACCATTTACAGGGAAAGATGTTTCTTGAGCGGTTGTGGGTAAGAAGTGAATTCCATGTGGAAAAACAAGGTCCTTACAGCCGCAAACCCTTGAAAACAGGCTATTTGCCTGTGAGATGAAGGGTGGTCATGGATTCTTCGTCTTCAAGCGTTCCATAACGGCGGCGGTAGACGCGAAGGCCGGCGTAAACCAAACCGGCAGCTAGCGCGAGCGCACTCAAGGCGACGCTGAAAAAAATAATATTCCGCAATAATTGGTACAGCGGTTTTATGGGCGAAGGAGGCGGAATATCGTTCCAAACTATCTTGGCTTCGTACTCAATTCGCGACAGAAGCGAGTTGGCTTGCTGGTCGGTTGCGGGTCCGTGAACAACTGCAACTAAGACACCGGAACGCTTCACATGAGTGTTGGGAATCGCTTTGAAATCGGCGGAATGGATGCGCGCCATTTCGGGCGTTGGATAGTAGAACAGCGCCAGATGAAGCGGTGTGCCGCTGTGCGATTTGTAGTCGGCCACTTGGGCTTCTGCGCCTTGTTCGAAGCCGGGCTTGACGCTGGCAAGATCAGGCACGAAAGAGGCGAGTGAAGTGGGACCGAGAACATAGCGCGCTGAATTGGGAACAAGATCGCTGCGCGGAACGAAGGTGAGGATGGCGGGCAGAGAAGAATCGTGCCGCTCGGGAAGAGTTTTCAGCAGGGCGTCGAACTGCGGCTTGGTAGGAAGACCGTCAAAAGAGAACAGATAATTTTCTTCGGAGATGACGGTGCGCTTGCCATCAGTAGAGCAGAAGAGCCCGGCGGCGCAGGTGTGCGACTGAGGCGAACGCTGCCACTCCCAGGCGGCGAGTGAGCCGGTGAGGTCTTTCATCCGGTAGATGGTGACGTTGAGTTTGCCGGCTTTGGCGGTGGTGGTTTGCTGGAGGCCGAACTCCTGCCATAGCGCCTTATCGTCAGCAGGTAAAGCTAACGACGCGGCGGTGAGAGTGAGCAGGACTATTCGAGTAAGCGATGGCATTTTTTGTATTTCTTCCCGCTGCCGCAAGGGCAAGGATCGTTGGGACCGACCTTCACAGTTTTGTTGACGACGGTTTGCGGCTTACTGTTCCCGTTCGTGCCATTTAATTGCAGAGATTCGAGTTCGCGGTCTTTCTTGCGTTGAATGTTGCGGGTAAGATCGACCACCGATTTTTCAGCCTGACGCTTCTGGGCTTCCATGCGGGCGGCCTCGGCTTCAGCCTGACGCTGGGCGGCAAGTTCATCGCCGTCTTCTTCCTCTTCTTCGTCATCATCCATCAATTCAGGATGGGGAAGCGGAGGCGACCATGGGCCTGCCTGACCGGCGGGAGGATTGGGGCCAGTCTCGATGCGCATGAAGTAGAGGAACTTAATGGTCTCGTCTTCAATGCGATCCATCATGTCCTGGAACATGGTGTAAGACTCTTTTTTGTATTCGATGAGCGGATCTTTTTGACCGTAGCCGCGCAGCCCAATGCCTTCTTTGAGGTGATCCATGGACAGCAAGTGGTCTTTCCACTGGTTGTCAACGACGTTCAGCATAATGATGCGTTCGGCATGGCGGAGGTTGTCCGGGCCGATCATCTTTTCCTTATCGTCGTAGCGCGCGGTGACCAGGTCGTTGATGTGTTCTTCAACCTGATCGCGGCCCAGACCTTTAACCGCCTCGAGTTCGATCTGCACGCCGAACTGGTTGAGGATGGCGGTCTGCAGGCCGGGGAGATCGTATTGATCGATACGCAGGCCTTCGGGGCAGAACTGGTCGATGAAGGCGCCGGTGATGCCGCGCACAATCTCGACAATGCGTTCCTTCTGGTTGTGACCATCGAGCAGTTGACGACGCATAGAGTAGACGGCTTGACGCTGTTTGTTCATGACGTCGTCGTATTCCAGAACGTGTTTGCGCGAGGCGAAATGCTGGGCTTCAATCTGCTTTTGGGCGGCGGCGATGCGCGAGGTGATGAGGCGAGACTCTATGGGTACGTCCTCTTCCATGCCGAGGCGCAGCATGAGATTGGTCATTTTCTCGCCGCCAAAGATGCGCAGCAGATCGTCCTGCAAAGAGAGATAGAAACGGGAACTGCCGGGGTCGCCCTGGCGGCCAGCACGCCCGCGCAATTGATTATCGATGCGCCGCGATTCGTGCCGCTCGGTGCCAAGAATGTGGAGACCACCGGCGGCGATGACGTCCTGGCGCTCGGTTTCGGTTTCGGCCTTTACCTGTTCACGCAGCAGTTCTAGTTCAGCTGGCGGCATGGTTTGGGGAGACTTGCCAAGCTTACGCAGACGATCCTCCAGCGCCATATCAGGATTGCCGCCGAGCAGAATGTCGGTGCCGCGGCCGGCCATGTTGGTGGAAACGGTAACAGCGCCTTTGCGGCCCGCTTGTGAAACAATGTGCGCTTCGCGTTCGTGGTTTTTGGCGTTGAGAACTTCGTGGCGAACGCCCAGCTTCTTCAAAATGCCGGAAAGCTTTTCCGATTTTTCGACGGAGATGGTTCCGACCAGTACGGGCTGCCCTTTGGCGTGCAGTTCCTGGATCTCTTTGGCGGCGTTGCGGAACTTCTCTTCTTCGGTGCGATAAACCATGTCGGAGTTTTCGACGCGGATCATCGGCTTATTCGTTGGAACAACCGTGACCTCCAGGTTGTAGATCTTGCTGAACTCGGCGGCTTCGGTGTCGGCGGTACCGGTCATGCCGGAGAGCTTCTTGTACATGCGGAAGAAGTTCTGGAAGGTGATGCTGGCGAGGGTTTGCGTTTCGCGCTCGATTTTTACTTCTTCTTTAGCTTCGACGGCCTGATGGAGACCATCGCTCCAACGGCGGCCCGGCATAAGGCGGCCGGTGAACTCGTCCACGATGATGACCTGGCCATCCTGAACAACATAATCGCGATCGCGCATATAAAGGATATGGGCGCGTAGTGATTGCTGCACGTGATGGTTCATCTCGATGTTGGCGGGGTCGTAAAGATTGCCGGTATCGAGAAGCTTTTCGACCTTCAGCACGCCTTCTTCGGTGAGAGCAACGCTGCGGTGTTTTTCATCGACGGTGAAATCGCCGGTGGTGTGCGACTGGCCGGGTTCCTTGCCTTCGATGACTTCGCCGCGCTTGAGAAAGGGAATGATGCGGTTGACGCGGTAGTATTTGTCGGTTGATTCTTCGCTGGGCCCGGCGATGATGAGCGGCGTGCGGGCTTCATCTATAAGGATGGAATCGACTTCGTCGACGATGGCAAAGTTGAATTCGCGCTGGACGTAATCTTCCAGGCGGAACTTCATGTTGTCGCGAAGATAATCGAAACCGAATTCGTTGTTAGTGCCGTAGGTGATGTCGGAACTATAGGCTTGGCGGCGTTCCTGATCGTCCAGATCATGAACGATGTTGCCGACGGTGAGGCCGAGAAAGCGGTGCATGCGGCCCATCCATTCAGAATCGCGGCGGGCCAGATAGTCGTTAACGGTGACAACGTGGACGCCCTTACCTTCGAGTGCGTTGAGGTAGCTGGCGAGAGTGGCGACCAGGGTTTTGCCTTCGCCCGTTTTCATTTCAGCGATGCGGCCCTTGTGGAGCGTGATGCCGCCGATGAGCTGCACGTCGAAGTGGCGCATGTTCAGAACGCGGCGGCCGGCTTCGCGGGCAACGGCAAAGGCTTCAATTAAAAGGTCGTCTAGCGAAGAGCCATTGGCGATGCGTTGTTTGAATTCGACGGTCTTCTGAGCCAAGTCCGCATCAGAGAGCTGCTTTAGCTGAGGTTCAAGGTTGTTGATGGCCGCGAGCATAGGGCGAATACCCTTAATCTCGCGATCGTGTTTCGTGCCAAATACTTTGGCTAGCGTTCTCTCGATCATATAGGACAGGTCAACTACCAGTTTAACTGGAATGGCCGCAGTTTAATTGTTAGACGGCGGTTATTCGGCGACGGTGGGTTTGGGTTTGGAGACCATGGGCTTCAGGATTTCGTCGAGCGTGTCGGGCGTTTGGCTATCGCGAACCAGGTGAGGATACTTTTCGCCGTCATGATAATCGATCTTTACTACTTTGAAGAAGCCGGTGTTTTCGACAATGAGTTCGATGGGTTCGCTGTTCTTTTTTGAGTCGCGAATGGCGGTGTGAAGCAGTTCATCGGTAGCGCGGCGGCCATTGATGGCGATTATTTTCATACCGGGCCCGAGCCCGGCTTTATAGGCGAGTCCGCCGACGAGGACGTCTTCGAAGGCCAGATCGGCGGTACGGAATCCGAGCGAGTACCAGGCGTTAACGCCGCGGTCGCGCGTTTCGGAGATGCGGCTGAATTCGTTTTCCTGATTGTCGTATTCCAGCTTGTAGCCGCCGTTTATGATGCCGCCGAGGGGAGCTTGCGGCGCTTTGGTGGTGAGGCGATCGGTGAAGAAGGTACTCCAATCGTAAGGTTGGATGGCATTTAGATCGGCAACGAGCGCGGGGAAAGTATAGGTGACGACGCGAGGGGGGGTGTTGCCGCCGAGGCCGAGGAAGCGCGCGCAGAAATCATTGAGGGAGCGCTGGCCGTTGGAGAGTTTGCGAATGGTGACATCGGCTTCGAGCCAGATGAGAGCACCTTCATCGTAGTAATCGACGGAGCGGCGCCAGTTGTCCCAGGCATCCACAGTGGTGTAGAGAGTTTGAGCAGCGGTGGCGGTGTCCTGTAAATCGCGCCAGGTGCGGCCTGGGCGGTTGTCCATTTCGGCGGCAGTTGTGGCGAGTTGCGCACGATATTGATCGGCTGTCCAGAGACCGCAGCGGGCGCTCAGAACGCCAGCCAGATATTCAGTAAGACCTTCGTAGACCCACAGCAGGCCGCCCTTCATGGGCTGTTGATAGTTGCTGGTGGCGAGACCGGCGGGACGGCGATATTTGCCGTTCCAGGAGTGGGTGAATTCATGCGGCAGGAGCGAGGCTTCGAGCGTATTGAGATCGTCGTCGATGAAGGTGCGGGCGTCGACGCGGTCGTCACTCGATTGATGGTGCTCGAGGCCGAAATGGGTGACGCTGTCGCTTAAAGTGACCAGAAAATGATAGCTGTTGTAGTGGCGGGAGTTGTAGAGGGCGCCGGTTTCACGGACGAGATTACTGAAAGAATCGATATCTTCGCTGCTGATGGCGAGGTCTTCGGGGCCGTCGCCGGCGAGATCGAGAAAGTGTTTGGGCGTGACTTCGGTGGCGAGCGGAATTTCTCTGAAAAAGCGGCCGGCGAGCACGGGTGAATCGACCAGCATTTCGAGCGAGACGCCGGCGAAATGAGTGGTGCTGCCTTCCTGCGTGGTTTGTGTGAGAGCGGTGCCGAACTTCCACTCGGGGGGCAAAACGACCGAGGGTGAGTACGTAACGGACGCGACGTCTACTCCAGCAGGACAGAGGGCAAATTCATTCCAACTGAGGATGGCGAGGTTGGGGCTGGTGGAAGCGCCGGCTGAGAAACCGGCGGCGGCGGCGGTGGCGAGGAAATCGAGCCTGGTATCGAGCATATTGACGCCCCTGGGCACGTTCAGATGGAACATGAACATATTGACGTCGTCACGCTGCCAGGGAATGACTTGGCCGTTGGCGGTGAACTGCAGGCCGGCAAGATTGTCGATGGGACCGGTGGGGCCATGCTCACCGGGAATCCATTCGGGATAAACGAGCGCGAGGGGGCCGGGCTTTACGGGAATTTCCAGATGCGCATGAAGAAATTTGCGGGGAGCATCGGTGAGGTCTACAGTCAGGCAGATGGACGTTTGCGCGTAGAGGGCGGTGGAAAGCGCGAGCAGGGCGAAAATCTTCATTGGCGGCAGGGCTTAGCGAACCTGGGAGAAAGCGAGAGGCCGAAGGATGATGTTGCTGATATTGGCGACGATTTCGGCATCCTTCAGCTGTGGCTGGCCGCTGAGCTTCTTCCATTCAGGGTCGGTACCGAAGGCGTGCCAGAGTTCGTCGCGCTTGGCCAGATCGTCGTAGGAAAGCATGTACGTCAAGTTAGGTTGACGCGGCCCGGCGATGGTTTCACCGAAAAAGACCGGGCGCATTTGCAGGCGTTCGAAGATTTGCATCTCGCCCTGGTTGAACATTTTCACTTTGCGGGCCAGGGTTAAGAAGGATTGCGATTCATAGGTGCGTAGTTCAAAAATGCGGGGCGGGCGTTTTTGCGCGGGATCGAGAATGGCCACTTCGGGAAAGTTGTCGAAGCTGCGCAGCAGGCTGCTTTCGACGCGGACGAACGGCAGGCCGGGACCAGCGCTTAGTTTCTCGAGCGCCGCTTGATGGGCAGGATCGACCGCGATTTTCGTGAGCGCGTCCTGCATCGCGGCAAGCGAGGAATACTGCGTCAGAGTGATGTAGAACGGTCCGCCGCTGGCGATGAGATTAGAAAAAGCACCGGCGAGTTTGGCGCCTGCACGATCGAGCGCAGGAGCAAGACCGGCTTCCAGGTATTCGGCAACACGCGGCCCTTGTTCTTCGGCGCTGTTGTGAAGCTGCCAGGTTTTGAGTTCAAGATATGTATTGGGCACGGAGGGTGATTTGCTTTGAGCGCCGGCAAAGGCGGCGAGGCCTGCTAACAACTGACGTCGATCCATTACCTAATGGTCGCGCATGGCCTGGATGAGAGCTTCCATGTGGTCGAGATAGCGTTCGAACGCTTTGCGGCCGGCGGTGGTGAGGCGATAGGCGGTCTTCGGCATGCGGCCTTCGAAACTCTTTTCGCAATCGACGTATTTCGCTTCTTCCAGTCGGCGGGCATGCACGCTGAGGTTGCCGTCCGTGGTTTGCAGAAGCTTTTTTAGTTCGTTGAAGGAAAGCGAATCGTTGACGGCGAGAGCGCTGATGATGCCGAGCCGCATGCGTTCGTGAATGACACGATCGAGATGCGGAAGGGAGGTTTCAACGGCAGACGGGTCAACGGGCGCTTTAATGAGCTTGGCAGCGCGTGTTTTTGCAGGCGCGGGGTCGAGTGAACGAGTTGCGGCAGATTTAGCCACCGTGCCTCCTTGCGATTATCGTTCCGAACACAATATGTAAGCCGCCGAAGCCGAGCATGAGAAACCAATTCCCCCAGGCTGGCGGGGCAAGCAGCGAGATAGCGCCGAGGGCCATGAAACAGAGACCCATGACGGGGACTATGCGGACGGAGAAGGCTCCACCAGTGACGACGGCGGCTCCATAAAGAAGGAGCCAGAGACCCGGCAGCGCCATGTAACTTCCGGCTTGGACCAACACGGCGGTGAGGACGGCGCCGGCGAGGAGCGGCGGGACGAAACTGAGTAAAGCACGGCGCGCGGGCCTTGATTGAAGGGACTGAGAAACTTTCTTGGATTTGGCTCGAACGGTGATGACGGAAATGACGGTGGCGACGGCGGCTTCTAAAACCCAGGTAATGAATTGGAGCCGCGGTGCGCGACCTGCGGCTATGCAGCCGGCGAGAAGCGCGGTGACGCCAATGGCTACGCCGCCCCAGCCTGGTACGGCGGTGAAGGAAGCGGCGCGCTCCATGGTGTCGCGGATGAAGCGGAGATTGTCGGCCGCGCGGGTGTCTATGGGGATTGGTTCGGGGAATCGGGATGCGCGTTGAGCGGATGCCATAGTTTTGATACCTGAAGGGGCCGGGGAAACCGGGCATTAACCTACTGGGAGTATACGTTATGGGTAGGGCGGCAAGCAAGTTCTTTGTCGGGCAAAGAGGGAGGCTGTAGACATCCGGTGACAATCGGAATTTGCGCATCTATTCTGGAAGGGGCCATGACTCTGATGATCAATCTTCCCGACGAGAAGGAAGGCTCTTAAGGCCAGGGCGGAGGCGCAAGGTCTGTCTCCAGAAGAAATTCGCTGGTCAAGTGCGGGCTCACCGGATGAATTCCCTGCCCGATGAGGTATTCGACCACCTGGCCGCCGATGGAACCAGCGCGCACGATCACTATTTGTCACAATCGGACGGCCCGAGCAAAGGTAGGGCTTTTCGGTAGGGGACACGCCTGCTGTCCGGACTTGGGTGGTTTGGCGGACGGCTAGCCCGGAGTGTCCCCGAGAGGCTTTTCGGTTTTGGGTAGAGGAGCTAGGAACTTTGCTGTAGGGGACACGCCTGCTGTCCGGACTTGGGTGGTTTGGCGGATGGCTAGCCCGGAGTGTCCCCGAGAGGCATTTCGGTTTCGGGTAGAGGAGCTAGGAGCTTTGCTGTAGGGGACACGCCTGCTGTCCGGACTTGGGTGGTTTGGCGGACGGCTAGCCCGGAGTGTCCCTCTAGAGGCTTTTCGGCTTCGGGTAGAAGAAGAGCTAGGAAAACCACAAAGCCGTTAAGGTCTGCTGACGGGGCAGACGCTTAACGGCTGTATCTTCAGAGTAACTTCACTTACAAATAAGAGTAAGTGGGTTGTAATGGGTTGCTAAGTCGACTTACTTGGCGCTAGCCATTGTCACCTTAACGGTTGTGTTGCTGGGAAGCTCGCGCGCCGGAGTGCCTTCGACCTGAACCGAAGTCAAATAGGCGTGGCTGTTGCTGTTTGTGAAGTACAAGCCGGTGGTGCCAATCTTCGCCACATCGGAGGGAGTGGTAAGAATCATGGCAGACGTCTTTGCACCCTTAACTGTCAGGACTCCGTTATCGGCCTGTTCAATGCGGTAGTCGCCAGCGGCAAACTGAGTGTTGCCAACCATGAATGAGAAAGGCACGTTAACACGCAACCTTTCACCGGCGGAAGCCGAAAAGGCAGCTCCGGAAATCATCAATGCACTTGCGATTGTTACGGTTTTGAGAATATTTTGCTTCATTTGTTGTCTCCTTTGGATTTTGCTAAAGGGGGCGCTAACGAAGCACCGGTTTCGGAGTAGAGGCGATGCTCTAGCCCAGGATTTTGCGGTCGGACGTTGACTAGGGGTTATAGGTGCCGGACAGGGGCAGCTAAGTACGGAGAGGATGTAAGCATTCGGCGCAGACGCGGCCAACTACTTACTAGTGAGAGCATAGCGAACAATCTCTCAGAACACAATAAGCCGAACCCATTAAGAAATTTCGTGTGGAGCTGAAAAAACAAAAGCGGCTGTTTCAGTTCGAAACAGCCGCTTAGATAAATGTTGTAAGAGGACTAAGTGCTAGACGACATCAACGCCCATGCTTTTGCATGCGCCCTTCACTTGTTCGATAGCAGACTCGATGGTGAAGGAATTAAGATCAGGCATCTTTATTTTGGCGATCTCTTCCACCTGCTTCATGGTGATCTTGCCGACCTTGGTTTTATTTGGTTCGGCAGAACCCTTGGCGAGATTTACCGCGCGCTTGACAAGGATTGCAACGGGCGGCGTTTTCGTGATGAAGGTGAAGGAGCGATCGGAGTAGATGGTGATGACAACCGGGATGATGAGGCCTTCCTGGTCTTTGGCAGAGGTCTTGGCGTTGAAGGCCTTGCAGAACTCCATAATGTTGACGCCCTGAGGACCAAGAGCCGTACCGACGGGAGGAGCAGGAGTGGCCTTGCCTGCCGGAATTTGAAGCTTTACTTCACCAGTTACTTTCTTTGCCATGTCTTAATTCTTTCTTCTATTCAATCTTGTAATGTTAAATTTTTTCTACCTGGAGGAAGTCGAGTTCCACAGGCGTAGAGCGGCCAAAGATGGTGACCATCACGCGCAGCGTGTTGCGCTCAGGATTGACCTCATCCACTTTGCCGGAGAAATTCGTGAAGGGTCCGTCAACGATCTTGACTGTATCGCTCTTCTGGAAGGTTGTCTTGGGACGCGGACGTTCCGAACTGGACGCCTGCCGATAGAGGACCGAGTTCACTTCGTCGGCAGTGAGCGGCACCGGTTTGGTGCCACCGCCGACAAAGCCGGTAACGCGGGGCGTCGACTTCACCGCGTGCCAGAGTTCATCATCCATCTCCATCTCGACCAGAACATAACCGGGATAGAGAAGGCGCTTGCTGGTGACTTTTTTGCCGTTGCGCAGTTCAACCACTTCTTCGGTGGGAATGAGGATCTGGCCAAGCCTGTCAAAGAAACCGAACGCCTGGGAACGGGTCTTTAGTGATTCAGCTACCTTTTGTTCGAAACCGGAGTAAGCGTGAATGATGTACCAATGCTTAGTGGTGGCGGGATCGACGGGAACACCAGGATCGGCATCAGGGGCGGGAGCGTGATCTGCAGGCTCAGGCGTAGCTTCCACCGGGATCGCGGCGGCATGAATTTCGGACAGGTCAACGCCCTCATCCTCTTCCAGAACATCCACGCCGTTATCGAACTGCTCGTGCTCTACAAGCGTGTGTTCGAGCTCATTATCCACTTTGTCGTCTGCCATTCTCTTGACCTCGTTTAGCGATGTGTCAAGCTGTTGATCAACTTGTTAATAGCGGCGTTCACCGCAGCATCCACGACAAAGAAATAGGCGGCAAAAAGAAAGACGGCAGCTATGACGACGCCCGTAGTGGCGCGGACCTGCGGCCAGCTTGGCCACGTGACACGGCGCATCTCCGCTTTCAATTCGTCGATATAATTCTTGGTCTGTTCCGGCCAGCCAACCGCTTTAGTCGCTTCCATAAACACCTAACAAAAAACTAAACAATCAAAACTGCACTCAAACTTGCGATTTTGCTTACTATCCGCCTTGGCGCTAATTCGGAGTGAAGAGCAACGCGCGCAGATATTTGGCAGGGGCAGAGGGATTTGAACCCCCAAAGGCGGTTTTGGAGACCGCTGGTTTACCGTTAGCCTATGCCCCTTCAAAGGATGTGAGCTGGTCCTTAAACAGACTAGCAGAAAGCGCCAAGCCGCCGTTTGACGATGGCAGCGCTTCCCACTTTAAAGCCTACTTTGTTTCGCGATGCGGCTGATGCTTACGGCAGAAGGGGCAGAACTTCTTCAGTTCAATCCGCTCGGTCGTAGTCCGCTTGTTTTTCGTCTTGCTGTAGTTCCGGTTTTTGCATTCACCGCACTGGAACTGAATAATTTCACGTGGCATTTTCTCTTTATAACCTTACTTACGAAACAATCTCACTCACAGTACCGGCGCCCACCGTGCGTCCGCCTTCGCGGAT
>PLRJ01000094.1 GCA_003163855.1 Bryobacterales bacterium | reverse complement strand
ACGCTGGAAGACGTCGTCAAGACCACCGTGTTTCTAAAGGATATGAACAACTTTGCCGCCATGAATGAAATGTACGGCAGCTATTTCCCGTCCAATCCGCCTGCTCGAACCACGGTGGAAGTGGCGCGCCTGCCACGCGATGTCGGCATCGAAATCGAACTCGTCGCCCTTGATCGCTCGAAATAATCGTTACTGCTTCGGCTCTTCTTTCGGCTTCAGGGGCGGATGCGCGCTGTACTGGCTTTGCGGCGGATGCAGCGTTATATTCATCACCTTCTCCGGCCCTTCGACGTCGATCTTCTCGCCGTAGGTCTGATACGTCTTGGTGATGATCTGCAATTGCACCGTGCCTTCCGGCACCGGGGGGAAGTGCGCTTTCCCTTCCTGGTTGGTGTGAACTTCCCAGTGAATTGCTTTTTTCATGCCAAGCTTCATCACCTGCCGGCTACCCAGAAAATCGAGGATGACAGCCGCATTTGCTACTGGTTTCTCATGTTCGTTCTGAACCACGACGCTGATAGTAGTTTGTGGGTCCTTGGCCATGGGACGCGCTGGAATGACGGTTAAACAAAAAAACAGAATAAGGGCGAGCAACGCGAGACGCATCTTCATGCTCAGATTATCGCCTAACTAATGCGCCAGCAGCGGAACAATCACGGCACGCAGCGCTTTCTCATTCATCGCCCCCGGATGATACAGCCTGACGATGCCGGCCTTATCCGCCACCACGATGGTGGGCGTTGTGCTCACGCCAAAACGGTCAAAGTTCGATGTGTCCAGCGGAACCGGAGCGTTCGCAATATCGGAGTAGTACTTCTCAAACACTTTCGCCACGAACGGTTTTTCTATCGCGGGTGAAACATTGTCCGCTTCCGCCGTGTAGCCATAAAGACGAGTGGGAGCAATCACCACCAGACCCTTCGGTTCCAGTTCGCGCGCCAGGCTGGCGATGACGGGCGAATCCGCTTTACAGTCGGAACACCAGTGCGCCCAGAAGAAAAGCAGCACCACCTTGCCGCGCCAGGCCGAAGCTGGAGGCGGTTTCTTGCCAAGCCAATCCGCCGCCTGAATCGCCGGCAGAGGATGACCCACCAAAGTCATCAGCAGGATATTCTTCTGCAGCCGTCCCACGATAGAAGTGCCGCGCCACGTATGCTCGGCGCTTTCGAGCAACTGCAGCGCTTCGCTGCGGCGTCCTGCGGCGAACAGCATCTCGGCCTGCACCTCGTACGATGCGCCTAAAGCCAGCGGCAGATGCGGCTCAGCGTCAAGCGATCGCGTTGCCACCAAACGCCGGGCGCTCTGCTCAACCTCTTCGGCATCGGCGGTTGCTTTATCGCGCTGACCCGCCGCAGCCTCTCCGCGCGCCACCCAAGAAAGAGCTTCCAGTGCATCCGGCGTGTCCCCATAAAGCTTGCGATATTGCGCCGCCATCGCCTGGGCATTCGCCAAATCACCCTGCTTCAACGCGTTTTGAATGTAAAGCACAACCTTCGACGGGACCGGCTGTCCGTAACTGGGCGGAATCGACTGCCCCACCGAACCGAGGCTAAAGCTGAACAAAGCGGCAATACCAAGGAGAAATCGCACAGCCGGGCTAAAGGGCGAGGCCCTTTAGATACTCGCGAAACTGCGGCCCAAGATCCTGACGCTCCAGCGCGAACTCCACCGTCGCCTTCAAAAATCCTGCTTTATCTCCCGCATCGTAGCGCTTGCCTTCAAATTTCAAACCGTAGATGGGTCTGTTTTGCATCATGTGCTTCATCGCGTCGGTCAGTTGTATCTCGCCGCCCGCTCCCGGCTCTATTGATTCCACGCTCGCGAAAATGTCGGAAGTAAGAACATAGCGCCCGATAATGGCCAGGTTCGACGGCGCATCTTCGGCCTTTGGCTTCTCCACCATATTCCGAATGCGGAACAGGCTGTCCGGACGGGCACTGTCTTCCACCGGCTCGGCCTCCACCACGCCATACGCCGAGATCTGATCCTTTGGAACCTCCATCAGCGCCAGCACCGATGCCCCATAAGTATCGTGTACGTCCACCAGTTGCTGTATACAAGGCGTTTTCGACGCAATAATATCGTCCGACAAAACCACCGCAAACGATTCATTGCCGACCAGGTCTTTGGCGCGATGAACGGCATGTCCAAGACCAAGAGCTTCTTTCTGCCGGATATACGAAATCTCGGCTAGTTCGGAAATCGCCCGCACCAGCCTCCGCATTTCCGTCTTTTTCTTCGAAGCTAGTAGTTGCTCTAGTTCGTAGCTGACGTCGAAGTGGTCTTCCATGGACGATTTTCCCCGTCCAGTCACGATAATCACGTTCTGAATGCCAGAGTTGACCGCTTCTTCCACCCCATACTGAATTAGCGGCTTATCAACTAAGCAAAGCATCTCCTTGGGCGATGCTTTCGTGGCTGGCAGGAAACGGGTTCCCAAACCGGCAGCGGGAAAAACCGCTTTTCTAACCTTCTGACTCATCGAATCCATTGTACGAGTGCAATCTCCCTGCAATAGGAAAGTCCCAAAATTGCCCAGTGCTCTCGATTGAACGGCAAAAACTTACCACTCGCTGAACGGAGATTGGCGGCAGCAATGCTGCTGTGATAATCCTAAAGGTTGGGCAAGCTCGAAGACAGGAAAACGAATAGAAGAAAATGGCGTACGTAATCGCAGAACCCTGCATCGGAACTAAGGACTCTGCATGTGTGGATGCATGCCCGGTAGATTGCATCCACCCTAAGAAAGACGAGGCGAAGTTCAACGAAGTTGAAATGCTTTACATCGACCCGGTTGAATGCATCGATTGCGGCGCATGCGTGCCGGTTTGCCCGGTTTCCGCCATCTTCGCCGCCGACGATCTGCCCGAAAAGTGGTCCGAATTTACCGAAAAGAACTCCAAGTTTTTCGGCCGCTAGTTCGGCTTTAGAAAGCCGGTGAGGTTTGCCAGGTTTCACACGAAGAGCTTTTCTACAAACCGCAACCGCAGCAACGGCCATCGCCGCTGCGCGGTCTGAAATCGCCCTTGGTCCTCTCACCACATTCAGCTACGGTTCCGTCACCCTGCTCGACGGCCCGCTCAAGCGCCAATTCGATGAAAATCATCACTTCTTCCTGAACCTGAGCGAAGACCGCCTGCTGAAAATCTACCGCCAGCGCACCGGGCTTCCTGCCCCTGGTCCCGACATGGGCGGCTGGTACGACGATTTCTGCCCCGGCGCGCATTTCGGTCAATACGTCTCCGCCTTGGCGCGCTTCGCCGCCGCAACTGGTTCCGTCGAAACCAGCGACAAAGTCAAACGCCTGGTGCAAGGCTACTCGCAGACCCTCGATCCGGGCGGCAAATTCTTCGTCGACCTGCGCTACCCCGCCTACACTTACGACAAATTGGTCTGCATGCTGATTGACGCGCACTCCTGGGCGGGCGACAAGCAGGCGCTGGACGTCCTCTACGCCACCACGCTAGCCGCGCGCCCCCACATGGCCGAACGAGCGCTCACCTCACAAGAGCAAAACGAGCGCCCGCACAAGGACGAAACTTACACCTGGGACGAAACCTACACTCTGGCCGAAAATCTGTTCCTGGCTTACGAACGCACCGGCGATCGTCTGTACTTCGACATGGGCAAGCGCTACCTGCTGGATAAGACATTTTTCGACCCGCTCTCGCGAGGCGAGAACGTGTTGCCCGGCTTGCACGCCTACAGCCACGTGAATGCACTCAGTTCAGGCATGCAGGGCTACCTGAAGCTGGGCGACACGAAGTATCTGCACGCGGTGAACAACGCGGTGGAAATGATCTGGAAGGACCAGAGCTTCGCAACCGGAGGCTGGGGACCGAACGAAGCCTTCGTGGAACCAGGAAAAGGCAAATTGGGCGCGAGCTTAACTGAGACGCATCGCAGCTTCGAAACGCCCTGTGGAGCGTACGCGCACTTCAAAGTAATGCGCTACCTGCTAACGCTGACACGCGATCCGCGCTATGGCGACAGCATGGAACGCGTGCTTTACAACACCGTTCTCGGCGCCAAACCCGTGCAGGAAGACGGCTCCAGTTTCTACTATTCGGATTACCATCATTCAGCCAACAAAACCTACCGCCGCGTCATAGAAGGAGCAACGTACCTATGGGATCGTGACGGGCGCTGGCCCTGCTGCTCGGGAACGCTGCCGCAAGTGACGGCCGATTATGTTATCAGCGCCTACTTTCAAAGCCCAGATGGCGTGTATGTGAATCTGTATGTGCCTTCAGTGCTGCATTGGACCAGCGCCGGAGTTCGCTGCCGCTTAGAACAGCAGACCTCCTACCCCCGCGAGAGCCTGATGACGTTTAAAGTCGGCGTATCGAAACCGGCGGAGTTCTCGTTGAACTTCCGGGTACCCGCCTGGGCGGGAAGCAACAACTCTGTTTCGGTCAACGGCAAGCGCATCCTACAGTCGCTGCTCGGCGGAACATTCTTCCCGCTGAAGCGAACCTGGAAGGACGGCGACCTGGTGCAACTGGAAGTGGATCAAACTGTGCGTCTGGAACCAGTAGACGCGCAGAATAAAGATCAGGTAGCAATCGTCCGCGGTCCTCAGGTTCTGTTCGCCATTGCCGACGAACAACCAAAAATCAAGGCCACCAAAACACAATTAAAGATGGCCGATGGACAGGACTGGACCCTGGAAGGGCCAGCCGCACCGCTTCGTCTACGGCCCTTCGCCTTTATCGGCGACGAAACGTACCAGACTTATTTACGCACAGCCGGCTGATTCCGAAGTCGGAAACCCGATGCTGCGCTTCGTTTCCGCTGGCATCGGCTCGGCCTCCGGTGCTTCAATCAGTTGCTGAATCGTTTCGAAGACATACTGAACCCGCCCGTTCTGCTCACTCTGCCGCCATTCGAGCTGGTCCAACCGCCGGGCGAGTTCTTCGTGGCTGGCCAAGAGTTGGCGAAGACGAACAAACGTCCTCATAATCGCCACATTCACCTCGACGGCACGTTTGCTCGTCAGAACGCCAGAGAGCATGGCTACTCCCTGTTCAGTGAAGGCATAGGGTAGGAAACGAGTTCCCCCACGTCGCCCGTTTGGTATTCCATTTTGGAAGATCAAACTTTCAGTCTCCTCGCGGCTGAGCCGGAACATGAAATCCTCGGGAAAACGCTCCTGGTTCCTCTTTACCGCCTTGTTCAGGTTGCCGGTCGTGACCTGATACAAAGCCGCCAAGTCCGAATCCAGCAAAACCTTCCGCGCACGGATTACCAGGATCCGGCTTTCCACCAGTTCTATCGGCGCTACTTCGACAACAGGCATCTTCACCTCAAAACCTAATTCCAATAATTCCGGTCTAAATTCCGAAACTGCACCGCCTCCGCCAGATGCTTCGTCGAAACCGCCGCACAATGATCCAAATCCGCAATCGTCCGCGCCACCCGCAACATCCGGTCATGCGCGCGCGCCGATAAATTCATCCGCCGCACCGCCATCTCTAACGTCTTTTCACCTGCTTCATCCAGCGCGCTCAGAATCCGCAGCTGCGACGGAGGTATCTGCGCGTTGTAAAAGCCACGCTGGCGCTGTATCTCGCGTGCCGCTTCCACGCGCGCGCGAATCTCGGCCGACGTCGAAGTGCCTGTGCTTTGCCCGCGCAGTTCTTTATAGGGAACCGCCGGAACCTCAATGTGAAGATCGATCCGATCCAGCAGCGGACCGCTTACTTTCGCCAGATACCGTTGAATAATTCCCGGCGTGCAGCGGCATTCGCGCGCCGCATCGCCGTAGTAACCACATGGGCAAGGATTCATCGCCGCCACCAGCATTAGCCGCGCCGGAAACGTCAGCGTGCCATTGCTACGGGCCAGCGTCACCGCGCCTTCTTCCAACGGCTGGCGGAGTTGTTCCAGCACACCGCGCGGGAACTCCGGCAGCTCATCCAGAAACAGCACGCCCTGATGCGCCAAACTCGCTTCACCCGGGCGCGGGCTACCGCTGCCGCCGCCAATCAGACCCGCGTCCGAAATCGTATGGTGAGGCGAGCGAAACGGCCGCTGCCGCAACACACCGATCCCCGGCGGCAGCACTCCCGCTACGCCGTGAATCTGCGTGGCCTCCAGCGCTTCACGAAAAGTCAGCGCGGGCAAAATCCCGGCCACCCGCCGCGCCAGCATCGTTTTCCCCGAACCCGGCGGCCCTATTAAAAGTACGTTGTGGTTCCCGGCCGCCGCCACTTCCAGCGCGCGTTTTGCCATGGTTTGACCGCGCACATCCGCAAAATCAGGAAAGTTCACTGCCGCCTCTTGCAACTCGGGAACTTTGGCGACGGTGGGACTCAGGGTCTCAGGTTGATTGAGGAAATGAACCACTTCCGATAAATGCCTCAGCCCGAACACATTGATGTCCTCCGCCACGGCCGCTTCCAGCGCGTTCTCAAACGGCAGCAACAAATTCTTGATGCCGCGCTTGGCGGCACAAACCGCGATCGAAAGAGCTCCGCGTACCGGACGCAAGCTGCCGTCCAGCGATAGCTCGCCCACAATCATGTACTCGTCCGACTTGCGCACCGTGCCCATGGCGCCAAGAATGGCGGTCGCCATGGGCAAATCGAATCCTGCACCCTCCTTCCGAAGGTTGGCCGGCGCCAGATTGATGGTCACGGACTTACTGGGAAAGCCGAAGCCCGAGTTCTGCATCGCAGACTTGATGCGCTCGCGGCTCTCTCTCACCGCAGCATCCGGCATGCCTACCGTGACAAAGTCGCGGGTGGTGCCGGCCGGATACATATCCACTTCGACGTCAATAACATGCGCGTCTATGCCCTGGATAACGGCGCTAAAAGTGCGGAACAAAGCCACAGAAGGCTAGTTGCTTATTAAACGTTTCCTCTCACTGAGGAGCGGCGGCTAAACGAGCTTCCGCTGACAAGACCCAAATCGATTATGAGCGCGATAGCAATGGCGATTAACTGCGGAGTGCCCAAATGCCCATAGGTTTTAGTTGTGTAGGTGTAGACGATCAGCGTTAGTGGCAGAAACAAAAAGCCCAGTATGGGAATGATGATCCCGTGGTAAACGCCTTGAAAGAATGTCGTGAAGAGCCACAGAAGCACAATCACGACGCGCGGAAACGCCACCGCCAGGATGGCAAGGATGCAAGGCATATCAGGAACATAGATGGAATTTCGCCCGCTTGGTTACGCCTACATCCAGTACTGCCAGTTGCCCGTCTCTAGTACGTACACACTCAAAACGAAGTTTGTGGCGGCGTGCATCAGAATGCAGTCGGCAACATTTCTGGACCGAACCATCCACCAGTTGTAGATGATGCCGGTGATCAAACCCACGTCCCAATAAGGCCCGTGCTCAGAGGCGAACAGCAGCGCCGTCAGCGAGAAAGCCAGTGGCGCATAAGTTCCCAGACGCACGTTTTGAAAGTTCGGATTGATAAGCCACCGCATCATCCAGCCACGCCAGAACAGTTCTTCCGCAATAGGCACCACGACAGTGGCGCGAGCCATGCGCCAGGCGAGGACCCAAAAACTACGCTGCGCCTCAAGCGGAAGTGATGAGTGCGGCTGGCCCACAATGCCGTTCGAAAACAGGATCCCGCCGCGATAACCCGGCACCAACACATCCGGCGCAACCCAAATCGCGAACACCGCAAGTCCAATGGCAAGACTGGTCAACGCAAAGGCCGGCCGCATCGATAACTCCTCCGGCCAGCTCAAGAAACAAACCAAGAGACCCACCAGAACCTGCACCGGCCATAGCCAGAATGCCGCCAGCGGCACATAAGGCGTAATCGCGATGAATAGAATCACAACCGCAAAAGGCGCTACGTACCCTAGCGACGGGTACTTGTCGCGCCACTCTGCCAGCGCCGCAAAAGAACTCACGTGGCGTCAGCCGATCTGATTCACAAACGTTTTGATCTTGTTCTGCAGATCGGGGGCCGAGGCCGTCTGCAAAGCCTTGGACGCTTCCGCTTTGGCCCCCTGCTTGTCCCCCTGTTTCAGCAGAGCCATGGCCAGATGCAAGTGGAACGAAGAGACTTCAGGATGATCCTGCACGTTCTGCCGGAAGATCTGTAGCGCCTGCACATTCAAATTCTTCTGCAGGTAGACGTAGCCCAGCGTGTCGGCAACATCGGCATTATTCGGAGCCTTCTTCTTGGCGCGCTCGGCGTACGTCTGCGCCTGGTCCAGGTTGGTTCCCAGATCGGCCGACATATAGGCCAGGTTGTTCAACACCAGGGCGTTGTCCGGGTCCAGGTTCAGCACCTTGTTGTAAGCATCGGTAGCTTCCTTTTTCCTGTTCAGTCTTTCCAGCAGCATGGCCTCATTCAGGAACGCGTCCCGGCTCTTGGGGTCGGCGTTGGCCGCTTGCTCAAACGAGGCTAAAGCCGCGTCGGTTTGGCCAAGCTGCTGTTGCACAGCCCCAAGATGAAGCCACACTTCTACCGAGTTGGCGCTGGTTTTAAGAATCTCTTTATAGTTCTCTTCAGCGCTCTCTAATAGCTGCTTTGCCGCAGCTATGTTGCCCTTCTGCAGACCTGAAGCCGCCGCCTGGAAATTCGCAAGTTGATAGCGGGTGGTTATGTTCCCCGGATTCTTATCCACCAGATCCTGCATATTCTTAATCGCTTCAGCCGACTTGCCGGTAGCAAGTTTAATCGTCTGCAGGCCGAGGAAGCCTCGTGGATCCTGCGGCGCTATCTTGCTGACAGCCTCAAACTCCGCCGTCGCCTTGTCGTATTGGCGCTGCCCTGCATACAGATCAGCCAAAATCAGGTGCGCCTCAATCAAGTTGGGAAAACGCTTGATCAGTCCTTCGAGTTCCGGCTGTGCTTTGTCCGCCTGATTAGTGGCAACAAGTGCCCGATCCTTCACCAGAATGGCGTCTCCATTGCCCGGCTGCACCGCCAGCACCAAGCCAGCTTCTTCCAATGCTTTGCCGTGGTCGCCGCGATCTTCATAAAGGCGCGCCAGCANNGCCTTCTCGCGATCGTTCATCGCCATGTAAACCCGGCAGAGATCAAGGTGGAGAACGGCATCGCCCGGATTTGCCTGCACCAGTTTCTTTACATCATCCAGCGTCTTCGTCACACTGCCGCGTGTGCCAGTCTGCATCAGGATCTGCGCATACATCTCAGCCGCCGAACCGTCCTTTGGATTTTTATCCACCAGTTCCTTTGCCAATTGCAGCGCCTGATCAGGATGGTTCGAAGAGGCCTGCAACGCCACAATTCGTTCCTTGTACTTCAAGTCATCCGCAGGATCGTCTTTCTCGCCCTGCTGATAAGCGGCCAGCGCCAGCTCCGGCTTCTTGGCGCGCACGTAAAAGTCGCCCATCAGCATCTGACCATTCGGAAAAGACTTCTTGTCGTCCAGTACTTTCTTGATTACCTGCTGCGCCTGATCGTACTGGTTGTTGCCAAGCAGAAAATTCGCCAAATTCTCATATCCAACCGCGGAAGGGTGGTTGGCCACGCGGTCGCGCAGCACCTGCTCGGCTTTATCTTTTTGACCCGCGCGCGCATACCTGACGAAGAGAAAATCGTAACCCTGATCCCATGCCTTATCGTGCGCCAGCATGTCCTTCAGCAGCGCGACTCCCTGATCGTCTTTGCCCGCCTGCATAAGTGTTTCCGCGTACCAGCCGACCAAGTCCCGCGAATACGGCTTCACCTTGTTCGCTTTATCGAAGATCTGCAGGGCTTTATCGGAGTCCTTTTCGCTCAGTGCGATCAGCGCTTCCAGCCGCAGCCCGTTGTACGAATTCGGATCGCGCTGCAAGATCTTACTATCCAGGTCCCGCACGTCCGGCATCAGGGATTTGTTGCGCTTCGGATCCTGCGCGTACGCAGTCAGGTAAATTTCAGCCAGCTTGGTCTCGGCATCGGTATTGGCCGGCTGCAGATCCACCGCGCGCCGCAGATATCCCACCGCCTCCCTGACCTTCCCCTGATCGAGCAGGTTCAAGCCTTCGCGGTAGTATGCTTCGGCATTGGTCTTATCCTTCACCAAAATCTTCTGATAAAGAATGGAGGCCTCTTCGTACTTCTTGTTGTCGTGATACTTGTTAGCGGTGGCGAGCAGCTTTTCCGGGCTCTGTGAGCAACCGACAGAAAAAACGATGGCGCAGAACAACGCCGTTACCAGCAGGAACTTCATAATTTCTTGATACCGTCCATAATTGTAAGAAATGCGGCCGACCCCGGCTATACTTTCGATTAAATGCATCGAATCTTCACATTCGCGCTAACGATAGCCCTGTCAGCCTCCGTTTTCGCCGGCCCGCAAACGGGTCCAAAATCTCCCAAACCATCTGCAAAACCAGCCCCCCCGGTGCTCCCCGCCGTTGAACTTCCCACCGAGCCGGGCGAATACGCCATCATTTACACCTCGATGGGTAACATAGTCTGCCGTCTTTTCCCCGACAAAGCTCCCAAGATCGTCGCCAACTTCAAGGGGTTGGCTATGGGCACCAAGCCCTGGACCGACCCGAAAACCGGCCGGACAAAACGCGTTCCGCTCTATACGGGCACAACTTTCCATCGCGTGATACCCGACTTTATGATCCAGGGCGGCGATCCGCGCGGCGACGGTACCGGCGAACCCGGCTACAAAATCCCCGACGAAATCAGTCCCGACCTCAATTTCAGTAAGCCCGGCGTCCTGGCCATGGCGAACTCCGGCCCCAACACTAACGGCTGCCAGTTCTTTATTACAGTGGGACCAGCGGAGCATTTAAATGGGACTTTTTCGATTTTTGGCGAAGTAGTTTCAGGGCAGGATGTAGCTAATGCCATCAGCCTGGTACCGCGCGACGAGGCTAACGACAAGCCCAAAACCCCAGTAAACATTACCCGAATTGTAGTCCGCACAGTTACGGCAACGCCAGCGAAAAGCGGTAGCTAAAATCCACTAATTAGCATTAAATAGCCGACATTTCCATCCTAATCTGAGAAATATAGGTCTTTTGGCTACTCCTATTACGTATCACCTGAGAGGGCTCAATGCTTATATCATTTGGTCGCAAAGACAAACGGGTTAAAGGTCTAATCGCCGAGCTATCCATCCCACCCATGCCTGGGTTGAGCGGTAAAGACCACCGCCAAACCAGACTGATCGATCTGCGCAACGCCTCTGCTTTTGGCGCTGGTTTTGTTCCCGGCAGCTACAGCATTCCGAGCCTGGAGTGTTTGATCGCCGCCCGCGCCAGTGGTCTTTTCGACCACCGCAGCGTCTATTTGCTGGCCGATAGCCTGCAACAACTTGAAATGTGCAGCGAGAGCATCTGCTTCGGGCCCACTGCCAACCTGGAAGGCTGGTTCAGCCCCGACGCACTTGATGAGTGGCAGACGCTGCGGAGTGAGTTGGGCACGCTAGAAATAGTCACTGCCGAGACCTTAGCGGTTCGCTGCGCCGCCTGGAACACCGTAGCCATCGAAGTTCGCGATAACGGCGAACCGGTAGCTGGCTCTCCCAAAGATTCATTGGCTTTTAACTTGAATGAACTGCGTTCCTCGCTCGACGGCATGCCAACCGAGACATCTCTCTGCGTCGTTTGCCGCACCGCCGAACTCGGCTGTTTCGCCGCTAGTCTTCTCTGGAACTTCGGCTTCCACAAGACCGCGTATCTGCGAGCCTGAAAGTCTTCTTACGGCAGCGGCAACCGCATGGCCGACTTTAAATGCGGCGTCTTCGGCTTTAAAGGCGCTCCAACATAACTGTAGGGATCGTCATCCTCATTCCGCCGCCGTCCCCCAACTAAAAGTCTGCGCAAGCGACGCGCAGCGCCCCGCGTGAACTCATAAGCGCGTCGTTTCCTGTCAGCCTTCGGCAGCAATCCAGTAAACAACATCGCATCGCGCACAAACCGTTCCGCTTCATCCATACAAAATAGTAACCTGTTTCCAGCACTCCGACTTCCGAAGCTATCTGGCCATTCGCTACGTCTAAGTACTGTAAAGGTTCGAAAATGGTCAAACGCTCTGCGATTTTATGGCTCTTTGCAGCCGCAATGCTTTTCTTCGCAGGTCCCAAGCCTGCTCACGCTCAGGTCGGATTCGGAGTGACGGTTGCACCCGCTTATCCGTACGCGTACGCAGCTCCGTACGCTTGCGATCCATATACCAATCCCTACTGCTATTCGGCTTATCCGTACGCTTATAGTTATCCATACTATGGCGGCTACTACGGTTACTACGGCTATCCAGGGTTCTATGGCGGCTATTACCGCGGATACTATCCATCTCGCGGTGGTTACGGAGCTTATGGATATCGCGGCGGTGGCTACGCCTACCCGCGCGGTTACGCCGGCGGTGTGCGGGGAGGTTATGCGGCGGGTGCGCGCAGCTTCTCCGGCGGCGGCGCCCGTGGCGGATTCAGTGGCCGCGGTGGTGGCGGCGGACGCCGTTAATTCCTAGAGTAGATTTGAAACGACAAGCCCCGGCAAGCAGCAAGTCTGCTCATCGGGGCTTTTGCTATGCAGCGGATGCGATCGTATACGTCGCTCAAACTGACCTTCCTATCCGACCCGAAATCGATCTTCTCGTCTCGCATGGTAGTCACATGCCAGACCTGATCGCAACAGATGCAAACGCAGCAGGCCCGTGATCCTTGCTTTAACAGTAAACTTACGTGTTACTTCCTTCGACCAACTAACAGAGACTAACTAATTGCAGTGGCACCCTCCTGATGCCACCCCGATTCTCTAGGGATTTGACAGTGAAGTTACAACTATTCTTGACCGCGGCGCTCTTGCTACCAGCCTGTCTCCTGCCGGCCTCGGCAGCAACCACCACCGGCGGTTACAACATAACCACCCTGAATGTTCCCAACGCCTTTTCCACGAGGCCGATGGCCATTAGTACCGCCGGCCAAATTGTCGGATACTATCAGGACTCCACAGGCACGCACGGCTTTCTGTATCAGAACGGCGCCTTTACTACGATCAATTGCACGAATTCTCAAGCAACAAGCGCCCTGGCGATCAACGATTCCGGCATCATCTACGGCGCCTGCGGCTCAAACATCTTTGAATATGTGATCAGCAGCGGCCAACTGACCACGTCCCCCATCCAGCTTCCACCCGCCTATTCCAATCCCTCCTCAGCCACCATAACTACCATCAGCCCCACGGGCGAGGTCTTCGGATATGTAGCGAGCACCTCCGCGCGATATTCGGTTTTTGAATTCTCATTTCCGAACGGACCTGCGGCATTTGTCGCCAGGATACCTCTTGCGGAGGTTAATCCCCCAATTCACAAATGCGAACTCGTCAGGCGAAATCGTTTTTAATGCCAATGGCGCTTTCCAATCCCTGGACGGCGTCGTCAGTCTGATCTCGCAACTGTCCACTGTGACGGGTGTTGGCCCATCAGGCCAGTTGCTTGGCGTGATCGGTAATGTCGGCGCCATTTATCAGGATAGTTTCATAGTGCTCATTCAATTGCCAAGCTCTACTAATAGGAACCGGACTTTGTATTGGAACCAACTTGAATAGACCTTAACCCGACTTTCGCAGTTGAGG
>PLRJ01000111.1 GCA_003163855.1 Bryobacterales bacterium | reverse complement strand
TCCGCTTCCAAAGTAAAGAACCAAACTCCCGGCTCACCATCCGGACCAAGCACATAAGTGCGAACATTCGTCTCAGGAAATTCAGAAATCCACGGAGTTGCAGGCAGCCCAAAGGGCCGCACACCAGCCAGCACAAAAGGCGCCAACGCCACCCAAGCCACGCCATCAAACGTATCGAGACTCAACTCCGGCGGTATCAGCTTGCGAATCACCTCAGCCGAATAAGGCCAATGCAAAAACGTAAGGTCGCGCCAAGTCTGCCGCATGATGGGCCGCGCAATCGACACCGGCGCTAAAGGACTAAATGTTCTCACCGCCTCAAGCGTAGCGCGCGCACAGGAGCCGGCGATCTCAGGGTGTTCGCAGAAGGCATACACACACCGCAACTCCGTAAGCTGTTGCGCTATTCTGGTCGCCTAGTGACCTGACTATCGGGCGCTCGGGTTGCCGCGCCAGTAGATCGACGATCTGAAGAACTCATCGTTCCCGAGGGTACACTGGCGGAGTATATGCCCTCCACAAACGGTTCAGGACTCGACCTCAACGACCTTCGAAAACGTGCTCGCCGATACGTGGAAACGGAGGGCCGTACCAAGGTAAACTCGATACGCTTCAAGCAAAAGATCTCGCTCTTCGGCGAAGAGCCCAACTGCGCTGTGTGCTTAACCTCATGTCGAGGCAGTGCCCGCACCAGATTACGCGGCGCACTTTGGTCAAGCAGGATTTTCAACGAACTGCGCTGCCCTGTGTGACGCGGCGTACTTCAGGATCGTGCGAATGTCCTCTTCTTTAAGGCCGAAATTCCACGCGATTTCCGACACAGGCGATCCTGTCTCGAAGTTTTCCACAACTCCATCCGCGGGCATACGAGTGCCCTTAACGACAGGCTTGCCGTTCATGCGGCCAGGCACCGACTCGACAATGGGACATTCGCTCCAGTCAATCGCCTCGGTTTCCATGACCATATTGTAACGGCTTTCCCGCCATCGCAGGTGTTCAACTGTTTCGTTCCCTTCCGCGGTCTAATGAAAATGGCCATGAAAATCATCTCTTCCACCGAACTTCTGAAAAACAAGCTCTTCACCGTAGTGGACGAGGTGGCCACCGACTCAAGCGGCTTCGAAATCCACCGCTCCATCATCAAGCATCCGGGCTCCGCCGTCATGATGGCCGTAGACGACACAGACCAAATCCTCCTGGTGAAACAATTCCGCCTCCCCGCCGAACAGGACCTTTGGGAACTGCCCGCCGGCCGCATCGACCCAGGAGAAAACGCCCTCGAAGCCGCCCGCCGCGAACTCCGCGAAGAAACCGGCTACCACGCCGAGCAATGGACCGAACTCGTTTCCTACTGGGCCAGCCCCGGCTACGTCGCCGAAAAAATGACGATCTACCTGGCTCAAAAACTAACCGCCGGCACGCAACAACCCATGGAAGACGAACGCATCGAAATCCGCTGGTTCCCCAAAGACGAATTAGCCAACTGGATTCGCACCGGCAAAATTCTAGACGGCAAAACCCTCGTCGGCTACTTTATGTGGCTCGACAAGAAAACCCAACTCACTCGCTAGTCAAAGGCCGGTCCATCAACTCCCGAATCGCCGTTCGCGGATCCTTATCCTCATAAAGCACCTGGAACATCCGCTGAATGATCGGCAAATCCACTCCGTACCGCTGTCCCAGATGATGCGCCGCCCGGCAGGTGGAAACGCCCTCCGCAATCATCGGCGTTTCGGCCAGAATCCTGCTCAACGGCTGTCCCTGCCCCAGCAGCATCCCAACCATCCGGTTCCGCGAAAGATCGCCGGTCGCGGTCAACACCAGATCACCCAATCCCGTCAACCCGCTCAACGTCCTTGGACTAGCATCCATAACGAGTGCCAGCCGCGTTATCTCCGCAAGCCCGCGCGTCACCAGCGCCGCGACACTATTGCTCCCCAGCCCCAGCCCCCGGCAAATGCCAGCGCCGATGGCAATCACATTCTTCAACGCCCCGCCAATCTCAACTCCCACCACATCATGGCTCGCATAAAACCGCAATGCCAGCGTAGCGAACGCCCGCTGAATCTCCTGCGCCAACTCGCTCTGTTCGGCCGCAATCACCACTGCCGCCGGTTCGCCCGCCGCAATCTCCTTCGCGAACGTCGGCCCCGACAACACCGCCACCCGCTCCGGCCCTTTCACCGACTGGGCAATCACCTGCGACATGCGCGCCAGCGTTCGCTCTTCAATGCCCTTGGTCGCGCTGATAATCGGCACCCCGCGTGAAACATGCGGAGCTGCTGCCTGCAAAACCGTCCGCAAATGCCGCGACGGCACCACGCTCAAGATCGCATCGGACTCCGCCAGCGTTGCCGGCAAGCTGCTTGAAACCGTAACTTGATAAGGCAGCCTGAATCCCGGCAGATAACGCTTGTTCTCCCGCTGCCACTGCATCTCATCGGCCCGAGCCTGGTCGTGCCCCCACAATCTAATCACTTCGAACCGCGGCGTTAGAGCTATCGATAAAGCCGTTCCCCAACTGCCCGCTCCCAACACCGCCAACTGCTTCAAGCGCTTGTACCTTTGGGCTTGCTCTTAAAAGAAAACGCATTCTCCGTTCCCGCCATCAGCCGCGCAATGTTGCCCTTATGCCGATAAGCCACTAAGAGCGCGGCAAATAACGATGCCGCCAGAATGGGCGTGGGCGGATGCTGGAAGAACCACACAAACGGCGGAAACACCAGGCACCCAACCAGCGAACCCAGCGAGACAAACTTGCTGAACGCCACAGTAACAATAAAGACCGCCACAACACCCAGCACCGGCAGCGGAGTCAGATAAGCGAAAGCTCCCACAAAACACGCCACCGCCTTGCCGCCTTTAAATTTCAGGAAAACCGGATAGCAGTGTCCAATCATCACCGCCGCCCCCGCCAGTGCAAGCGCCACGCTGTTGTTCTGTGTCACTACCGCTGCCAGGTAGACGGCGACGAACCCTTTCAACACATCCAACAGCAGCACCGCGATCCCCGCCTTGCTGCCCGCCGTCCGCTGCACGTTGGTGGCGCCGATATTGCCGCTTCCCATCGTGCGTATATCGGCCCCTAAAGTCAGCCGCACGAACCAATAGCCAAAAGGAAGACCACCAATCAGATAGGCGGCCAGGGTCGTAACAATCAAAATCGAATTATCAGGCAGATTCACGTGGTTTGCTCAAAGCGATATTCACGCAGTTTTCGATACAGGCTGGCGGTTGATCCCGGCTCGCTTTGGAAAAGATGAAATCCGCTCGCCACGAAGTCTCCCAATTTAACCGCCTGTAACTCCTGCACTTTCAACCGCAGCTTCTGTAACGGTGTTGCACTCTTTATTCGCGCTAACGTCAGATGCGAAGTATAAGGCCGCCCTTCGCGCGCCACGCCCAACTCCACCAGGCACTCCTCCGTAGCCGACGCCAGTTCATTCAGTTTCTCGCCGCCATGAATGCCCGCCCACAAAACCTTTGGCGAGTTCGCGTTCGGAAACCATCCTAAATCATTTATCTCCACGGAAAAGGGCACCCGCGCTCGCAGCGCTGCCAGCGCTTTATCCAACTGGTCCAGCCGCTGCTCGGGCCATTCGCCAATAAACTTTGTTGTAATATGCAAGTTCTCCAAAGGGCTCCAATTGATCAGCGCCTCCGGCCGCAGACTTGCCAACAGCCGTTCAAGTCGTGCCACAATTTCTGGTGGAAGTTCGAGTGCCGTAAAGAGTCTCATTCCGCATCCGCCGTGCTAATGTTCTAGCTTACTTTGAGTGCCGCTCACTGACAAACTGAACCAACGGCAGTTGTTGCAACACACTGTTCCGCTTGCGCGCGATTTCTTTGATCGTCCCGCCGACCAGCTTGCCCCAGCCTTGCTTGGCTGCGTGCTTCTGCACGGAAAAACCGCCGGCATGATTGTCGAAGCCGAAGCCTACCTCGGCCTCACCGACGTCGCCGCCCATGCTTCGCGCGGCCTGACCGAGCGCACCAGAATCATGTTCGGGCCGCCCGGTTACGCCTACGTCTACCTCATCTACGGCATGCACCAATGCCTGAACGTGGTCGCCGCCAAAGAAGGCATACCGCACTGCGTCCTCATCCGCGCCATCGAACCTCTCACCGGCCTAGCCATCATGGCCGAAAGGCGCCGATATAGCAGCGGACTCCTTCCCGGCCTCGCCAACGGCCCCGGCAAATTGACCCAGGCGCTAGCCATCGAGCGCAAACATTATGGAGCCGATCTCACCAAAGGCACGCTCCGCATCCGCCAGTGGCACGATCATCCCAACTTCGACATCGAAATAACGCCCCGCATCGGCATCAAGGACAATATCGACTGGCCCATGCGCTTCATCTGGGCCCGCCACCCCTGCGTCAGCAGGCGATAATGTCGCCATGCTCCGTGCCTTCGCCTTTTTCTTTGCAGCTTCATTTCTTTCGGCCCAAACCAATACCGCCCTCGATCAAGCCATCAAAGCCAAAATCGCCGGCTTCGCAGGAAAAGTAAGTCTTTACGCCAAAAATCTCGACACCGGCGAAACCTACAGCCTCGATGGCGACCAGCCCGTCCGCACCGCCAGCACCATCAAGCTGCCCATCATGATCGAATGTTTCGCCGAAGCAAACGCCGGCCAACGCAAACTCAACGAACTGATGATTGTGACAGCGGGAGAAAAGGTTTCCGGTAGCGGCATCGTGCAGGATCTTTCGGACGGAACTCAATTGCAATTGCAGGACATGATCCTGCTGATGATCACCCTGAGCGATAACACAGCGACAAACCTGATCCTGAACCTCATCGGAGGCAACGCCGTCAACGCCCGTATGGCCGATTTAGGCCTCAAAAACACCCGCGTCATGCGCAAGATCCTCGGCGACGGCAACAGACTAAAACCCACCCCCAGCGGCATCACCGACGAAGGAGCCAAACCCGAAAACAAGAAGTGGGGCATCGGCCGCAGCAGTCCACAGGAAATGGTCACCCTGCTCGAAAAACTCTACCGCGGCGAACTCATCAGCAAACAAGCCTCCGCCGCCATGCTCGAAATCCTAAAAAAGCAGCGCGACCACAACGGGATCGGGCGCGATCTCAAAGATACCGTCATCGCCAACAAATCCGGCGCTCTCGACGCCCTGCGCAGCGACGTAGGAATCGTCTACACCGACAAAGGCAACATTGCGATCGCCATCACCATCGACGGCATGCCCACACCCGACTGGACCCCCGACAACCCCGGCGAACTCCTCATCGCCCGCCTTTCCGAACTACTGCTAAAGGGTCTGGCAACCCGCGCACATTGATTGCATTCACTACCCCGTCGAGAACTCCTGATTGGGTTAACACTACAACAATGTCTGGCTTCGGAATTCGGCATCAACTCCCTCTTAGCCGCGGCGCCAAATAGTAGCCGCTCGATCCACTCGGCCCCACGAATAATCAATTCCACATCGGGACGTTAGCGTCAATCGAGAGTCGCGACATTCCTTGATCATTTCATCTCGGCGTTTTAAATCAAAAAATGTTGACCTTCGTTCGTTACTTTCCCGCCGCTTTGTCCGAAGTCTTCAAACGAAAGAGGAGTTCCTATATGAACAGATTAATAACGGCGGCGCTGTTATGCGGCCTTGGTGCGACCGGAATAATGGCAAGTGAGAGCGTTGGCGCGGTTTTCGCGGCGACGAACGATCCCAATCAGAATGAAATCGTAATGTACTCTCGCTCGGACACGGGGGCGCTGAAATATATCGGCAGCTTTGCTACGGGCGGCCGGGGCGAGGGTGGCATTAACGATCCCTTGCAGGCGGAAAGTTCCTTGTTGTTGAGTCCGGACCATAAATACCTGCTGGCGGTGAATGCGGGCTCGAGTACCATTTCGCTGTTTCAGGTTTATAGCTATGGGCTGCAGTTGCTGGATAAGAAGCCGACGCAGGGCGGTAATCCGGTTAGCATCGCAATGCACGGCGATCTGGTTTATGTAGCGAACGTTGGCGGCACTTATCATACGGCCGGTTTCTGGTTGAAGCCGTGGGGCGAACTTGAGTTCATTCCGAATTCGAAACAGCCGTTGAGCGGACTTGACACCGAACCTGGCGCCATCGCGTTCTCACCTGATGGAACGAAGGTGATTGTCACCGAGCGCCAGACCAGCAATATCGACGTATTTTCGGTAGCGGCGGATGGCTCGTTGAGCGGTGCCAAGGTAACGTCGGCGCAGGGTGTTGAGCCGTTTGGCGCGCAGTTTGCGGCATCGGGAGCACTGCTGGTTTCGGAGGCAGGATCGGGCGCAGTGTCGTCGTATGAAGTGAATGCGGATAACACGCTTTCGGTGATCACTTCGAAATCGCCCTCCTCTGGGGTAGCGACCTGCTGGGTAATTAGCGGCGGCGGCTATGCGTATGCGACGAGTGCGATCACTTCGAGCGTTAGTGCTTATCAGTTGAGCGCGACAGGGGCGTTGACACCGCTGGGAGTTACGTTGAAGGAGCCGGGCAATGCAAAAGCGATTTTTCCGCCGGTGGGAGTAACAGCGTTTCCGCTGGATTTGGAACTGACTCCCGACAATAAGTTCCTGTATGTGGTGTACAGCGCTTTGGGGAAGGTGATTGGTTACAGCGTGGGACCGAACGGAACGCTGACCAAGGTGGCGAGTGTGAATGCTTACACGGCGCAGACGGGCGTGGAGGGGTTGGCGGTTTACTAAGAGAGGCTGGTAGCGAGATCGCGCAAGCCTGTTAGAAAGTCAAATGGGACGCGGACATTGCCGCTGCGTCCCGTCCCTAGATCGATATCGGGTTTGACGGTGACACCGTGAAAGTCTGAACCACCCGTCGGTGCGAGACCGAGTTCGCGGGCTAGTTGCAGGTAATAAGCTTGGCGCTCGGGCGAGTGTTCGGAGTGGTAAACTTCGAGTCCCAGTAGACCGGCATCTTTGCAGCGTGCGAAGACATGGCGTTCGTCTTGTTCGTCCAAACCCATCCGGATGGGATGGGCAATGACGGGAAGGCCGCCGCCCTGTCGAATGAGGGCAACTGTTTCTTCGGTGGTCTTGCTGTCGCGATGAACATAGCTGGGTGCTTCTTCACCGATGTAGCGGCGAAAGGCGTCCTCGAGTGTGCGCGCGTAGCCTTTGTCCACCAGAATGCGCGCGAAGTGCGGACGGCCTGCCAGGCTGCGTCCCTTGCTTTCGACTTCAGCGAGTGTAATTTCGACGCCTGCGTTCTGGAGGGAAGCGACCAGCTTAGCGTTACGATTGCGGCGTTCGGCTTGTGCCTCTTTCAGCCATTCAAGAAAGCCTGCTTTGGGAGCGGCAAGGGGAAAGTAGGCGAGGATGTGCGCGTGCCGCATGTGGCCATCGTTCTTGGCGTAAAGGCGCGAGTTGAGCTCGATGCCTTGCACCAACTGAGGCGCGCCGCCGGTTGTCAAGGAACTAGCTTTTTCATAGCCGGCGAAGGTATCGTGGTCGGTGATGGCGAGCGCTGCTAGACCCACCTGCTTGGCCAAATCGATCAACTCAGCGGGCTTGAGGCTACCGTCCGATTCGTCGGTATGGGAGTGCAGATCAATCCAACCGGACATCAATGCGCTTTCAGCTCCGGGTAGGTTTGGAAGAGGAAGGTTTCGCCGCAGGTGCGCACAACCAGGCGGCCGGCTCCGAGTCCTTTTTCCTTGCTTTTGTTGGTAAAGAAGACGGCGCCGTCGGTGCTCTCGCCCGAGCGCAGCTTGGTGGCGACCAGCGTGATGGCGGAGGCGGCGGCCGCGGCTTTAAAACCGCGGTTGACGAACTGCGCGTACGCGGCTTCGCGGCGCTTTTCATAGCCGTTGGTGGAACGGAAATTCGAGAGGGCGTAGATGGTGTCTTCGTATAGCATCTGCAGCTTAATGACGTCATTGCGGCTTGCCTTTTCGAGCAACGATTCAACTACGTAATCGGCCGAGACGGATTGCAGGATAGTGCCATCAGGACGAATGAAGATGAAGTCTTCGGGGCGTACGGTCCAGGAAACGGGTGAGCCGTTGGTGACGGTGATTTGGATGATGTTGAAGTCTTTGATGTGCGGCGGGAGCGTCGCGAACATAACGGTGATACCGTCGCGCGTAAGGGCTTCGTAATCGAGACCGCGCGATTGGAAGTCGAGCGGGGTGGGTACCGGCAGGCGGTTGATTTCGGCGAGGTTGAGAGGCTCCGGACCCTCGACTACGGCGGATTGAACCTCCTGTTGCTGTTTACCGGAACCGACTTCACCGGGCGCGGGTTGCACCTTCGGAGCGGGCGGAGGTTGGGCAGGTGTGATCTGGCAGGCCGCAATGGCGGCGAGTGCGAGAAGGGCAATAGCGACAACAAGGCAGACACGCGCGGTTGACACGCGTACCTTTAATAGAAGCATCAAGAGGCTCAACTACATCATAGAGGGTGCCCTACCGGCGTTAGCTGGCAGGGGTGTGGTGGCGATCTTTTAATTTTTCCAGCTCGGCTCGAAAGATGGGATTTTCGGGGTATTCCCGGGTGAGTTCGGCGAGTAGGGCTTCGGTTCGGTCGTCCTGTTTTTCACGCAGATAGAACATGGCTAGCATGAGTTGCGCGAAAGGCTTCATATATTGACCGGATTCGGCGGCGATGCTAAGGTCGGCCAAACCTTGTTCTTTAGTCCCGGTCATGTCGTCGAAATGCATAAGCCAGCGGACGACGGCGGGCATGTTGGCGACAAGATATTCGGTAAAGCCTTTTGTAAAGTAGGCGTCGTGTGCGCTAGGGTCGACGGCCAGCAACTTCGAAGCGTACACTTGCGACTCGCGCATGTAGGGGTAGCTTTCGCGGAGTTTGTGTTCGGCGAGCGCTAGATAATCGCGCTGGAGACCTGAGACGAGGCACATGGAGAGCAGCGCGTTGCGGTCCTTTGGATTGGCGCCTAGAGCCTGGGCGGCCAGCTTGCGGGCTTCCTTAACCGACTTATTAAAGTCAGCTGTAGTCTTGGGTGCGGGTTTCGGCGACTTGCCGTCAGCGACTTTTTCGTCGTCGGTCAGAAAACTGCGCTGCATGGCACCGGAACGGTCAAGTTCGGCGAACAAGAAAGTTGCGGCTTGGAGCGTTGGCGCGAGCGGGTCCGACGGGTTGACCGACGAATAGGCACTGAGGGTTTGACGACTGGCCTCGAAGCGCGAATCGTAGAGTTGGTGCACGGCGGAATCAATGGTTTCAGGCGAGCCAGGAGCGGCGGCGCCACCCGACAAAGTTGTGGCCGTCAGTAGAAACAGAAGATTTACAATTGTGGGTTTCAATCGCGAGTTGCCGACAGCTTTGCGGTTAGATACCAACGCAGAACGCCTCTCGGCTGGGAAGTGAAACTGTCGATATCTACGCGCAAGATAGCGCCTTTCTTAAAATCGACCTGTAGTGACATGGCGCCCAGCAGGTAGGGGGCGAGTGAATCAAACAGGGGGTTGTGTCCTACCAATAAGAGTGCTTCCTGGTCGCGATGCGCTCTTATTTCTTCCCAGGCTTGTTCGGGCGAAGACCCGGGGGTCAAAGCGCGCGTGCGAAGAACTTCCTCCTCACACTTTAAAATTTCCTTTGCCAAGTCGGCGGTTTGCAACGCACGTTTTAAAGGACTGCTTAGGATGAGCGGGGGTTTCAAACCGGATTCGGCCACGGCCTTCAGAACGTGGCGAAGCCGGCGACGCCCTTCCGGCGTCAAGGCGCGTTCTGCATCAGTAAGCCCGGGGCGATCGTCTTCGGCGATGCCATGCCTAAGTAGGTAGACATGCATATCTTTTGTCTTCCACGCCTGCGGCGGCGGTTTCGCCTTTCATTCTGGCATATTGTGTTTGTTTAACTTGCACGAGCCATTATCTTGTCTAACTTGATGTTTCCGCCAGCGCGCAGATGGTTTCAAAATGGGGTGGATCGGGTTCGCGATGGACGACCGCGGTGTAGATGGAGCGGAACCCGGCCTTCTTCAGAAAGCGCTGGAGCTCAAGTTCAGTGAACCCGAGCCAGACGTCGGCATAAAGTTCCCGGGCTTCCTCGAACTGATGGCGGACTAGGTCGAGAATGGCAATGCGGCCACCGGGTTTCAGTATACGCCGGGCCTCCGCAACAGCGATTTGCGGATGCTGCGCGTGATGGAGTGCCTGGCTGAAGAAGGCCAAATCCACTTCCGCATCGCGGATGGGCAGCGATTCCAGATCCCCCAGGCGGAATTCGAGGTTTTTCAAGCGCTGGGCACGAGCCATTTCCTTGCCGACTGCCACCATCTTTTCTGAGTTATCCACAGCGATCACTGTTTTTGCGCGGAGAGCCAGAAGTTGCGAGAAGGTGCCTTCGCCCGCGCCGAGATCGGCTACAATCATTTCCGGCATAAGGCGGAGCAGAACTTCGGCAAGCCCTTGCCAGGAGCGGCCGGGCAGGTAAGAGCGGCCGAAGCGGCCGGCGAGCGCGTCGAAATAGGAGCGCATCCGGTCGCGGCGTTTATTCATCACCAGCCGGAGGGCTTGCGGGTCCTGTTCAGCTTCGGGAATTTCAGTGGCGGTTTGGCGCAGCAGCGATAGCAACTGGGATACGGCTTTGGATTCAGCGCCGCTAACGGTTTTCAGCCGGTAAAAGATATTCTTGCCGGTGCGGCGATCTTCCACTAGACCGGCCTGTTTAAGTTGCGATAAGTGAGTAGAGATCTGGCTTTGACCTTTGGCAAGGACTTCCTGAAGTTCGGCGACCGAGAGCTCCTCCCTTTCGAGCAGCAGGAGTAAGCGCACTCGCGTGGCGTCACCGAGCAGGCGCAGAGATTTTAGGAGCATAATTGGATCGGGTGAGCAGCCTCATCCATCAACATATCAAGATTGTTAGATATAATCGTAAAGACACCGCGCCCGTCGTGCGCGAGTTTCTCAGAAGAAAGAAGGATTGAATGGGTACAACTACTCTGAACGGTGTGGCGACTGAATTTAAAGTGGCCGATATGGCGCTGGCCGATTGGGGCCGCAAGGAAATCGATATCGCCGAGCACGAGATGCCGGGCCTGATGTCGATTCGCCGGAAGCATGCCGCCGCGAAACCGCTGGCAGGCGTCCGCGTCACAGGATCGCTGCATATGACGATCCAGACCGCCGTGCTGATTGAGACGCTGGTGGATCTGGGCGCGGACGTGCGCTGGGCAAGCTGCAACATTTTCTCTACCCAGGACCATGCCGCTGCGGCTATTGCGGCTGCGGGCGTGCCGGTGTTCGCCTGGAAGGGTGAATCGCTGGAAGAGTATTGGTGGTGCACCTACCAGGCGTTAAGCCATCCCAAGGGACTCGGTCCGCAACTGGTTGTGGATGACGGCGGCGATGTGACGCTGCTGATCCACAAAGGCTATGAGTTAGAGGACGGCAGCGACTGGGTGAATTCCCCGTCGGAGAGCCATGAAGAGAAGGTTATTAAGGATCTGTTGAAGAAGGTGCACGCGGAAGATCCGCAGCGTTGGCACAAAATGGCGAAGGAATGGCGCGGTGTTTCGGAAGAGACAACCACCGGTGTCCACCGGCTTTACAAGATGCAGGAACAGGGCAAACTGCTTGTTCCGGCAATCAACGTGAACGACTCGGTCACCAAAAGTAAGTTCGACAATCTGTATGGCTGCCGGGAATCGCTGGGCGATGGCATTAAGCGCGCCACCGACGTCATGGTGGCGGGCAAGGTTGCCGTCATTTGCGGCTACGGCGATGTGGGCAAGGGTTCCGCCCATTCGCTGCGCGGGTTGGGCGCACGCGTGATCGTTACCGAAATCGACCCTATTAACGCTTTGCAGGCGGCCATGGAAGGTTACGAAGTAACGACGATTGAAGACACCCTGGGACGCGCCGACATTTATGTGACATGCACCGGTAATGTGGACATCATCACGCTGGAACATATGCAATACATGAAGGACCAGGCGATCGTGTGCAATATTGGCCACTTTGACAATGAGATTCAGGTAGACCGCTTGAATACCTTCGCGGGGGCGAAGCGTTTGAACATTAAGCCGCAAGTGGACAAGTACACCTTTGAAGACGGTCACAGCATTTTCATGCTGGCAGAAGGCCGGCTGGTGAACCTGGGTTGCGCGACCGGGCATCCGAGTTTCGTCATGAGCAACAGCTTTTCCAACCAGACGCTGGCGCAGATTGACCTCTGGAAGAACAAGGACACTTATAAGGTTGGCGTCTATACGCTGCCGAAGCATTTGGATGAAGAAGTCGCGCGCTTGCACCTGGAGAAAATTGGCGTGAAGCTGACGACACTCAGTCCCAAGCAGGCTTCGTACCTCGGCGTATCCGTCGATGGTCCCTATAAGGCAGATTCTTACCGCTATTAGCGTTCCGACAAGTTGAGAGTAAGGGCATCCGGGTAGCACTTCCATCAGTGAGGTACCCGGATGCGTTTTTTATGGATCGCGGTTTTGGTGATGGGACTAGATGCTGGGATGGTGGCTGGGGCTTGGGATCCGGTCGTTGTGCATCCGAAGCCTCGAAAGGCGAAGAAGCATAAAGTTCCGAGGCACCGAACAGTCACGGTTTAGCGCAAGACGGGTCATTTGACACCGCGCCCCTCTTGCTCGTGTTCCTCGAAACGCTACGGCCTCGGCGATTCCCCATTTGGCCGCAACTTATCAAGGACGGCGAGAGCGTCATCGGGAAGTTTTAACGATCCATCTAACAGTTCATCCGCCGAAAGACTGGTCTTAGTCAGACCTTTATGGGTGTGTTCTTTGGCGTTCCCGAGCATATGGTAGATCTCATGCGCCATGACCTTCGCCATCGCGTGGCCCATGGCGGTCTGGTTCTTTACTGATGCAGCGGCTCCCAACAACCGCCCGAGTGAGTGGCGAATGTGATCGCATTCAACCTCTCCAAAGTGTAGAACTTCACCGTCGCTCGCATAGGCCAGCGCAAGCGGTCCGCGCTCGTCCAAAATCGCGCCTATCGGCACCGCCTGGGCGTCCATGGTGCAGTAACCCTTCATTTTGAAGACCACCAGTTCCGCGAATTGAGCGCCCGGCGGCAGATCACTTTTTATCGCTACGTCGGTCGCAATTCCCGCAGGTGCCATTAGCGCGGCCAGACTTTCGCGCATAGCCTTTAACGAGACCTCAGAATGAGGTTTTTCGAAGTCGACCAGCACTGTGACGGATAAGGAAGAAGTCAACGGGTTCGGCTTAGACGCCGCAAACGTCAGCGCGGAAAGCGAAATCAGCAAACAAGGGCAAAACCCGGTCGTAACATGCATATGGACTCGCACGAGGAGTTCCAATCTGGCCGCGAACGAGGCAGCCAGTGATAGTATAAAAGGCTTTCGGAACTCGTACAACACAAAAGACCCAGCTTGAACAACTTTGTAGCTTACGGAAAAATCCCATGACGCCAGCCCAAGGTGCGCGCGATACTGTTTCTTGATCGCACAGTCAAAGTTGACCGTCAGCACTCGCGGTAAGGGTCTTTACCCGTTTACAGGCGACGTTGCCGAATGGCTGCGAAAGCAGCCTGTTAAAGACGGCTTGCTGACAATCTTCCTTCAGCACACATCCTGTTCCTTGCTGATTCAAGAAAACGCAGACCCGGATGTCACGCTGGACCTGCGCGACTTCTTTGAACGCTTAGTGCCGGAAGATAGCAGTGACTACCGCCACACAGTTGAAGGTCCGGACGATATGACTTCGCACATTCGGTCGGCGCTCACGCAAACCTGCCTCAGCATCCCGGTGATAGCGAGGCAGATGGCTTTAGGGACCTGGCAGGGGCTGTATGTGTTTGAACACCGGGCTGTTCCGCATCAGCGCCGGATTGTTTTGCAGCTTATGGGTGAGTAAGCGAACTCTACTGCTGTTGCTCGACGAAAGCCAGCAGACTCCTGATTTCGGCTCTCTCCTGGTCGTTGGAAGCCAGCAGTTTTGCTTTGGCTATGGTGGCTCGAGCATCGTCGAGTTTGTCGGTCTGCGCGTAGCAGTACGCCAGTGAATAAGCGATTGCGTAGGCGTGCTCAGGACGCGGCGTTCCCAACTGCGAGAGCGCTTCGAGTGCCAGCGCGTAGTTATGACTGCCGGTAGCAGCCATCGCCAATTCCAGATGAGCCTCATAATTAGCCGGGTTGTACTCCAGCGCTTGCTGCAACAGCGGCACAACCTGCTCATCGGGAATTCCCGCCTCGCGGTCGTAATGGGCAGCATAGAAATAGACCGTGGCGTCGGTGGAATGGCGGTCAATCGCCTTATGAAAGTGTTCGCGAGCTTCCGCCAACCGGCCCTGGTGCATAGCCATGTAACCCAGCGCCCCTTCCGCCTTGGCATCTTCCGGGAAGCGGCTGGCGGCGGTCGCAAGCCGGGTTTGAATTTCGGCCTTGGAATTGGGATTGGCAAGCACCAGATCAGAAAGCGCCACGTCCACGTCGGAACTGCGGGCGGTGGAAACCTCGAAACGCTCGGCCGTTAAAGGCGGGACGCGCAAGGCTACGCTGACTTCCGGTAGATGCGACTGAGCCGAATAGGCTCGCAGATCGGCCTCAACATCGCCGACGGATTTATGAAAATTCAATTGCAGACTTTCCGCAGCCGGGCGACCCTCAGAGATAGAACGGAGGAAGGCCCGGAAATTGGGCGCGTAGGCGGGTGACAGCGCCAGCATGTGCGTCAAGAGCCAGCTTTCGGAGTAGAAGATTTCCATCTTCACGGGCTGCGAGTAATAGTCAGATCCGGTACCAACGCTGAATAGATTTGGCAGCGGAAGCCAGGATTGATGGTGAAGAATCTTCATTCGGCCGGGTACGGCCTCGCCCGCCGTCACCTGGTCGCCCGAAACAGAGAGCGTGGAATAGACGTCGGCAATGCCTTCATGCAGCCATAAAGGCAGCTTGAGGCCGGAATGAGCCGCCAGGAAGTGGGTAAATTCGTGCGCGGACACCGAGCGGTGTTCCGGCAGCAAATCCTGCAGCACCACGTACTCTCCTTTTTCCGTCTGCTGATAAAAGGCGCAGGAACCCGCGTTCAACCGGTATTTGGAGAATTCTGTTTCCGAGTGGAACGCGACTACGACCAGCTGCGGCGGATCGGAAAAAGTGAAAGGACCCGCTTGTTTCAGAAACGCAGTTAGATATTTCACTGTCAGCAGGAAGCCGGTTGCCGCCTGCGGGTCATCAGGGGTGTAAAGTTCAATCTTTCCGTCGGTGATCTTATTCCATGCTTGCGTGCCAGCAGAATTGTCGCGCTCATTTGCCCAGAGGGCAAGCGGAAGCAGTAAGGCCCCGCTGGCAAGGAGAAGGATGGGGCTGCGGAGATTTGGCTTCACACTGACTTATCGGCAGAATGGGAGGGAAGTTGCAAATTTTTCCTGGGCTCCCATCCCGGCCTTTTGCCCACCAGGTCGCCACGGCACGCTTGAACCTGCCCTTCTTCTACCGCCGCGAAAAAGTTTCCATCATAATCCAGCATGCGGTCTAAGCCTTCACATATTAAATGCTCCAGGTTTTTGCCGCTACGCGTGGCCACCTGCTGCAGGCGAGTTGGCTGTTCCGATGTCAGATGGACTTCCATAGAGCTCAGTGTTAGGCTCTCATACTGCAAATATCAATCCAAGGGAGAGTTGGTTGATAGTCACAGCCCGGAAACATTTTGCCCAGGTTCAGAATTCGGAGATAATGACTGCGAGGTACAGCATGCGACTCTCGATTGTTTCCCTGCTGATTCTATTATCAGTTGGGAACGGCTTTTCGCAGGCCGCGCTGAACAGCACTGGCGCGGTTCACGAGTGGGGCACATTCACCTCCGTAGCGGGCGAGGATGGATCGGCTATGGCTTGGCGCCCGCTTTATGGCCCGTCTGATCTGCCGTGCTTCGTTCACCATCTGGATCAGCAGAATCTAAAGTTGGCTGACTACGGCACAGTGCGTATGGAGACTCCCGTCATTTATTTCTATCCGCTCAAGCCGCTGACTGTAACGGTGCATGTCGGATTTCCCGAAGGACGCGTGACGGAATGGTATCCCCAGGCGAGCGCCGTTCAGACCGCCGGCACGCCGAATGGTTGGATTGAGTGGAAGAACGTTCTTGTGAGCCGGGGCGGAGGAACGTTGCCGAAACTTGACGCTGCCAGCCACTACTACGCGGCTCGTCAGACGAATTCCTGGTTTTTGCAGAGCGAGGGTGAAGAAGAAAAGCTGCTCTTCTATCGCGGAATCGCTTATTTTAGTGTCGACTTGAGGCCCGTCGTCCAGGCAGATGGTGTTTCGCTCCACAACAACAGCACCGAGACTGTTCCGTCGGCTGTTCTGTTTGAGAATCATGCGGGCAGGATTGGATACAAGGTCATTCATGGCTTGCGCGATCCGGTGAACATAAAGTTCGCCGAACTGAGTGGATCGGTGAATGATCTTCGCACGAAGCTGGCAGAAGAACTTACCGAGATGGGGCTTTACCACGAGGAAGCGCGCGCGATGCTCGAGACGTGGCGCGATTCTTGGTTCGAGGAGGGGTTGCGAGTTTTTTATATTTTGCCGAGGCGGAAGGTGGATCAGCTTTTGCCGATTTCAATTGAGCCTGCGCCCGAACAAGTGGCTCGGGTGTTTGTGGGACGGGTTGAGCTGTTGTCTCCGTCAATGCGGAGTGAGATTAGCGCTGCGTTGAAGAGCGGGGATACGGCGATGTTGAAGAAGTATGGCCGGTTCCTGGATGCTTTTCTGCATGAGATGGGCGGCGAAGGAATGGACCAGCGGGCGAGGCAATTGCTGAACCACTCGGACCGGCAGATTGCGGTGGAATCGAAACGCGTCAGTTGCGGGCAGTGATGAGCAACGCGAGCGCTGGCGCACGAGTTCGGTCGCAGCGCTATCCCTCCCCATCCTAAGGTAAGGAAATGGGTAGAGTCGGTAAATCCCGACGCGCTCTTTACCAGCGTCCTGTGACTGGGCGAGATCCGTAAGGGCATTGACCTGTTGCCGCCGGGCCTGAAGCGCACTGAGCTCGAGCAAGGGCTTGATGGTGCGCTTAATGGCTGGTTCGGAGGCAACATCCTGCCAGTAACAGCGGCCATTTCGAACCGCTGGGGATCGCTTGACGCGTTAAGGCATCGGAGACGAAGGCCGCTTGGCAACATCGACGGACTGATTGCCGCGACCGTACTTGAGCACGGCCTTGCGGTCGTAACCCGCAACAAGCGGCATTTCGAGGAATTGGGCTGCCCTGTTTGACCCGCTTGGGTAGACGAGAGTTGAGCTTACACCGCTACGCGCCGCTTGCGCAGAATCGCCGGCACCTCAACATCATCCTTCGACGGATCCTCCGCCTCCGCAGCCGCTGGCTCCGGCACCGGCTCAGAAAACTTTATTTCCGGCTGAACGGGCAGTTCGGTAGCAGGCGTAACGCCGACTTCAGGCGCGGACGCGACATTGAAGGGAAAGTGCGGGCTGCGGCGCTCGAACTCCGGCAATGAATCGCGCTGAAAGCCGGTGGCGATGACGGTGATCTTGACGCTGTCGCCCATCTTTTCGTCCATCACGACACCGAAGTTGATCTGGCAGTCGTCGTTTTGCGTTGCCGCGCGGATTAGGTTGCAGGCCTCGGTCACATCGTGAATGCCGATGTTGCTTGAGGCCGTGATGTTAATGAGGACGCCGCGCGCACCCAGCACACCCCCTTCTTCCATGAGCGGGCTGTTGATTGCTCTTTGCGCAGCTTCCACCGGCGCATTCGGTCCGCTAGCAGTTGCAGTTCCCATCATGGCGTAGCCCATGCCGAGCATGATGGTGCGAATGTCTGAGAAATCGCGATTGATGATGCCGGGAGTCGTAATAATATCGGCGATGCCCTGAACGGCTTGGCGCAGAACGTCGTCGGCCAATTTAAAAGCTTCTAAGAAACTGGTGCCCTTGGGAACCAGCGCCAGCAGCTTTTCATTGGGAATGCTGATGACGGTGTCGCAGCTGCCTGCCAGTTCGGCTAAGCCGCGTTCGGCCTGGCGCATGCGGCGCGGACCTTCAAACAGGAACGGCTTGGTCACCACCGCAACCGTCAGCGCGCCCAGTTCTTTGGCGAGCGAAGCCACAACGGGCGCGGCACCTGTCCCTGTGCCGCCTCCGAGCCCCGCTGTGACAAACACCATATCGGCGCCTTCCAGAATCTCAATAATGGATTCTGTATCTTCAAGCGCCGATTGACGGCCCACGGCGGGGTCCGCGCCTGCGCCCAACCCGGCGGTGAGTTTCTTACCCAGCGCGATTTTGTTTGCCACTAGCGAGGCGTTCAATGCCTGCTTGTCCGTGTTGAGAATGGAGAAGTCGATGCCATGCAGGCCTTCCTGCAACATGCGACCCACCGCGTTCGAACCGCCTCCGCCTACGCCCACCACTTTGATGCGCGTTCCCATTTCCGATTCTTCTTCCATCAGAAACTTCAGATCGTCTGCCATACCTCGGCTCCCTTCATCTACTTGTCTGCCAGCTTTGAAATCACCTGACCATCGAACCCGCGGTTGCCACCGCCGCGCGCTTCCAATCGCGCTTCAACTTAAGCCGCCCCGAATACATGGCCAGACCGGCCGCCGTTGTCCACAGCGGATTGTCCAGGTCCTTGGGCCAGTTATCGATGCCATTCACAAGACCGTTGCGCGCCTGACAGTTCATCACGCGCTCGGCCACATCGCACATGCCGGGCAGCAACGCGCCGCCGCCGGTAAGAACCGCGCCTTCCAGCAGCGATTGCTCCATACCCACGCGCAGAACTTCTTCATAGACGCGGTCGAATAATTCCTCGGCACGCGCTTCCAGCACTTCGTTCAGTTCGCGCCGGTTCGCTTCGCGTGTGCCGCGGCCTTCCGGAGTTGGCAACTCGACTATGCTGTTGCCGAGCACATCGCCCGCGTTGGCCGAACCGTACTCGCGCTTCAGGTTTTCGGCGTAGTCGTAGGAAACCTTGAAGAGCCAGGAAAGATCGCGCGTGAAATGGTCGGCTCCCAGCGAGACGGAGGTAGCAAGTAACAACGCATCGCCGTCATAAAGAGCTACGTCGGTAGATTGCGATCCGATATCGACGACAGCCACGCCGCGTGCGCGATCTTCCGGAACTACGCAGGCGTAGGCAGCGGCGATGCCTTCAAAAACCGTTTCTTCCACTGCCAGATGAGCTTGATGAACGGCCGAGATGATGGCCTGATGTTCGGCCAGCGCGTAGGTCACGATATGGACATTGGCCTCCAGGCGCGAACCCAGAATGCCTTTTGGATTGCGATAGCCGGCGCGTCCGTCCAGTGTGAAATCCTGCGGGCATACCTGCAGCACTTGGCGCTCATCTTCCACGCGCATACGGGCGGCCAATTCAATGGCATAACGCAGATCGCCGGCCTCGATTTCGCGGCGGCGGCCAAATTCGTACAGGCCGCGGCTGTTCATGCCGGCCACCGTGCCGCCCACCCCAACCAGCGCCGAATCGAGCGAAATGTTCGCGCGGTCTTCGGCCTCGTTCAAGGCGAAGCGAATGCTGTTGGCCAGCGCTTCAGGATCGGCAATGCGGCCCTTGTTCCAGGCTTGCACCGGAGCTTCGCCGTGTCCCAGGAAACGGACTCCTGTTCCTTCCAGGGCGCAGATGACAAGCCGGGTGCTGGAACTGCCCAGATCCAGACCGGCGGCGATTTTCGTTTTACTGCTCAAGATGTTTGTACCCTACTGCGGTGATGGCGCCATCCACCCGAAGATCCAGCGTGGTGGCATCGGGCCGTTTCTGCCGGATCTCGTTATAGTTCGCCAGGAAGTTGCCCAGCCGTTCCTGAAAGTTTTCGCCCCCTAGAATCAGGTTCACCACGTTGTTGCCCACGTGTTCGGCGACGATGATGTTGTTCACATCCGCCACATCCACTTCACTGATCTGCCCCGCAAAGCCGCCGACATCATGCAGCAACCCCAGCGCGCGATGAACGCGGGCGCGCCGGTTTTCTATGCTCTCGTTCTCTTTCACGCCCGCGATAACCGGCAGCGTGAATTTAGCGGCCACGCGCGGACGCAGAATATAGCCATCTTTATCTATCAGCGCCAAGCGCGAAATGGCCTCGCGATGCAGCCGCGGCAGGCGCACAAACGCCACTGGCACTCTTTCATGCACCGTCACCCTTAGCGTGTCCGGCCAGACTTTCGAGACTGTCGCGTCCTCCACCCAGTCGATCTCCATGAGTTCGCGACGACGCTCTTGTAGCGGTACCAGATAGAGGCTCCGGCCAGAGTCCTCCGCGAAGACATGAGCGATCTGGGAAGCTGACGCATAACGTATACCCTCCACTTTCAGATTCGGGCTGAGCCCGCTGTACTCGGCTTCCGGCAAGCGGAAGCGATCGTCCTTTATAAGAAAGCCTTCCGTGCGGTGCCAGGCGTAAAGCGTTCCAACCATAAAGAACGCGCCTGTGCCCAGCCAGAAGGCAAAGCGGCCCCAGCGAACATCGGCGAAGATGCCCGGCATCGCTTTTGCGGCAACGCGCGCCATTAGGCCTGACCTCGCAGCTTCTCAAGAATTTTGTCAGCGGCTTGCGAAACGCTCCCCGCGCCCAGCGTGATGATCAGATCGCCGGGTGCGGCGGCTTTGACCATTGCGGCCACACCTTCGTCGATATTCGCCACGTAGTGGGCACTTCGGTGACCGAAGGCTTGAATTTTTTCCAGCAGCGCCTGGGAGTTCACGCCGGCGAGTTCAGGCTCGGAAGCCGAGTAGATGTCCAGCAGATAGAGACTGTCGGCCTGATGAAACGCGGTGCCAAATTCATCCAGCAGAAATTTGGTGCGCGAGAAACGATGCGGCTGGAACAGAACGTGCACGCGCTTATAAGGAGACAGGCGCGCCGCGGCGAGCGTTGCCTTTACTTCTGTGGGGTGATGCCCATAGTCGTCAACGACGGTGATGCCATGTTCGACCCCGCGGATGGTAAAGCGGCGGTCCACGCCGCTGAAGGCCGCCAAGCCTTGGCGAATGGTATCCACTGGAACTTCCATCTCAAGCCCCACGCCGAGTGCGGCAGTGGCGTTCAACACATTATGAACACCGGGAACGTTGAGCTTGAAAGTGCCCAGGTCGCGCCCAGCGCGCCGGATGCTGAACGATGAGCCCGTCGCTTCTAGAACGACATTCTGAATTTCGAGATCCACCTGCGCACTGCGGCCATAAGTAATGGTTCGCCGGCGCACATTCGGGAAGATCTGCTGAATATTTTCGTCTTCCATGCACAACACGACGGCGCCATAGAAAGGAACTTTGTTGACGAACTCAGTGAACGCCGCTCGGATGTCGTCGAGGGACGCATAATGATCCAGATGTTCGCGGTCGATGTTCGTTACCACCGCGACGATGGGCGCAAGCTTCAGAAACGAGCCATCGCTTTCATCCGATTCCACAACCAGCAGCGAGCTTTTGCCAACCCTCGCATTGGAACCCTGCATGGCCGCGACTTTGCCGCCGACAACCACCGTAGGGTCCATATTCGCCGTGTTCAGAATGCTGGCCACCATGGAGGTTGTCGTGGTTTTACCATGGCTGCCGGCGATAGCGATGCCGAACTTCAGCCGCATCAACTCAGCCAGTAGTTCGCCGCGCGGAATCACCGGAATCTGCAGGCGCCGCGCTTCCACCACCTCAGGATTGCCGGGATCGAGCGCGGAAGTCACAACAAGGGCTTTAGCACCCAGGACGTTGGCGGCTTGGTGGCCCAGGTGAATGGTTGCACCAAGAGAAGAGAGCCTTTGTGTAATTGCGCTCAGTTTGACGTCCGAACCAGAGACCTGATATCCGAGAGTAAGAAGAACCTCCGCGATTCCGCTCATCCCTATGCCCCCGATTCCCACGAAGTGGACATGCTGGGGCTTAAAAAACATTTCTTAAGAGTATTGTTCCGGCTTTCGGCGGATGTGTCAATGCGGTTATCGTCATTTTTGGTCTTTGCAGCAAAATATTCGGTACTGAATCATTAGTTAAGACGCAGCGGCGTCTTCTAAAACGGTTGCGGCGCGTTCAGCGGCGCCCGGCATGGCGAATTTCATCACGCGGGCGTGCATCGCGGCTAGCACTTCCGGGCGCTGCCGCAGATTGTCTACTTCGCGGAACAGCCTTTCGCCGGTAAGTTCTTTATCCAGAATCATGCGAGCCGCGCCCGCGTCTACCAGCGCTTCGGCATTGCGGCGCTGATGATCGTCGGCGGCAAAAGGCAGCGGCACCAGGATGGAAGGCATGCCGGCAGCCGCGATTTCGTTAACAGCCCCAGCACCGGCGCGGCCAACCACCAAATCGGCTTTGGCGAAGGTACCCGCCATGTCCTGGATGAATGGGATGACTTCACCGTTTACTCCGCTCGCAGCAAAAGCAGATGCTATTGCACCGTGTTCATTGGTGCCGGTCTGATGAATGATGCGGACAAGCCCTGCAATCTCGCTGAAGAATGGCCAGCTTTCGCGCGCAGCCTTGTTGAGATTACGCGCGCCGCGGCTGCCGCCGGTTAAAAGCAGTGTAAATTCACCGCCTGTTTTTCTGGCGAGCTTAAAGAATTCCGGCCTCACCGGCAGGCCGGTCACTTCGCAGCGCTCGCGCGGGAACCAGCGTACGGTGGATTCGAAACCGACGAGTGCGCGGTAAACCCGCCCGGCTACCTGCCGGTTGGCAAAGCCCGGAATCGCGTTCGGCTCCATCACTACCAACGGGATGCCGGCCAGCAAAGCGGCCAGCATCACCGGGCCAGCCACATAGCCGCCCATGCTAAACACCGCCGCTGGTTTAAACCGTCTCAGTATTCCGCCCGCTGCCGCAATGCTGAAAGGCAGATTCATGACGCTTTGCATCTGTTTTTTCAAGCCAACACGATTCAGGCCGCTGCTGCGAATGAACTCCATGTCATAACCTGCCGAAGGAACAATCTGCGATTCCATACCCTCCCTCGTACCGATGAACAACATGCGATGGCCGCGCTCCTGCAGCACCCGCGCTACCGCCAGAGCCGGAAACACGTGGCCACCTGTTCCTCCACCAGTTAGAACAAAAGCGCTGCTCATTGTTCAAGCTGCGTTTTCACTCACGCTCAGCAACATTCCCATCAGCAGCAGAGTGCTTAACAAGGAAGTGCCCCCATAGCTGATGAACGGCAACGGAATGCCTTTGTTCGGGAACAAGCCGAGCACCACGCTGATGTTCATCAGCGCCTGCACAACCACGCAGACGGTAACGCTTAGCGCCAGATAGCGGCCGAAGCTGTCCTCCACGCGCATATACGTGCGGATACCGCGCCACAGAATGATGACGAACCCGACCAGCACGAGCGAGGCTCCGATAAAGCCAGTCTCTTCGCCGACCACGCCATAAATGAAATCGGTATGCGCTTCAGGAAGAAACAGGATTTTCTGTTTGCTCTCCATCAGGCCCGCCCCTATGAAGCCGCCTGAGCCGATAGCGATTTTGGATTGCATCTGCTGGTAGCCGGGATCGCTGGTGGAGGCAGTCTGTTTCGCGTACTTGAGAATGTGGCCGTTAGGGTCGAGTTTATTCAGTATTTTGTGGTCTTTATCGGCAAAATCTATAAAACGTGAAAGTCGATACGGCTTCATTACAATAAAGCCCAGGCAGAGAACAATACCAAGAGCGCCGCAGACAGCCAGATAGCGGTATTCGATACCCGCGACGAAGATTACGGCAACCGTGGTGGTAACCAGCACCACCGCCGTCCCCAGATCGGCAACGGCAACGGTCAGCGCAATGAATGAAATGGCCACGGCTAACGGCCCCAAGGTATGTTTTTGGTTTACCGCGCCCAGGCGCTTGCACAGAAAGAAAGATAGAAACAGAGCCAGCGCTGGCTTGGCGAGTTCCGAGGGCTGCAACGAAAGCGGTCCGGCGCGCAGCCAGCGGTGACTGGTGCTGTCGCTTAAGTAGACCACCAGCAACAGCAGCAGCACCACTCCCAAACCCGCAAAGGCAATCTTCGGATTGTTCCAAGCGCGGTAATCGCGCTTCATGGCATACAGCAGAATAAGAAACGAGAAGACGGCCCAGCCTAACTGGCGCACAAAAAAGTGAGTGTTGTTCACGTGGAACTTCAGTTCCGCGATGATGGACGATGCACTGTAAACCATCACCAGACCGAAGCAGACAAGCACGGTGACGGTGAGGAATAAGATCCAGTCGGTTTTGAGTCTTTGCGCCATAGTTTTACGTCAATTCATGAACCAGCTGTTTGAATATTTCGCCGCGTTCTTCATAGTTGTGAAATTGATCGAAACTGGCGCAAGCCGGCGCCAGCAGAACGGTATCGCCGGCAACGGCATGCTTGCGGGCATGCTGCAGTGCGGTTCGCAGGTCGCCGCAGTCGATCAACTCCACCGCCCCCGCCAAAGCATTTCTGATAAGTGGCGCGGCTGCGTGTTCGTACGGTTCCGCGCCGATTAGCAGCACCGCTTTGGCACCCTTGTGCAAAGGCTCGCGCATCGGCGCATAGTCGCTACCCTTATCTTTGCCTCCCAGAATGATCCATAGGTTCCCGGGAAAAGCGGCAATGGCTTTCAGCGCAGCGTCCACATTGGTGGCCTTTGAATCGTTGAAATAGTCGACACCATCCAGTTCGCGCACAAACTCAAGCCGATGTTCCACGCCGGGGAAGGATTCCACGGCCGGCCCGATAGCTTTCAGCTTCGCTCCAGCCAGATGTGCCAGCAGAGCGGCAGCCATTACATTTTCGACGTTATGCATTCCTCGCAGCTTAATCTGCGACAAAGTCATGAATGGCTTGACGTTGTAAGTGATTGTCTCGCCATCCAGCCAGACACCTTGCGGCACCTTTTCCTGGGTGCTGAACCAGAACACTTCGCCCGTGGTGCGAGCGGCGAATTCGCGGCAGATGGGGTCGTCGTAGTTAAGTACCGCAAAGCCACGCGTTTCCTGCGTTTCAAACAGCCGCGCTTTGGCGTTGGCATAAGCTTCGAAAGTGTGATGACGATCCAGATGATCGGGCGTGACATTGAGACACGCGGCAATAGTGGCCTTGAAGTGATCAATCGATTCGAGTTGAAAACTCGAAAGTTCCAGCACGTTCCATTGGTCGTCTTCTGAGGTTTCCACCATGGACGCGACCGCGTTTCCTATGTTTCCGCCTACCTGGCAGGGAACTCCGCACGCTTCCAACAGGTGGCCGGTAAGAGCCGTGGTGGTGGTCTTGCCGTTAGAACCAGTGATGCCGATGATGGAGCCTTTCAAGAAATAGGACGCCAGTTCCACTTCGCCAATGGTGGGAATGCCACGTTCGCGCGCCGCAACCAGCATGGCGAGATCGAAGGGAACGCCGGGCGAGAGCACAATGAAGTCGGGCTCGCGGTCGCCATCGGCCAGGTTTTCTTCATCCTGCGGGAACACGTCCACTTCCAGCCCGTCAAAGACTTCCTGCTCTTCGGCGCTAAGCGGTTGCGAATCCATAACGCGCACGAAAGCGCCCTGATCAAGCAGCAGTTCAACCGCCGCCAAACCCGACCGCTTGGCGCCGATAACAACAACATAGCTATCTGTGAAGTCGAGCATTATCTTAATTTCAACGTGGTGAGCGCAAACAGCGCCATGATTAATCCGGCTATCCAGAACCTGACGATTACCTTCGACTCCGGCCAGCCGAGAGCTTCAAAATGGTGATGAATAGGCGCCATTTTGAAGATGCGCTTGCCGTTTCGCAGCTTGTAGCTGCCTACCTGAAGAATCACCGACAGCGCTTCAATCACATAGATGCCGCCAATGAAAATGAGCAGAATTTCCTGTTTGATAAGCACCGCGACTATGCCTAAGCCGCCGCCCAGCGCCAGCGACCCGACATCGCCCATGAAGACTTGCGCCGGATGCGAGTTCCACCAAAGGAAAGCCAGGCTCGCGCCCAGCATGGACGCGCAAAAGATCGTGAGTTCCTGCGAGTTGGGCAGCCGCGCCAGGTCGAGATACTGCGCCAGCGCCGCGTTGCTGGTGAGATAAGTCAGCATCGTCATGGCGGCCGACGCAATGATCATCAGGCCGATGGCTAGACCGTCAAGACCGTCCGTGAGGTTGACCGAGTTGGACGAACCCACCATCACGAAAACGATAAAAAGATAAAAAGGCGCAAAGGCTAGCGGATACGTCCAGAAGTTCTTGGTCAGCGAATCCAGCAGCAAGTCGGGCTTGAATTGCTTAAAAAAAGGAACGTTGATAGTAGTTGAGTAAGTCTGGTGCGAGTGCAGCAGCAGCAGGCAGAAGCCGATCAGCATCGCCACCAATACCTGCGCCCAGAATTTCTGGCGGCTGGTAAGCCCCAGGTTGCGCTTCTTCGTCACCTTGGCGTAGTCGTCAATAAAGCCGATGATGCCGAACCCAACCAGCCCCAGCAGCGCCAGCCAGATGTACTGATTGTGCAGATCGGCCCACAGCAAAGTAGGAAGAACGATAGAAGCGACAATCAGCAGACCGCCCATCGTCGGCGTGCCGGCCTTTTTGCGATGCGATTGCGGACCCTCTTCGCGGATGTGCTGCCCGAAACTCCATGCGCGCAGTTTGCCGATCATCCAAGGTCCCAACGCAAGACCGATGGCCATTGCCGTTAAACTCGCCAGAGCTACACGCGTGGTGATGTACTGAAAAACGCGAAACGCCGGAATGTATTTATGCAGAACCTGATACAGCAGCCAGTAGAGCATTAGCTTACGCTCCCGTTCTGCCCCTGCATGCGGGCCAGAGCGCGTTCCACCTGCGTGCCGCGCGAGCCCTTAAAGAGGATGACGTCGCCGGGACGGACGAAGGTTTGGAGAAAATCTCCGGCCGCTTCCGGAGTTTCGAAGAACCTCGCGTTCTTCGCCTGCTCGGTGATAAAACGGGCATCGCCATGAATGCCGATCAACAGATCGACCCCTTTTTGCGCGGCATACAAACCGAGTTCGCGGTGCAACTGCAGCGACATAGCCCCAAGCTCGCGCATTTCGCCCAGCACGGCGATACGGCGCGTGCCGGCTTCCTGGATTAGCACGTCCACCATGTTGCGGGCGGCTTCAGGATTCGAGTTATACGAGTCGTTAAGAATAGTGATGCCCTGCCATAGCTGGCGTTCGCCGCGCATTTTGCCCGGAGTGAGTCCGGCCACAGCAGAGACAAGTTCGCCTGGAGTGATGTCGAAAAGGCTGGAGACTGCAATTCCGGCAAGAATGTTTCGCACGGCGTGAATGCCGGTCAACTGCGTCTTGAAAACAACTCCAGCCACGGAGAAAACGGCGCCTTCCGGCTTCAGTTCGGCATCACAAGCTCGAATGGTTGCCTTGGGAGACAGACCATAGGTCAGCGTGCGTCCGGCGTGCGCTTTGGCGAAGGCGGCCACCCGTTCGTCGTCGGCATTCAGAACGGCGGTGCCGTCGCTTGGCAGAGCTTCCACCAGTTCGCGTTTGGCCGCTGCCACCCCTTCAATCGAATCGAAATTTTCAACGTGTGCGTAGCCGACATTGGTTACAACGGCAATTTGCGGAGGCGCGATGACACACAAGTCGCGAATTTCACCGGCGTGATTCATTCCCATTTCCAACACCGCCGCCTGCGCGTTATCGGGAATCCGCAACACACTAAGCGGCAGGCCGATGTGGTTATTGAAATTGCCATACGTTCTGCCCACCGGCATGCGCACACTTAAAAGCGCGGCAATAATATCCTTGGTGCTGGTTTTCCCCGCGCTGCCGGTGACCGCAACAAGAGGCCGGCCCCACTGCTGGCGCGCCCACCGGGCCAGTTGCTGCAAAGCTTGCAGTGTATCGGCGACGCGCAGCACCGGAGTTGCGTTTACCGGTTCACTCACCACCGCAGCCACCGCTCCGCGCGCCAGCACATCGCTGACAAAGGCATGTCCATCCATGCGATCGCCCCGCAGCGCGAAGAACAAATCCCCAGGCGCAACCGTACGCGAGTCGATACTCCAACCCGTCACTTGAGCGGCGGCTGCGTGTTCGAATATCGCTCCGGTTGCTTGCTGCACCTGGGCTAGAGAAAACTCCATTATGTTAACGTTTGGGGCGGTTGTAGCCAAACCCGCGCAGGACACGGCGCGCCACTTCACGGTCGTCGAAAGGGATGGGGCCGTCGCGGAGTATCTGATACGTCTCGTGGCCTTTGCCCGCCAGGATGACGACGTCGCCGGGCGAGGCGTTCTCAATAGCTTTGCGAATGGCGCGCTCACGGTCGGGCTCCGCCACATGCGGCGTGTCGAAGCGGCGCAAACCGACCATGGCATCGTTCATGATCGCCAGCGGATCTTCGCTGCGCGGATTGTCTGAAGTCAGCACCACAAAATCGCTCAGTTCCCCCGCCGCCATACCCATCAGCGGCCGTTTCGACCGATCCCGATCGCCCCCGCAACCGAACAACGTAATTACTTTCTTAGGCTGCATGTCGCGCGCCACCGCTATGACGTTGCGCAACGCATCGTCTGTGTGGGCGTAATCTACCACCACCATGAAGGGTTGCCCTTCCTCCACGCGTTCAAATCTCCCCGGAACTCTTTCCAACTGCATTAATCCTTTCTGAATGTGTTCTTCACTGAGCCCTAGCGTCAGTGCGCAGGCGCAGGCAAGTAATATGTTGTAAACGTTGATGCGGCCCACCATGGCCGATTCAACCCGGAAGCGGCGGCCATGCGCGGCGACGTGGAACCGCAGACCATTAAAGGACGAGACGATGTCTTCAGCCCGAACCCAGTCGCCGTGCGGCGGCGGTTGACTGATGCCATACCACAGCACCCTGGTCTCGGCTGCAAACTCCAGCTTCCTTACCTGTTCGTCGTCCGCGTTGACAACCGCGAAGCGGGGGGGAGGACCGCTCCGCGGTTTGAAAAGCAATTGTTTAGCCTCAAAGTACGCTTCCATCGTCTGGTGGTAATCCAGGTGGTCGCGCGTAAAATTGGTGAACGCCGCCGTGTGAAAGTTCATCGCAAAGATGCGGCCCAGGTCCAGGGCGTGCGACGAAGCTTCCAGCGTGGCGTGCGTGCCGCCCATCTGCTCCAGTTCAGAAAACATGCGGAACAAATCGAGCGATTCGGGCGTGGTGTTGACGGCAGGCAAAACCCTGCCGCCCAGTTGATACTCAATGGTGCCGATCAGCGCGGTGGTTTTTCCAGCCGCCAGCAGCATGGCATTAACTAACGATGTGCTGGTGGTCTTGCCGTTCGTGCCAGTAACGCCGGTGAGAGTAATACGATCGTCAGGCCGGTTGAAAAAGTTCTTAGCGGCCAGCGCCAGCGCTTCCCTGCCCTGCTCCACCTGCAGCCACGGACCATGGAAGCCGCCGGGCAATGGACGGTCGCTTACTATTGCCATCGCGCCTTTCTGCAAAGCGGCGCCGGCAAACTGCGCACCATCTGTCTTAGCGCCCGAAAAAGCAAAGAACAGAAATCCTGCCTCCACTTTGCGGCTGTCGTAAGCGATGCCCGTGATGTCTGCGGCAAGCAGGCCGGCGTTTGAGCCCCTCAAAACAGGGACTCCATCCAGCACATGAGACAGACGCATTAGCGCGCAAACCTCACCCGGATGCGCTCGCCCGGCATCAGAGAAGCGCCTGGCTCAGGAGTCTGTGTGCGCGCCAGTCCGCTGCCCAGCATCACAACTTCCAGGCCATCGGCAGTGGCTTCCTGCATGACATCTTTGACGGTCTTGCCGACAAAGTTGGGTACTTTCGGAGCGTCGGGATCCGAATCTGCCGTCGCTCCGGAAAGTCCCGCCTCGGGACCCTGCGCCTCTTTTATCTCCTCTGCCGTTAAAGGACCATCGGCCTCGGCAAGGGTGACGTCGTCTTGTTCAGACACTTGGTTCTTATCTCCATTAGACGCTTTTTCCTTCGCGATTAGTTCGTCAATCTCACCCGGCTGGTCGCGCGGTACGGAGAGGCGCTGCAACGCTTTCTGCATCACGCGCACGAAAACGGGTCCGGCCGCATAGCCGCCAAAACCCGCCTGGCCGGTGGTTCCGCTGATCGTCACCACCACCAGAACAGTTGGATTGTCGTAAGGCGCGAAGCCCATGAACGAAGCGTTATAACGATGCGTGTAGACGTGATGCGCGTAATCGTAAATCTGCGCCGTGCCGGTTTTGCCCGCAATGGCATACCCGGGAATATGCAACTGATGCGCAGTACCGCCGGGCAGCACCACTTTGCGCATCATCGCCCGCATCAGCTCGATGGTATGCGGCTGCAGAATCTGTTGCGGCGGCACCCGCGCCACTTCTTCGCGTGGACCGCCCGGCGTCTGTTTCCAGGCCAGCACATGCGGATGAACCAGGTAACCTCCGTTAGCGATAACGCTGCCCATCTGCGCCAGTTGCAGCGACGTCACACTGATCTCATGCCCCATCGGTACCGAGCCGATGGAAGTTGGCTGCCATCGTTTCAGCGGACGAACCAGGCCCGGTGCTTCGGCGGGCAGTTCCACGCCGGTGCGCGTACCGAAACCAAAGCGCCTTACATATTGATACAGATTCTGATTGCCCACCTGCATCCCGATGCGGATGGCTCCAATGTTGCTCGACTTCGCCAGCACGTCGGAGACGCTCAACTCCGAATAGGGATGCGAATCGTGGATGATGCGCGAGAACAGCTTCATCACGCCGTTCCCACAGTTGATTACGCTGTTCGGGGTCAGGCTGGTGGTCTCCATGGCCGCGGACACCGTAACCACTTTGAAAACGGAACCCGGNNCCGCTCGTTCAAATCGTAAGTGGGATAGTTTTCAAGCGCCAGAATTTCACCGGTCTTCGGATTCACCGCCACCAAACTTCCGTGCTCGGCATGGTTCTCAACCACGGCCTTTTGCAAAGCCTCTTGCGCGATCAACGACAATTCACTATCGATAGTTAAACCAACATCCCGGCCCGGCACCGGCGCTTTCACGATTTCGGCTTCATACGAAGTCTCTTTGCCGTCCCGCTCAATCCGCCTGCTGCCCGGCGTGCCGGCGAGTTCCTTATTCAACTTCAGTTCAACACCCGAAATGCCAACCCCGTTGCTATTGACGCCGCCGACGACATGCGCCGCAACGCACTTGCCTGAGTAGCGGCGGACGCTGCCCTGTTGGATTCCAAGCCAGTCAAGATTCATGCCCTTCAGGCCTGCCGCTTGCTGGTCGCTGACGTTGTTATCGATAATCAGGTAGCCGCTGTGGCGTTTTGACTTTGCGGCTGCTTCCAGCGACCGCTGCAAACGCGGAGCATCCATATGCAGAATGCGCGCCATCAGCGCAGCGGCAATNNGCCAGCAGGGTTCCGTTGCGGTCGAAGATCGACCCGCGCTGCGCCTGCATGGCTTCCACTTGCTGCTGCTGCCGGTGCGCCGCGCGAACATACTCGTCGTGCTCAAAAACCTGCAACAAAAACAGGCGGAACACAACAATGAGGGCCCATCCCAGCAGGATGAGCCCAACAATCAGCGCCCGCTCTTGCGATTTGGTGAGAGGCGGAAGGTTTTGTGTCTCCATGTTCCATCACCGGAGTGACAGCGCGGACGAAGGCTGACCTAGCGAGCGGCAGCCCCGCTGGCGCTGAACGGAAGAGCATTGCTGGCAACGTTCGTATGTTGTTCAGCGGCACGCGGCCCCTCCAGCGTCTGAATCTGCTGCGGTTCAGGCTCCGACATCTTCAAGCTCTTGGCCAGCGCCTTCATGCGGTTCGGATTCAGCAGATCGGCTTCCGTAGCATCAAGTTGGGCGCGCTGCTTCTCCAGTTTGCTGCGCTCCTCCTGCAAGTGCTGTATGGTGAAGCCCGACATGATGTTGTACGCGGTAGGCACCAGGCCGGCAATCACCAGCATGGCCGCCACAAAGCCCGTGGCCATCGTGTTGTTGCGCGCACGCCGAGCCTCCGGATCCACCACCCGCACAACGCTACCGTTGTCGATAGCTTTGACAAAAAGATAGACATCCTCATTGGCAAGCGGGCGCAGCCGCGGCGATTCCGTGCGCGTCCAAATTGCGGATGGAGCCTCCGCCAGGTCTCTTACACCAACGAATCGATTTACCAAAGTTCCCAGTGACGCCATAAAAATTCTTGTCCCTTCTACAACCGCTGCAACGCGCGCAATTTTGAACTCCGCGACGCCGCATTCTCAGAAATCTCTTGTTCGGACGGCTTCACCACGTGCTTGGTGAGGATTGTCCCCCGCCCCGCCCTTGCTTCCTCCTGGAAGGCCCGCTTCACTTTGCGGTCTTCGGTGGACATAAAGGTCAACACTACAAAGCGGCCGCCCGGTTTTAACTTTGCCGGCACTATTTGAAGCAACTCATCCAGTTGTTCCAGCTCACTGTTCACTCGCAACCGCAGCGCCATAAACGTTTGCGTCGCCGGGTGCATTCTCCCCGTTCGCGGCACGGCCGATTCCACTACCTGGGCCAGTCGGCCCGTCGTCAGTATCGGCCGCGCGCGAACGATTGCTCTGGAGATTCTTCTCGACCTCCTTTCTTCGCCGTATTGGTAAATCAAATCGGCGAGATCTTTTTCAGAAAGCTCGTTCACCAGATGAGCGGCGGTCAACTCCTCGGCGCGGTTCATGCGCATATCAAGTGCTCCGTCCTCCATCAGCGAAAATCCACGCTCCCCCGTACTCAACTGGTAGCGGCTGACACCTAAATCAGCCAGCACACCATCAACAAGCGCAACGTTGTTCTCCTCCAACGCTCGCGGCAACTCCGGAAACGCCCCATGAAAGTAGCGGATTCGATTCGCGAACGCTGCCGTATTTTGGCGCGCTCTGTCCAGCGATTCCGCGTCCCGATCACAGGCGATAACCAGCCCGCTTTCCAGCCGCTCGGCTATGGCTTTGGTATGACCACCCAAGCCCGCCGTCACATCCACATAAATACCTTCCGGCCTGATCGCCAGGTACTCCAGCGATTCGGCCAGTAAAACCGAATAATGCTCCGGCTGCATGCCGGCCGCCTGTTAAAGGCCCCCGTCTAACGCAATCAAATTCTTGGCGTCGAGGTCCGCCTTCGCCGCCGCCATAACCACCTCATGCTGACGGCTGCTCACCAGCTTCAAGTGACCCTTCGACCAGCGCGCCCGCGTTTCATCCTTCTCCAAGCTCATTTCCTTGCGCAGATCGCTCGGCAGGGTCAGCCTTCCCTGCCCATCCAATTCATCATCCTTACCGTAGTTAGCTGCCACCCAAGCCAAGTCGCGCCGTTCTGCAGCGTTTGGTCCCGGCGCTTCCAACCACTTCTCCACTTCCTTCCAAGCAGAAAGGGGGTAGATTCTCACCTCTTTAAGGTCTAAAGTTGTGATGAAGACCTTGATTTCACCTAAAGCTTGCAAATACTCCAACATCGCCGCTGGAAGTTTAAGTCGTCCCTTATCGTCCACACTAACCTTGAAGACGCCACGAGGTGCGTCCGGCCGTGGAACGACTCCGAGATTTCCATTTTCTTCCAATTCAGTTCGATTCGGACCGATTTAAACCACTGGATTGATATTTGCATGCAGGTGCATGAATTGCAAGAGTAAATCGTAAGGATTTTTCTTGTAAGTTGTTGCATTCGCCTTTCTTACGCCGTTTGGACGTACTGCGTCGCTTAGTAGTACGAAAGGTTAAGAATCCAAGCAGGACAATAAGACGTGCATTTCCGGCTGCTGCCGCTGCGCTTTCACTTTCTGGCGCGCGAATCTATTCACTTTCCCGAGGGCAAAGCCACAAACATCCTGCGCGGCGCACTCGGCACCATGTGCGTGGAGAAGGCGCAGATGTTTGCACCGTCGGCGGTCGGCGGACCCAGCGGCCTGCTTAACCTACCGCGGCCATTCGTCTTTCGTGCGAAGCATCTAAATGGCTTGACGGTTCAAGCCGGACAGACTTTTTATTTCGATTTAAATCTGTTCGATTTAGCTCCGGTCGCCACCGAGAATCTGGTGTCCGCCTTTACCCGGTTGGCGCGCGAAGGATTGGGACCGACGCGCAGCAAGGTGGAACTAACGCAGGTTTCATTGCGCGCTCAAGCGCAGGGTGCCATGATTCCACTATCTTTCGATTTAAATGCCGCCGCTCAACCCGTGCGGCATTTGCGAATCCGCTTTCTAACGCCGACCGAGTTAAAGAGCGGCGAGCGCCTTACGACCTCACCGGAGTTCGGAATTCTAGCCGCCCGCGCTCGCGACCGGATAAGTACCCTCAGCCAGCTCTACGGCGAAGGTGCTCTAGCCTTGGATTTCAAGGGCTTTGGAGAACGGGCCGCGCAGGTCCGCATGACCCGCTGCGAGTTGACGCATGTAGCAGTAGAACGGCGGAGTTCGCGCACCGGGCAGGTTCATTCAATCGGCGGCTTCATAGGCGACGCCGAGTACGAGGGCGAAATCACGGAGTTCTTGGGCGTGTTGCAAGTGGCGCAGTGGACGGGAGTAGGTCGGCAAACCGTTTGGGGCAAGGGCGAGATCGAGCTAAATCCGTGACACCGCCATGCTCCTCCCTCTTGCCACAACCGAGAAACCCTCGGGGACATTCCGAGCTGGTTTCCGCTCCACCACCCA
>PLRJ01000077.1 GCA_003163855.1 Bryobacterales bacterium | reverse complement strand
TGCGCGGTCATGCCCTGCAGCATGATCGCCGCTCCCTCGTCAAAGGAAACGCTTTCCGGCAACGGCACCAGAAACTTCGCCGGCACCGCCGCGTACTCGGCATAGGATCCGCGGGCCATGGCATAGGCCACGCGCTGGCCGGGCGCGAAATCCACTCCTTTGCCAACTGAGACTACCGTCCCTGCGCCTTCGTTGCCCAATTGCACAGGGGATTCGGGGGCTTTGTAGAGACCCGTCCGGAAGTAGACATCGATGAAATTGACGCCAATCGCCTCCAGCTTCACCAGCGCTTCACCTTCGCCTGGTTCAGGCGTAGGCAGGTCGATGGTGATCAGATTTTCAGGGCCGCCAATGGGATCGGCAACAACAGCCTTCATAACCTACACCGCCCAACTGAAGTCACGACTCTGTCCTGTGCGCACCTGCCCCGGCGGCGTGCCCGTTTCCAGCATGCGCATCAATTCCAGCCTTAGCGCATCCACCAGAGCGCGCCAACTGGCGTCAATCACGTTGTCCGAAATACCCACCGTCGACCAGCCGTGCTCCTGGTCGCTCCACTCCACCAGCACCCGCACCTTGGCTGCCGTGCCGCCGCGGGCACCCAACACGCGAACTTTGTAATCCACTAAGCGCACATTCATGATGGAAGGATAGATAGCCGACAGGCACTTGCGCAAGCAGATATCGAGCGCGTGCACAGGCCCCTGCCCGGTAGCCGTTTCCGAATGCAGCGACTCGCCCACGCGCAGCGTCACGCTGGCCGAAGTGCTGGTCTCTTCACCCGCTCCATTGCCGTTCTGCAGCTTGGTCGTCACTTCGTAGCCCATGACATCGAAGGGATGAAACTCCGGCTGTTGTGCCTCGCGCACCAGTAACTCGAACGTTCCTTCCGAAGCTTCAAAATCGTAGCCTTCGTGCTCCATCTGCTTAATCCGCTGTAAGAGTTCGCGGCGCGCGCTCTCCGGCAGGCTTTCGTTCAGTCCGAGTTGGTGCAGCTTGTAGCTGACATTGCCCCGGCCTGATAAATCGCTGAGCAGGACCCGCTGCCGGTTGCCCACCAGTTCAGGCTGAACATGTTCATAAGTAGCCGAGTCCTTCATCACCGCGCTGACGTGTATGCCACCCTTATGCGCGAAGGCGCTGGGCCCGACAAACGCCTGGTCGCGCCGCAACTGCAAATTCGCCAGTTCCGCGACAAAATGCGCCACACTGGTCAGGTTCTGCAGTTTCTCGCGCCCAATCGTCCTGCGCCCCATTTTCAACTCCAGGTTCGCCAGTACCGAGCACAGATTCGCATTCCCGCAGCGCTCACCATAGCCATTGATGCAACCCTGCACATGCGTAGCGCCCGCTTCCACCGCCGCCAGCGTATTCGCCACGGCTACTTCCGAATCGTTATGGCAGTGAATACCGATGACGCCGCCGAATTGCTTGCAGACATCGGCTACTGCTTCGGCCAAGCGCGCCGGCAACGTTCCGCCATTGGTATCGCAAAGGCACAGCACGTCCGCGCCTGCCTTCTGCGCCGCCTCCAGCGTCTGATAGGCGTAGCTCGGATTCGCGAAATAGCCGTCGAAGAAGTGCTCCGCGTCATACACCACTTCCCTGCCGTGCGACTTCAGATAAGCGACGGTATCGCCAATCAGCTTTAAGTTCTCATCTTCGGTGATGCCCAGCGCGCGCCGCACATGAAAGTCCCAGGTCTTGCCGAAGACAGACACCACGGGTGTCTCGGCGGCGATCAACTCGCGCACACTCGCGTCCCGCTCCACCGGATTCTTTGCCAGGCGCGTGGCGCCAAATGCCGTCAGCTTGGCATGCTTCCACTTCAACCCGCGAGCGAGCGCAAAAAATTCTTTGTCCTTCGGATTGGAACCGGGCCACCCGCCCTCAATGTAATCGATGCCGAGCTCGTCCAGCTTCTCGGCGATGGCAACCTTGTCTTCGGCCGAAAAGGACACCGACTCGCCCTGGGTTCCATCCCGCAGCGTCGTATCGAACGTATAGATCTTCATCTGTTTCCCAACAATTCCTTCCACTGACTTAGTGGCAGTGCTCTCGTAAATTTAGCTTGCAAAAACCAAAAGGGCCACCGGCTGGTTTTCCCCGCCGAGTGGCCCTTTACGCTCGATCCTGCAAGCACAAAGTCTCAGGCGGGGCTGGTAATGCCCTCGCTAATAAGAATGCCGAGCTGAATAAGCTGAAGCATGAGACTTGTGGTCAGAACTTTTATTATAGGCTAAAGGGCAGCTACAATCGCTATGCTTCATTGCAGGGGCTATCGTTGCCACTGACTTAATGCAAGAGACGAATCAGCAGAGAGCCCCACCAGCCTGCAGTTAAAACGATCCCGCCACCGCTGACGACAGCAACCACGCCTAGGACCAGTGCGCGGCCGATGACAAAACGAAATTTCGGAGTTTCCAGAATAAACAGAGCCATAGGATCGATCTCTCGTGTTCGCCACTGCTGATCGCAATGGAGCCTATCAGATGTCCAGTTCTTCCGTCGGTACTCCCAGTTTTTTTCTCGCCTCGATAGCTGCCGAAGAACGACCACCTTTGGCGGAGGCCGCCTCCTCAAAAGAATAGAAGGTAAAGAAACTCTCTTGTTGCCAGTCATATTCCGGGCCGCGGCCAAGGGCCTTTTCCAGGACGACCAGATTTTTTGGGCAGTAATGGCTACGGAGTACGCGCGAATTAAGGCTTTCTACCCGGACGTGTCCTAACCGTAAACGGAAAACAAGACGGCTTTCTCGGTTCGTCTTGAACCTCGAAGCCGGCTACTTTGTCTCTGAAGCGTGATCGTTTGCTGCGCTCGATACACATATTACGGTGGTAAAGCATCCATGCGTGTGATCTACACAGTTCTGCTTGTTCTCGCGCTTGTCGAAGTCACCTTTGTGATTCTTTTCACAAGGGCCGCCCATGGCCGCCGGCCCGGATAATCGGCACGTATCTTAATGTTGCTCGTATTGTAGGAACAGTTTTGTTTACGACAAGACACCTCAGCAAATGGACAACTTTCGACGCTGCTGTCATTCGCATGGGAAGCTAAACGGCGCACGGTCTACTGATCGTTAGCTTTAATGGATTTATGCATAAGCTCTTGCAGGACTTCCGCTTCGCCCTCCGCCAAATTGCCAAAAACCCAAGCTTCGCTCTCACCGCCATTCTGTCGCTCGCGCTGGGCATCGGCGCGACCACGGCGGTTTTTAGCGTCGTGTATGCGGTTCTGATGAATCCATATCCATACAAGAACCCTGAGCGCCTGGTTCACCTTGTTGTAAGGGACAGGGCCGGGCATGAGCACTGGCCCGGCCTGAGTTTTCCGCAGATTCAGCGTTTGCGGCAGCTGAGCGGCGTCGAAAGCGTGATAGGACAGGACGATTGGAGCCTCACCACTACTGGCGAAGATCTGCCCGAGAACGTGGAGGCGGTTTATTTCACAGAGAATGCTTTTCGCCATTTCGGTGTTCCGGCCTTGATCGGGCGTGAATTCGGCGCCTCGGACGCTCCGGACGGGCGCGATCCCCAGCCGGTCGTCGTGCTCAGTTATAAATTCTGGCAGCGCCACTATGGCGGTGACCGACAAGTGATCGGCCACCCAATTCAACTCGTCCACAAGACGTACACCATCATCGGCGTGCTGCCGCCGCGCTTCACCTGGGGAGGAGGAGCAGGTGCGGACGTCTATCTCCCTTTGAAAGTGACAGCCGACCCGGCGAGAAAGTTCAGCCCCTACATTCGGCTGCGTCCCGGCGTCAGCTATTTGGCGGCGGACGCCGAATTACAGCCCGTTCTCCAGCAATTTGCCAAGGACGAACCGGCGCAGTGGCCAGAACATTTTCAAGTGCGGATACATGGCTTGAATGATGCGTTCGTAAAGCTTTTGGGTAAGACCCTGTATCTGCTTTTAGGTGCCGTTGCCATGCTGCTGCTGATCGGTTGCGCCAACGTTTCCATTCTGCTGCTGGCGCGCGGCTCTGCCAGGGAACATGAGCTGGCGGTGCGCGCTGCCATTGGCGCAGGCAGACTCCGAATCCTCGCCCAGCTCCTCATCGAGTCGCTTTCGCTCTCCATTGCTGGCGCCTGTTTGGGAATGCTTCTGGCCTACCGCATTGTGGGACTGCTCGGCGCCTGGCTGCCGGAAGGCTACTTCCCCAATGAAGCAGCAATCGAGATCAACCTGCCCGTTCTGCTATTCAGCATTGGCTTGGCGTTGCTAACCGGCATTGCGTTCGGCCTCTCGCCCGCGCTCTCTATGTCGCGCCCCCAGATTGCCAATGTCATCCAAACGAACACGCGCAAAGCCACCGGCGGTGTAAAGGGCAAGCGCACGCACAGCATCCTGATTGCATGCCAGATCGCGCTGACGGTCCTGCTGATGACGGCTGCCGGCGCCGCTATCGGCGGCTTCCTCAAGCTAATGCACGCCAGCCTCGGCTATGACCCGCATAACGTAATGTCGGTGGGCATTCCCGTTCACGACAACACCTATCTGACCTGGGCCGAGCGCGCCGCTTACTTCGATCAACTCCGCCAGAAGATCTCACTGATGCCCGAAGTGGTTTCCGCGGGCATCTCGTCCAATGCCACTCCGCCGGATAACGGCTGGGAGACGAACTTCGAAATCTTCGGCAGGCCGGCCAGCGAGGCGCAGCAGGTGCGAGCCAACTTTGTCAGCCCGGAGTATTTCTCCGTGCTTCACATTCCGCTTCTGCAAGGGAGACTCTGGGAACACGCCGATGACATGCGTGGCGCACGTCTCGCGGTGATCAACCAAACCATGGCGCACCACTATTGGCCGAATGGCGATGCGACCGGACGGCAGATGCGCCTACCGAAATTGAAAGGCGATCCGCCCTATTCCCAATCTCCGGCCAATAGCGACGGTTGGCTCCAGGTAGTAGGTATCGTGGCCGACGCGCGCGATGACGGCCTGCGTAATGCGGTCAAGCCCGCGGTCTATCTGTCTTACACAATGTCTATGCGCATGTTCACCCAGATTCTCGTTCGCGCTAAAACCGATCCGCTCGCTATTCTGCATGGCGTGCGCGCCCAGGTGCTGACCGTCAATTCCGAACAGCAGGTGAACGGCGACGTTCGCAGCCTGGAACAGTGGATTACTACCAACCCGGAGTGGGCTCAGCAACGGCTCATTGCGATGCTCTTCGGAGCCTTTGCCGTCCTCGCGCTACTACTTTCGGCGGTAGGTCTTTACGGTGTCGTTTCCTACACCGTAGCGCAGCGAACGAATGAGATCGGCATCCGCATGTCACTGGGAGCTCGCCGCAATCACATACTAAAACTTGTCTTCGCAGCTACCGCCGCCAGCGTCGGCATGGGCCTTGCGGTTGGTATTGCATTAAGCGCCGGCCTGAACAAGCTTCTCGAAAGCTGGGCCGAAGGCAGTCCCGGCGATCCTTTGATTCTTCTTGGCGTGGCCGCGCTGCTTACTATCACCTCGGCTGCCGCCTGCTTCTTCCCGGCACGCCGCGCATCCACCGTCGATCCAATGATTGCGCTGCGATACGAATAGCGGAACATGCGTAAGACGGGCAGGTATCACTCGCGCCGTTTGCGCTTCTAGGTCGAGCAGCCAAACTCGCGCAGCTCGCGGCTTATTCGCTGGACCACTGCTGGCCAATCGCCGCGCGAAGGTTGCCGGAAGAGACGCATGGAGGCATACCACGGGCTATACTGGCGCTGAGTCATCCATCCCCAGTCGCCAACAAACGGCAGCATCAGCCAGACCGGTACAACACCCAAAGCGCCGACTAGATGCGCGTAGAGTTGTAACTCTTCAATCCTGCGTAGTCAAACACGGTGATCCGTGCCGCCGGATCGAATTCGATCATGATGTCGGTGTCGCTATCGCTCTGCTGGTCGCCGCGCGTGAACCGAACAATGCGGCATGAGCGACGCCACGTGCGCGCAACGCGGCTTCATTCTGGCGAAGTCGTAGTATGATTTCGTCGCGGTTCATTCCGTGCCTTCAGGTTAACCCGCACGACTTTATCGCGCCTGCCCCGCCATCAACATCTTTTTCAAAAACTCCAACTGCCCCAAATGATACGAATTATGCGCCGCCACGACACACGCCTCCCGCAGCAGCGTCTGCCCATCCCCACCCTCAATCTTTGCGAATAAGTCCGCCGAAGCATCCTGAATCAAGGCCGCCATAGCTTCCGCATCCGCCTCAAAGCTCTCTACGCTCTTCTCCCAAGCCCCGGCATCCGGCGGTGCCGCCGCACTCGGCCAATACTCATCGGGCCACTTCGGCGACTTATGCTTCGGATTTCGGGAAAACTCCAGAATGTCCCACTGGGCAATGCGCATATGTTCCACCAATTGCCACGCCGAATGCGGCGCGCCATGCGGCTTCACAGCTCGTTTGTCGGCTGGAAAATCCTTCACCACCGACTTGAAATCGAGATGCGACTCGCCGCTTTGCATCGTCCGTACGAGTTGCTGTCGCAACGTGCTCTCATTTTTGGAGTGCATCATTGCCCCAGCGGCTTCACCGGCGACGGAGCCAATGCCGGCGGATTCGGTGCATTCACAACCGGGGCTGAGACCGCAGAGACCTTCGGCCCGTTTGGAACCCAGGGCGCCGGCCTCGCCAGAACGTCTTTCTGCTGCGGCAGCTTGGAGACATCCCAGCCACCGCCCAGCGCCAGAACCAACTGCACACTCGCCGTCATCTGCCGCAGTTGAATCTGCACCAGCGATTCCTTATTCGTCAGCACGGTATTCTGCGCTGTAATGACATTCAAATAGCTATCCACACCGGTCCGATAGCGGATGGTAGCCAAATCCAGATAGTGCTGCGACGAATTGATTGCCGTCTGCTGCTGCACCACTTCCTGGGAAAGTATACGCTCCGCCGCCAACTCATCTTCCACCGCCTGGAACGAAGTCAGCACGGTCTCTCGATAATTCGCCACCGCTGAATCATAGTTCGCCTGCGCCTGTTGCACGCCGGCCCGGCGTGCGCCGCCATCAAGCAACGTCTCGGAAAGCGTCGGACCCAGAGACCAGAAGCGGCTCGGCCAGGTGAACCAGTTGGTGAACGACGAACTCTGTAAACCGCCCGTCGCGCTCAGCGTAAGATTCGGGTAGTACGCCGCCCGCGCCACGCCGATCTGCGCATTGTCCGCAGCCACCTGCCGTTCCAACGCCGCTATGTCCGGCCTGCGCTCGAGCAATGTAGACGGTACCGCCACGGGAATGCCCGGCGGATTGGGATTGAACCCGCCTAAGCCAATTTCAAACGTGGAAGCCGGCTTGCCGATAAGGGTCGCGATGGCGTGTTCATACTGCGCCCGCGCCACGCCCAGGTCGGTCAACTGCGCCGTCGCAGTATCTATTTGCGTCTGTGCCTGCGCCACATCCTGTTCCGAATCGATGCCAGTCTTGAATAGCACAGTCGTGAGATTCAAGTTCTGCTGATAGTTCGCCAGCGTGTCCTGCAACACTTGCCGCAGCGCGTCCTGCGCCCGCAATTCGAAATAATCGCTCGCCAGTGTGGTCTGCGTGCTCAATAGAGCCGTTGCAATATCGGCGGCGGAAGCTTGCGCGTTATAGACATCGGCGGCAATCGTGTTTCGAATACGATGCCAGAAGTCCACCGTGTAACTGACTGAAAATGGCAGCGAATAATTATTGATAACGCTGCCGTTCGTTGTTCCAACCACACCAGTTGAAGTGCCGGTCGTACCTGTAGTTCCGGTGGTGCCTGTCGTACCCGTGGTTCCCGTTGTCCCTGTAGTTCCTGTCCCTGTCGTCCCGCTTGTCGTGGTTGAGCCTGCGCCCGTGGAAACACTCGCGCCTCGCGATGTGGAAGACGACCGCAGATTTGTGTACGACGGCGAAGAACTCAGCGTGGGATACAAACCCGACCGCGCCGACGCCACCAGCGCCTGCGCCGCGCGATAATTCGCCTCAGCCGCCGCAATGCTCTGGTTGGAAATCTGAACCTGCTCTTCCAGTGCGTTCAATTGCGGATCGTTATACAACTCCCACCACTTCGCCGGAATCTTGTCGTCTGACGGCTGCGCCAATTTCCATCCGGCGCCTTCCTTGAACTCCGCCGGCATTTCTTTATACGCCGAAGGCGCCGTCGCCGGGGGCTTCACATACTTCGGCGCCGGATCGCAACCGCCCATTATTAACAGCAGCGCTCCCGCTGCCGCAACAGTCACTCTCTTCATCATCATTTGGCCACTTACTCTTCCTCGCGCACCTGTTTTATCCATCTGCGCAGGTAGATGGGGCAGTTCACAATCTTGACGTCGTGTGATGCCTGGTCTGAGAAATACTGCGCTGCTTTGCGATCCACCAGCGTTACTTCACTCAAGTCGATACAGACACTCTGATGCGCGCCGCGCGCTTCCGATATCGAATGGTCCAACGCCGGCAGAGCATCTTCGCTGAATTTGCCGTTCAGCAGAATGGTTACGCCGCTCTCCTCTGCGCTTGCTTCTTTGGTGATTTTGTACGACGCTTCCATCTGCTGTCTCAATGCGCCGGTCCTACGGCTTCAACCGGCGCTTCCGGCACGCTGCCATGCCGCAGCCGGTTCAGCCACTGCGACAGCCGGTCCATATAGATGTAAATCACCGGCGTCGTGTAAAGCGTCAGCGCCTGGCTGAAGACCAGTCCGCCGACAATTGTGATGCCCAGCGGGCGCCGTAATTCCGATCCCGTGCCCGTTCCCAGCGCCAGCGGCAACCCGCCCAGCAACGCCGCCATCGTCGTCATCATAATGGGCCGGAACCGCAGCACACAGGCTTGAAACGCGGCCTCGGTCGGCGTCTTATGATCTCTGCGCTCCGCTTCCAAGGCAAAGTCGATCATCATAATCGCGTTCTTCTTGACAATGCCAATCAGCAGAATGACGCCAATCAGCGCGATGACGCTCAATTCCGTGTGGGTGACCAGCAGCGCCAAAATTGCTCCGACCCCCGCCGATGGCAGCGACGACAAAATGGTAATCGGATGAATCAGGCTCTCATACAGCATGCCGAGGACGATGTAAACCGCCGCCAGCGCCGCCGCAATCAAAATGGGTTCGTTCTGCAGCGATGATTGAAAAACCTGCGCCGTGCCGCTGAAGTTGGTGCTTATGGTGGTTGGCACTCCGGCTTTCTCGCCGGTTGCCTGTATCGCCGCGACGGCCTGCCCGAGCGAAACATTCGGAGCCAAGTTAAACGAGATGGTCACCGACGGAAATACACCCGAGTGATTCACCGTAAGCGCTGCCGTCGAAGAATTGAATTTCGTGAAAGCCGCCAGCGGTATGGGAGTCCCAGCCGACGAAGCCACATAAATCTTGTTCAATCCATCCGGTGTCTGCCAGAACTCCGGCGTCACTTCCATCACGACAAAATATTGATTCATGGGTGAATACGTCCTGGCAATTTCGCGTTCGCCAAAGGCGTCGTACAGGATGTTGTCCAGCGTCGCCGGGCTGACGCCCAGACGGGTTGCCGTGGGGCGGTCGATGGTCAGGTTCGATTCCAGCCCTTTGTTCTGCTGATCGCTGTTGACGTCGGTCAACTCCGGCAGCTTGCGCATCTGGTTCATCAGGATGGGTGCCCATTCCACCAACTCCGCCAGATTGTCGCTCTGCAGGGTGTACTGATACTGCGCCGCGCTTTGCCGGCCGCCCACGCGCAGGTCCTGGGCCGATTGCAGAAACAGCGTCACCCCGGGCACCGAGTTTGCCTTTGGACGCAGCCGGTTGATAATGTCGTCCGCGCTGGCCTTCCTGGGCCCCAGCGGCCTTAGTGTAATGAAGCAGCGCCCGGTGTTGATGGTGGTGCCGCCGCCTCCGCCCGAAAATGCCTGAATGGTTAGAACATCCGGGTCTTCCTTAACAAGTTTCGAAAGCTGCGCAATCTTCTTCTGCATCGCCTGAAACGAGATGCTCTGGTCGCCCATGAAATTCCCATTCAGCCGGCTAGTGTCCTGCTGCGGGAAAAAGCCCTTGGGAATAATCACGAACAGGTAGATATTCAGACACAAAGTTGCCACTGCAATCATTAGAACGATGAACTGATGGCGCAGCACCCAGCGCAGACTTCGTTCATAGCTGCCAATAAGGAATTCGAAAAATCCTTCGGTCCAACGGTACAAACGGCCATGCCCGTGCGCATCTTTTAATAAATGCGCGCACATGGTCGGCGTGGTTGTAAGCGAAACCAGCATGGAGACCAGAATGGTCATGGAAAGCGTGATCGCAAATTCCCGAAATAAGCGGCCCACCACGCCGCCCATCAACAGCAGCGGTATGAAGACGGCCACCAGCGAGATGCTAATGGAGAGCACCGTCGGGCCGATCTCGGCCGCGCCCCGGAACGCCGCCTGCATCGCATTCATGCCTTGTTCGCGATAGCGGGTAATATTCTCCAGCACGACGATGGCGTCATCCACAACAAATCCGGTGGAAATGGTCAGCGCCATCAGCGATAGGTTGTCGATGCTGAAGCCGAACAGGTACATCAGCCCGCAGGTACCGATGATAGAAACCGGCACGGCCACGCTGGGAATCAGCGTCGCCCGCACATCGCGCAGAAACACAAATACAACCAGCACCACCAGGCCCATGGAGATCAGCAGCGTCTTCTCGACATCTTTTACTGAAGCGCGGATGGTGATTGTCTGGTCAAGCGTGATGGTCAAATCAATGGCCGGATTGATGGATGCATGCAACTGCGGCAAAGCGGCTTTAATGCCGTCTACCGTGTCGATAATGTTCGCGCCCGGCTGGCGGAAAATAATCAGCAGCGCCGCGCGCTTGCCATTCGCCAAACCCAGCGAACGCACCGTCTGCACCGAGTCGGTAACTGTGGCAACGTTCGAAAGCCTGACGGCGGCACCACTGTTGTACTTGATCAGCAGCGGCTGGTAATCCACCGCGTGCAGCAACTGGTCGTTCGCGGTAATTCCCCAGGTTTTGTTGCCATCGGAAAAGCTGCCTTTCGCTTGATTGGCCGTCTGCGCGGCGATGGCATTACGCACCGTTTCAAGATCCAAGCCGAAATGGTTAATCTGCGTTGGATTCACATCCACGCGTACTGCCGGAGCAGAACTGCCGCCAACCGTCACTTGCCCCACGCCGCGAATTTGTGAGATGCGCTGCATCAGAATCGTCGAGGCCGCGTCATAAAGCATTGGCGGCGGAAGTTTGTCAGACGTCAGCGCCAGAATCATAATGGGCGCATCGGCCGGATTCACCTTGCGATACGTCGGATTGCCTGGCAAGTCGGTGGGCAGATAGCCGCGCGCCGCGTTAATGGCCGCTTCCACGTCACGCGCCGCCGAATCGATGTTGCGGCTCAAGTCGAACTGCAGTGTGACACTGGTTTGCCCGAGCGAACTCGACGACGTCATCTCCGTTACTGCCGCAATACGCCCAAACTGGCGCTCCAGTGGCGTGGCTACCGACGACGCCATAATCTCGGGACTCGCGCCCGGCAGCGATGCTTGTACCGAAACCGTCGGAAAGTCCACCTGCGGCAGCGGTGATACCGGCAGGAGATAGTACGCCACACCTCCAGCCAGCGCTACCGCTACTGTCAACAACGCAGTCGCAACCGGCCGCGTAATAAAGGGCGATGAGAGACTCATGCCTAGTCTCCCGCCGCCGCTGGTGTCAAATCCAACTGCTGCGGTTCGCGTGTTTTATCACTCTTTTTGCCGAAGCGCGTCGCTATGCCGTCGAATACCAGGTAGATGACCGGGGTGGTGTAAAGCGTTATCAACTGGCTTAACAACAATCCGCCGATGATCGTGATGCCCAGGGGACGCCGCAACTCCGATCCCGTGCCATGCCCAAAGGCTAGCGGCACCGCCCCCAGCAACGCCGCCATCGTCGTCATCATGATGGGCCGGAAACGCAGCAGGCAAGCCTGAAAGATCGAATCGTAGGGGGTCTTCCCTTCCTGCCGTTCCGCTTCCAGCGCAAAGTCGATCATCATAATTGCGTTCTTCTTCACAATGCCGATGAGCAGCACAATGCCGATAATCGCCACCACCGTCAGTTCCGTCCGGCAGATCATCAAAGCCAGCAACGCGCCTACGCCCGCCGAAGGCAGCGTGGACAAAATGGTCAGCGGATGGATGTAGCTCTCATACAAAACCCCGAGCACGATGTACACCGTCACCAGTGCCGCCAAGATCAACAGCGGTTCGTTGCTAAGCGAGGCGATAAACGCCTCCGCTGTCCCCTGGAAAGCGGTCTGCATGGCAGGCGGCGGCGGCATATCCTTTTCCACTTTTTGAATCGCCGTAATGGCCTCGCCCAATGCGGCATCCGGCGCCAGGTTAAACGAAATTGTGCTCGCCGGAAACTGCCCAATGTGGCTCACCAATATAGGCATGGACGTGTTCTTGAAATCCGTGATCGTGTTCAGCGGAACCGCCCGGCCGGTGGTGGTATTAATGAAGAGGTTGTGAAGATTCTGCGGATTCACAGCGAATTCCGGCTGCACTTCCAAAATCACGTGATACTGATTCAACTGGGTGAACAGCGTTGACACCTGGCGCTGTCCATAAGCGTCATAGAGAGTCGCATCCAGAGATTGCGCCGTGATTCCCACCCGGCTGGCTGTCTCGCGATCGAACACCATGGCCGTTTCCAGCCCGTTTGTTTGAAGATCGCTCGCCACGTCCGCCAGTTCGGGTAGCTCTTTTAAGCGGGCCACAAACTGTCCGACATATTGAGACAGCTCAGTCGCATTCGGATCTTCAATGCTGTACTGATACTCGGTGCGGCTGACAATGTCTTCCACCGAGAGATCCTGGACGGGCTGCATGTAGAGCGTGATACCGTCGATTTTGGCCAGTTCCGGCTGGAGCCGCCGGATCACTCCCGATGCACTGAGATTCCGGTCCGCTATCGGCTTCAGGTTGATCTGTATGCGGCCTGCATTTAAGGTTGTATTTGAACCATCCACACCGATAAACGAGGAGAGACTCTCAACCGCCGGATCTTCCAGAATGACTTTGGCAAGCGCCTGCTGCAGCTTCGACATCTTTTCGAACGAAACCGTCTGGTCCGCTTCCGTAACGCCCTGAATCACGCCCGTATCCTGCACCGGGAAGAAGCCCTTNNCGGGAAGAAGCCTTTCGGAATGACCACATATAAATAAACCGTTAAAACCAAAGTTGCCAGGAACACCAGCATGGTCAGGATCCTGTGCCGCAGCACAACCTCCAGCGTTCTTCCATAGAAGGC
>PLRJ01000218.1 GCA_003163855.1 Bryobacterales bacterium | reverse complement strand
CGGAAGGTGTCGGGATTGTAGTTGAGGCCGTGCGTGGTCCGGATCTGGAAAACGGCAGCTTTGCCGGCGGCCGTGACAGGCCCGGTGCTGCTTTGAGAGTTCGCGCGATTTGCGTTCGTTTGTTTCTCGGTCGACAATTGATTGCTCCTATTGAGAGGGGTGAAGGCTTAGATTCTTAAGCAAGCTTTACGTGATTATTGAAGCATCGGAGAGTGGTTGATTGGCTGAAAGTTGTTGAAGGGGTTGGAGATGGAGAATTCTCATCAATTGTCCGCTGTTGTTGTGATTGATAAATATCGCTGGTGCCGGGCGGGAAAGAAGAGTTTGCAGAAACAGGTGCAAGCAAGCCTCGAGCTCTGATTGGCTCGGTGTGTTTTTACCGGCCGTGCAGCTGTTTCGCCAGATTACGCCAGATGAGAACCCAAGCCTCGAGACCAAGGCGGAAACGCTCGGGACGATAAAACTCATTGGGCGCATGGATGTCCTCGTCAGCGGTGCTGAAGGAGAAGAAAATTGTGTCAGCGCCGAGCACTTCCCGAAAAGTGGTCGTGATGGGGACGGTGCCGCCCATGCCGACAAAATCGGGAGGTATTCCGAAGATTTGCGCCAGTGTGTCGGCAGCTGCCCGCACTGCCGGGCTGTCGGGGGAAACACGATATGCCATGGCGCCGTCGTGCGTTTCCTTGATGGCTAGATTTATGCCGGGAGGGCAATAGTTTTCGAGATGATGCCGCAGCCTGCTAATCACATCATCAGGCCGCTGGTTAGGGACGAGGCGGCAAGTCAGTTTTACATGTGCTTCGCTCGGCAGCACGGTCTTCCCGCCTGGCCCCTGATAACCTCCGTAGAAGCCGTTGACCTCGATGGTAGGACGATACCATTGACGCTCCAGCATGCCGTAACCCGGTTCCCCAAATCCCGCAGAGGCGCCCACATCGGCCAAATACTTCTTCTCATCGAACGAAAGCTGTTCAAGCGATTTTCGTAGTACGGGATGGATGGCTTCGACATCATCATAGAATCCCGCTACAGCGACTTTTCCACCATCATGTAACGAGGCGACGAGCTCCGCGGCAGCATGCAATGGGTTAGCTAGCCCTCCGCCGTGACGGCCGGAATGCAAATCCTTGCCAGGGCCGCGTACGGAGAATGAAAGTCCGGCCAAGCCGCGCGAACTCAAAGTGATGCTTGGTATTTCCGGCCTCCACATGCCGCCGTCGGCCGATAACACGAGGTCGCAGGCGAGCGCATCTCGCCGTTCGCGCACCAGCGGAGGAAGACTAACGCTTCCGATTTCCTCCTCCGTCTCGAAGATGAAGCGCAAGTTGACTGGTGGTTGCTCTCCGGCCAGAAAGAATGCTTCTGCCGCCAGGATCGGCAGCAGCATTGAAGCCTTGTCGTCGCTGACGCCACGCCCGTAAAGCCGTCCGTTTCGAGCGGTGAGGATAAAGGGCGGCGAGTGCCATAGCTCGATGGGGTCGGGGGGCTGTACATCCATGTGACCGTAAATCAGGACGGTCGGCGCGCCGGCCGTGCCCATATGACGCCGGCCGTTCCAACGTCCAAAAACAGCAGGATAGTGCGGCGTCTCCCATGTCTCGACTTCAATTGGACCTGCTTTACGCAGCCGCTGGGCGACCCAGGCGGCGGCCCGCCGTACGTCGCTCGCGTGGACCGGGTCGGTGCTCACCGACGGAATGGCTACGAACTCCGCCAAATCGCGAAGGTAGGAGCCATGATTATCGGCCAGCACCTTCAATACGGCATCCATATCCTATGACTCCATCTTGATGCACGCGCCGACGGCTAAAAGTGGATCAGTATCGTTGATGGCTAACGGGGAAAAGATGAAAAGCACTCAGCCTACTTTCAATACTTGCTTCGACACTGAATCACCTCAGCGGCCACCGTCAATAGCCAGAGTCTGACCGGTGATCCAACCGGCCTGCTCGCTGGCCAGGAATAACACGCCATACACGATGTCCTGTGGTGAACCGAGCCGCTTCAAGGCGATATTTTCGATGAGCCGATTCTGTCCTTCCGGTCCGTAGGACTGCCACTGCTTCTCGGTGGTGGGATTCGACCGTACGAAGCCAGGCGCTATGCAGTTGACCGTTATGCCCCAGGGCCCAAGCTCGTGTGCCAGCTGCCGGGTCAAGCCAATTTGTCCTGCTTTCGCCGAGGCATATGCTTGGATCCCAGTGAGGCTGATGCCCAAGCCGGCGCCGCTCGAGATATTGACAATACGGCCGTAGTGCTGCGCCTTCATCGCGGCAGCTACCGCCTGGCTGCAGTAAAAAGAACCGTCTAGATTAGAGGAGAAGATAATTCTCCAGTCGGCAGCGGGTACTTCCTCGAGCGGCCGGCCGGCTTGGCCCATGACGCCCCCGGCATTGTTCACAAGAATGTCGACTTGGCCGCTCGCCTTAAGCGTCTCGGCGACGAGATTGTGGACAGCCGGGGCGTCGCTCACATCCAGCGCACAAATCCGCAACGGGGTCCCCTGTTCTGTAGCGAGTCGCGCTGTTTCTTCCAAGCCGTTCTGCAGTAAGTCGCACGCCACCACGCTCGCGCCGAGAGCGGCAAAGTTCAGGGCAATGGCCCGGCCAAAGCCGTGTGCGGCTCCGGTCACGATCACAGTTCGGCCATCAAAACGGATCAGCATGCTGGTGTATAAGCCGCCAGCCGCTCCAGGTTGTTCAGAGCTTGCGGGCGTGCCCCGCTCTCAACTTCCTGCATGAGCGCTATGAGACGCTGCAAGTGAGGAATAGCAATGCCTCGCCGCCGGGCCAGATTCACGATCGGGGCAAACTGAGCATCGCACTCCGTTTTCCGGTGGTGGAGGGCGATGTCGCGCCAGACGCCGCTATGCGTCTTTGCGGAGCGTCGATTGAACGCCACCATGGCTTCGAATGAGGCATCGATAGCGGCGGCGGTTCCGTTTGCGGCAAAAGCTGCGGGATCGTAACCATTGAAGCTAATCGGCATCACTCCCTCAGCCACGGCAACCGCCATAATTTCCCGCACCAGCGCCGTGAGGACAGGTCGCGTATCCCGCGAATCGAGAACTTCAACGATGCTCGACGGTGTTAAAGCGCTCGCAAAGAGCAGCGAACCATAGCCCATTTTGCCCCACAGGTATCCCCAGATGTTGTCGCTGGTGATCGCGCCCGGCTCAAAGTGCAATAGAATCCGGTGAATGCGCCCAAGGCGTTCGGTTTGACTGCCGTCCAATTCACCGATAACGACTGCACCCCGGCCGCCGAAATGCACAACTCCCGGCTCCAGGACGTCAGCTCCGAAATTGATAAAAGCTCCCATGGTGCGTTGGTGGCCCACGGCATGGGAGATGATAAGTTCGTTGAAGCCGTTTTGCAGAGATATGACCACGCCGTCGGCAGCGAGGTGCGGCAGAAGTTGCTGAGCCGCGGCTTCTGTGTGCAACGCCTTGGTGCACAGAAAAATAATTTTCCAGAGGCCAACGAGGTCGGCCGGCGTACTGATGCGCAACGGCAGCGTGAAGGTTTCGATCGGGCCGGTGATGCTTAAACCGCGCTCGCGCACAGCCTGCACATGTTCGCGGTTGGCGTCCACAGCACTGATGTCAAACCCGGCCCGGCTTAGATAGCAGGCGACGGTGCCGCCGATGGCGCCCGCGCCCCAGATGAGAATCTGATCCGCTGAACTGACTTTATCCAAAATTACAGCCATAGGGTTATGGCCATGGTCCTTCCAGTGCTTCGCGGGTTTCCTCTACACCAACGCGCCACAGTTGCAGCATTTGCTCATCGGGCTTCTGGTAGGCGCCGCCGAAATTACCGTCACCGAGGTACGCACGCACGCCAGCGGCATCCATCATGCGCATCCTTGCGATATCAATCATCGGTTTTTGGCCGTCCGGAGGCTTGATTCCAGGCACTCTTGTCCAAGGAAAGTTTTCCATCCACGACCCATGAGACGCGACTGGATCGATAGCCTCCGCCGCCGCTGCCGTCTTCGCCGCATTCCACCAGTTGTGCCACTTGACGGTTATCCCCGGATGATCGTTCATCCACTCTTGCAGGATCGAACCTCCCGGACTGTTGCCGCCGTGCCCATTGACAAACAAGATACGAGTGAATCCGGTCCCCGCGAGGCTGTCGAGAATATCCCCTACTATGCGCTGGTAAGTTTCGAGACGTAAGCTAATGCTCCCCGGGAAGCGGCGAAAGTACGGTGTGATGCCGTAGCAAAGTGCGGGGAATACAGGAACCCCCAGTGGTTCAGCCGCCTCGCAGGCGACGCGCTCTGCCAAAATAGCATCCACAGCGAGGCATAGGTAGCCATGCTGCTCGATACTCCCCATGGGAACAACGGCGCGCTTGTCATGGCCCAACCTTTCTTCGACCTGCATCCAGTTCATGTCAGCAATTTTCATGTTGTGAAGTTTTGGGTTGTAACTGCCTCGAGACCATGCGCATCCGGGCCTGTCTCGGCCCGCCAGAAAGCGAACGCGCAAAGCACCGACAGCAGCAGCCAGTAGTCATTTGCCCAGCCGATGGAGAGATTCACGATAACAAGCCCGAGCTGTTGCACAGTGTCGAGCAAACGTATCGAGCCTGCGCGTTGCCTCCATGGTGACGATGGTTGTGTAGCCCGGGAACTTGCTCCAAATTAGTCGAACAGGTCGGGCTGTTCGCGCGTAATCACATCCCATAGGGGCTGATACTGAAACCAGCCCACATTGGGCGCCCCCACCTGTTTCCGGGCAGTGAGTGCACTTTCATGCGAGATAAGAATCGGCTTTCCGACTGCTTCTGCCAGGAGCTGAGACTGGCACGAACGTTCCATGGAGATGAAGAACCAAGCTGCTTCATCTACTGTCCGCCCCACAGTCAGCAGACCATGATTTTGCAGGATGACGGCCTTGCGGTTTCCCAACGCTTCGCCAATCCGGTCACCTTCTGACACGTCGTAGACCACGCCGGTGTAGTCGGCAAACAGGCCGTGATCTTGGTAGAACGCGCATGCATCCTGAGTAATCGGGTCAAGCAGGCGTCCGAGTGATGACCATGTCTTTCCATAGATGGAGTGAGCATGGGCGGCTGCCACAACATCCGGGCGCACCATATGCAGGCGCGAGTGAATGGCGAAGGCCGCTTCATTAATAGGGCGACTTCCCTCGACCACTTCACCGTGTTCGTTCACCAGAACAAGATCAGAAACGCGTACCTGCGAAAAATGCAAGCCAAACGGATTCACCCAGAAGTGGTCTTCCAGTTCAGGATCGCGCGCTGTGATATGTCCGGCGACACCTTCGCTGAACCCGAATTTGGCGAATACACGGAACGCCGAAGCGAGGCGTTGCTTGCGGTGCAGGCGCTCTTCCTCAACTGTCTGGAAAACGGGTGGTAGAGGTGTCTTCGTGAGTTTGATAGGAGCAGGAGAGACTTTCGTGGCCATGACTGATTATCCGTGTTTTCAAATTATAAGCGACGTATCCGCTTGTTGCATATCGGCTTAGTGGGGGATGGCTTGAAATCATGCCAGCATTACAAGGATGAGAAGAATGGTGCGAACGGCCTGCAGTATTTTAGTGGCCTACATAATGTACGGAAGTTGGTGCCGGTGTGGGCTTCTCAAACCGGAAATCGGAAGAGGGGTTTTTGTAATTGTGTTTGTCACCGAGTCTCCGATGCTGGTTCCGAGACTGCTCCCCGCTTTACCGATTTGCGCGGCATGTCAGCGCAGACTTTGCTGAACCAGATTCTGTCGCAGCCGGTGAGTGAGAATAAAATCCAGCTTCGACTCCAGTAAGTGTTGCTTGAGTGCCTACGTTACCGTGACGTAAGTGTTGTATGGCTCGTTCTGTATTTCAGTGAAAGGCAGTAGCTTCAAAGGCCCGGATTCGGAGTTAACCTGCCAAGCCGCCACGTTCGAAAGCCGAGCCGCGGTCAGCAATTGAGCACGAGTTAAAGAGGGTAGATTCTCGCTGATGGGGAAGAGCACCAGAGGACCTATCATCAAAGCTACGGTCTCAGGATGCTGGTTATCAATGGATTCCAAACGCATCGGCAATGCCAGTTTCAATGCCACTAAGTCGCCATCCTGCCACCTTCGCCGCAGATTTGCAAATCCTGCGGTAATTGGCGCAGGCACAGGTGTTCCGTTCACGCTTACAGTCGGATTTGGGGACCATGCAGGTCTACGGACACGGATCTGCATATCTATTGGACGAGATGCACGGAGCCGCATCGTAATTCTGCCGTCCAAAGGATAGTCTCCGGTCTGCGTCAGTGTGCAATGCGCGCCATTGGTGGCCTTCCAGCGGAGGGTGGATGGCACGTACATATTGACGAACAATCCGCCGGCATCTCTGAAATAGACAAGTAACCTGTAATCGCTGGTGACTTGAGGCAGCGTGCCTGAGCAGCAGGGCCACGCATCCGGAAAGTACGATTTCTTGCCGGGGGAATGATAGTCGGAATAATAGAAAGCGCGGCCGTCGTGCTGGAGCCGACTCGCGCCCAATACAGTGTTATAGAACACTCGCTCCATACTGTCGCCATAACGCCCATCGTGGGTGACTCGCAGAAGGTAACGCGTTAGTTTCAAGTGCGCATAACTGCCGCACGGCGTTTCAAATCCGCGGTGCGTTTCAGAAAGGCTGGCTTAGAGCGTTCCGCTGCCAGGTTTGCTGAAGCCCTCCTTTGGACCCCAGCCGCCGGTGGCGAAGCTTTGTGTCGAAGTCAGCAAGTCAAATGCATTCGAAGCGGCTCGCAGATGCTTCTCGCTGCCTAAGGCAAGATATGCCATCATGGCGGAATTTAAAGCATTACAGAAGCTATACGCATGGTGGTTGGGAAGTACGTTCTGGTTCTGTGATAGCGGAGCGAAGAACTCCTTGTCCATCAGAAACCGCGTTGCCGGTTGCCGATATCTTTCGCCCGCACCTCGCTGCCAGGCTAAAACAAATTTTCCCGGAGTGATGGTGGGAAAATCTCCGTGGTTGTGGCAAGCACCACCGCGGGGCGCGCAACAGTTGCCGCGAGTGACAGCGGGCCTGGGATTCCGCTTGAGCATAGGAGCAGGATCTTTGACCGTTTTTATCGGGTGGACGAAGCGCGAGCAAGAGAGACGGGCGGAGCAGGTTTGGGACTTTCCATAGCGAACTGGGCAGTGCAGGCGCAAGGCGGACAGATAAGGGTGGAGGACAGTATTGAGGGGGCGAGATTCTTGATTGAACTGCCGATGGAGTAGCTATGCTGAGGAAATATGAGCCTCGCCGAACTTGAGAAAGCCATGAAGTCNNATTCTTGAATGGCTTCGACAGAATCCGGATGGTTTGCCGGCAGCAGGCGAATGAAAGAACAGGCCCGGATTCGCGCGTTCGCAAATGAAGATTATGACCAGGTGTTTGCGCTCTGGCGCGAATCAGGCCTGACGATAAAAATATCGGACACCTGCCGGAGATTACGACACTGCTGCCGCCGCTTCGATGTGAGGCGCAGTGCTGAGTGACTGCGAACTGTGCTTACTCTCAAAACGCTGCAGGCAAAACTGGCCCTCGCCGGTTCGAATCTCGAGCTTGCAGCGTAATGTGAAGGTGGATCATGCGTCCAACGGTCAAGTGAACGCCGCGTTACTCGCGATGAAGGAAGTCGGCGCTCTGTTCAGTTTCAGATAAACCGCCAAGTGTGTCCATTGGGTCCATCTGACCGGCAGCCTCACGCGCTGATGCGCCTCGAGTGGCTGCGTTTAAGAAGCACTTGTCTGCAATTCTAATCAATAGCAGCGATTCATCCCATCGGTCGGTTATTTCAAAACCGTTCACCGTGCGCGCATAATGAATCGCCGGCGAAAGGAGTTCTGGCGTGAAGCAAAACATCCTTTCAGGCTCGGTTTGCAAATAAGCTCCAAAACACGCTGTCCACATTTCTTCGAAATGGAGCAGGCAGGTGCTTCCCTCTTGCACCGGAACCTGAATGCATCCGGCGTCGGCGATTCGGCCATGGATAAAGCGCACACGCTCCACGACTGGCTGGATATAACGAAGCTTAGGCTCGAAGCCTCCGTAAACCATCTCCTGACCGGCGTACCAGTGTGAGAAGTCACCGTTGAAGCGCATGTCGGGAAACCTCTTCACAAATTCAACGGTGCGCCACATGTCCTGGCAAATAGTGGCACGATGAGTTTCAATATACAGCGGAAGATGGGTCTGGAGCGCAGCCTCCAGAACACTCTCAATCAAGCGAAAGGCTTCGTCGTTGCTCTCGATTCCCCAGCCCAGGTGCAATGTGAGGCAATCGTAACCACTACCGGCAGCCTCGGCGGCCAGCGCTTTCGCTTCTGAAGGGCGATTTATGCGTCCGCTTCCGGCGAATCCAAGTCCTGCTGACCGGCAAAAGGACAATTCATGCACGGAGCCGGCGCCCGCAAACTGCACACCTTCGAAGCCCGCCTCCCGAATACCTTCGAACTGCTCCTCGCGCGTGCCTCGCGGCGCAGCCGAGTTCTCAGGCAGCGAATCAAACGCCATAAGGTTCATGTAAAAATGCAGACCCGGTGCTTGCGTCATCTCATCCAGAAATCTTCCACTTCCTCCAGCGTTTTGTTTTTCGTCTCTGGCACGTGGAACCACGTGAAAACGGCCTGCAGCAGTGCCATCAGGGCCAGAAAACCAAAAGTCGCGGACTTGCCCAACTGATGAAATGCCAGTGGGAACAGCAGAACCACGAAAGCGTTCGCCACCCACTGGGTCAGCACGGGCACGGTCATGGCGGTGCCGCGAATGTGATTGGGAAAGATTTCCGGCACGAGCGTCCAGAAAACCGGACCAATGCAGCAGGCGAAAAAGGCCAGGTACGTCATGATCAGCACCGGCACCAGCACGCCATGGAAAGAGTTGATAGAGGAGAGAACCGCAAGACCGGCCAGAGTAGCGGCCATCACCAACGATCCCAGCAGATAGAGCCACTTTCGGCCCCAACGGTCGATCAACCAGAAGGAAGCCAGGGTGAAGATAAAGTTGGTTACTCCCACCAGGAATGTTGCGAACAGGGCGGCATCGATCTTCCAGCCTGCTGCCTCAAAGATGGATGGGGCATAATCGATCACCGTGTTTACGCCGGAGACATGGACCAGGATGGCGAGACAGAAACTGATGGCAAGGGCGCGTCTGATACCAGGTTGCAACAGGCTGGCTAGTGCCGCGCTGCGGCCGGCGAAACTCGCCTGGATCCGATTAAATTCCAGCGCCGCGGAAGCAGGGTCGGCCATGGCCGCGAGAGTTCGGCGCGCCTCGCCTTCCCTGCCCGCCATGATCAGGTAGCGCGGCGTTTCGGGCGCACGTAATAACAGAAGAAAGAACGCGATCGCGGGCGCAATTCCGGTGAGAAACATCCAGCGCCAGTTATTTGGCCCCGCGTCCCTTAACCAGTAATTGGTGAGGTAGGAAAGCAGAATACCGGTGACGACCGACATCTGATAGAGCGCGCCCAGCCTGCCCCGGCTGCGCGGCGGCGCAATCTCGGCTATGTACAGCGGCGAGACGATGGAGACCGCTCCCACCGCCAGCCCGCCCAGGCTGCGCACCAGTATGAAGAAGCCGAAAGTGGGTGCCAGCGCGGTCAAGGCGGAGGTAAGCGCAAATAAGGCGGCGGCGAAAAGGAGCGCGGTCTTGCGGCCCAGGCGGTCGGCCAATTTGCCGCTCAGCAGCGATCCCGCAACGCAGCCGAAAAGCAGAGAACTGAACGCCCATCCAAGCCCCAGATCATCCAGCCCGAAGCGCTCTTTCAAGAAAGGCCCCGCGCCGGTGATGATGGCGATATCGAAGCCGAAGAGCACGCCCCCGAGCGCGGCGGTGGCGGCGGCGGAAATCAGAAACGTGAGTTGTGCCTGCCTGCCGGTTTCCAGCGGCGGGTTGGCCATCGTTTGACGCGGAGTCGACATGGTTTGCAAACGCTCTCATAGAACTATAGTTCCTGAAAATCACGCTGTCAAATGCGATTGAGAAAGGTCTTGACAATGGCAAGGCTGGCGTATAGGCTGTGTTTGAAAGCGTTTGCAAACAGGAGTGAGGTTTATGGCCAAGGGATGCATTTCCGACAGTGAAGCAAGCCAGTATCACGACACCGGCTTTGTGCTGGCAAAGGGTTTCTACGACGCCGGGGAAATTGATCTGCTGAAGCGCGCCGCAAAGGAAGACCGGGCGCTCGATCAGCATTCGTTCAGCCGTAATGACGGCGAAGGCGGCAACGTGCGTCTCTCGCTATGGAATCATCCCGGAGACACTGTCTACGGTATGTTCGCGCGCTGCGAATCCATTGTGGATTCAGCTACGAAATTACTGAAAGACGAGGTCTATCATTACCATTCAAAGATGATTATGAAAGACGCGCGTGTCGGAGGCGCCTGGACCTGGCATCAGGACTACGGTTACTGGTATCAGAACGGCGTGCTGTTCCCCAACCTGACAAGCGTCTTCATTGCCGTTGATCCGGCTACCATCGCCAATGGCTGCATGCAGGTGATACCGTACTCGCACAATCTCGGCCGCATTGAGCACGTGCTGAAGGGCGACCAGGCGGGAGCCGACATGGAGAGAGTCACTGAGATTCTAAAACGGCTGCCGCTGGTTTACGTGGAGATGGAGCCGGGCGACGCGCTATTCTTCCATTCCAACTTGCTTCATCGTTCCGACCAGAATACGTCCGAGAATCCGCGCTGGTCCATGATTTGCTGCTACAACGCCAAAAGTAACGACCCGTACAAGGAAAGCCATCATCCGCGCTATACGCCGCTGGTGAAGGTGCCGGATTCAGCCATAAAGGAGGCTGGTTCCAGGCGCTTCGGCGCGGACGATTCGGCCTGGATGAATGTCGCCTCCGACGAAAGCGCGGCTGTGCTGGCGGAGAAACTTTAACCTTGCGGCTGGAGGACGTTGCATCGAAAGCGAAGGTATCGGTCTCCACTGTTTCGCGCGTCGTAAACGGATTCGAGTCGGTAAAGCCGTCCACCAGAAAACGCGTGATGGCTGCGCTGGAACAGATGAATTACCGGCCCAATCTCCAGGCGCGCGAGCTTGTGGCCGGCAAAAGCAATACTCTGGGCGTGATTGTTTCGAACCTTGAAAATCCGTTCTTCGTGGAAATTTTCCACCTGCTGGAAGAACAGGCGCATAAGGCGGGTTTTGAAGTCCTGGTGGGAAACACCAACTATCAGCCGGACCGTTTAGCCACCTGCATCGACATGTTCCTTGGTCGCCGCGTGTCCGGTCTTGCCATCATCGTGTCCGAACAGGTGGACCCCGAATTGAAGCAACTGGCGCAAGCGGGTATTCCGATTGCCTTTTATGACGCGGCGATCCCAGGCAAGCGGCGGACCGGCATTCACTTCGACTATGGCAAGGGCATGAGCTTGCTTGTGCGGCATCTATATGACCTCGGCCATCGGCGCATGGCTTACATCGGATATCCGCTCCAACTGGGGCCAACGGAAGACCGGCGCGATGCCTTCCTTGCCGCTACGAATAAGTTGGGCGTTCAACAGCGTTATCTTGCCGGTCGGGAACACAGCGGCTATGCGGCGGGACGCGAGGCGACGCGGCACTTGCTGGATTCCGGATTTGCGCCCACGGCCATTCTGTGCGTGAACGATCTTTTCGCGGTGGGCGTGCTGAGGGAATTGCGCAGCCGCAATATCGCCGTGCCGGGCGATATATCGGTGACCGGATTCGACAACATTGAGATCGCCGAATTCAGCGGTCCCTCGATAACCACCATCAACATACCGCGGGAACGCATTGCCACAACGATTTTCCGAAGTCTGACCGCAGGCGATCAACGAGCCCAGGTGATGATCGACCCGGACTTAATTGTGCGCGAATCCACCGGTATTGCCCATAAAAAACCCCGAGCGTAACGGAGAACGAATGAAAAGATTATTTGCCCTGGCCCTCGGCATGATGCTGCCTTTCCTCAGCCTGGCGGCCGACCACACCTGGACCATCGGCAACGGCGAAGTGCAACGAATGCTAGTCTTCCGCGGTTCCGGGCTCTTTACCGAACGGCTGTCAGATATCAAGACGCATACCGATTTCATTCAGCCCAACGGGATTCGCAAGGAGATATCATCTGAATTTTCCTTTCAATGCGACGGGCGCGGCTATGGCGGATATAGCTCGGAGTTCACGCTGCTCGGCGCGGACGAGGCCGCGCTGGCGGACGGTAAATCACTGACGCTGCGCTTGCGTTCGCAGCACGCTCCCCTGGATGTTACGGTCATCTATCGCGTTTATGCGGGGCAACCCGCTATTCGCAAATATCTGGTGTTGAAGAACACTGGTGCCATGCCGCTGCGCATTTCCCATCTTGTTGTCGAAGGCATTGGGCCGTCCGTGGGTCCAGCGAACGAGACGATTCTGAACGCGCAATATGGAGCCGTTCCCCGCGAAATTTTCTATACTGGTCGCTCGGAAGACGCAGCCTTGCTGGTGTCGAATGGCCGAACGGGAGTCGGTTTTGCCATTGTCAGCGAAGTTCCCGGTTATATGAAGCGGACTGAAATCAACGGCTGGCACGACACCGAACATGTGGGCGTGCGGGCCATGTACGACACCGATCTGATGCCGTTTGAACGTACGCTGTCCGCTGGCGAAGAGTTCAAAACGGCGGCCGTATCTTTCATCACCTATAAGAATGGCGACGGTTTCCGTGATCCCAAATGGGTCATTCCGTCCTACATGGCCAAGGCACTGGTGCGGCGCGTTGACGCGAACGGTGCGCCCTGGATCTACAACACCTGGGAACCGTTTGAGCGCAACGTCTCACAAGACCTGATTTTAAAACTGGTGGATATCGCCGCCAACATGGGAATCGAAATTTTCACCATCGACGATGGCTGGCAACAGACCTACGGCGAAAACACCGTGAACCTCACATCCTTCCCGGCAGGTTTGAAACCCATTCAGTACGCCATAGAAGCAAGAGGCATGCGGCTGGGTTTATGGATTCCCGTGGCTGCCATCGGCCCATCTTCAGCGGACTTTAGAAATCATCCCGAATGGGGAGCGGTCGACAAGGATGGCAAGCAGAAAACAACGGGAACTATGGCCGGGCAGGCACCTGTTATGTGCCTGGCCACGCCGTTTCGGGATTTGGCAGCCGACCGGATCAACCAAGCAATTGAGCAATTTCACTTGGCTTACGTGAAGCTAGATTTAACGACAATTTTCAACGCTTACGGAGAAGCGCCCGGCTGCTGGGCAAAGGGGCACGACCACAAAGACTGGGCGGAATCTTTGAACCGGATCTATGAGGGCATCGCCTCCATCACCGCCAGGGTCTATGCCAAACATCCGGACGTGCTGCTCGATTTGACGTTCGAGTTGTGGGGTCAGAAACACATTATCGATGCGGGACTGCTGGCGGCGGGTGACTTGGATTGGATGAGCAACGTGGACGACAATCATCCCGGTTCAGCGGGTCCCTTGCAGGCGCGCACACTGCTGTATCAGCGCGCCACGTCAATGCCGGTGGAGAGCATGTTGATCGGCAACATTCATGCCGAACTGCCTTCCATTCAGGAGAGTTTCGCCACCGAGATCGGTTCGGCGCCCGTGCTGCTGGGCGATATTCGAAAGCTCACGCCAGCTGATCAGCAGTGGTATCACGACAAAATAGCGTGGTTCAAAAAACTGAGATCCGCCGCCAGAATCAGCGAGAGCTTTTTTGCACTAGGCAGTTGGCTTCAGCCATCGCCGGAAAAGTGGGACGGGTTTGCCCGGCTGGATCATAACGGTCACGGATTGATGGCTCTATTTCGCAATGAAGCGAGCGCCGCCAGTGCCTTAGTCGAGCTTCCGTTGATGCCTCAAGGCAGATTCAAAGTGCGCTCTGTGCTCAACGGTAAGGATCTGGGCGAGTTTTCGCAGCAGGAATGGAAGCGCGGTATTCAAATTGAATTTCCTGCGTCGCAGCCGGTGCAAGTCGTCGAGATTTCCCCAACGAGTTGAGCTGCTGCTATAGCCGAAGGGGACCTTCGCTGGCATTCACAGAAGAAAACAAAACAATTATGGACTCTAACCTCGATCAAACCTCGTTTATTAAGATTTATCCAAAGTCATTCTCGCTAAGTTATTGATTCTATGGAGCGGGAGACGGGACTCGAACCCGCGTAACAAGCTTGGGAATCTGTAAATCAATTGAAAATAAAGAACTTGGCGGCCATTACGGTGCGTTCTGANNAAACGAAATCACTCCCAAAACGGTCTCTAACGGAGTAAACGGAGTAAAAAAACAACGCCTCTGTTAAGCCACCTCCTTTTCAACTCTAGCCCTCGACTGGATCGCTCAACCCGGCTGCCGTGTGCAGCCTTCAGGAGCGAACCAGGAATGGAAAGTTTAACAGGATCGAACAAGGTAGTCGGCTTTGAATCAGCCGGCGACATTCTGAAACGCACCCAGCCGCAGTTAGTGGTGTCCAAACAAAAACTGCGGCAGGCCGAGGTCGTTGAACTCGTGCGACTAAA
>PLRJ01000209.1:28364-30705 GCA_003163855.1 Bryobacterales bacterium | reverse complement strand
TTATGGCAGAGAGGAAGTCCCTTATATCCTGAAGCAGAGGTCGAAGGATGTTATTTCGTAGCCCTTCAGTCCGCCTGCCGTTGGTGGTTTTTCTTGCAGTCGCATCTCCGCTGTGCGCTCAGGTCAACACCGGCGAGCTCCGCCTCACGGTCACGGATTCCGCCGGCCTCAGCCTTCGCGCCTCCATCACCGTCTCCAGCGACGCCAACCAGTACCGAAAAGTCTTCATCACGGCCGACTCCGGTGACCTCGACATCCAGCCCCTCGCCTATGGCCTCTATCTCGTGAAGATCGAGCGTCCCGGCTTCGCACCCGTCTCAGAGACCGTGGAAGTTCGCTCGGCGCTCCCGGTAGACCAAGCGATTCATCTCTCCGTGGCGCCGGTCACGGCATCGGTGCAGGTCACCGCCGCGCCCGCGATCGATCCCTATCGCCCCTCCTCGGTCATGCAGGTCGGCACCCAGCAGATTCAGAACCGACTCGCCTCTCTGCCGGGCAGGTCAGTCCAGGACCTGGTCAACTCCCAGCCCGGCTGGCTGTATGAGGGCAACGCCGTACTGCACCCGCGCGGCTCCGAGTATCAGACCCAGTTCGTCATTGACGGCATCCCGCTCACCGACAACCGCTCCCCCAGCTTCGGCCCCGAGATCGAGGCCGATGACCTCGACTCCGTCAGCATCTATACCGCCGGCTTCCCCGCCGAGTATGGTCGCAAGATGGGCGGCGTCGTCGAACTCAACACCCACCGCGAGACCGGCGCCGGTCTCCATGGACAGATCGTCCTCTCCGGCGGAAGCTACGACACCGCCGCCTCCTTCGCGCATATGCAGGAGGTCTCCGGTAAAAACACCTTCGGCGTCAGCGCTTCAGGAAGCATGTCCGCCCACTATCTCAACCCCGTCGTGCCGGAGAACTACACCAACCGCGGCACCACCGGTGACTTCGCCGCACGCTACGAGCGCGACCTCACCCCCAGCGACCGCCTGAGCCTCAGCGTTCGCCATGAGCTCTCCCGCTTCGAGATTCCCAACGAGCTTGTGCAGCAACAGGCCGGACAGCTTCAGACCGGCGGCAACTTTGAGACCCTCGGCACTGCCCGCTACCAGCACATCTACTCGCCGGACAGCCTCATAAGCTTCGCAGGAATGGTGCGCGACAACGCCAACGATCTTGACTCCAACCAGAACTCCACCCCCATCATCGCCTTCCAGCATAATGACTTTCGCGAGGGCTACTTCCGCACCACCTACTCTCTGCACCGCGGCCGTCAGGAGTTCAAGGCAGGCATCGAGTCCGACTCCACCTTCCTGCACGAGAACTTCAACTACCTCATCACCGACCCAACGCAGTTCGACCCGGACACACCACCGACCCTCGCCTTCATGGCGCACCGGCCCGACCTCGAACAGTCCGCCTTCGTCGAAGATCTGCTCCGTCTCGGCAACTGGACGGTCAGCGCCGGCCTGCGCTGGGACCACTACCAGATCCTGCTCAACCAGAACGCCTTCAGCCCGCGCCTCTCCGTCGGCCGCTATCTACCGTCGCTCAAGATGGTGCTGCATGGCTCGTTCGACCGAATCTACCAGACGCCTTCGTTTGAGAACATCCTCATCTCCAGCTCGCCGCAGATTGACGCCCTCAGCAGCCAGTTCCTGCGCCTGCCCGTCCAGCCCTCCAACGGCAACTACTATGAAGGCGGCTTCACTCAGGCCTTCCCCAACCAGATCGCTCTTGACGTCAACGTCTATCGCCGCGACGTACGCAACTACGCCGACGACGACCAGCTGCTGAACACCGGCGTCAGCTATCCCATCGCCTTCGACAAGTCGATCATCTACGGAGCCGAAGCCAAACTCACCGTGGTGAAGATTGGCAGAATCTCCGGCTATGCGAGCTACTCCTATATGGTGGGCAACGCGTGGTACCCGGTCACCGGCGGCCTCTTCCTCGGCGACGACGCCGCCGCCGCTCTCGCGCAGACCAGCGGCCACTTCCCTGACTCGCAGGACCAGCGCAACACCTTCCGCACACGCTTCCAGTACCAGATCTCGAAGCACCTGTGGTTTGCCACCGGAACCGCCTTCGGCTCAGGCCTGCCCTTCGCCTACACCGGCGACGAAGCTGATGCGCTCGCCGAGTACGGCCCGGCGGTCATCAGCCGCATCAACTTCGCCCGCGGACGCATTCTGCCACTGCTCGCCACCAATGCCTCCTTCGGCGCGGACATCTACAAAGGCAGCCACTTCACCACCCGCTTCCAGGCCGATGGCGACAACCTGAACAACCGCCTCAACATCATCGACTTCGGCGGCCTCTTCTCCGGCAACGCCATCGCCCCCGG
>PLRJ01000209.1:0-28344 GCA_003163855.1 Bryobacterales bacterium | reverse complement strand
CCGCACGCCGCCACCTGGATCGCGTGGCCCCACAACCCCGAAGACTGGCCCGGCAAGTTCCAGCCCATCCCCTGGGTCTATGCGGAGATCGTCCGCCACCTCTCCGCGGTCGAAGACGTCCACATCCTCGTCAACGACGCCGCCGCCCAGAGCCGCGCCACCGGCATCCTGCGCCGCCACGGCGCAAACCTCGCGCGCCTGCACTTCCACCGCTGGCGCACCGACCGCGTCTGGCTCCGCGACTCCGGTCCCATCTTTCTCAAGAACACCGCCGGCGACACCGCGCTCACCAACTGGCGCTTCAACGCCTGGGCCAAGTACCCCAACTGGCACCACGACGACCGCATCCCCGCGCACATTGCGAAGCTCTACAAGACGATGCCGAGCTTCGAGCCGAGCATCAACGGCAAGCACCTCGTGCTCGAAGGCGGCAGTATTGACGTCAACGGCGAAGGCCTGCTGCTCACCACGGAAGAGTGTCTGCTCAGTGAAGTCCAGCAGCGCAACCCCGGCGTCAGCGAGCAACAGCTCGAACAGGCCTTTCACCACTTCCTCGGCATCGAGCAGACCCTCTGGCTCAACCGCGGCTGCGCCGGCGACGACACCCACGGCCACATTGACGACATCTGCCGTTTCGTAAATGCAAAAACGCTTGTGCTCGTGCGCGAGAAAAATCCGCGCGACGAGAATTATAAACCGCTCGCGGAAAATTGGGAACGCATCAAGGATTTGCGCCTTGAAGATGGCGCGAAGCCCGAAGTCGTGGAATTGCCGATGCCGGCACCACTGTCTTTTGACGGCGTGCGGCTGCCGGCGAGCTACGCGAATTTCTACATCGCGAACGAGGTCGTCCTGGCGCCGACCTTCAATGACCCTAACGACCGCAAGGCCCTCAGCATTCTCGCTGAGCTCTTTCCGAAACACACTGTGAGCGGCATCCACTGCGGCGATTTCATCTGGGGTCTTGGCGCGCTGCATTGCATGACGCAGCAGCAGCCGAAAGCCGGTTGAGTCCCACCCGATTTCCAGACCGGAGGGAGCAGCGGCCTTCATCCCGTTGAATATGCGCTCAAGTAGCGGCTAAAGCAGTACGGGTGAGGACGCCCGTACGACAACCGGGCTGGAGCCCGGCGCTACTTCTACCCGGCGCTACTGTGTCTGAGGGGCTTGGGGAAATGCAGGCTCTAACTTCTCTTCGGAACCTTCCGCGATCGCTTCAGATCTTCCCAGTCCTTCTCGGTCTGGTCGGCATACATCACTCCAAATCGCGCCAGAGCATCTGCAAATCCATCGCCTGAGCCAAGGTAGCCGGCAATCACCAGCGGATCGCCCGAGCGTCCGTGCCCGCGAGCGAGCAATTCGCCGCAAACTTCGGCGTAAGCCTTCAGGCCGTCACCGCACAGATCCTCAATCTCGATCGATCCCTTGTGATCGTTGAGCTGGCGCACCAGGTAGTCGAACTTCCCGATGCGCGTCCATCCAAGCAGCAGATCGGATTGCGCCTGTATTCGATGCTGCCCCAGAACAACGCGGATCCCCTGGTTGTCATAGTGGGGTTGCTTCAGATAGGGAGCATAGGTGGAAGCCACCTCCTGCTTGATCTGCAGAAACAGCGCGTCGTCCGGTGAATGACCTTCCATCAAGACGACGTAATCGCGCAGCGCCACGCTGCCGGTGCCGACAATTTTGAAAGCGACGTCCACGGGCTGATAAAAGTCGAAGAAATGAAGCCGGTCAGGAGCGAGTGACTGGCGGTAAGCCTTTAGTGAGTTCAGCACCTGGCTATGCTCCTGATGAGAGGCGGGCCAGAGAACATGCTCCACTTTCTTGAATTTGTAATGGCCCTTCACCTTCTGCGCGTATTTTTCCAGCAGATCGGCCGGTTTCGACCTTTGCGCCTGCTGAAAGGCCGCATTCACGGCGGCCACTTTGCCAAGGCGGTGAATCATGAAGCGCGCGGCGGTCAACACCGGTTCAGCCGCCAAGGTCTGCATTGTTTTGCAATATGCAGCTACAAAAGTGTCGACCGAGGCCGCGGATTGCTTGTCATCATGCTTCGATTCAAGGCCGGCAAGAACAATACTTGTGGCCATGCGCTTCACGTCCCATTCCCAAGGGCCCGTGGTGGTTTCGTCGAAATCGTTGATGTCGAAGACCACGCGTCCGTCGGGTGCGGCAAAGCAGCCGAGGTTTTGCAGGTGAGCATCGCCGCAGAGTTGCACCATGAGTCTGGTATGAGGCAGATGGGCGAGATCGTATGCCATGATGCCCACAGAGCCGCGGAAGAAAGCAAAGGCATTGACCTCCATGCGGCTGTATTTTACGGGCAGTAGCTGAGGAAGCCGGTCTTTCTCTGCCAGCTTCAAAATCGCCAGCGGATCTCGGCCGCTGCTCTTGGCGCTCAGTTCGCCGAGTTTCTTATGGCTTACTTCTTTCTTTTGTGCGAGGCCGTGCTTAACGCGCTCCCGTTTGCTCAGGTCCTTAGTGGCCAACTGTTATCACCGCTTAGATGATAGCGGGCACGCTGGCAATCACTACGAGGAGGCTTGCGAGAAGAGCCCAACTCCAGCCATTTGCGAAATTAAAGGTGTAGCCGAATCCCAGCCGCTTCTGGATGAATAAAGCGGGGTCGTCCGGATTGTAATAAAACATGCCGGCCTTCCAGCATCTTTCCGGAGTTTTTTCGATTTGATCTGTTGGACGTCTCGCTAGCCATAGCGCAAACACGATAACCACGAGAGGAGCACAGAAGACGGCAGTGACAATAGCCCAAACCGGCAGATTCGTCAACGGCAGGGTGGTAATGGTCGAGAGGAGGAGCGCGAGCCATATCGAGGCTACGATGATAGTTGCGAGGGTCAAGAGACGGTAAGGCGACCGTCGCGCCCCATACCAGCATGCCAATCCCATTCCCAGCAGCCAGGCGCAGAACTCAGCTCCGAATAGGAGAGGGCCATAAACGCTCTTGAATGTTTTGGGCGCCCAGCGATCCGCTACGCCATTTGCGGCGTAATGAAGGTCGATTATGGAGGGTAGGCGCTCCCAATGGCTATTAAGAAAAACTGCCGCCGACGTCAGAATAAGGAAAGGGACCAGGCCGAACCAAATCCAACGGGGAAGCCGGTCAGGCGCGGCACTTACATCCATGGAGCGTTGTGCAGACTGGATGTCTACGGCGAAAGGCGCTAGTGACTTATGCGTTTGATAAAAGGCAATTGAACCGACTGCAAACACGCCTAGCGGTGACAAGACCGTGATCCATGCAAGCGGCCACAACAGCCACAGCAGGCAAGCAACCGCCAGCGCGATAATCACCCAGAGCCTATACGCGTTGACGGCGTGCCTAGCCTCCGGCGTTGCGCGGAAACTCTCGGAAACAGGAACCGCAAAGAGCGTTCCCCTTCGCATTACATTGGGTGCCAGCAGCAACACTGCGCCCATCAAGGCCAAAGGCTCTGCAATGAAAAGTCTCGTCATTTCTCCAGACCTCCTAAGGCAGTTTTAAGTTCACTCGCGATGCGCTTTGGCGGGACGCCTTCTGATCGCATCTGTGCCACCAAGGCGCGCAGCCGTTGTCGAAAATCCTCTAGCCGGCTGCTTTCCACCTCCGCGGGCGCGTTCCGTTTTATAACCACCGCACCCCTGCCGTGTTTCTGTTCAAGCCAGCCTTCGGCGGCCAGTTGCCGATAAGCCTCGGCAACGGTGTTGAAGTGCACGCCTAACTCCATGGCTACACGCCGGACGGAGGGCAACTCCGTGCCCGGCGACAAGGACCCTTCCACCAGCAGGACGCGCAGGCTGTCTTCAATCTGCCGCACGGCAGGAACGGTTGAATTTGGATCGATGCGAAGCTGCGCGGATGCCATCTGTGTACAGTGTATGTAGACACTGTACAGTTGTCAATAGGTTTTCTTTATGGCTCGAATTGAATATCACTGACTGGGTGGATCTCCCAGGCGGTCTGCGGTTTCATGCCGGTAGGTCCGACAGCCGGTGGGACATGGTCAACGTCGAAGAAAAGCGAACCGGTGATGGTGACGGGGATGGGTGGATCGTACTTTTCGTAGCCACGCGTAGGCAAGGCGTCGGTGCCGCTGCTGAAGAACGTTTTGAACTCATTGCGTGCCGCTGTCAGGGCCGTGAAGAACTGAGAAGTGGCAGGCGGCAAGCCTGAAACTTCCACGTTCATATAGCGGGGAGGCTGGGTAGGATCGGGTCCGGCGATGCAGTGAAAGTCGTTGTCACTCTCCTTGCTGGAGGCGTAAATGAAGGCCTTTACCACGACTACACGCTGTTCTTGTGGAAGACGCCCGGAGTCGGGTCCTTCATCGATATGCAGGGCGCGCATGGTTTCATCGCTCGGCAGCGAGTCGAGCAGCGGGCCCAGACCGTCGAAGTTTTCCGGGGTGCCCGAGGCAACAGATAACTTTGCAGCCATGCGGGATGACCCTGCATAATCGTCGCCGCCAGGGGTTCCGGCGCCGCGTGCGCGAGGTAGGCGGACCTGCGGTTCATCGTTGTCCGGAGGGCCAACCAGGGTTCGTGCATAGATCTTTCCGGAGGGCGATTTAAAAGACCCAACCGGAGTACCAGCGGCGGGAACAGCCGCTGGTGTTGTTGCGGCGCGGCGACAGCCCGTGGCCGGCAACAATAGGGTTGCAAAACAAAGAAGCAGTACAGGTGATTTGTTGAGCATTTATTGAGGCGTTCTATAGCCGTACAAGTAGATCACATCGGGCACATCGCTCAGGCTAACTTCCAGGCTTTTCCCCGCCGCCACGATAATACCGGAAGGATACTGAAACTGATAGGTGCCGGCTTTGTCGAGAATCCAAAACTCGTGTCCGCTGAACTTGCCTTCGCTGCCTACGAAGAGCCCGGCCCTTTGGGCGTGTGTCGCGGTGACCGATATGGTCAAGATGACCAGTTTTTGCGATGCAGGCACAATGTATAGGTTGCTGAAATCGATGCTGCCGTCGGAGTTGATCTGGTAGCAGCCATAAGTTCCCATGGCAGCATCGCAGCGCAGTTCCACGCTTTGGGAACCTGGTGGCATGGCGAGATTCGACTTCGGCGACAAAGCCGAGGCCACCGCATGAGAGGCCGGCGGGGCAAGAAAAACGAGAGCGGCGGCTGTGAAGGAAGCGACGGTAAACGACAAAACTGATTTCTGGATTCGAAAGAGTATCATTGGCCACCTCGGCACTCGCATCTAAGTGACGGTGAGATGGCTTTCGTTTCGCTGATCCCAAACCTGCGAAACTGTTTAGGGGATAACTATGCGCGAAAAACTCGTTATTGCACTGGCCGCGACAGCCGCTCTTCTGCTTGGCTACAATCTCCATCGCATGTTTATGGAACTGCCGGATGAGGCAGCGCAAGGGGCCATTTACCGCATTATTTTCTTCCACGTACCGGCGGCAATGGTGGGAATGATCGGCTATTTTGTCGCACTGACGTTCAGCGTGCTTTACTTATCCAGCGCTCAGTTCAAATACGATTCGCTAGCGGCTTCCATTGTTGAAGTCTCGCTCGTCTTCTCGCTGGTAAACATTGTCACCGGCAGCATCTGGGCGCGCATCATCTGGGGCATCTGGTGGACTTGGGATTACCGGCTTACCTCGGCGCTTGTCTGCGTTCTGATTTTCAGCGCTTACCTGGCCATGCGGCGCGCCATTGACGAGCCTACCCAACGGGCGCGTCTATCTTCGGCGCTCTGCATATTCGGCTGCGTTGACGTCGTAATCGTCTGGAAATCGATTGAGTGGTTCCGCAACAACCATCCGGGGCCGGTGCTCAGTATTCGCACTGGCGGAGGGACGATGGACCCGGCTTTTGAATTTACCCTGTGGTTCAACCTTGTTCCGCTGCTGCTGCTCGCCACCGCCCTTGTGCTGGTGCGGACGAGGCAGGAAACCACCGCGCGCGAAATCGATTCATTGCGCCGGCTGGCTCATGCGGCATAATAAGGATCGTTCTTATGGACGCACGTAATTTTACTTTCATGTTTTACGGCTTTCTGGCCGCGTGGCTTATTGTTTGCGGCTACGTTATCAGCCTGGCGCGCCGCGGGGCACGGCTGAAGAAAGATCTTGAGGATGTGAAGAATCTGATCACCACGCAGGCGACGGATTCGGCGCTGGAAGATCGCGTTCGCTGATGCCAATCCAGTTAGACCGCCGCGGTTTCCTGAAGCAGTCAGCCGCCTTGGCCGCAGCCTGGAGTTTGAGTTCTAACCTTGGCGCTGCCGACGCCTCGACGCGGCTGGCGTTGCTTTCCGACACACATATCGCGGCCGATCAAAACGACACCTACCGCGGATTCTCACCGCACGCCAACCTGCAGAAGGTCTGCAACCAGGTCCGCGCAGCTCCGAAATTCGACCTGATGGTCGTAAACGGAGATCTTGCCCGTCTGAACGGCCAGCAGCAGGATTACGCCGCGTTCGTATCTTATATAGACCCGCTCGCCGAAACTATGCCCCTGGTGATTACGCTGGGCAATCACGACGACCGCAAGAATGCGCGCAACGCGGTGGTGAAACGGGCGGGCGAGCTGCAGGCGGTGGAACAAAAACTGGTAACTGTGATCGACGCCGGACCTTGTCAGTTCATTCTGCTCGATTCGCTGATGGTTACGGCCATCAGCGCCGGTCAACTCGGCAAATCGCAGCGAACCTGGTTGGCCGGATACTTGGACGAACAGTCCAGCGGTAAGCCTATCGTTGTTTTTGTCCATCACAATCCGGACGCCGAATCGGATGGCGCGCTAGTGGATGCCGACAAGCTTCTGGCCATCCTAAAACCGAAACATGCGGTGAAGGCGCTTTTGTTTGGCCATACGCACGTCTATTCGTTCGACAGGCAGGATGGTTTGCACCTGGTTAACCTGCCGGCGGTGGGCTATAACTTTGCCGACGGGAACCCGGTGGGCTGGACGGAAGGCACATTCAGCAAGCAGGGAATGTCGATTACATTGCACGCGATAGCGGGCGATACCAAGAATGACGGCAAGACTATAAACCTAAGCTGGCGCGCTTGATATACCCCCACACTTCAATTGTGTTACCATGCAGAAGTATAAAATCGAGATTAAGGTAAAGACGAGGAGTATCGTTTTCTAGCATGTCCCTGGCGGTTGAACAGAAGTCCCAAGTTATCGAGAAGTACCGGGTCCACAAGTCCGATTCCGGTTCGCCAGAGGTACAAGTCGCTCTCCTGAGTCAGCGTATCCTGGAGCTTACTGAACATTTTAAGATGCACAAGAAGGATCATCACTCGCGTCGCGGGTTGTTGACCATGGTTTCTCGGCGTCGCAAGCTGCTCAAGTATCTAAAGGATCGCAGTCCAGTGCGTTATCAGGCGTTGATTTCAAGCCTGGGCATTCGCCGCTAGTAAACGGTCTTCAAACAGGCGCGGGCTGGTTTGTAGTATGTGTTTTGTGGCCTCTTAGGCACAATTTTCCAGCAGTCGTACCGCGTATCGCCACTTTGGAAAGTGGTTCCGCTGTTCGCTCTCAGTCCCCACTTTAATCCCGGAAATGGTCCGCACGCGCGGGAACGATCCCGCCTACGTGCCAGATAGTTTTTGAGTTGGATGCGGATCACGCATCGGGAATATTTAATGTCGCATATAGTTGAAATCGACCTGAATGGGTCAAAGGTCTCCATTGAGACCGGCAAGATTGCAAAACAGGCTAATGGGTCTGTCGTTGTTCGCTCTGGAGATTCGGTGGTGTTAGTCACCGCTTGCGCCAATGAGCAGCCTAAGGCGGGGGCCAGCTTTTTCCCCCTGACGGTGGATTACCGTGAGTACACCTACGCCGCGGGAAAGTTTCCAGGCGGCTTTATCAAGCGCGAAGGACGTCCTTCGGAGAAGGAAGTGCTGACCAGTCGCTTGATCGACAGGCCTGTGAGGCCGCTGTTCCCGGAAGGCTTTAGCTGCGAAACGCAGATTATCGCCATGGTCCTTTCGGCCGATCCGAAACGCGACCCCAGCGTGCTCGCCATTATCGGCGCCGGCGCCGCCCTAGCCATCTCCGACATCCCGTTCCATCATGTTCTGGGTGGCGTACGGGTTGGCTTGAACAACGGAGTGTTCAAGGCGAATCCCGATTATGACGAGACCAAGGATGCCAAGCTTGCCATTGTGGTGGCGGGCACCGACGAAGGTATCGTCATGGTGGAAGCTGCCGCCAATGAAGCTACTGAAGCGGAAGTGCTGGAAGCTATTGAATTCGGGCACGACTGCTGCAAGAAAGTCGTCGCCGCGATTCGCGAGCTGATGAAGCTCTGCGGCAAGACCAAGCGCATCTACACTCCTCCGGTCCAGAACCAGGAACTGCTGGCAAAAATCTCGGAAGCCGTGCGGGCAGACTTGACCGACGCCCTGAATACTGAAAAGTATCCCAAGCTGGAAAGCTACAGCAAGGTTTCGCAGGCCAAAGAGAAGGCCATGGCGCTGGTCACCGACGACGCGCAAAAGCCTGAAGCCGCCAAGCTGTTCGATGCTCTGAAGGAAAATATTTTCCGCGACGAAATGTTGAAAGCGCGCCGCCGTCCGGATGGCCGCGCCTTCGATCAAATCCGCAAAATCACCTGTGAAGTAGGCGTGCTTCCGCGCACACACGGCTCGGCCATTTTCACCCGTGGCGAAACGCAGGCGCTGGTTACCACCACCCTCGGCAACAAGGATGACGAACAACGCATTGAAATGTTCGATCTGGCGGAAACCTCCAAGCGCTTCATGCTGCACTATAACTTTCCTCCGTTTAGCGTTGGAGAGGTTGGCTTTATGCGCGGACCCGGTCGCCGTGAGATCGGGCACGGCGCACTTGCCGAGCGCTCGCTATCGCCCATGATTCCTGACGAAAAGTCGTTTCCCTACACGTTACGCGTCGTCAGCGACATTCTGGAATCAAATGGTTCCAGTTCTATGGCCAGCGTTTGCGGTGGAACTTTGTCCTTAATGGATGCCGGTGTGCCGCTGGTGCGGCCGGTTGCCGGCATTGCTATGGGTCTAGTGGTGGAAGGCGACGCCTACGCCGTTCTAACCGATATCGCCGGCGCCGAAGATCACTACGGCGATATGGATTTCAAAGTCGCCGGCACCAAGAGCGGCATCACCGGTCTGCAAATGGATATCAAGGCGCTGAATGTCAGCACCAATATTCTTCGCGAAGCTCTGGAGCAGGCGCGCCGCGGCCGCCTCGAGATTCTTGAGACCATGTTGGCGACCATCGACAAGCCGCGCACCGAGCTGTCTCAATTCGCCCCGCGTATCTACACCACTCACATTCCCACCGACAAAATCCGTGAACTGATTGGTCCCGGCGGCAAGGTCATCAAGGGCATCATCGACCAGACCGGCGTCAAGATCGACGTTTCCGACGACGGCACGGTAAATATCTTTGCTGCCGATGGCGATTCGGCCAAGCGCGCCATGCAAATGGTCAGCGACATCGCCGCTGTAGCGGAAGTAGGCAAGACCTACCTGGGCAAAGTGGTCCGTATCGCTGACTTTGGTGCTTTTGTCGAGATCTTTCCCGGAACCGATGGCTTGCTGCACATCAGCGAAATCTCGGAAAGCCGCATCAAGAATGTGCGTGATGAGCTGAATGAGGGTGACCAGATTCTGGTGAAGGTTCTCGCCTTGGAAGGCAATAAGATCAAGCTGAGCCGCAAAGCCATTCTGAAAGAACAGCGCGATAAGTTGAAGACGAGCGCTGACAAGGCTGAGTAGTACTGTCGTACCTAGTACAAGCACTTAAATCGGGTCTAGCTTTAAGTATCTGGCTGCGATAAAATTCGGTCGTTGTTAAATTTTGGTGCTTGTGCTCACGAAAGAAAGCGTTCCAGGGCTCTTCGTAGCTGCGCGGTTTTCGGCATAGCCGCGGATCTGAGTTTTTCGCGGTTTTCTATAGCGTTTTCTATAGCATGGGGTCGCTGCCACTCGCATGGTGGCTCCTCTTGCTCTCGAAACAGCCATCGTCTTGCAGCGGAATTTGTGAATGGCCGCTAACCGCAAGCTTCAACCGCATCATGATGCTTACCTGTCGTTAGCGACAGAAGCAGGCCGGCTGGCGTATGAACGGCAGTTTAAGCTAGGCGAAGAATTATTGCGCGGCCTCCTTAACTCAGCGCCTGTAGGTGCTTTCCTGGCCGATGTCGATGGGAGGGTCACCTATGCCAACTCTCAACTTGCGGCCATGTGTGAGCTGACGGAGGCGCAAATGCTAACCGATGCTCTTGCATTGCGTATTCACCCCGAAGACCGGCTTAACGCTTGTAACAATATTGTGGCGCCGGCGACGTGCGGCGTACCTTCTGAAGGACAGTTCCGGATCCTTTTTGCCGACGGGCGTATCCGCTGGATTCACACCCGCACGTCCCCGATTCACGATGATGCTGGCCATTTTGTAGGAACGGTGGGCACAAGTGACGACATAACCAAGCGCAAACAGATTCTGGAAGAGTTGCAATATGCAAGGGCGGCGGCTGATTTCGCTAATCGCGCCAAAGAAATTTTTCTTGCCAACATCAGTCACGAGCTTCGGACGCCTTTGAATGGCGTGCTGGGTATGACCGATCTGCTCCTGGATTCCGAATTGACTGCCGACCAGCGTGAGATGGTCGAGATCGCGCGGAGTTCAAGCGAATCGCTGCTGCGTGTTGTGACCGATCTGCTCGATTTCAACAGCATAGGGAGCGGCTGCCTCGCGCTCCAGGCTGTGCCGTTTACTCTGAACGACATCATTGAGAACGTGATGGGCGTGGCAGCTTCGAAAGCGCGGCGGAAGGGTCTGCGCTTGCTGGTGTCGCAGAGCGCCGATATGCCGCCAGGCTTTGTGGGCGATCCCACGCGCATAAAACAGATTCTGGATAACTACCTGGATAACGCCATCAAATTTGCCGATTCGGGTGATATTACCGTTGAGGCGGAAGTGGCCAGCGCGGGACCACAAAGATCAAATCTGCTTCTGGCGGTGCTGGATCACGGCCTGGGCATCGCACCGGAGATGGTGGATAAACTATTCAAGCCTTTCACCCTGGTTGATGCTTCGCCTACGCGCAGACACTGTGGCATGGGTATGGGGCTCGCCATGTGCAAGTGCCTGGCGGAATTGATGGGCGGCACAGTGGGCGTTCGCAGCACGCCGGGTTATGGTTCGCTCTTCTGGCTGTGCTTGACGCTGCCATTCTGCGAACAGGTTCCGGTTCCGGCGCTGCCTTTTTAGCTTCTTAAACGTCCCATATATAGGCGGCGGCAACTTCACGGAACTCGGCGACCTGGCGTACTTCCCATTGTGGATTTTGGGCCAGTTCGTGCGCTAGCAGACCGGCCACTACAGGTGCGGCTTCCATGCAGGCGCGAGCATCCAGAAACAACCCGCGTGTGCGGCGCGCTAAGACATCTTCCACCGTTCTGGCCATCTCAAACCTTGCTGCCCAGATGACTTCTGCCCTTGAGAAGGGAAGACGATCGTGAATAGGCAGGGACCATTCACTGTTCTCACTGGCGAGTTTTACAATTGCCGGGGCATCGGAGCCATACACAGCAAGCCAGTCGTCGCCGGTCTGCGGCACCCAGCCGTGCAAGTGCAGTTCGGCCGTTTTCGCGGGAGCGGGCGCGAAACCGGCGACCTCAGCCGCGCGCGTCACTACGTCCTGCGCCATCTTTCTATAAGTGGTCCACTTGCCGCCCGTAATAGTGACCAGCTTTGATTCGGAAACCAGAATGGTGTGTTCTCGTGAAATGGAAGCCGTCTCCGCAACATCCTCATTGCGCACCAGCGGCCGCTGTCCCGACCAGACACTCGCAATCTCCTCACCCTTAGGCTTGCGGCCCAAAAAGCGCTCAATATGCTCCAGCAGAAACTGTTTTTCGTCCGCCATGGCGCGCGGCTCATACTCCGGCTTGGCAACCGGATCGTCGGTTGTGCCCACCACCACTTTGTCGTGCCAGGGAATGGCGAATAGCACGCGCCCATCGGAAGTTCGCGGCACCATCAGGGCAGTACGGCCAGGCAGAAAATCTCCCGGCAGCACGAAATGCGTACCCTGGCTCACGGCCAGAATCTTCTTCGCCGTGGCATCGTCCAATTGCCGCAGGCCATCGCTGAATATTCCGGTAGCATTAATCACCACCTTGACCCGGCATTCGAACGTTTCGCCGCTCTCCTCGTCTTTCGCCGCTACGCCACAGATCTTATGCGAGCCGCCGTCCTTCAGCAGCCCAGTCACGCGCGCATAGTTCAGCGCCACTCCACCGTTATCCACAAAGGTGCGCATCAGCGCGATCGCGTAACGCGCGTCGTCGAACTGACCATCGTAATAAAGGATGCCGCCTTTCAGATCCTTGTCGCGCACAGTGGGCAGAGCCTCCAACGTGCTCTTGCGCGACAGTATGCTGGACCGTCCTAATCCCTCCTTCCCCGCCAGCACATCATAAAGCGTCAGTCCCACGCCATAGAACGGAAACTCCCACCAGGCGTAAGCCGGAACCACAAAAGCGCGTTTATGCGCCAGATGCGGAGCGTTGCGCAGCATCCGTCCGCGTTCGCGCAAAGCCTCAAGCACCAGCTTTATATCCCCTTTTTGCAGATAGCGAACGCCGCCATGTACCAGCTTGGTGCTGCGGCTGGATGTGGCTTTGGCATAATCCTGCGCTTCCAGCAGCAGCGTTTTATAGCCGCGGGTAACGGCATCCAAGGCGCTCCCCAAGCCAGTAGCGCCGCCGCCCACAACAATGACGTCCCATTCCTTAGTAGATCCGATCTCTCGCAGAACGTCCGGCCGATTCAACTATTCGACTCCCACATGCGGGCGCGGTCCAGCGCACGCGTCCAGGCTGTCCGCTTGGCATTGCGTTCGTCACCCGGCATCACAGGCTCAAAGCGCCGGTCCGCTTGCCATTGCCTGGCGATGGTTTCCTGGTCAGGCCAATAACCCACCGCCAACCCGGCCAAATAAGTCGCCCCCAGGACGGTGGTCTCCGGATTCAGCGGCCTGGTTACGCGGCATCCCAACAAGTCGGCTTGCATCTGCATTAACAGGTTATTGCGCGACGCGCCGCCGTCGACGCGCAATTCTTTCAACGGAACTCCCGAATCACTCTCCATGGCTTCCAGGATGTCACTCACCTGGAAGGCAATGCCTTCTAAGGCCGCGCGCGCAATGTGCGCCCGGTTTGAACCGCGCGTTAAACCAACGATGGACCCGCGCGCATATTGGTCCCAGTGTGGCGCGCCCAGGCCTGAAAACGCCGGCACAAAATACACGCCCGCGGAATCCGGCACTGACGCCGCCAGCTCTTCAATCTCCGCCGCGCTGCGAATCATTTGCAGTTCATCGCGCAGCCACTGCACTACCGCGCCCGCAATGAACACGCTGCCCTCCAGCGCGTAGGTCGTCTTGCCCTTGATCCGCCACGCTATCGTCGTCAGCAGCTTGTTCTTCGACAACACAGCGGTTTCGCCCGTGTTCTGCAGCATGAAACTGCCGGTGCCATAGGTGCATTTCACCATGCCGGGTTGGGTACACATCTGGCCGAAGAGTGCGGCATGCTGATCGCCCGCGATGCCGGCAATGGGAATTCCATCCAAGACGCCGGAAGTATGGCCGCACACTTCGCTTGAACTAACCACCTGCGGAAGCAGCGATTTCGGCACCCCAAGCATGTCCAGCATCTCGTCGTCCCATGCCAGCGTATGCAGGTTGAACAGCATCGTGCGCGAGGCGTTGGTGACGTCGGTGACATGGCTCGCGCCGCCGGTGAGTTTCCACACCAGCCAGCTATCGATGGTGCCGAAAGCAAGTTCGGCGCGCGCTGCGCGCTCCCGCACGCCCGGCACGTTATCCAGCAGCCAGCGTATCTTGCTGCCTGAGAAGTAAGCGTCGATAACCAGGCCGGTCTTCTGCTGAATGATGTCGGTAAACCCGCGCGTTCGCAATTCATCGCAGAAGGCCGATGTTCTGCGATCCTGCCAGACAATCGCGTTGTAGACCGGTTCACCCGTCTTGCGATCCCAAATCAGCGTGGTTTCGCGTTGATTGGTGATGCCTATCGCCGCCACCGATGCGGCACTGCCGCCGGCTTGGGCCAGGGCATCCATCGCCACGCCGAATTGTGATGACCAGATCTCAATAGGATCGTGTTCCACCCAGCCAGGCTTGGGAAAAATCTGTTTGAAGGGAGCTTGCGCCTGTCCATGCACCCTTCCGTCTTCGCTGAGTAAAAGCGCGCGCGAACTGGTGGTGCCCTGATCCAGCGCCAATATATATTTCATGTCTCTGCCAGAGTCTATCGAATCACACAGGCTATCGAAGCAGTGTGGCGCACAGTGCCAAGGCAAGCGCGGGGGGCATCACCAGCATTCCCCACTTCAAGAACTTCCAGAAGCCTATCTCCAGGCCTTCGCGACGGATGGCGATGAGCCACAGAATGGTGGCGAGCGAGCCGGTGACTGAAAGGTTCGGCCCCAGATCGACGCCGATCAGGATGGTATCGCGAAGAGGTCCGGTGATTGCCGCCGCCTTTACAGCAGCCCCACCAACAAGACCGGTGGGCAGATTATTCATCAGGTTAGAAAGCACGGCAATTCCAAAGCCAGATGTGAGCGCCCCCGCAAGTGGCTGCCATTTGCTCATTATTTTCAGCAGGCGAACCGACAGGCCAAGTGCGCCCGCTCCATTAATGGCCTCGACGATGACGAACAGGCCGGCTACCAGCGGCAGGACGCTCCACGAAATTTCTTTGGCGATGTCTTTGGGCGTATCATGATCGCGCCAGGACACAGCACCCGCTACCAGCAAACCGGCCACGAAGGCAGGTAAACCGAGGTCTAAGTTCAAGGCGGAAGCAGTCATCAGCGTAACCGCTAGAAAGCCGATGCCCCAGAGCGTCAGTTGGCCGGTTGCCGATAGAGGCTGCAATTTACCATCGTTATGAACTGGACCATCCAGCATCTTATTCGACAACCAGCGAAGCACTAGAAAGGTGGTAAGAACGGATGCAATCGAGGGAATTCCAAACGTCAGCAGCCAGCGTCCAAGCGACGGCATTCCGCTGCTATAGACGACAAGGTTAGCCGGGTTCGAGATGGGAAGAACAAAACTGGCGGCATTGGCAATGAAGGCGCAAATCAGAAGGTAAGGCAGCGGTTCTGCCTCAGCTTTGCGGACAGCGGCCAGAACGGCGGGCGTTAGAACCACAGCAGTGGCATCGTTGGAAAGAAAGATGGTGACGACGATACCCACGCTGTAGACAAGAACGAACAAGCGGCCCCGGGAGCCCTTGGAAGCGGCAACCGCGTGACCGGCTACCCAATCAAAAACGCCCTCGCGGCGCGCCAATTCGGACATCAGCATCATGCCGGTCAAAAACAGATAAACATCAGCTCCTTTGCCGATTGCATGAAGAGCGGAAGCAGGCGAAAGCAGACGGCAGACGACCAGTAGGCATGCTCCAACCGCGGCCCACCAGGCTTCGGGGAGGCCCTTGGGGCGGATCAGCACCAGCGCTATGGAGCCGGCGGAGATGAGCCAGATGGCAGCCCTATGTCCATCGATATCGGACAGCAATGGAGGCATGAGCGTTGGTAAGATGCCGCTTCCTTCCTATTACCAACACCGTAAAACATGCAGTGTTCAGCTCTGTCGCACGTAACTGGTAAGGCGCGTCAAACTTGCGTGCCAAAACATACAAGTAAGAGCGGAACGCTACGGTCGTTTAACGTCAGTCCCAAAGGCAGCTATGAAGGAATACTGATGGAGGACGCGGAAGGTTTGATTCAAATCAACTTTCCGCGCGAGTGGAGTTCAACTATAGCCGATCTTGCAAAGCCGGGGCGAAAAATACAAGCCGAAGTGGAGCCTGAAGAAATTCACGGCCATCCTGCCCACCCGGTTTATCGCCTTTTGAGCATCAAGGCGGAAAGGAAGACGATCTCTTTAGAGCCGTCGAACGGCGACGCGAAAAATACCTTTAAGGGCAAGGTGGAACGACTGAATTATGCTCTTCATGGCGAAGTGAACGGAGCGATTCTTGAAACCGGTGATTTTCTCCATGTGAAGCCACACGGCGCAGCCGCCTTGAACCTGGAAATTGGCATGAGCGTTAAAGGCAGCGGCCCCAGGAAACCGATGGTTGGGGGCCGCCAGGTGATTGAAGCGGAAGAGGTGAACGGTATTCATTTGGAAAAGAAGCCAAAGAAGAAGGCGCCGCATAAGCCATGACAAAGCAGCGCATCCTGCGAGCTTTAGACTGGCTGAACTTTTTTATGGCGGATGTGGGGACGGGCATCGGCCCTTTTCTCGCCGTTTATCTGACTGCGACGCGGCATTGGAATCCCGCCAGCGTCGGCATTGTGGTGGGTGCGCAGAGTATCGCCTCGGTCGCGGCACAGGGACCAGCGGGCTGGATGGTCGATTGGTCCCATCACAAGAAATGGCTGGTGACGGGGGCAGCGGCAGCGGTTGCTCTGGGATGCGTTGAAATTGTCCAGGCTCCGAATGAAACAGCAGAGGTATTAACACAGGTTCTGATTGGCGTGGCCGCCGCGCTCTTTGCTCCCGCGATTGCTGCGATCTCACTAGGCATCGTCGGCAAGAAACATCTTTCCCGCCGGGTGGGCCGAAATGAGTCGTTCAACCACGCGGGCAACGTAATCTTCGCGCTTCTTGCCGGCGCTGTAGGGTCGTGGGCCGGACAAGCTTGGATCTTTTACACGTCCGCTATAGTGGCCTGCGGAACCGTGTTGTCGGCTGCGTTGATTCGGTCGGGCGATATCGACAATGCCGCCGCGCGGGAGGCAAGTGCAAGCGCCGTTGTGAGTATCCGCCGCCTGCTAGCCGAACGCGGCTTGTGGATTTTTTCCGGATCGGTCGTTTTGTTCCACTTCGCCAATGCCGCCATGCTGCCGCTGGTCGGAGAGTTGCTTTCCAAAGGGCAAGACGGCAGGTCGGCACTCTACATGTCGGCCTGCATCATCGCTGCGCAATTTGTGATGATCCCGGTGGCATTCCTGACTGGCAATTTGGCCGATAGATGGGGACGCAAACCACTATTTCTTATCGGGTTTGGAGTGCTGACCGCCCGCGGCATCCTCTATACGCTGGGCAAAGGCGCGCCTTACCTGCTGTTTGTGCAAAGCCTGGATGGGGTGGGTGCTGCCATCTTCGGGGTTCTGTGGGTCGTGATTATCTCCGATTTAGCCAAAGGATCGGGGCGGTTCAACTTACTGCAGGGCGTGATTCAAGCCGCCCTTGGAATGGGCGCCTTCCTAAGCAACTTTCTAGCCGGCTTTGTGGTGAAAGCCTTCGGATTCAATACGGGCTTTTTAGGTTTGGCAGCTATCGCGCTCGCCGGTACGTTGTTCTTTGCGCTCTGCATGCCGGAGACGAGTAATTATCAGCCGATTTGGCAGCGGGCGCTAGAGGTAAAAGCTTCACAGGAGATGAGCGCATGAAAATTGGATGGATTTTTCCGTTCATCATTCTGGGCGGGGCGTTACAGACATGCGGCGCTGCTATGAATGCGCAACTGAATCAATCGTTGGCGAACCGCTGGCTCGCTAGCGCCGTCAGTTTCGCTGTTATCACAGCGTTTTTTGCTTGTCTCTTCGCGGTCTTTCCGTCGCCCTTGCCGAGTGCCGGTAAGCTTGCCGCAATGCCCTGGTGGGCGCCGTTGGGCGGTCTGGTGGGAGCAGTCCAGGTTTATGCCGGACTGACGCTGGTGAACAAGGTTGGAGCCGGACCTTTTACCGGAGTTACCGTCACTGCCGCCCTGATTACGTCGCTGGTGGTGGATCATTACGGCTGGTTCCGCATGCCAGTGCACGCGGTTAATCCAGGGCGCATTGTTGGGGCGGTCTTGATGACCGCCGGTATCGCACTGATCGCAAAGTTCTGATGGGCGGGCCCGAAAAAAATTCACGATTCCCGGAAAACTTCAACCGCCCCCTGTTATATAGTCACCTAGCATGCGAGACGGCAAATCACAAGAGGACCTTCCCCAACCCCAAGTGCAACTCCCCAATAGGTCTTCTTGTGATTCTCGCTTCTTGACGCTAGTAAGTTTTCTAGTAGTAGAATTGGTCTTACGCCCGCTTGGCGTATAGGTCCAAACATGGAAAATTCTCTGGCGATACCCCGCCCGAAATGGAAATCCGAGTACCTTGAGGATACCTCTTCGCTCCGTCTAGTTCTTGAGTATTACGACCGTGAGCAGGTGCCTCTTCTTCGGTATTTGGCCTTCCTTAACGTAGATCGTGAAACTGCGCAAGAGATTGTGCAGGATTGCTTTATCAAGCTGCATGAACATTTAAAAGCGGATGGAGACTCGAGCAACCTGCGGGCATGGCTGTATCGGGTTGCTCATAATCTGGCGCGGAATTCGCAAACGTCGGCGCGCGCCCGCAGGACTGAACGGCTGGCTGATATGACGGCTGCCTCGGAGCCAGTTTCGCGGCAGCAAAGTGTGGAAGAAGCGCTGTTGGAGCGGGAGAAGTCTGAACGCGTGCAGCAGTGCCTGCAACAACTAACGGATGCGCAGCGGCAGGCCCTGGTTCTGCGCTCGCAGGGACTAAAATATCGGGAGATTGCGCAGACGCTGGGTCTCTCCGTTTCGACCGTTGCTGAAAATATCCAGCGCGGCATGGACAAACTGAGGCAAATTGTATGACTAAGGCAGAAGCAAACTCCCAATATCATCTTTCCCTCGATCTGCTGACGCGGGCTTTGGACGACGAGTTATCCAGCGCGGAGCGGTTCGAAGTGGAGTTGCACCTAACCACTTGTGAAGTGTGCCGCAAAGAAGCGGAGACGTTGGGCCGGACTTCGGCGGCATTCGAAACGTTTGTAGAGGTGACTGCCGCCAGCTACATGGGTGAGTTCGCGCAGCGTAAACAAAGGCTGCAGGCCGCAATAGAGACAGCCGTTCAACACGAGGCTATTCCGGCACCGGGAAAGGTGATGCGTCGATTTGGCTGGGGCATTTCGATCGCTGCTACTTTAGCTTTTGGCATTCTGGTTGCTCCCCGGCATGAGGTCGCGCCGGCGGCGAAGCCGCAATTAGCTGCCATAAGCGAGGCGCAGTTGTCTGCCTCTGCGCAGCCCTCATCCATCGAAGTGGATGGCGAAAGCTTTACCCCGCTGCCGTATTCGAATCCGGACTTGCCGGTTGGTGAAGAACACATTGTGCAGATGCAAGTGCCGGTCTCCTCGTTAGCCGACGTGGGGATCGTGTTAGAGCCGGTGGTAAGCCGTATGAACCGGAGCGAGGATTCGTCTGTTCTAGCCGATGTATTAGTTGGTTACGACGGGCAGCCTCGCGGAGTCCATGTTTTAGGTTCCGAACAGTAGTTGTTAGTGAGTCAACGGGGAAGTTGCCAGAGGAAGAGAATTATGAAACTAAACAAATTTTCGATTGTGATGGCGATGCTTTCGGCCTCGGTGGCGCTGGCCCAAGGTCCTGGACCGGGTGGGCCAGGCCGAGGAGGACCGGGGGGTCCGAGGGCGGGTGCTTTCGGAATGCAGCACCAGCGGAAACTTGTAACGGGTGCTCCGTACTCGGCTGATGTTACCAATACAACCACTAAAACTCTGGCCGATTCCAACGTCATTCAGCACACGACTACCGGACAGGTGGCGCGTGACAGCCAAGGCCGCACCTACTCCATGGAGACGGTGACGGGCGGTATGTTCGGGCAGAACGGGCCCAAGACCTTTATCTTTATTTCCGATCCGGTGGCCGGTTATACCTATACGCTGAACCCAACTACGAAGACCGCCATGCGGCGCGCGATGCATACTGGAGCGCATACGGCTTCTCCCGAGAGTGGGTCTGCCTCTCCTGCGTTCTCTGGTAAGACGCGTCCCGCCAATCCGAATATGGTCGCGGCCGATCTTGGAACACAGCTTGTAAATGGCGTCAATGCTACTGGTAAGAAAATGACGCGCACCATCCCGGCCGGACAGATGGGAAATACGCTGCCAATCGTCTCGACCAGCGAGACCTGGTATTCTCCTGATTTGAAAGTTGTGGTGGCATCCACGCGAAACGACCCGCAGCAAGGTACGGAAAGCTACGCACTTACGAATATTCAACGGACCGAGCCAGCCGCAACTCTCTTTCAGGTGCCTTCGGATTACACGATAAAAGACGAAGGTAGGGGCGGACACTTCGGCTCGCACTAAGAGAGCTCACTCCCATTATTTAAACGGGCGTACTGGCCGATTCAGCGGCTGGTGCGCCCCTTTTGTTTTGCCATCTCCCCGACCCATTTCAGGTACGACCACAGCGACTTGCGCTCACTCCAAACAAAATGGAAGAAGATGTCAGGCGTTATAGACTCGGCTGGGATGCCGGCATAGGTTTCGATGCGCCACTTTAAATAAGGGGAAGCCCAGGGGCGCAGCCTGTAGCCGCGGGTGGCATTCCACAGAAACCGGACCATCGATTAATTATGGGCGGCGGCCGCGTCGGCAACGGCGTTGGTCGAGTGGTTTGCCTGAGAAGTTTTCGCTTCCGTAGCGTAGTAGCCGGATCGGGTTCTGACAGTGGGCTTGCCAGGGGCATCTACGATTACTTTGATCTGGCGATAGCTTCCATCCTGCGCCTGGACCGAGGGACTATAGGCGATGGTGTACTGATTGCGTATGTCGGCCGCAATTTCAGCCGTTAAACCCTGCACTTCGCTAACATCCTTCGGATAGAAAGCCAAACCGCCGGTAGCCGCTGTAAGCTCATTGAGCGCGCGCTTCGCCTTGGTCGCATCGTGCTTTTCTTCTTCAGTGAACAGGCCGATGGCGTAAATCAGGGTGTCGCCCTGATTTGCGCGCGCGACCACTTTTTCAAGCGTCATGTTGCTGGCGTTATCGTTGCCGTCGGTAATGACAAGAATCACTTTCTTGTCTTTCTTGGCCTTATCACGCATGTAATCCAGCGACATGCTGATGGCATCGCGCATGGCTGTACCGCCGCGCGAATCGATGCGCGCCAAGCCCTGCTCCAACTTCTTGATGTCGCTGGTAAACGGCACATCCAGGTAGGCGTCATCGTTGAAGTTGACAATGAAAACCTCGTCCTGCGGATTCGACTCGCGCACCAGATTTAAGGCGGCGGCTTCGACGCGGCTGCGCTTGGTCATCATACTGCCGCTATCGTCGATGATGATCCCGAGTGAGACCGGAACATCTTCCCGGCGGAAAGTTTTGATTTGCTGAGGTTGACCGTTCTCAAAAACTTTGAACGAATTTTGTGCCAGGTTCGTGAGCAGCTTACCCTTACGGTCGGTTACGCTGGCGTGCAGGACAACCAGGCGGGTTTCGGAGGTGAATTGCGCCCATAGCGCGCCGCTGGCAAGCGCCACAGCGGTCGCGGCCATAATTGTTTTATTCTTTGTCAGCTGGGTGAACCAGTTATTGCGTCGGCGCATAGTATCCGAGTCGGAAATAAGCCTTTAGCGGCGGTAATCCACGCGGTTGATTTAGCTTAACTTGGACGCGCCTGTATTTGCCATCACGTTCGCGATTCTTTGGAGAATAACCAATAATGTACTCGTTGCGCAGCTCAATACCTATCTTGGCCGCGATGTCGGGCAGCTCCGACACATTCTCAACCGCGTATTCGCGACCGCCGGTCTGTTCGGCAAGCTCGTTCAATAGACCAGGGCCGGACGCCTCTTCCGGGGTGCGGCCGCGATTTCCCATGGATTCGAAGATCCCGATGGCGAAAATCTGAACGTCGGCTTCGCGCACTGCGTTCTTAATCTCGGTTTCCGTATAGCGGCTGCTATTATCCCCGCCGTCGGAGATGATAAGCAGAGCTTTGCGCGGATTATGCGCCTTTTTCATTTCATGCATGGCCAGGTAAACGCTGTCCAATAATGCGGTTCGACCTTTAGACTGCGTAAACGTTAGTGTGCTTTGGATCTTATCTGTATCAGAGGTAAACGGGACTAATAATTCAGGCCTGTCGTTGAACTGCACCAGGAAAAACTCGTCCTGCGGGTTGGCGGTCTTGAAGAATTCTGCCGCCGCCTGGCGCGACTTCTGAAGTTTTGGACCCATGCTGCCACTCGTATCGAACACCAAACCGATGGAGATGGGTGCATCTTCGCTGGAAAACTGGCTGATTTCCTGCTCCACTTTATCTTCAAAAACCCTGAAGTGCTCTTTTTCAAGGCCTGTCACAAAGCGGTTTAATGGGTCCGTGACAGTGACATTAATCAGGACGACGGTGCGGTCTACCTTGATATCGACGCCACGCCGGGGGGTATCGCCGACAGCATTGGGCCGGTGCGCAGCGCCGGCAACCGACTCGGTGGACTGCCCTACACAGACTGCGGCAAGGCACAAGCAGGCGATCATGAATACGCCACTCAAGTAATTAACTCTTAAGTGGCTTTGCGATTTGGGTGAGGGGTGGATGCGAGACAGGACACTCGTCCGCATGTGGGTAATAGGCTTCCTGATTCGATAATATCATCGGCTCATCGAGCCGGGCCAAAGACGGAAAAAGGCGATCGGGGGTTTCCCTGCAGCCCGCAATCGCCCTTTGAGTTTTCAAAAATTAACGCTGGATACGAGCTGAACCGCCCTTAGCCAACGATCGAACCTGTTCCACCGTAGCCATGGTGGTGTCGCCGGGGAAAGTGGTGATCAAAGCGCCATGCGCCCAGCCCAGCTTCACCGCTTCCTCATTCGATTCACCGGTAAGCAGACCGAAGAAAAAGCCGGCTGCAAAGCCGTCGCCGCCGCCTACGCGATCGACAACATCCAGTTCGGCGGTAGGCGCCTGGTGCGTCTCGCCATTGATGTAGGCGACCGCGCTCCAGCTATGGCGGTTGGTGGAGTGCACTTCGCGCAGCGTAGTGGCTACGACTTTCACCTGAGGATGCTTGGCGCGGACGGCATCCATCATGCCGATGAATGCCGACGGATCGAGCTTCGATTTGGCATGAACATCCTGCCCTTCAATGCCAAGGCCCTTCTGGAGATCCTCCTCATTGCCCACCAGCACGTCCACGTGCTTGACGATTTGGTCGATAACGGCAACTGCTTTGGCATGGCCGCCATGCACGTTCCAAAGCTTCTCGCGATAATTCAAATCGAAAGAGGTAACAGCGCCCGATTCCTTGGCAGCCTTCATGGCTTCAATGGCGACGTCGGCAGTGGTGGGCGAGAGGGCGGCGAAAATCCCGCCGCTGTGAAACCACTTAACGCCCGCGCCAAAAATGGTTTTCCAATCGAAATCGCCCGGCTTCAGCATGCCCGCCGCCTCGTTAGCGCGGTTATAGAACACCACCGGCGGCCGTACGCCATGGCCTTGATCGCTATAGACAGTAGCAATGTTCGGGCCCGACACGCCATCGTGCTTAAACATCTTGTAGAAGGGCTTGACGCCCATGGCGCGTACCCGTTCGTTGACCAGGTCGCCGATGGGATAGTCGACCATTGCCGTTGCCACGCCCGTGTTTAAACGAAAACAATCGGAAAGGTTGGCTGCGACGTTGAACTCGCCTCCGCTCACGTGGATGGCGCAGTGATTAGCCTTGCGGAAAGGAATAATGCCGGGATCCAACCTGGTCACCATGGCGCCAATGGACATAAAGTCCAGCGCCGCATCTTTGCGGATATTCAATCCATTACTCATTAGCTTTTCTCCGTTCGAAATACAAAATCTGCTATGCGTTGTAAGTTCCCGAACTGACTCGGCCGCCGCGTCCGGTCCAATTGGTGTGGAAGAACTGGCCGCGCGGTTTGTCCAAACGCTCGTAGGTGTGGGCGCCAAAGAAATCACGCTGCGCCTGCAACAAGTTTGCGGGCAGACGGTCGGTCCGGTAGCCATCGAAGAACGCCAGCGCGGTTGAGAACGCTGGGGTAGGGACGCCTAACTCTATGGCATGCACAACGGCGCGCCGCCAGGCATCCTGATAATTGTTTAAGACACCGGCAAAGAAATCGTCCATTAACAGGTTGTTCAGCTTGGGGTTCTTGTCGTAAGCATCTTTAATTTTGGCGAGGAACCGGCTGCGAATGATGCAGCCGCCGCGCCACATCAGCGCGATGCCGCCCATGTTCAGGTTCCAACCCTGCTCTTTGCCGGCTTCGCGCAACAGCATGTAGCCCTGTGCATACGAAATCATCTTGGAACAGTACAGCGCACGCCGCACATCTTCAATGAACTTCGCCTTGTCGGTGATCACTGCCTTCACTGGAGCTTTCAAGATTTTGGAAGCCGCCACGCGCTCGTCCTTTAAAGCGGATAGACAGCGGGCAAAAACGGCTTCTCCAATCAGGGTTACCGGCATGCCCAAATCCAACGCGCTTATGCCGGTCCACTTTCCCGTTCCTTTCTGGCCGGCAGTGTCCAGAATCTTATCAACCATGGGTTCGCCATCTTCGTCTTTTTTCGCGAAAATCTGAGCGGTGATTTCAATCAGGAAGCTGTCGAGTTCACCTTTGTTCCATTCGGCAAAAATGTCGGCCAGTTCTTCCGCGCTGGAGTTGAGCCCATCCTTCAGCATCTGGTAAGCCTCGCAGATAAGCTGCATGTCGCCGTACTCGATGCCGTTGTGCACCATTTTTACGTAATGCCCGGCGCCATTTTCGCCTACCCAGTCGCAACACGGAGTGCCGTCTTCTACTTTGGCGGCAATGGCTTGAAAGATGTCCTTCACATGCGGCCATGCTTCGGGGTTGCCGCCGGGCATGATGGAGGGGCCAAAGCGCGCGCCTTCTTCGCCGCCGGAAACACCGGTGCCGATGAACAAGATTCCTTTGGCGGCCAGGTCCTTGGTGCGCCGGTTGGAATCGGGATAGTGGCTGTTGCCGCCGTCTATGACGATGTCGCCCTTTTCCAGGTAGGGAAGGATGTGGTCGATCATCTGATCGACGGTGTCGCCGGCCTTGACCATCAGCATCACGCGCCGAGGACGTTTCAGCAGGCCTGCCAGTTCTTCGACTGAATGGGCGCCGACAACTTCAGTTCCCTTGGCTTCGTGGGCGATGAACTCGTCCACCTTGGAAACGGTCCGGTTGAAGACGGCCACTTTGAAGCCGTGGTCATTCATATTGAGGACCAGATTCTGGCCCATGACTGCCAGCCCGATCAGCCCTATATCGCAGGTCGCGTTAGACATAAGTTCCTCTTCACTTGGAGTGGTGTGAACCTCTATTAAACCCAATTCGAAAATCGATTTTGGGAGGAAGAAGAATTTTATGTCAAGTGGAGGCTATTTCAAAGCCGATTGAACTGCCTGGGTGATCTCGCTGGAATCGGGCGTAACGTTCGGTTCGAAGCGGGCAATCACCTTGCCATCGCGTCCTACCAGGAACTTGGTAAAGTTCCACTTGATGTCGCCGTGGAGAGAATCGCTGCCGGCTTTGGTCGTCAGGTACTGATAGAGCGGGGTGGTGTCGGCGCCAAGCACGGAGACTTTCGAGAACATGGGAAAGCTGACGTTGTATTTGCGTGTGCAGAAGGTTTTGATCTCCTGGTTGGTGCCTGGTTCCTGGCTCATGAAGTTATTGGCGGGGAAACCTAAGATGACAAAGCCTTGGCCTTTGTACTTTTCGTACAGGGATTCCAGGCCGGCGTATTGAGGGGTGTAGCCGCACTTGCTGGCGACGTTTACGATGAGGATTACCTTGCCTTTGAAGGCGGCGAGCGATTCCGGTTTGCCGTCTATGTTGTCCATTTTGAAGTCATAGAGGGTTTCGGCGGATAGGACGGAGGCGGCGCAACTGAGCGCGGCAATCAGGAAAAAAGCTTTGAACATGGTCGGGTGATGACGGCGGGATGGGGTTGGATGCAGGAAAGTTGGGAGTTGGGAGAAGTTTGAGGCCACGATCATTGGCGTGGGTAGTGGCCGGCGCCCTGCAGCAGTGCACGTTCAGCGACTCTTTGGGCTTGGTTGAATTGCAGGAGGCGAGCTGTAATTTCGCCAAGAGATGTAAGAGGTTCGATAATCGCTCCCGAGATCCGAAAGTGATCCGGCCACTTGTCCAGACGAGGGTTAAAAAGGCGAACCACTTCTCCCGTTCGCGCGTCAATGGCCGCCACATCGGAACCCTTGTAACGATTGCAGAAGATGCAGCAAAAAGCCAAATTGTCCAGGCTTGAACTCCCACCGTGCTTGCGGCTTAGAATGTGATCCACCTGATGGGGAAACGCGGAGCGCCCCTCTGGGTATAGGCAATACTCGCATCGCGCTTGCGCGCGAAAACTGAGCTGCCGCCTTATTCGGTCTTGCAGTTCACGAGGCACGCGCTAATATCTGCGCCGCGCGCGCTTTCGCCATACGGAGGATATGCTCGAGTTGTAAGAAATAATCTAATTCAGCCTGCTCGTCGGCTGAAAGTTGATCCTCCTTCGCCTTTGCAATTAGGTCTTCTACTCGTTCTTGAGCAGTCGCAGAAGGTCGAAAGTCGATCACCTGCTCCGGGGTCGTGCCCGTAGCGATAAAATCGATCAGTTCCAAATAGACTGGATCAGCGGCGGTCATTTGATCTATCTACAGTATCTCCGATCCCCGATAGATAAGCTACCCACTCAAGGCTTGGACTTTCGGCGCTGTTCGGATTTACGTTTGAGCCGATCACGGGCCTCAGCGGGTTTAACGTGTTTGCTGCTATCCAGGGACGCTAGCCGCCGTCCAAGCTCGTGATTGAACTCTGCAAGTGAAGCCGGTCGCTTGCACTCACAAGGATTTTTTCCGCAACCTATACAAACGCCAGCCTGAAGCCGCTTTTGGGACTTGAGGCCAGCGATGGACTGGGGTATGAAATACCGCCAGCCCTTAAATGGCTTCCCATTTTTTTCTTCTCCCGCCATAACACTCCAATTGTATAAGCAGTCTGAGCCTTGGACGATATAGTAAACCGAAAACGGAGGGGGAAAATAGCCATAGATAACAAGGTTTGAGACAATTCCACCCAAGGACGATTCCGTGAGACACCTTTTCCTACTGCTGTTCGCTGTTACGCTGCAAGTACCCGCGCAAGACATGCCCAAGAGTTCCTATCCATTGGCTCCGAAGACGGACCAGACAGACGATTATCATGGCACGAAGATTGCGGATCCTTACCGCACGCTGGAAAGCGCGGACAATCCGGCTACGCAGAAGTGGGTTGAGGAAGAGAACCAGCTTACGGCGGCTTATCTAGCGAAAATTCCGGGACGCGACGCGATTAAGCAGCAGTTGACCGGCTTGTGGGACTACGAAAAGTTCAGTGGCTTCATCAAGGCTGGCGGCAACTACTTCTACTTCCACAACACCGGTTTGCAAAATCAGCCGGTGGTGTTTACCCAGACATCGCTAAAGGCGGCGCCGCGCGAGTTACTCGATCCGAACACGTACCGCAAAGACGGCACGGCGGCGTTGAGCGGTCGGTCAGTCAGTTGGAACGGGAAGCTTTTCGGCTACAGCATTGCGCAGGCGGGTTCAGACTGGTCGGAATGGCACATTCGGAATGTCGCAACGGGCAAAGATCTGCCCGATGTTATCCGTTGGACCAAGGGCGGAGACATCTCGTGGACGGCGGATAACGAAGGCTTTTACTACAGCCGCTATCCCGAGCCTCCGCCTGAAAAGCTGCTGACTGTGGCTAATGCAGACCAGAAAGTCTATTTTCATAAACTCGGAAATCCGCAATCGGCCGACAAACTGATCTATGCGCGGCCCGATCATCCCACCTGGGTAGTCGCGTCGGACCTTTTAGAGGGCGGCCGGTATTTGATGCTTTACGCGTCCAGTGGCGCCTCCGGGAAAAACGTGCTGGCATTCCAGGATTTGAAGTCGAAGCCGGGCGAAACCGTGGATCTCATAACGGCGGAAGAGTACAGCTACCGGCCCATCGCCCACGTGGGAACAATGCTCTACGTCCTCACAAACGACAAAGCGCCACGCTCNNACCGCCCCTTCGCCAACGTTGGAAACATGCTGTACGTACTCACTAATGACAAAGCGCCGCGCTCCAAAGTCATCGCTATGGATCTGGCAAAACCCGGGCGCGAGAACTGGAAAGAAATTGTTCCTGAGAGCGAAGAAACGCTGGAAGGGGCGCAGTTGGTTGATGGCAAGCTGCTGCTCTCGTACATGAAGGACGCGCACTCCACCGCGCGCCTGGTGACGGCGGAGGGCAAGCCGATTGCCGAAGTTCAGATGCCGGGTTTAGGCACGGCTTACTGGTCGGAGGCTGGTTTGCATGACAAGGAGATGTTTTATAACTTTGTCACGTTCACGTCGCCTCCGGTTTACTACCGGCTGGACATGGAGACGTTGGCGAGCGAGCCGATTCACGCGAGTAAGCTCGCGATTGATACCTCCGCGTTCGAGACG
>PLRJ01000008.1:2348-9357 GCA_003163855.1 Bryobacterales bacterium | reverse complement strand
GCTTGCCAATGACCTTTGTCAGCGTCAAGAATGTCAGTGCGACAAGCAAGTTGGTGAGCCAGTTGGCGGCCGTCCCGACACTCATGGCACGGCCTCGGATGCGCAGTGGGTAAATCTCCGAAAGAATGAGCCAGAAAACGGGTCCTAACCCGACGGCGAAGAAACCCACATAGGTCATGAGGCTCCCGACGGCGATCCATCCCAGCACGCTTTTGAATTGAGGGAGCAAGAAAGCCCCGCCCAGCACGAACAGACTGAATGCCATTCCTGCCAGGCTGATCAACAGGAGAGGACGCCGTCCTACCCGGTCAATCAGTTGCATGGCCACCACCGTGAACACAACATTTATTACACCCACTCCGACGCTGGCCAGAATCGCCGCCGACGCGGACGATAAACCGGCAAACTTAAAAATGGTGGGCGCGTAGTAGATTACCGTGTTTACGCCAGTGATTTGTTGTGCGATGGCCAACCCAATGCCCACGACCATGGCTGGCCGCAAGAGTTTGTTGAACAGTTCCGACCAGTTGCCCTTTTGCTGGGAAACGCTGCTCTGAATCTCTTTAACTTCGCTCTCCAACTGTTCCGGGCTGCGAATCTTTTTCAGCACTTCGCGGGCTTGATCCAAGTGTCCGCGTCCGGCAAGCCACCGCGGGCTGTCGGGAATAAAGAATAGTCCGATTCCAAAGGCGGCTGCCGGAATCACCGCCAGCGCAAACATCCAGCGCCAGTCCTTGGATGGCGTAAACGCGTAATCGATCAGATAGGAGATAACAATGCCGCTGGTGAGAGCGACTTGATTGATGGAGACCAGCTTTCCGCGAATTGCAACCGGAGCGATCTCGGAAATATAGAGCGGAGAAACAAACGAGGCGACACCGATGGCGACGCCGGCCACCACGCGGGCGATAATCAGCCAAGCCGTGTCCGGTGCCAGCGCCGCGCCCGCCGCGCCCAGACAGAAAACAACCGCGGTAGCAATCGATAGCCGCCGGCGGCCCAGGCGGTCGGCTAGCATGCCGCCGGCAGCAGCGCCAACGAGAGACCCGAGCAGCACAGAACTGACGACAATTTCCTCCATGCTCGAAGAAAGCGAGAATTGCTTCTTTATGAAGAGGATTGCTCCTGAGATGACACCGATGTCATAGCCGAAAAGCATGCCGCCCAGCGCTGAGATAGCGGCGGCCAGATAGACGAGTGGTTTAACGGGCACGGCGGCTGGCGGCGCTGGTGCGGCCTTGGCTGGGCTGCTCATTGGTTTTTTCCAAAAGTAGACGGCATATTCTGGAGCGGCGAGCCGACGCGAATGTTGAAGTCTTCGCCTTGCCAGTGTCCGGCATTGGGCCAGTAGACAGTAAATTTGACGGACATTCCTTCGGCCAGCGTTTTGGTCTCCAGATCGGCAACGTGCATTCCAAAGGCGACCTCGTGCGCGGTTACGTCGTGAATCGTTTTCCAATCGTCGCCGCTCCAGTGAATGATGGCGGGCGCCAGTGTCTCAATCCGCAATATTTTGCCAGGCGGTATGGAACGAATCTTATGGTTGAAGCGCCAGATCATGCGCATAGAAACGGTTTTATCTGTCAGATAGCGTTTCACGGTTTGAGGCGGCATATCGAAGACTCGACCATCGTGTAGTGAACGTTTCAGTTTCAGGTACTCAGCGTGCGCCCAAACCAGCGGCATGGCCGAACCGGAAGGGCGGCCGACGTGAAGATCCTTGTCCGATATGTCAGGCGAGTCCCACACTTGCTCGGAGATGAGACCGCCCTGATTTGCAAACGACCCCATGGCAGTTAGCAGGTGTTTCGCGTTTTCGACACAGCCAGCGGCCAGTTCGTAGTGGGCGCGCTCGCCCGTCAGCAGAGGCCATCCGCGACCGATGCCCGTTCCATTAAAAGGACTTCCGTCTTTGTGTTCGCCATAGCCATCATCGTTGTAACGGTGCCAGGTGGACCCGCAGGGAGTTTCGATTTTGAGCAACGCGTCGATAACCTTTGTCGTGTCGCGGATGTGTGGGTCGTCTGCCGCGATGACACCAAAACGCACCAATGCCAGCGCGTCTGGACTCACCAGATGACTGGCACGGCGGCTATCTTCGGCGGCCCTGACATTCTTGACATCTACATCTTGCTGAAGACTTGAACCGGCTTCTCCACTGGCAGTGGGAGCGATGCGGACGTAATATCCCGCAACATTGAACTGGCGGCACCAGTTCGTTCCGGAGGCGTACATCCAGCGATTGATGGAGCCATGCCAAACATCGGCTATCTCGCGGAGATACGTTGCAATCCCTGCTTCGTGACTTAGGTCGGCCAGATCGGCCGCGGCGAGGAGTGCAGCGATTTCCGCCGCCACCGTGAACGGCGAATAGCCGGGATCTTCTTCCCAGCGATCTTGCGGACTCACCGGGCCATTGCGGACCAAATAGCCCGCGGCTTTACGCACCATCGGCCAAAATTGGGCTACCCCGGCATCGTTCAAAGCTTTTTCCCGGTGGGCCAGATCCACCAGCAGGATAGGCATGGCCGTCTCATCCATCTGGATTCCATCCCAATAGGGCTTCCCGTTCACCCACATATTCTGTGACCAGTGTCCGTCCGCCTGCTGAGTGTTCTGCAAGAAGGAAAGGGCTCGGCGTGCGGCATCGTGCGCGCCGGCAGCGAGTAAGCCGCCAGCCGTTTCGACCATGTCGCGAGGCCAAACGAGATGATAACCACCCAGTTCGGCATCACCTTTGCTGAATCCCCATGGGATCGACAGGCTGGCAATGAAAGCTCCGGGAGCTGTCTTGGACTCGTGAGTGCGCAGGACTGCGAGACTGATTCTGGAAAGATCGTGCGCACCAGTTCCGTTCGTGTGCAGGGAAGAGTGGCTGTCAATCGATTCCTGCCAGCCCGCAACGTACTCGCGCTGCGCCTTCTCGAAACCGCCATGCAGACTGGCGATAGCGTTACGGGCAGCTTCTCCCGGATCTCTGCCAAAACCGAGGGCGAGCACAAACTTGCCTTCTGACCTGCATAAATCGATCTCGCCGACCAAGGACACATTGCCGTTCTCGGCCCGGGTGTATTCTTCGGTGATTTGCTTGTGCGCCTTCAGGTCCTGCCATCCGTCAGAGGAACCCACGTACCCGACAGACCGCTTCAACCATGCTTCCGAACATGCCAGCGCCAGAGAGCTGGATTCGCGCTGCGCAAACAGCATAGATTGGCCCTCAAAGTCGTCCACCCATGCCGTATTTCCTCCGCCGTGATTCCCCAGATGTGGCGCAAGGAGAACATAGAGATGATAGCGGAATGAATCGCCTTGCTGAGCGATGAACTCGACGTGCTGGAGAACCGCGTCCCGATGCGGGTCACTCACAATCCGTTTCTCGATGCGGTACCGACCCTCGCGGCAGGTGTTGACCAGCCGGAATGCCGGCACACCATCGGCCAGCGCGTGAAGTTTCGAGTCGCAGTCGCGTTTCTCTTCCGAGAAGAAAGCCGCTCCATCCGTGACGATCAGCCCCATGTCTCGGATGCACGCCTGGTCAATGCGGGGATAGTAGATTTCATTGAAGATTCCATGGCTCAGCGTGAACCACACGTTGCTCTTGTTACTGAGCGCTGTGCCGACTCCCGTTTTTGCGCTGGAAGTCCAGCGTGCCGGACTGCCGCTGCCGCCGGGTGCTGAGTGTTCAGGTATTTGCATATACTTTTCTCGTTTCAGCCAAGGTCGAGTGTTTGAAAGGGCTCCCGGCAATGACAACTTTTTAAGAAGGGAATCCAACTGCCGATGTTCGCTAAGGGTTGCGGCTAGGGTTCACCCAACCATTTTTTCGTTGCCGCAGCGTCGGCAGAGTCAAAATACTGGACGGTCGCTTTCGTGAACGGCCGGCAAAACTCCGTCAGCCAATGCTGCCAATACTCATCTCCGACACAAGCAAGCCGTTCAATGTCGCCGAAGTATTTAATATCGAACTTCAACTCGTCCCAGAGCGCGCCGGCATCCCAGCCATGAAAATCACTCATGTCGAACAGCACCCGCAGCTTTCCGTGCAGCGTGACGAGGCGCTCGAACTCAGAGATAAGGTGCTTATAGTCCGCACTTTCGAGTTCCCCGCTCACTCGAACAACGCAAATGCTTTCATGGTTTTCCTGCTTGATTTGAATAGGCATTTAGACGCTCATTGCCTCCTTTGGAAAGTTTAAGTTTCGTCCCAGGTCCTCTTCCTGCGGACATGTCACACAGAGAATCGCATGGGGCAAAGCGGCCAATCGCGTCAAACTGATCTGCTCGTCGCAGTTTAGACAGCAGCCGTATGTGCCGTCCGTGGCTCGCGACAGAGCTTGTTTCACCAGCTTTAGCCGCACAGAGTTGCTATCCAGACTCCACATAGCGATATCCCGCTTTCCGGCAGGGTCAGCGGCATCCGTCAAGTCCGGAGTTCTTTTGACAGGGATGCTTCCGAGATTTTGCAGACTGGCGCAGAGGTCCTTCTGGCTCGTCTCCAGTTTTCTCTTGAGTCCTTCAAGTTGCAGTGGGGTCACTGTCGCATCACCTCCTTGTACCCTGTCATCTACTTCAACGCGCTGCGGTCAAGCTTACGTCCGGTTCCAACCGCCGCTCCGTTCGGATGAGCATCCCTTCAAGTACCGAGCGAACGCGGCCTGGGTCGCCGAGATCGTTCCATCCCAGCCCATCGGCATGAAGCACGGCCAAACGATCAGGCTGAACTGACAGGACATGCTTAGAAAAGCAGGTATTACGAATGCCGGAGTAAACCTCGTTGAACGCTTCGCCCTCTGCTGCCGTAAACAGAGAGCGCCTAGCACTTTCGAAAGCCTCACTCGTCGACGGAAGAGCATGCTGGGCGAGGTCCACGAACGTCTGGACGTGACCTACCATAACGAAGCTGTTCCACAAACAGCCCTCCGCCATCAGATGCGATGCAACCGCCGCTGGAGGTTTTTCCCAGAAGCGGCTTACTTCGCACATGGATCTCGCCAGGGGACCCTCTATAGGGATGCCCGGCTCTATCCAGCCGTACTCGACTTCCGGGGTTTCGGGCGGAATACCCAGAAGAACGACCGTCTCGGGTCGGTATGCGACCGCAGCAAAAGCGGATTCGATATGGCGAATAAAAGTGGCATCATCGGAAAAATGGTGATCGGATGGGAAGCAAGCCACAATGGCCTTAGGGTCCATCTCGCGGACACGCAGCATTGTGTTTAAAATTGCGGGCGCAGTACCGCGGCTAGTGGGCTGGATCACAAGTCTCGTCCTTGGAATTTCCGCAACTGCCGCACCATAGAATGGCTCGTGTTTCGCTGTCAGCACCAGCATCGTCCGCCATGCCGGAATCAATCTGGCAACCCGGCGCTGCGTTTGCTGGAGCAACGTGTCGTTGCCTATAACGGTACAAAACTGCTTTGGCCGGTCGTCGCCGGTGATGCCCCGCGTGAGCGTGAGCAAACGCGTTCCGTCGCCGCCCGCTAAGATCAAACCCCAGCGATGACAGTGTGAAGTGCCTTCACTGGATTTCGAGTCGTGGTTGCCTGATTGCCGTGGCCTTACGGTGGTCTCGCGGGAATTGCTCATTGCTGGACTTTACTCCTAAAAATGTCAAAATCTCATCAAAAATACGGATTGGGAAAAGGTGTTGCTCGCTTCAGAACGCTCCGAAGCCTCTAGCCGAAAGCGTCCTGTGAATGAAGTAACCATTGCCGGTCCTTGGCAATGGCACTGGCAGTTACATGGCCTTTCGCGAAAGCCAAATAGCGTTGCGCGGTAATGACGGCTTCCGGGNNCAACGCGAACAATTGTCGATATATCCGCTCGCCCGGTCCCTGCTCCCGCTGCGTTGCTAAATGGCCGTCGCTTATTTCTTTTTGGTTGCGGCGCCCTTGGGCCCAGAGTCAACGGCCGACACGTCGAACCGATACCCGTCCTCAACGCTCTTTAAGGCTTGATTCGCCTCATAATACTTGCCGTCGCCGATAAGTTGATCCGCCTTCTTGATTCCGGCCATGGTCTTTTCGACGGGTGCCACCTCCGACACGAAGCTGACCTTGATGTCAGCCAGTTTGAGGGTCTCCATAGCGCTCTTGTGGTCGCCGTCTTTAAGCTGTTTATTGGCCTTGGCGACGCCGGCAGACTTTGCAGGTGTATCGACGTAGTCCTCACTCAGCGTCATCGAACCGTCCACTGGAATCCAGACAGTTGGGGTGTTGCTGGCCGTCGTTCCTAGTCCAGGCTGCTTCTTGCCCGCTGGGGGCTTCAGATCCGACTCCGCCCTCGTGAAAACAGTGTCATCCTTCTGGGCCTTTTCAAAAGCCGTCTGCGCTTCATTGGTAAATACTTTGGCCTGGCTAGGCTGGCCGTTGAATATGGCGAGACGAGCCTGACTGATATCGCGAATGGCAGCGTAGCCGTCCTTGGAAAGCTTGCTCGCATCCTGATCTGCCGCAGTTTGGGCCGAAACCTTACTCTGCGCGCATGCTGTAAGCCCACACGAGGCTGCAATTACAAGAGCAGCAATGGCATAACTATTGATCTTATTCATGACAAATCAACTTTCTCTTTTGGGTTCCAAAACACGTGAAAGTTCCTCGCTGTTTACCCACCATTGGTATTGCGAAGGTTTCACCTTCCAGGGCAATGCACTTTAAGGTCCATCGCGGCGTTCGGACCGAAGGCATGGATATATTTGGCTGATTCGAATGGATCGCTTGACCAAACCAGCTCGTGGTTAACGAAGCCGCTGTGAAGCAGACGGTCCTTCAGACGCTGACTGCTTTTGATCATGTGGTCAAATACGGTCAGGTGCCAAGTGCTGAAGTCGTTGCCAGGCAGATCATCTATACATATTGAGTCCTTCTTCCAAAGACTCCACGAACCGGTGTTCGGTGATCACGCCCTGGATGGCCGAGGCCAGCTTACTGTCACTTGCTACCACCAGTGCGACGGAAGCCCCGCTGGAGCGAAGGGTGGAGAGGATGTCAGTAAAGAGGGTTTCGGGCCG
>PLRJ01000008.1:0-2310 GCA_003163855.1 Bryobacterales bacterium | reverse complement strand
TGCTGGTAAGCTGACCGATGCTTTGTGAGCCCTTGGCCACAATGAAATGTTTATCCATAATTCCGCGCGCGTGACACAGCAGGTTGAAATTGGTCTGGAGTGCTTCCGGCACGTTGTGGCCGCGCAGCGTGAGTTTCCGGGTATAGATGCTGTCCTTTATACACATGCGCCGCACCCCATAGCTACTTTCCGGCGCAAAATTCATGAGCTAAGTCCTGTGTTTTGAATAACGCTGGATTGAGCAAGGTGCCAGATCGAACAAATCCGTCTATTGCCCGCAGCGGCCAAGTTGCCTCGGCCACCATACGGCGGCGACAGAGCCCCCGGATAACCCCAAACATATTTCTTAAAAAATGTTGCACGACGTCTTGACTTATTTGGTGCACAAATGTATCATCCGTATAGATGACACACAAGCAGGCAGCCGTCACCCGCGCCAAGCTCCTGGCCCGTCTTACCGGCCTCGGCACAGTGCTGCGCGGCTCCCTGCTGGAGCGGACCACTTATCATTCCAGCGGCTGCCCTAAATGCGCGCGCGGCGAAGGCCATCCGCAATGGGTTCTCAACGTCGGCTATCCCGGCGGAAAGACGCGCCAGTTAAGCCTGCGCTCCGAGCAGGTGCCGCAAGTGCGTCAGGCTATCGAACAGTACCGCCAAGTGAAGGAAACTCTGGAGGCGATCAGCGAACTCAACCAGCAGTTGCTCCGCCTGGACCGCGATGAAGCACGCGCCTCGAAGGCCCGCAATACGGAGCCCGGTCAATGATTGCCACGCGCCGCCTCCAGCAGAGCTTCGCCGACGGACTCATCGCCGAGGCGGTGGGTGATCTTTGGGAGCCTTGGATGCGGCACGCCGACCAGGCCTTGCAGGATGAGGCGCTGCTGCTGATTATTCAGCAGGAACTCGCCAAACGCTGCAAAAAGAGCAAAACACGCGGCCGCCCCTCGACCACGTCCGAAGTCATCCTGCGCCTGCTTTTGCTGAAGCATCTGCGCGACTGGAGCTTTGCCGATCTGACGCGCGAAGTGCGCGCCAATCTGGTCTATCGCGAGTTCACCCGAATTGGCGGCGGCAAAGTGCCGGATGACAAAACGGTAAGCCGCCTGGCGCGCCAGCTTGGCCCGGATGTCATCGAAAGGCTGCATCAGCGCGTGGTGAAGATCGCCATCGAAAACAAGGTCGCCAGTGGACGCAAGCTCCGCGTCGACACCACGGTTGTTGAAACCGACATTCACTATCCCACGGACAGCAGCCTGCTGAGCGATGGAGTACGGGTTCTGACGCGCATCATGAAGAAAGTGGGCCAGGTGGCGGGCCACGCTGGAACCCAACTGCGTGACCGCACGCGCACCATCAAACTCAAGGTGCTGGCCATTGCCCGCGCCAGCCGCAACAAAACCGCGAGCGGCAGACAAAAAATGAAGAAGTCTTACGTTGCGCTGCTGGATGCCGCCAGCCGCGTGGTGGGACAGGCCAGCCGGTTTTCCCGGGAGATTGGCAGCGGCATCAAACGCGGTTCCCGGAAAGTGCTGGGCAAAGCGAAGCGGCAACTGGACGAAATGATTCCGCGCGTCCGGCAGGTCCTGTTCCAGACCCGCGAGCGCGTGCTGCGCGGCAACACCCATGCGGAGGGAAAGTTGGTCAGCGTCTTCGAGCCGCATACCGAGGTGATTCGCAAAGGCAAGGCCAGCAAGCCGAACGAGTTCGGCAAGCTGGTCAAGATTCAGGAAGCCGAGAATCAGCTCATCACCAGTTACCAGGTGCTGGATCAGCGTCCGGCCGATTCTACCCTGCTGATTCCCTCACTGGAGCAGCATGTTCAGATCTTTGGCCGTGCACCGGAAGCGCTAGCCGCCGATCCCGGATTCTTCTCCGCCGCCAACGAAGCGGCGGCGCAAAAGATGGGCGTGAAACGAGTCTCCATCCCTTCCAACGGAACACCCGGCAAGAAGCGAAAAGCACAACAAAAGACGCGCTGGTTCAAGAACCTGCAAAAGTGGCGCACCGGCTCTGAAGGCCGCATCAGCGTGCTGAAACGTAGGCATGGCTTGCGGCGCTCCAGATACAAAGGCGCTGCCGGAGTGAAACGCTGGGTTGGCCTGGGGGTGATTGCCGATAACATCATCCACATCAGCGACCACATGGCTGCCAAAGCCGAAGCCTGACCTCCTTCCCACCCATCCTCCTGCTATTCTCCAAACTTAAGAAGCTGTTCCGCTCCTATCCCCAACCTTCAGTTGTTCTTCAAACCGCCCTGAATGCGGCGGCGAAGTGCTGTTTCACCAGCCTCGGGAATTTTGCGCCGGAAAG
>PLRJ01000069.1 GCA_003163855.1 Bryobacterales bacterium | reverse complement strand
ATCTCGGTTTCTTTGAAGCCATCCGTGTTCATGTTGGCCAGATTGTTTCCAGCCGTGTTGATGCCTTGCGAGTTCGCCTCCAGGCCGGTAAGCGCGATCGAGAATGCACTTGACATAGATTTTCCTTTTCTCTTCTCTATGCGCCTGAAGCTGGCGTTGTTGTCGTGTTACTTGTAGCGGCGGTCCCGCTCGAACTGCCGGTAGCTGTTGCACCGCCACTGGCGGCAGTTGCACCCGCCGCAGCGGAAGTGCTCGAGAGATCGGTTGAGATAGTATCCAGATCCTTGCGCGACGCCAGCTCCTGCTCGAGTGAACTGAACTGCGCCAATTGCGTAACGAAAGTGGTACCGTCCATCGGCTGACTCGGATCCTGATTCTTTAATTGCGCTACCAGCAGTTGCAAAAAGGTGCCTTCGTTAGCCAGTGGATCGGTCGCACCTGCAGTGGGCGAACTCGCACTGGTGGAACTTGTGGATGACGCGGCGCCAGTTGTTGCCGTCGTCGACGTTGGGAGAATGGAGCCTATTGATGCCATATGGTTTCCTTGATCGTTGTTTTTGAATTGCCGAGCGCCGCTAGTTCGTCCACCCACTTGGGCTGATTACTCTGACGGCCACTCTGTTGTTTGCCTGAATCCTGCCCGCTTTGACTCTGCTGGCCCTGCGATCCCGCCGAATCTTCTTTGCTTCCCCCGCCACTACCCGGCCCGTTGGTGCTCTCGGCCATCTGGGTCTTGGGTGTCCACCACTCGGCCTGTCCCGGTTGGTCGGCCAGCTTTGTCATTAATTCAGGCAGATGATCCTGTAAAGTGCGGTTTAGGTCGCCGTCAAGCGAACGTACGCTCATCGACAGAGAGCCTGAACGTTCAACCAGCCGCAGGTCAATCCGCAGGTTGTCTTGTCCGTTGATCTGCACCTGCACAGATCGCAATGGCGCCGGCACGGCGGCCGAATTTTCGCCGTCGGTCGCTTCGATTTCTGCTGTTTGCGGGCTATTCGTCTGCGGGTCTGAGGTCTGTTGCGCCGGGCCCGTGCTTTCGGGAGTTGGGCCATCAATTGTGGCTTGCATTGCTGCCAAGGCAGCGCCATTGATTGCAACGGGTTCTGGCGAGAGCGACACGGAGCCGGTTGCTGCTTGCAGTTGCTCGGCAAATTGCGAAAGTCCCTGGTCGGCTGCTGAGTTGGAAGCTTGCGCCGTGAATGCACCGGGCTGATTACCGGCGCCGCCTGCTGCGGAATCATTGGTCTGTAATTTGACCGCGAACGCTAGAGCATTCGGCGAAGTCGCTCCGGTCGCCGCATTGTTCTTGTTAGCGGCGGTCGAAGCGCCGGCAGTGGCGTCGGGCGCCTCCGCTCGGCTCGCCGCCCTGTTAGCCGGCAAGATGGCGCCGGAGTTTGCTGCGGCAAGCAGTGTGGCAGCCACCGAATCGCCGGGCGCTTCGCTAGTTGCAGGGGTCGGCGAAGCTTCGTTCGCCTTTCTGTGACGCTTGACCGCTTCTTGTCGGGCCGAGTCGCCTGCCTTGGTGCCAGTCGCTGAATTTTGCTTTCCGGATGCGGAGCGTCGTTGATCGGCAGAAAGCAGCGTAGACGAATTATTGGTCACGGAACTTTGTTCTTGGGAAGCGCCACTGCAGGCTGTGGAGGGATTTTCCTGGGCGTCCTGAGCGGCCGTCCGGTTGTTCGGCTCATCGGCGCCTGAGGCTGAGGGCAGACTACTTGGGTATTGGGTTAAATAGGTAGGTGTGCCGATTTGATACAGCGAGCCTGCCAAAAGTGACACGGGTGCGCTCGAGCGCGATGCGTCTTCCGCCTGAAGGCCAGCCAGGGTATCCGAGAAACTGAAGGACGAGGAGACGGACTGCGCCTGATTGGTCGCAAGTGAACTGGCCGCGAGGGATGTGGAACCGTAGGCAGCGGCCGAGGCACTCGATTCGTAACTTGGAATTGACTGGCTGAATGCGAGCACGGCACAAACATTGCAGGTTGAAGGCCAATTGAAAGAAGCGCGAAATTTACTCCTAAGGGCTGTTTTTCACAGCCGGCAGCGCAGCGTGAGTCGATTTTTTGGCACGTCTCCTTCCCAAGCGTCATGATGTTGACCCGCGGCGAAGCCCCGCAGATGCCGCTGAAATGGTTTGCATAGGTAGTTAAGCAGTCTCACTCCCTGTTTGTTTGTCTTTAACGCCTCTACCATGGGCATCCCGCGTTGGCGCTTAGCGTGCTTTAGAGAGTGCACATGGACCCTCTCACGACGGCGGCAGCCAGCGGTGTTCAAGCGCGGATGGATTCCCTTGACATGTTAGCCAACAATATGGCTAACGGTTCGAGCAGCGGCTTTAAGGCGGATCGCGAATTCTATAGCACCTACTTCGCGCCCGCCACCGACGGTGGCTTCAATCCGGCAGTTGGAGATTCGCCGGTCGTCGAAAAACATTGGACCGACTTTACGCAAGGAAGCTTGACTCCGACCGGAAACTCGACCGACTTGGCGCTGGCAGGAAGCGGGTTCTTCGCCATCAATGGGCCTAGCGGTACTTTCTATACCAGAAATGGCAGCTTTCAGATCTCGGCCCAGGGAACTCTTGTCACCGGCGAGGGCTATGCGGTTCGGCAGACAACCGGACAGCCGGTGCAACTCTCCGGAACAGGTCCGATTTCGGTCTCGGCGCAGGGCGAGATCTCCCAGGACGGCCAAGCGGTCGGTCAATTACAGATTGTTACGTTCGCCGATCCAACGCAACTGGTGAAGGTCGGCGGCACCTACTTCCAGTCTCCCGACCCGCGGACCGTAACGCCTGTACCAGCCACAGATGCCACGGTCTCGCAGGGAAAACTGGAGTCGTCAAACGCCTCACCCGCCCAGTCAGCCACGCGAATGGTATCGCTGCTGCGGCATTTCGAGATGCTCCAACACGCCATCAAAGTAGGAACGGACATGAACAAGTCGGCGGTGGAAGAAGTTGCGCGGGTCACCTCTTAAGGATATTGAATCTCGGAAATCGAAGAAGTTCGCAACAGAAAAAGGAAACAACAGACATTCATGATTCAGGCACTCTTTAGCGCCGCCACCGGCATGACGGCGCAACAAATCAACGTAGACAATATCGCCAACAATTTAGCCAATTCAAATACATCCGGCTTCAAGATGCGGCGCGCAGAGTTCCAGGATCTGCTCTATCAAAGCATGATTCAGCCCGGCTCCTCGGCCGGACAACAGACCACGATACCTGCCGGACTGCAGATCGGCCTGGGAACTCGCGCCGCATCAACTGAACTCATTCAAACCCAGGGATCGCTCACGCTGACCAATAACCCGCTTGACCTTGCCATTCAGGGCAAAGGATTCTTTCAGATCCTGCAGCCATCCGGCCAGATCGCCTACACCCGGGATGGTTCTTTCCAGCTAGATAAGAGCGGCAACGTCGTGGACGCTAGCGGCAATGCGCTGATACCTCAGATCACGATACCTGTCACAGCCTTATCGGTATCGATTGCCCAGGACGGTACGGTGAGCTACAGCTTGGCAGGTCAGACCGCTTCCCAGAAAGTCGGCCAGATTCAGCTTGCAACCTTTCAAAACCCGGGTGGGTTGAACAGCGTAGGCAGCAATTTGTATCTGCCGACAGACGCATCAGGCGACGCGCAAGTGAGCGTCCCGGGTGGTACGGAGGGCACGGGAACTCTCGCCGCGGGTTACCTGGAGCAGTCGAATGTGGACGTGGTGGCAGAGTTCGTCGATCTCATCGAGAGCCAGCGCGCCTATGAAGCGAACTCGCGTGTGGTGAAAGCCGCCGATGAAATGTATCAGCAAGTGAACCAGATTGTCCAATGAGGAAAGCCGTCTTGCTGTTGGCCATTTTCTTGCCTGCTGGCCTGGCGGCAGCGGTGCGGCGTCCATCTTGCTTACCGGTGTCGGGCGATTGGATCTACGCGCGCGACGTCGCCTTGGCCATTCCGGAATTCGGTCTGCTGCCGCCGGATTTCTCCCTGGGGTACACACCTACTCCCGGGGTGGAGCGCGTGTTTCTGGCGGCAGATCTGCAAAGGATCGCAAAGCAACAGCACGTGGCGACAAGTGTCCGCCAAAACATTTGCTTCGCTTGGCCTATGGGCCTGCTAGACAAGGACCGAATACTCGGCGCAATGAAGGCAGCGCTCGACGACCGCCAAGTCAAGATTGAGATCCTGGATCAGAATCGCGCTTTCGCTCCGGCCGGAGACTTGATATTTCCGCTCCAGGGACTGACCGCTTTCTCGGATAAACCGGCCATCTGGAACGGTTACGTTTCTTACTCCCCAACACGCAGGTTCTCTACCTGGGCGCTGGTGCGAGTCCGAGTGTCGGAGCAGCATTGGGTGGCGCTAAGGGAGATTCACGCAGGCGAAGCGATTACACCCGCCAGCCTCAGGAGGGAGCCCTACGATGGTCCCCTGCTGCGGGATGCTCCGGTCCGAGATCTGACGGCAGTCGAAGGATTGCGCGCCGCGAGAAGCATACCTGCCGGGACAACTCTTCTCCCTGGCATGCTGATTCCGCCGCAGGACGTGCATAAGGGAGAAGCCGTCAAGGTGATAGTCGATGCGGGCGCCACGCATCTGGAAACGCGCGGGCTGGCGATTCAAAGTGGCTCGAAGGGTGACATCATTCTAGTGAGAAACGAGCGCAGTGGCAGCCTTTTCAAAGCTCGCGTGACGGCAAAAGGACAGGTCTTTGTGGTCCCGAGCCTCTTATCGGGACTGGTCGGAGAGGGGAAGAAACTGTGAGACTGTGCACCCGAGCGGCGCTGCTCTTTCTTATGATTCTTGTTTGTTGTCAAGCGGAACTGCCAAAGTCGCTGCGGAAGCTGGTCAAGAAAGGCTCTGCTCCCTCCGCTCTTGACCAGTACATTCAGGCCGCGCATAAGCATGCCACGACACCTGGATCCGAGAGCCCCGGCTCGCTATGGTCGCCTACGGCGGTTTTTGCTGAATTAGCTACCGATGTCAGGGCGCGCAACATTGACGATGTGGTCACGATCGTCGTGAATGAGAGCGCATCAGCAGTTTCAACCGGAGCCAGCAAAACATCGAGGGCAACCAGCGCCAGCGCCGCTATCACCAGTTTGGCGGGCAATCTGCCCACCACCGGCAAACTCGCCAATTTAGCGAACACGAACACGTCCACCTCGCTGAACGGCCAGGGAACTACGTCCAGGCAGACGACCCTGACTACAACCGTAACCGCGCGCGTCTCTGACGTGCTTCCCAACGGCTATCTGGTCATTGAAGGAAGCCGAACAGTTCGGGTCAACTCGGAAGATCAAATTGTCACGATTCGCGGCGTAGTGCGGCCAGCGGACTTGTCGAATTCCAATACTGTCCAATCGAGCAGTGTGGCGCAAATGGAGCTCAAGATCGACGGTAAGGGCATTGTCAACGACGTCATTCATCGCCCGAACTTTATCTATCGGCTTTTTCTTGGTCTGCTTCCCTTTTAGCTGTTAGTTTTCTTGCCTCGCCCTAGATCGTTTATGACCCGTTTTAGATCTTTTAGGAATTCTTCAATGCAGTCGAAACTCCCCCTCCTGCTGGCATGCGCCGCGATCTCCCTCTCAGCCGCAGACGTCGAGCGCGGCGTACGACTAAAAGACTTGGTCAGCATTGAGGGTGTGCGCGACAACCAGCTAGTAGGTTACGGAGTGGTTGTGGGCTTGAACGGCACCGGTGACAAACAGCAGACGCTGTTCTCGGCGCAAAGCCTTACCAACATCTTACAACGAATGGGGGTAAGCGTCTCGCCTCTTGCGATAACGATCAAAAACACGGCCTCGGTGCTGGTTACGGCCACGCTTCCGCCCTACGGTCAGCCTGGTGCGACGATCGATGCAACGGTAGCCGCCATCGGAGATGCAACCAATCTGCAAGGCGGATTGCTTATTCTCACCTCGCTGCGGGGTATTAATGGCGAGGTCTATGCAACGGTGCAGGGGCCTGTTGTGACAGCCGGCTTCCTCGCGGGGCGCAGTTCCAACAGCCAAACAGTAAACCATCCTACGGTCGGCCGGATCCCGAGCGGCGCCTCCATCGAGAAGTCTGCCCCGTCGGTGGCTATCGGCAAAGTCATAAAACTACAACTTAAGAACGCCGACTTCACCACTTCGGCCCGCATTTCCGAAGTGGTAAATAAGCACTTCGGGGGAAAGGAGAACATCGCACACTCCGATAACTCAGGCCTGGTGAGTGTAGTCTTACCGGCGCAATTTGCCGGCGAATCAACCGAATTCGTGGCCGAGCTAGAGAAACTGCTGGTCGAGCCGGACCGGGCAGCCAAAGTCGTTATCAATGAGAAGACGGGAACAGTAATTTTAGGGAACGGGGTCAAGATTGCACCGGTCGCAATCATGCATGGAAATTTGACAGTGCAGATCCAGACGCAGTTGGTTGCTGTACCTAACGGCGGGCTATCTTCCGCCCCCGGCGCAACGGTGCCAGAGACTACTGTGACTGCCAAAGACGAAAAATCGCGTAATCTTGTTTTGAAAGAGGGGGCGACGGTGGAAGAACTGGTGCGGGCGCTTGCCTCAATTGGCTCCACTACACGCGACGTGATCGCCATTTTGGAAAGCCTGCGCGCGGCGGGCGCACTTGACGCAGAATTGGAGGTCATCTAAGACAATGGAAATGAGCCAGTTGGCGTCAGCCAGCACGACGGCTTCGGCCGATCCCAAAAGGATCGCCAAGATTCACGATGCCGCTCAAAAGTTTGAGGCTTTGATGATTACCCAGATGATGAAGACCGTTCGGGAGACGAACTCGGACGGCTGGCTGAGCGACGGAGGGGAAACTGGCGAAGACTCTACCATGTCGATGGCGGAAGCGCAGTTCGCGCAAGCCATGGCAAGCCGAGGCGGTCTTGGTTTGGCGAAAATGATCGAGAAGACGATGACTTCGTCCAATTCCGCAACCAGTACCGTGGCCGCTCCGGCAAGCAGTGCCGCTACTCCGGCAGTTACTTCTCAGCCAGCGCCAACGTTGCTTAGGCCTGTTGTTGCGTCCATTCAGACAGCTGCTGGATCTCAATCGAAATAGCAGCAGCTACCCCACAGCAGCTGCGCCAATTCAGAACGAATAGGCCGCGCTCAGCTGATTTTCGGAACCTTCACTCCAGTAGTTGTATAAACCTCCCGTGGTTGCGCCGTCAGAATGATGTTGATCGTTCTTAGGCGGCAGGTTCTGCAGGCCTTCAGCGTGATTATTGCTCTCGCGCTCGGCGGAGACAACTTTCTTAGCTGCCTGTCTCCATCCATCCAGCAGATTCTCAAGCAGGGCTTCCACTTCTTTGATAGGCTCAGCCTGCTTTTTCAGGTGAGCTTCCAGCAGGCGGCGCTGCATGTAGCTATAAAGCTGCTTCAGATTGTTGGCGATCTCTCCACCCTTTTCGACATTCAGCGAAACCATCAGTTCAGTCAAAATAGCGATCGCTTTGTTAATGGCTTTGGTCCGGCCCCAGATATCCCCCGCGGCGACACACAGGCGCGCTGATCGGGCAGAATCGAAGGCTCCCTCATAGAGGGCCACAACCAGATCCAAAGGGTGCCCCGACAGCAGATTGGCTTCTGCATACTCTTTATAGGGATTATTGTTTGTCAAGCTTTTTCTCTCCGCAAAGCCCATATCGCTAAGATTCGCCACCTTTAGAGGCGTAAAGGCCAAAACCTTTGGCTCTCAACCGCGGAGTCTTCCGGCCTTAACAAAATAACGCGACGGTTGGCAACTATGCTTGCGGCTTCCGTGCGCCAGTTGGATGTCCTGACAGCCAGACCGTCCTTCGTCGACTGAAATGGCCTAGATTGCTCCTCCGGGCGCCGAATCTTCAGGGCCCGGTCTCTAATTGGAAGAATCCCTCCATTCTTGCCATACTCTTTCCCGCCAGAAGCTCCGATAAATATGTAGAGGTTTTGTCAAAACGAGATGTTTTCCATCATCGGAATCGTAGTCGTCATTGGTGCTATTCTCGGCGGTTATCTATTCGAAAAAGGCAAGGTCGCCGTGTTGGTGCAACCGGCAGAACTTATTATCATCGGCGGCGCCGCTCTGGGCACGCTGCTGATAGCCAATCCATTGCCTGTGATCATCAAGCTGATCAAAGGCATGTTGGGAATTTTCGGCGGCGAAAAATACAACAAGAATATGTACACCGACACCCTGAAGATGCTGAACGATCTTTTTTCCCGTGCCCGAAAAGGCGGGATCAGCAGTATAGAGCCGGATATTGAGGCTCCCGACAAAAGCGAGGTCTTCAAAAAATATCACAGCGTAACAAAGGATCATCACGTTCTTGACTTCATCTGCGACACCCTGCGGATGGCGACAACCGGAACCGTAAGCCACTTCGATCTGGATCAGATGGTTGAAGCGGACATGGACGTGCATCACAAGGAACTCAACGCACCGGTGGCGGCTTTGTCGAGCGTCTCTGACGCTCTGCCGGGACTGGGCATAGTCGCGGCGGTGCTCGGTGTCGTGATTACCATGGGAGCCATTGGTGGCCCCCCGGCCGAACTGGGACACAAAGTTGCGGCGGCGCTGGTAGGAACCTTTCTTGGCATTCTAGCCTGTTACGGCTTCTTTTCACCCATTGCCGCAAACATGACTCGGGCGAACGATGCTGAAGCAGCTTATTACAACTGTCTGAGGATTGGACTAATCGCATTTGTTCGAGGGGCGGCCCCCATCATCGCCATAGAATTCGCGCGTCGCGCCATTCCAGCTTCCGTGCGACCCAGTTTCAAGGAAATGGATGCTGCTGTAAGAGGCGCAAAGGCCGAGTCGAAATAAACCATGTCAGCTCCCGCTACGCCCCCCATCATCGTCATCAAGAAGAAAGGCGGTCACGGCGGCCATCACGGCGGCGCATGGAAGGTTGCCTACGCCGATTTCGTTACCGCCATGATGGCGTTCTTCATCGTTATGTGGCTTCTGAACGCAAGTGTGGAAGTGCAAAAAGCTGTCGCCGGCTACTTTCAGGATCCACGCGGATCGGGCAAGAAAATGGGAAGCTCCTTCGGGGGCACCGGGGAAAGCGTTACGGTTGATCGAAAGAACATCAAGGCACTGAAAGATAAGCTACAGCAAGCGATGAAGGAGTCGCCAAAGTTCGAGAAGCTCAAGGACAACGTGCAAATGACCGTTACCGGCGAAGGTCTCCGCATCGAACTGCTCGAAAACGAAAAGGGCATGTTCTTTGACAACGGACAGGCCAAACCAACGCAAAACGGGCATACTCTCCTCATGGAACTAGCATCGGAGCTGGGCAAGATGCCCAATACCATTCTTATCGAAGGCCATACCGATTCTAAAGCGTTTAGCGAAGATAACGGGTATTCGAACTGGGAACTTTCCGCCGACCGCGCGAACGCCGCCCGTAAACTGATGGAGGAGAATGGCTTGAGAGAAAATCAAGTGGTTGAAATCCGCGGTTATGCGGATCAGGAACTCCGCCTGAAGGATAAGCCGGAAGATCCCTCTAACCGCCGTATATCGATCATTGTCAGATATACGGATCCGCCCCCCAAACCAGAGCCTAAGGGCGGCGCGGCTAAAGAAGGTGAGGGGGGAGAAGGCGAAGGCAAAACAGAGGAAGGCGAAGAGAAGGGCGCAGAACATGGAAAGCCGACTGAAGGAGCAAAGCCGGCAGCGCCCGCGGCTAAGGGCGGCCACTAAGTGGCGAAATTGTTTCTCAACTTTCCGGCATTCTCATCGATATCTCTGTATCCAAAGAAGCAACTACAGAACGGATCTCATTGCTCGTCGGGATACCGAAGTCGGACCAGGCAGTTGCAAAATAGCTCACTCTTACGGTCGGATGGTCGCGCGCAACGTATCTTCCGAGCTTTTGCTGGTGATCTATGCAGACAAATGCAAGTTGGGAAAAATGTTGCGTTTCTCGAACGATACCGCCCAAGTCGCTTTCGCAGAGACAGCACTTGAGTTGTTCTTCAAAGAACTTCCCGCACTTGGGATGCAGAAGTCTGATTTACGCGTCCACCTAATCGGCGGCGTTACGGCCACTACTGGCTGCTTCGCTTATATGCGAAGGTTGCTTCGGTCCGCTAACATTTCCCTCGCAGGACAGGACTTAGCTACTGACCAATCCCGGTCCATTTGGCTGGTTCTAGACTCTGGCCATCTGATCGTGAGAAGCTCGACGCATAGGACCTCTGCAATATGCACCTTGCCTGACCAACTCGCGTCCTAACTTAAAGCGAACTATTATTAGGGCTTAAGCATCCGACAAGACGCCTCGTAAAGATTCATGCTTCTTCGTCTTGCTTGACCCAATTAATAATCAGGCACCTAACGAACTACCGGCCAACCCTACTTGTTGCGGAGAGAGTGCTCTTGAGTCCGCCACAAGGCAGGTCCGGCCTAAAAAAACACAGATTCTCAGCCTTCCATCGCATCGCTGCCGTGATGCGCGTGCGTCCACTGGGATGATCGAAAAAAATAACCTCTTCCAATCCCCCCGGGTCCAACTTTCGATATTCACCCAGCAACAGATCCACTTCAGCTTCTCCGTCGGGTTGGCGCGAAGCATTCAGTCCGAAAATGTCGGCTTCATATTCCTGCATGCGCGTGAACGAGTTCTGAACGGGAGTCAGCAGAAATCCGAACGTTGAAAGAATGAGCACCGCGACCGGCACCGCGGCAAGGTCCAGCGGTGATAGAAGACTCCAGCGTTTGCCATAGCGCTCTACTATCTTGTCCAGTCCAAAACGAAGCACCGCGAACAGGGTAAAAATTACGATTGCTCCGAACATTAGACCCGTAAGAGCATGGTGCATAACGTAGTGACCCATCTCATGCCCCATCGTCGCCATGATGGCTTGGGGCGAGCAGCGGTTCAGCAAATTGTCGTTCAAAGTAATCCGAGTGGTTCCGAAAAGCCCGCTGACGTTGGCACTGACTCGTTTACTCTGGCGGGAAGCATCCACCTCATAGACATCTCGCACCGGAATGCCGTTCGCGCGCGCCATACTCAAAATCTGGCTTTTCACAAGCTGATTTTCGAGCGGCTTGTACTTATTGAAAAGTGGCGCGACGAACACCGGAAACACAATGGCGCCGATGCTGACAAAGAACAGCGCTATTAGCGCGCCCCACATGGCCCAGTTGCGCGGAAGTCTTCTGGCAATTGCAATCAAAGCCGAGAAGGCTAAACCGCCAAAGACCAGGGTCAGCGCCATTCCGATGAGCTGTTCTGCAAACCAGGCGCCGAAGGACTGGTTCGATAAACCATATTGGTGCTCGCGCAGCCATCCCTCATAAATCGTCAGAGGGAAAATGAGAATCGCCGATATCACAACAAGCTCAAAGAAATAAATCCAGTATTGGAGAAAGCGCACGTGGGTCGCACGCTCGGCGAAGTCTCGCATCCAGGCCGAGGCTTTCGTTTCAAGCAACAGGAGCATCACGCCCGCAGTCGCGAGAAAATCCCAAAGAATAAGCCAATATCCGCCTTCAAAATAAGCATCCGACTTCTGCCGGTCAGGCGCCGCGACTTTGGCCAGCCATGCATTCGTCGCAACCTCGACGTTAAACTGTTTGGAAGCTTCAGCTCCCGGCGGCACCACCGGAGCGAGCGGAGCGGCATTCGCCGAAGCCATCAACCAGCAAGTAACGAAGAGTGCAGCTAATATGGCTGTCCGACTGATCACGCCGCATCCTTAGCGAACTGAAGCCGATAAGTTCGCCCGGCCTTTAGATTGCAGCGGACAGTCTTGTCAGCGGTTCGCGTTAGCGATAACGAACCGGCGTCACTAACAAGCCCGGTAATTAGTTGCCCGGCAGGCGCCCGAAACACAAAATCTCCGGAGAAACCAGGCCGAACTCTAGACTCATCGAGTTTTCCTCCAGACCATCGTAGATCTACCGTCAAGCCGCCTCGCGCACACAGGCCAGTGACTTCTCCATCGCCCCAAACAGAAGGCAGTGCCGGCAAAAGATCGATACTTCCGGTGTGGCTTTGCAAAAGCATCTCCGCAATGGCCGCAGTAGTTCCAAAGTTGCCATCAATCTGGAAGATCGGGCCGCCCTTGGCGGGGTGCGTGTCGAACAAATTGATATTCGTGCTGTGCTGAAAAAGCATCGACAAAGACTCCCAGGCGTTATCGCCATCTGCCAAGCGCGCCCAGAATCCAATCGCCCACGCGCGGCTCCAGCCGGTGTAAGCGCCGCCATTTGCCAAACGGCGTTCAAGGGAAACACGCGCCGCGCGAGCCAACTGCGGAGTGCCTCGGAGCGTTATCTGGCTGCCGGGATAAAGTGGATACATATGCGACATGTGGCGCTGTCCGGGCGTGCTTTCGTCAAAGTCGAGCGACCACTCCTGCAACTGACCGTGCTTTCCAATCTGGTAAGGAATCAAGCGTTCCAAAGCAGCCAAAAGTCTTGCAGAAAACTCGAAATCTACCCCTAATATTTTGGCAGCGGCTGCGCAGTTTGAGAATAGTTCCCGTATGAGCGCCATGTCCATCGTGCATCCGGCGCTCGTCATAGCAGGCTTGCCGTCGGGCGCCATAAAATTGTTCTCTGTAGACTCCGAAGGGCAGGTTGTCAGGTGTCCCTTCCCGTCTTCAATCAGCCACGCGAGGCAAAACTCAGCGGCCCCTTTCATGACTGCATACGCGTGGTTACGCAGGAACTCGATATCCCCGGTAAACAGATAATGCTCGAACAGGTGCTGGCAAAGCCATGGTCCGCTCATGTTCCAATTGGCCCAGGTGGGTTGACCAACACCTTGGCCGACCGGGTTAGCAGCACGCCATAGGTCAATGTTGTGGTGCGAAACCCAGCCTGGCAGACCATAAGTCTCTTCAGCCGCTTGCCGGCCGCGAACACTTAGGTCTTGAATGAACTCGAACAAAGGCGCCGCGCACTCACTCAGGTTGCATGTCTCGGCCGGCCAGTAATTCATCTGCACATTTATGTTGGAGGTCCAGTTCGAGCTCCAAGGGGGAGTGACTTGATGGTTCCAGAGGCCTTGCAGGTTCGCCGGCTGCGACCCGGGCCGTGAACTGCTGATCAGCAAATAGCGGCCATATTGAAAGTAGAGTGATGCTAGAGAGGCATCCAGTGAGGTTCCGACTTCTTTCAGTCGCTCATCGGTTGGTTTTGCGAGATCAGCATCGCTGCCGCTGAGGCGAAAGCTTACCCGTCGGAAAAGCCGTTGATGGTCGCTCACCTGACGCGCTTGCAATTCGCCAAACTTCCTGGCTGCCGCCGTATCCAGGTGAGCGCTCGCTTTTGCCACGACGTCATCTACTGGCATGTCAGGTATTGCTTGAAAGCCGCGGTAACCGGTCGCGGCCGCGATCAAGATCGTAATACCAGAGGCGCCCAAAACTTCTATCTGTCTGCTTCCAGTCTCCACCCTCCCATCGAGTGCTTGAACCTCCACCAGAGAAGCAAAGTACATCCCTTCACCTGGTTGGTCTGATAACACCACCGGCTTCTCGCCTCCGGGATGGCCCGCGCCGGCAATGTGCGCGGCTGCCTTTCCGGTCAGCATGAGTCGCCGATTACGCGGAGCTGACACTGCATTCTGCAACGGACCGTCAAGCGATATTTTGCAATGCAACCTTCCCGCCTCACTCACTTTCACATTCAACACAAGCACCTGGTCCGGAGCCGATGCGAAAGCCTGTCGCACAAAATGCACGCCATCAACCGTGTAAGAAGTAGTTGCACACGCCGTGTCTAGATTCAACTCACGCCGGTAGTTGGTAATCGCGCCGCCATGCAGGAACTCGATGCGAAGGTTTCCCAAGGGCTGGTAGGCTTCCGCAAACAACCCCTGCATTTTCTGGCAGAGTGCATCAGCGGCATGATAATTCTGTTCGACCAGAACGGCGCGCCGGATCTCTGGCAGGTACTGCTTGGCAGTTGGGTTGTTGCCATCCTGCGGCTTGCCTGACCATAACGTGTCCTCATTGAACTGTAGCCATTCGTTTGCGGCCGAGCCGTCTTCTCCGCCACCGAATACCATACCGCCCAAACGTCCGTTGCCTATGGGCAAGGCGTCCACCCACTGCCCGGCCGGTTTCGTATACCAGAGGGTCAAATCGTTGGAGGCAGCGGGTAAATTGAAAAGCGCCCCCGCTTGGAGGCTTTGTGCCACTCCGAAAGCGGCGGAAGCTGTAATAAGAGTGCGCCGTGTAAATGGTTTCATTTCACTGCTTACCTGGAATTGTTTTCGACCGTCGCGACGTAATCCCGAAGAGTAAAAAAAGCTGATTTTTGCCCGTCCGTCAATCAGCAACGAGACAGATTATGATATCGCTTCTCCCGCGAGTAATCGTCTAAACCGTCGACTGTTGCCGCGGGCTCGCAAATCTACTTATCTCCTACGGCGGATCACGCTGAAGGTCGATAAACCTGTAGGAGCAGTAATTATGAAGCGTTTTGCCTGCTGTGTTCTCACGGTATTTTGCACATCAATCATCATTTTGAAGGCTGCCAGTACTTCAAGCCCAGGGGTGACGGAAACCGAAATCGTTCTCGGGCAATGCGCTGCGCTCACCGGGTCCGCCGCCGCACTCGGCACGCACATGAGCAAGGGTCTAAAAGCAGCCTTCGACGAAGCCAACGCCAAGGGCGGTGTTCAGGGGCGCAAAATACGATTGGTCACCGGAGACGACGGTTATGAGCCGGAAAAGTGCGTGGACTGCACCGAGAAAATGATTGACGAGAATGGAGTTTTCGCTCTGACGGGCTACGTCGGCACCCCAACTGCCAAAGTGGCGATGCCGATAGTACAGGAGATGAAGGTGCCTCTGGTAGGCCTCTTTACAGGTGCGGGAATCTTACGCCAGCCCGTACAGCGTTATGTCATCAACATACGCGCTTCGTATGACGACGAAACCGAGGCGTTGGTTGATTATCTTGCCAAGACTGGCTCGTCGAAAATCGCAGTCCTTTACCAGAATGACGCTTTTGGTATGTCAGGGTTGTCGGGGGTCCAGAAAGCGCTGGATAAGCGGTTCGTTCGAGCGCAATACAGCGGCGATCAAAGGAGGATTAGCGGAAATTCTTCCGGCTTCTCCCGATGTGGTTGTTATCGTGGCGCCTTACAAGCCAACTGCGGAGTTTGTACGCGCGGCAAAAGCGGCCGGACTTAAGGCGCGCTTCGCCAGCATTTCGTTCGTCGGTACAGCAGATCTCATCCACGAACTCGGCGCTGACGCCGAGGGCATGATCATCTCGCAGGTATTGCCCTCACCAGGGGACTCGGATCTTGAGGTCGCTAAGGATTACCGGGCGGCTCTGAAGGCCTCCGACCCGGCTGATTTGCCGGCGTATGCAAGTTTTGAAGGATACGTAGCTGGACGGCTGCTGCTGGCCGCTTTCGACAAATCCGGCAAGGACCTGACACGAGAGAAACTCATCGACGCTATAAATGGCATGTCCAAACTAAACCTGGGAGGCCTGGAGATGTCGTTCTCAGAGACCGATCATCAAGGAATGCACTCGGTTTATCTCACCGTCATCAGGAACGGAAATGCCGGGCCTGTCAGCTGAGCAACCGACGCGATTTAGCAAGTTTCTTCGCCTACACGGGAATTATGTCCACCCAAAAACAGCTTTCGCTGCTTCTTTACGTGTTGCTAGGCGGAATGAGCCTCATTGCCATTACCGGTGCTGGTTCGGTCGTTATCATTCGCAGCCAGATATTGCACTTGGCTCGTGAGACCTCCCCAGCCCAGGTCAAACTCGCGGAGTTGCAGCAGGGATTTGAACACATAAGCGCGCTTTTTACTCGCATGGCGGCGGCATCCACCACGGAAGAGCTGTCCAGCACACAAGACGAATTCACAGCCACGATCGCCGAAGTTCAAACCACCTCCAATGAGTTGGAGCGGATGACTGGTAGTGAAGGCAGCAGCGAGGTCATACGGACGATGGCAGCCACCAGCCAAGAACTCAGCGACATCGCGGCGAAACGGCTGCAAGCGCGCGAACACGTGGCAGATGCCAACCGCAAAGTTGCCATCGAACTCGCCTCGGTGGAACGCGCCACTCGCACCTTCTCCGAATCAATGAAGGGCTTGCAGCAGAAGAGCCAGGACGTTCTCGCCTCTTCTAGAAGTACCAGCCTCAGCGCAAATTCCAGCATTAAAGCCATGCTCGAAGTTCGCGCCAAGATGGAGGAATTGCGGTCAATCGTTCAGGAAGTGCGCGGCATAGAAAAGAAATTCCGCTTGAATCCTCTTCGCGACAAGGCGAAGGGGGTGTTGGATTCACTCGACGCGCAAAATCTCTCAGACAAGAATCTGCTGGCGCAATTCAGAAGTTTCATTGCCGTTTTCAACACCGCTTTTAACGGGGACAGCGGCCTGCTTGCGGCACGCGCAGTCATTATCATCAGCCCGGACGACGCAAAAGCTCGATCCGCTTACGACGAACGCCAGAAGGGGCTACTTTCCGCCATCGACGCGCTTTCATTAAAGGTAGCCGAGGGCATCGACCCTCTCGAGCTTGAAGTCAGCCAGGCTAGCGCCGGCATGAATCACGCGACGGAACTGATCTCGATGGTTTCTATCGCGTCTTCTAAAGCGGATGAGGTGAACGGCGAGGCCCTTTCGTTGCAAGCTTTGGCATGGCAACTTCTCGCCTCGTCTGACCCGGCAAAACTCCAACGCACCGAGCAGGAAGTCCGTGAAGCTTGCAACCAGGCAAACAATGACATCGGCGCGATTCTCGATATATTGCCCAAAATCGGGCAGCAATCATCCGAAGATTCGGTCCGTTCAGTGCGCCAATCCTTTGCTTTGGCAGAACAGATGCTGATCGGACCGGTTGGTGTAGCATCCGTCGTCAAGCAAGGATTAAGCCGGCAGCAGCAGGCTGACGTACTGTTCTCAGCCGCGCTTACTTCTATCCGCGGTATCGCCAGGACCGGATCCAACAAGGCACACAGCGCAGAAAACGCTCAGCAAGCTACTGTAAACCGCATCAGCAGCATGTCGAACGCAACCATGTGGATTGTCATGCTGATTGGCGGAATGTCGCTTATCTCCGGAATTACCGTCGGCAGGCGCGTTCGCGCCAGCGTCCTTAAAGCGGAGGCCGAATTGCACGGTGCCGACGAAATGAGCGGACTGCTAGCTCGCGTAAGCAAAGGCGCTCAGGAGCTTTCCAAAGTGCTGACCAGCATTCGAAACGGGATACGCACCCTGCATGGCACGGCCCAAGGTTTAACCGTCACCAGCGAGATCGTAACAAAAAACGTTGAGAGCATGGAGGACGGCGCTGAGCACCTTCAGACTACCATCCGCGATATATCAGTTAGCGCTTCCGACGCGTCGGAAACCGGCGACGGGGCCGCCGCTCTTGTCGAATCGGCTAATGCAGCCGTCGAGGATCTCACTGTAGCGAGCCGGGAAATCTCTAAAGTTACGGAACTTCTGCGAAACATAGCCTTTCAGATCCGCTTGTTGGGCTTAAACGCCGCCATTGAGGCATCGCATGCGGGCGACATAGGTTCCGGCTTCATGGTGGTTGCCCACGAAGTGAAAAAACTTGCCGACACCGCATCGATTTCCACTTCTGCCATCGATAAGACTGTCAAGTCCATGGGAGATCATGTCGAAAAAGTCGGCTGCGCCATGAACGATGTCGCCTCTATTATTCTCAGCATGCAGGAAAAGCAAAAGAACATCTCGGCCGCGGTTGAAGCGCAATCGAGAGCAACGCGCGAAATCGTGGCAGGCATCCACGAGACGGCGACCGGCTGTCGCGGGGGTTCTGGAAACATCGGCCTACAAACCATGGCTCAACAGCTTGCCTCACTCGCTGTCGATCTCGAAAAGCTTAGCGTCATCCCGGCGGAAAACCAATAGCTAAGCTAGCCTCGGTCTTATTATCTGAATCATGACCTTGTTGCCGGCGGAGATTCATCTCTGGCCCATCCATTTGAATCACCTCGACAATCCTGCGTCTGAGTTCGCGTGTGTTCTTTCGGCGGCGGAAGCCGCCCGCGCTTTCCGATACCGCTTCATTGGCGATCGCCAATCGTTCACAATAAGCCGCGCCGTCCTGCGGATTCTTTTAGGCAAGTACCTGGGCGCAAAGCCTCAAACCATCCAGTTCTGCTACGGACAGGCGGGAAAGCCGCGTCTCAAGAACCCATCCACCCTTTGTTTCAATGTGTCGCACTCGGGAAGCATGGCGCTGCTGGCGTTTACCCACACTTCCGAAATTGGTGTCGATATAGAGCAAGTTCGCGCGCTGGACAATTTATGCGGTATCGCCGAGCAATTCTTCTGCGCTGAAGAATACCGCGATTTGATGTCACTGAGCCCTGACTTGCGAGAACGAGCTTTCTTTCAATGCTGGACTCGCAAAGAGTCTTACATGAAAGCAATCGGAGAGGGCTTCAGTACGCCTCTAGACCAGTTCAGAGTTACTCTGCTGCCGGAAGATCCGGCCCGCCTGGTTCATATAGGCAACGACCCTGATAAAGCCGCCGGTTGGACTCTTCATAACGTTGACGTGGCGCCTGGTTATGCCGCTGCTGTTGCTTACGCAGGTCCACCGAAAAACCTGCAAGTCATCACTTACTCTGCTGATCTACCGCGCGATTAGCAAACAGGTATTTGTCTCCGCTTCGCAAAACCAATATTGCGGGCAATGATCCCAGAACGTTTTCGATATGCTGCAGGCGAGGCGCCTTCGCAAGCAGGAACGTCAGCCCGGCGCCCTTCCACAGACGCTTCATCTCTTTATCGCTGACGGCAATCTTCCTTGCTCCCGGCGCCATCGACCCATATTCCAGAATATCCAGATCGCTTTCGTTCTGCAGTGCTCTATCCGTCGAGTAGAAGAACACCGAGGACAGCGGATTATATTTCCCGCAGATAATCAGCGTGCCCGCCGGGAGTTGATTCAAGTTCTGTGCGATCGCATAGGAGGAGAGGTAAGGATCGAAGACCACCAGAGCCAGTCGCGCGGCTTGGAAGAATAGAACAAGAGTGACCGCGATTGCCAAATATGCTCGCTCGAGTTTCAACAGTAAGACCGCCGCACCTCCAAGAAGGAACGCCGCTCCAGCCAGTGCCAGCGGAGTTCGCAAATAAGCGAATGCAGGGATGGTGAGATCGGCCATGTGCCCGAGCGAAAGCGTATAGAGTGCCGGATGCTGAGCCACTGCATTATAAATGTCCCCCGGCGTGGGCATCGCCCAGACCCTCATCAAAATCCCGCCGATCAACAACGTCGTCAGCAGAAAAACGGCAGCACCGGCTCGAACCGCAACCCGCATCCACTTTCTGCCGTCGCTCATGGCTGCCCCCAACAAGATAGCCATGGCCGGGTACATTGGCATCGAGTAGTATTCCTGCGTTGTCGAAAATGTAAAGAACAACATCACCACAAGAATCCAGCAAGCCGCTAGAAGATTCAGGCGGCTTGTTCGGTCAATCGGTTTAAATTGCAACTGCGCAACAGCCGGCAGCGCCAGGCTCCAAGGGAAAAACCAGAGCAGATTATAAAGCCAGAACCATAGCTGGGGAACCGTGTTGTAATCGCGCGGCCAGCGTTCGTTCAGAAAGCGCAGAAGCTGTTCGTTGACGAAATAAAACCAGAAGAATCCTCTGAATTTGCCACCAAAATGATCGCCTGCATGCACCGTGAAATCAAAGATCGGAGGGTTTTGCAAAACTGCTGCGATATGCCACGGTGCAGCGATAACCAGCACCATCAGCATTCCAGGAATCAAGTGAAAGCGCCGCCAATCGGGTGCCTTCCTCAATGCGACGACGTACAAGGCGGCTATGCCAACTGGCAGCACCAGCCCTATCAGTCCCTTCGTCAGAACCGCCAAGGCGATGCAAGTATACATACCCAGAGCCCAGCCGATTGAAGCCTTCTCGCTTTCCACCAGCCTGAAAAAACAGCACAGGCTAACCGCAATCAACAACGTCAGAATGACATCGGGTATGACAGTTCTAGTGAACAGGTAAAGTCCAATGGATGTCGCCTGCACAATCCCTGAGTAGAAACCGCCCATTCTCACCACCAGCCAGCACAGTAGGATAGCGGCGGCAACCGTTGGCACGCGAGCGACCCAGTCATGCACTCCGAAGACCGCATAGAGGGCCGCCGTAATCCAATACTTCAGCGGTGCTTTATCCAGGTACGGGGTCCCATTCAGGTGCTGCGTCACCCAGTCTCCAGACTGCAGCATGTTTTTCGCCTGAAGCGCCTCCGCCGCATCGACGTCATCCATCAGGTGCGGCGGACTCACCAAGCCAGGCAGGTAGATAGCCGCGGCAATAAGAATCACTACCCACTGTTGGATTTCGGTAACGCCTACCTTAAACGGCTTGGCTAAGGGACTATAAGTCTTTGGTATTCTTAATACTTAACATGAAGTGCAGCGTCGTAGTTCCTTTCCATAATGAGGAAAGCAGCGTCACGGATTTGTATGTTCGCACCCGAACGGTGATGGAATCCCTCAACCGGGACTTTGAATTCATCTTCGTCGATGACGGCAGCACCGACCGAACTTTTGCTCTCCTCAGTGAAATCGCGAATCTGGATGAGCGAGTAACAGTAGTTCAGTTGCGGCGCAATTACGGCCAAACCGAGGCACTCGTCGCCGGCTTCGACCAGGCAACCGGGGAATACATCATTTCCATGGATGGCGACCTCCAGCACAATCCGGAAGATATTCCCACGCTGCTCGAAAAGCTCGATGACGGCTACGATGTCGTCTGTGGGCGTCGTGTGGCGAGGCCTGGCGACAGCGTAATAAAGAAACAGCTTCCCTCGCGCATCGCTAATTGGATGATGCGCAAGGCAAGCGGCGTAGACGTTCACGATTTTGGCGGCGGATTTAAGGGATTCCGCACAGCTCTGGTCCGCGAGATGCCCCTCTACGGCGACATGCATCGCTTCATCCCGGCGCTCGCCTCTGCCTATGGAGCTCGCATCATTGAAGTTCCCATTGAGATTACGCAGCGTCAGCATGGCAAGTCGCATTACGGCATCGGCCGCTTTATTCCTGTCTTCTTCGACCTGCTGACCATTCCATTTCTCCTGCGCTATGCGACGCGGCCCATGCACTTTTTCGGGAAACTTGGATTCCTCGGTTTTTCAGGTTCGCTGCTGCTAGCGCTTTACCTTCTCATCGACTGGCTCGCCTTCGGAGCGAACTTGATGATTGATCATGGCCCTCTCATGATTTTTGCCGTCGCCCTTATGATCGCGGGACTACAACTCATCTGCCTCGGTTTTGTGGGTGAGATGATGGCTCGGAATCATCATAGAAAATCGGTCGTCCGCGACTCCGAAGTTCTGCGTCTTACCCGTCACAGGTAGATGCAAGCTGAGCATCACTTCGAGGTGTTCCTTTGTGCGGCATAGCCGGCTTCACGCATAGCAAGGGTCCAGGCCCAAGCGGCATCATACAGGACGCAATCACTTCCATCATCCACCGCGGTCCTGATCAGCAGGGCTGTTTCGAGTCGGATCACATATCTTTGGGCGCTACCCGCTTAAAGATCATCGATCTAGGCGGCGGAGATCAACCCATACTCTCCCAGAATAAAGACGTAGTTATCGCATTTAACGGCGAGATCTACAATCACGAGGAAATCCGCCACGAACTCGAACAGCGTGGCCACCGCTTTCGCTCGCATTGCGACACGGAGACCGTTCTCCAGGCTTTTCTCGAGTGGGACACAGCCTGCTTTGACCGCATGCGCGGCATGTTCGCCATCGCCCTTTGGACGGAATCGCAAAACCGGCTGGTTCTGGCACGCGACCGGGTAGGCATTAAGCCGCTCTACATCTGCAGATTGGGCGCGGACATCGTATTCGGCTCTGAGATGAAGACAATCTTCGCTCATCCGGACGTTGAACGGCGTCTGAATCTCGCTGCGCTCGATTGCTACCTCGCATTAAATTACGTCCCCGCTCCTCTCACGCTGGTCGAAGGAATCGAAAAGATGCAGCCGGGAACATGGCTTGAGTGGCGCAACGGCGCCGTTCGTACCGAGAGCTTCTGGCAGCTGCCATTTGCCAATACCCAACCATGCGCGCTTGATTCAGCTGCCGAGCAACTTGATGAGTTGCTTCGGAAATCCATTCGCGAGCACCTAGTATCGGATGTTCCGCTCGGCTTATGGCTTAGCGGCGGCCTTGATTCCTCAACCATCCTGCATTATGCTGCCGCTGCTTCGCGGTCACCTATCAGAACCTTCTCGATAAGCTTCCAAGGCCGCACCTTCGACGACGGCGGCTATAGCCGGCAAGTGGCATCCCACTATGGAACCCGGCATGAGCAGTTGAATTTCACCGAAGACGCCGGCCTGCGTGACGCCATCGAGGAATTCTCGTATTACGCTGACGACCCCAACGCCGACGCGGGTGCGCTTCCCGTCTGGTTCCTATCCAAGATGACGCGGCAAAGGGTCACAGTCGCACTTAGTGGTGAAGGCGCCGACGAGTTATTCGGAGGCTATCTCACTTACCGCGCCGACGAGTTGTCGAAGCCGATCCGCAAAGCCCCTAAACCGTTCCTCGGTTTGGCGTCTACACTCGCCGCGCGCATGATGCCCATCTCGGACGACAAGATCAGCTTCGAGTACAAGCTAAAACGATTCCTCGAAGGCTGTAAGATGCCCGCTGAACGCGCCCATGTCTATTGGAATGGAACTTTCTCCGATGCCGGCAAGAGAGAGCTTGTAGACAAACCCACACCGGCTGGATTAGGACGCCTGATGGATGAGTTAAGAACGGCGGGAGCTGATTTCAAAGGCTTCCTTTGGTTCGACCAGAAGTATTTTCTTAGCGATGACATCCTGGCCAAAGTGGATCGCATCAGCATGGCGCACTCGCTTGAACTGCGCCCTCCGTTCCTCGATCACCGCATAATCGAATTTGCCGCAACGCTCCCTTCCCATCTGCAGATGAAAGGATCGCGCCAAAAGTTAATTCTGCGGCACTTGATGCGTGGAAAGCTACCCAAGTCCATTCTGCGGCGCAAAAAAATTGGCTTTGACATCCCGGCGCATGAGTGGCTGCGCGGACCGCTGCGAAGTTTTATGACCGATGTATTGCAAACCGGCATGTCCGCCTACTCCGACGTCTTCCGGCGTGAGGCAATCGAACGCGTCATGAGCCAGCATCTGGATCGAACGCAGAATCTTGGTTATCACCTGTGGGGGCTGATGATCCTATTCCTTTGGATGCAGCGCTGGAACATACAGGTTGCTCAGCCGGAACTCGCCGCCGTCAAAGCTGACTATAGTTTATGAGTTCAATCCCGAGTTCGCCAATAGCATTCTTCGCGCTGGCGCTCGTCAGGCTCGCCAACTCAGTTTGACGCCGTTGATTCCAACTCGCGTACCTGGGTGAAGCATCGTTACATCCAGGGTGGCAAACCAGTTCAGTAGCGCCTTCACGCACCTCGCTGAGAATGCGAAGCAACTTCACTTCTGTCAGGTCGCCGCTTTCAAATAACCCCGCAAATCGCTGCGTAGCGATGCAGCGACCACGCCGAAAGCAGATTGCATCGCCATGTGCCAACAGGCAAAGCACACACTTCGGCAGAAATCGGTCCGCGGCCAAATCGCTTAACGTCGGCCAGCCTCGCGGAATTCGAATTCCCCGCAGCCCGTAGTCGTTCCCCAGCTTCAAAACTAATGGAAAGAGAGATGGCAGTGTATGTGTGTGCTGATGGCTGTCCAAGTGAGTCAGTTTCAAACCTGCCGCCAGACATTTTTCAATCTGGGCCCGGAACTCATTCTCAATATCGCGCTTCCGAATTTGTCTTGTCGCTACACCTTTCACCAGTTGCCCGTAAGTTCCCGGCAGCGTCCCATTCGGAGCGAGGGTCGGCACTTGAGAAGGCTGCGCCACAGATCGTTCTTCCACCAGCGTGAGATGAACACCCACTCCAAGCTTCGGATGAGAAGCAGCCAGTTCAACAGCCTCGTCGAACGCTTCACCGGCTGCGACGATAGAAGTGCTTGTAACGATGCCATCTGTGTGCGCGCGGATAATACCCGCATTGATAGCTTGGCTAAGCCCGAAATCGTCCGCATTCACTAAGAGTTTCTTAACCAACGTCACATTGTACGCATATAATCAAGCTGCTGGGCTCTAATCAGCGAAAGGAATTGTCATGCACCCAAGTCGCGTTCGTATTCTCACAAGTTCACTCCTGCTTCTAATTCCGTTCATGCTCCATGCGCAGGACGAAACCTCGCGCTCCGTCGCGGGCGGCGGAATTACCGTTCCAGGATGGAGCGGAAAAGTAGACGCTAGTGAAGAGAAAGCCGGGAAAACTGTCAACGACGCCAAGTTTTCAAAAGAAGGTGACGCCATCCAAATTGTTACCGGACCCGCTACCACTTATTGGAACCCGGCAAACAAAGCGAGCGGCGACTACACGGTTTCGGCTACTTTCAACGAACCCAAATACATGGACCTTAACAGCCATCCCCACCCCTACGGCATTGTAATCGCGGGTAACGACATGGGTACTGCTAACCAAAGCTATCTATACTGCGCCGCTTATGGCAACGGCAACTTCATTGTGCGCGGCTTCGGGCCCGATCCTTTTCAAATGAATGGCCGGCGCGAGGAGAATGCGGCGATCCATAAAGCCGCCGGACCTGGGCAGCCGGTAACTCAGGAAATTGCAATGTCGGTAAAGGGCGACAAGGTCTCCTGCATCATCAACGGCACGGTAGTCGGCACTTACGACAGGGCCGCTCTCGTCGTGCCAGGCAAACTGAAATCGACAGATGGCGTTTATGGCATCCGCGCCGCCCATAACACCGACATTATTGTCAGTAACTTGCAGATGAAGTAATCGCTTTCAAGAAACGATAATAAAAGTCGACACCGTTGTAGTAGGAATCCACTCGTAGACGTTCATCTTTGCCATGGGCGCGAACGTCGTCTGAGTCGATGGCAATACCGTTGATGCCGTAGCTCGGCAAGCCGGCCGCAATAGTGTAAATACTGTCTGATGCGCCTGTCTCCATCTCCGGAATCACGGGCGCGCCTGGCCACATCTTGCTCGCGATCGCGCGCAGAGAATTCATCACGTCGGGCCGCAACGGCGGTGGCAGAAAGGCTTTCGTGTCAGGAGCTTTATCCAGATACTCCGCCGTCAGGGTATCTTTGTAACGCAAGGTTATCTTCGGATCGGCAAAAACTTTTATCAACTCCTGCCTGACTTCTTCCGCCGAATGCCCCGGCAAAATCCGGCAGTTCACCAGCGCCTGGGCCGTCTGCGGCAGCGCGTTATCGGCGTGACCGCCACTTAAGCGAGTGGCAACGCAAGTGGTGCGAAACGTCGAATTGAACCTCGGATTCTTAGAAAGTCTAGCAATAGCTGCTGCGTCGGGGGGATCCTGCAACATGGCTCGAATGTCGGCGCCCACCTGCGGTGATTCGGAACCGGCTACTTGCGTAAACCACGCCCGCGTCACATTGTTCAACTCGAAAGGGAAAGGCGTTTTCTCCAAGCGGCCCAGCGCATCGGCGATTTCATAGATCGCATTATCGGCGGTTGGCAGCGAACTGTGGCCGCCTGGATTCGTCGCAGTCAATTGAAAATCGGCATACAGTTTCTCTGTCGCTTCCACTTCCACATCAACCGGCTTGCCTTTCTCCGTTGTCACACCACCCGCATCCGGATTCAATGCATACTCGGCATCGAGTAACTCACGATGATGCTTCAACAGCCAGTTCACACCATTCGATGTTCCGCCCTCCTCATCGGCTGTGAGGGCCAGAATTAAGTCGCGGTTTGGCTTGTAGCCTTCCTTCAGGAAGCGAATGAACGTAGTTACCGCAATGGCATCGCTCTCTTTCATATCCTGCGTGCCGCGCCCATAGAAGAACCCATCTTTTTCAATGAATTTAAATGGATCGGTCGTCCAGTCCGACCGTTTTGCCTCTACCACGTCCAAGTGCGCGATGATGAGAATCGGCTTCCCCGCCCCGGTGCCACGCAAATGCGCCACCATGTTTCCTTTGCGGTCATTTGGCCCCATCACGACGACATCGCTCGCAGGCATTCCAGCGTCCAGCAGGCGCTTTCGCATTGCTTCCGCGGCAGTGGTCGTGTTGCCAACGGAGTCGGTCGTGTTTATCTCAATCAGTTGCTGAAATATGTCACGCGCCAACTGCTTCGTGGGCTCATCAACCGCCGCAGCGGCCGCATATAAAGCACATAACGCCGCACTCAGTATCCATTTCATTGCTCTTGATTCTAACGCGAGAGCAGCCAGTGCAGAGGAAACGCGGCAAGAATCGAGAAAATACTGAACCACCATACCCAATGGAGAGAAATACCCATAATGGAGAGGGTTCGCTCAGGCCCGGGCATCGAAACATCCGAGGACATCACCTGAAAAGTTGTAGGCCAAGGTCGAGTATCAATCGTCTTTTTGGCGATAGTTCCACCAGCGATCACTTTGACAACTCCCACTGACCGCTTGTTCGCTCGAATCCTCCAACTCATCTCGCGTTCGTTGAATAAGTGCACGGGCGGTGAATCAACGGTGATCCAGTCTGGAGTTTCCAGTCGCACATCAGGCCAGGCTCCATCCATGTTCTTCAGCTTCACGGTTAGGACTCGTGGAGTCGAAATCTGAAAAGGCATAGTTCCGAAGATCCGGTCTAACGGGCCAAACAGCAAGATTCCTATCCCGGACATTACCACAAGCGGGGGTAAAGCGTTTATCAATAGCTTCACATTAGCGGTAATTACTCCAAGAAGGCTTTGAAATACTACTCGAGGTTCGTCCGCATACAATCGGATGGCAAAAAGATTTGCCCACAGCTGTCTCCATAGCCGCTCTCGACGCGAATTATTCGAAGTGAGTCGAAATAACACGAACGCCGCCAGAGTAGCCAAGGCGCTTATTAGGAAAAGACAGCACAGAATCATGCCTTATTCGAGATATCCCAACCCCTTCATCTTCTCGATCAGAGCCTCCTTCGAATCCGCCGTTTCAAGCTTCTTGAGTTCGCGCTCCACTATGTGCGCAACGAACTCTTCCGGCGACGAGTAGCCCGCCACCTCCGAAACTTTCTTTACTCGCTCCCACGTTTCCTTACTGAATTTAAAACCGGAACCAAACATCACTCTTAGTAAATCACCTTGCCGTCCATGCCGGCCTCTCGTGGAATACCATAGAGACTGAGGATCGAAGCCGTCAAATCTTTTAAGGAAGGTTTGCCATCATTGCTTCTTCTGTTGCTAATTAGAACTCCCGGCACAAACTCCGGCGCCATACAGTGATCTCCAATCCACGCATCAATGTTGTCTTTCAGTACACTGCCTGAACTATCTCCCAGACTGCCCTCCCAGGACTCCCGGTAGCCGGCAGCGAAGCCGACAATCAGGTCTGGAATCAACCTGATGTTTCCCTGGAACTCGGGATGAGGCGACCAGATGCGTGCGATCACGCGCGCACCATTGATAGGATCTTTAAGCGACAGCAGTCTGTCACCGAGACGCTTAAGCGTATCCGCTGCGCCGGCCATCGGCACTGTGCCGTCCCGCTCGCGCCCTTGCAGTCGCAAATACATCGCATTCAACCCCAATGCGTAAGCCGTTTTATCCAAACCTTGCTGCAACAACCAGGCATTCAGATTCACGGCACGATCAAATGAAGTAAATCCATGATCGGACATAACTATGATGGTGGCGTCGCTGTAGTTCTTCATCACCCATCCCACCTCATCGTCCGCACGTTGATATGTCTCCAGAAGCTCTCCTTCAAACTTCTTCCAGAGCATATGCGAGTTCTGGTCCACACTCGAAAGGTGGATGAAGAAAAATCCCTGCTTGAACCCCGCCAATCCCTGCTCCAACATATGCCTTTGCTCATCGCCAACTTCACGGGATTGCGTAAGATAGTCTTGCCGGTCAAACACACCGTGACGATAAGCCGACGTGTCCTCCGCCATTCCCTGTGTATAATAGAGACCGATTTTGCTTGCCAGATCCGCGCTATAACTTCGTGGAGCCGACATGTCGGCATCAGGCTGCAGAGGATTGAAATTCACCGGTGAGACATAAACCTGGAAGTCTGGCCGAAAGCCCTTCGCGTAAACGCGGATCATTCCATGCGCGTACCGTATACCAGGAACGATTGGGAAACTAACAGGAATCCAGTCTGACCACTCACCTCCTTTAAGAATGAAATAGCGATCTTCAACCAGGAAGCGAGCCACATTCTGAAACGGATCGACCGAAACGGTCAGGCTCACTCCCACTGATGACTGGTCACGCCGCAACGGATTCACTGGACCCTCGACGCGAAGAATGGCTTCATCGTTCATGATCTGGACCGGTACAATTTCTCCTCCTGAAACACTCCGGCGCGTTTCGCCTGGATTGTCGGTAAAGTAGGTGAACGTACCGAATGTTCCTCGCATATCGGGCACGCCCATGCCTGACAGGCTTTCTCCCCTGGCGTTTTGGGGCGGATAATTAACCGGCATTCGAAGGATCTTCACAGGCACGCCACAATCCGCCAGCAACTTCCAAAACACTTCGCCTTGTCGAAATGTTCTTTCATGCGGCGATCCGAGCGGCAATTGATACGGGCCGAACAGCAACTTGTGAGCCGGTGCCTCCATCTCTCCCATAGCCGAGAATGGCGTCATCGTTCCCGGGTCGCGGTAAACGAAATCGAAGATACCGTTCTTTATTGGATCGAGTCCAGTGGAAAAAGTAGACCATGCCACAGGACTCTGCGGGGGCATGGTGGTCTGCAGTCGCTTGAACTCTCCCTGTTTCATTAACTCCCGCAGATTCGGTAACTCAGCCAGGTGATCTTCAACAAAGCGCGGGTCCATACCATCAATACCCAGCACAATGACAAGCGGCCATGTCCCTGAGTGTGCTGTGTGACAAGAAACGCAACAGATGGCGGCGCACGCCAAGAACCAGCGGATCAAAATGTGAAGACTGGCCGTCCGTCCATCCATGTCGGCGGTTCAATTCCAAAGCAGCGCAATGACGTCGGCGCTAAATCCTCTATTCCCGGATCGAGCGCGTCGATCTTCCGGTTAGAAAAAAGCACGCCTGGAACCAGCGAAGGATCGACACAATGGTCGCCGCTCCAGCGCCGGTCATTCGTCTCGAAAACGCCGCCCGATACATCTCCCAAAGCGGCGCCCCAGGCGGCTCGATAACCTTCGTTATATCCGACAATCAGGTCCGGCGATCCCTCCAGATACGGGCCCCGATAAATCACTCGAGCTTCATACATCTCGCGAATCGCAACCTCGTTTAACTCCAAATCTCGAAGTCCTGAAAGCTTATCCCTAAGTTCTCGTATCAGTGACAAAGCCTCAGCACCGGGATTGATTAGGCCATCAGGTTCCCTGCCCCTGAGATTAATGTAAATACCTCCGAGACCGAGCGCATAGGCTGATGTCCCGGCCCAATCAACCCCCTGAAAATACTTGCCGCTTTGTTCCGCGTCCGGTTTCAGCTTCAAATAACCGTTCTCCCGCAGCCACGCATTCAAATTGACACCTCGTTTAAACCGGCAGAAGCCATGGTCGGAAAGCACCAGCAGCAATGTCTTGTCATCTACGTATGCAAGCGCCTCACCAACCACTTCATCCATGCGCTTGTACATATCTTCAATCGTGTTCGAAAACTCGGCTGGCTGGGCGCTGCCAAGGTGCCGGAAAAACATGTGCTGTACACGATCACTCGTATCGAAGACGCATCCAGCCACTCCTTTGCGGGTTTTCTTGAGAGCATTACTGAACATCCGTCTTCGTTCTTCAAAGATGGAATAAGCCTGGTTGAGAAAATCGAGTTCACTGATGGCACCCTCGTTGCAAGCCCAGGTATCCTCGGCTAGGCCGAGCGTCGAGAAGGCGCCGATTAATTTGGCAAGATAAATGGCATATAGGCCCGGATTGCTGATGGGCATCACCGGCTTCTCCGGATCGATCTGCACGGGCGACGCATACACGGAAACTTCAGGAGCTTGCTCCGTTACTAGAAAACGCACCAACCCGGAGACAGAATGGAAGTCGAGTTTTATCCATTCAGAGTAAACGCCGAGTTTCAATGCAACCTCCTGACCTTGTATCTTCAACGTCATGTCTGCTCTGATCTCAAAAGGCACCGATACAGACTCCGCACCTTGAATTTCGCCCAGCAATGATTGCCCCGAGCGCCTTAAAGGCTGCCGACATCCTCCCTCTATAAGAGGCTCAACTGCGGCTCGTGTGCTGAAGATAGTAAAAGTACCCTGCGTCCCGCGAATATCTGGAGTACACATCGCCGACAGCATCTTCCCGTTGAACTTTTCAGGTGGGAAAGTGACCGGAACACGCAGTACTGTGGAAGGAATCTGATGTTTTCCCAGAATCCTCCAGAACGATTCGCTCTTTCGATGGCTCTCAATACGAGTCCTTGATAAGGGAAACGAAAATCGGCCGATTCTCAACACTCGCCTCGGAGGTTTGACGGTAACCGGAGCCAACTCCGGCAGGTATGTTCCCGCGCTACGGCTGAGAAAATCGAAGATATTATGCTTTGCCGGATTCACGCCGGTAGCGAACGTGGACCAAGCCACGGGCGACAAAGCCGGGAACGTAGTTCGGAGACGGCTGTATCCTCCCATCTCGCGAAGTCTCGAGAGATTAGGCAGTTTACCCGCCTCCATCCATCTCTCAGTCAACTTGGCATCCATGCCGTCGAACCCAATGAAGATCAGCTTTCTCACGTGCGCGCGTGCGTAGGTCTTTCGAAAGCGAATCCAATTCAGCACGGTTCTAACAGGCCACAAAAGCAGCGAAAACAAACTTCCCAGAACGCCAGCCAGGAATGTCAGAAAAGAAGTGGCAATAGCGAAGCCCGCTCCTGGCCCAATATACATATTTATCGGATCTTCCCTTCTACAAAAGGCACTTCAAAAACCTTCGGATGTTGTATCGGTCCATGTCCGAAGTAGCCATCTTCTCCGAAGAGTTCACCGTGGTCGGAAGTAATCGTTATATAGGTGTTTTTCGGAGCTTCATCGAATAACGACTCCATGGCACTGTCAAGAAATCGGACCGCCGCCACCTGCCGGGCTCGTAGCTCGTCCAGTTTGCCCCGGTTGAAAGTTGTGCGCCGAATCTTGCCTCCAATTGTGTGATGATCCATATGCTTAAATACACCATGAACGCCGCTCAAGGTGGGCCAGGATCCGCGAGGTTCGTCCACCAGCGCATAAGGGTAGTGGGTTTCACCTACATTTAATAGATAAAAGGATGGATGCTCCTCGGAAAACTTGACCTCGCTCAGAATAGCTCGGAAATCATTGTGGCACTCCATCAGTTTGTAGCTATCGAACCCGTCGTTCAGTATCGTGTTCGGATTCAGCACAGGTAGGGATACTCGCGCGTGAGTCTTGTATCCAAGGCTCTGCAGAAAAGGCGGAAGATACAGCCGTGGCACCAAAGACTCGAACTTTATGCCTTCGCCGCCAAGCCGGTCGTTAAATTTTAGAAAATCCCGGCGGTAATACTCGGACGCATAAACCCCCTTCGGACTTTCATGCGGCAGCAAACCAGTCAGCATGTTGAAGTGCGATGGCGAGGTCCAGGAAGCATATGACCAGCGCTGTTGGGGCTTGCCAAGCCTCCGCATAACTTTCGGCTTCGCCTCGACAAACGTGTCATAGCGGCAGCTGTCGAAAACTATCAATAGATAATTGTTGCGGAGCCCTATCATCAATTTGCACTCTTATCGTTTCACACTCGTTTTCCTCTGTATCTCGTTCTGCTCCGCAGCCCAGCCTCCGGTGATCATCATCTCCGTTGACACACTGCGTGCCGATCACCTCAGCGCCTACGGATACAAAGCTATCCAGACGCCGAACTTAGATGCGTTTGCCGAACACGGCACCGTATTCTCGGCCATTGATTCGCAAATTCCTTTGACGCTTCCTTCGCACACCTGCCTGTTCACTTCTACTTATCCTTTTGAGAGCGGCGTTGAAGAAAATGCTGAGATAGTTCCCGTAGGATTGCTGACCTTGGCGTCCGTTCNNCAGCAGAATGGGTACCGAACTGGCGCTTTTATCGGCAGTGACCTGCTGGCGCAGCGTTTTGGACTGGACCGTGGCTTTGATGTCTATGACAGCCCGTTTCATCCGCAACCGAATTTACTCCAGAATCCTTACGATGTCCGTGTAAGGCGAGACGCCGCTTTAGTCGTTCGATCGGCTACTCAGTGGCTTGGAGCGCGCAGCGAAAAGCCGCCGTTCCTGTTCTTGCACTTCTTTGATCTGCACGCTCCTTACAACGTTCGCTCGGCGAACCCGCTCCAACCTAATACAGCCGGCTATGACGCTGAGATTGAATACGTCGATCGCGTCTTAGGACGTTTTCGAAAAATACTAGTCGATAGCGGCTGGTGGGATCGCTCCCTCGTTGTCCTTCTTTCCGACCACGGAGAGAGCCTGGGAGAACACGGCGAAACCAGCCATGGTTTTTTCATTTACCAGAGCACCTTGTGGGTACCCCTGCTCATCCATTTTCCGAAAGATGCACAGGCCCCGCCGTTGAAAGTCAGCCAACCCGGTGGATTGATCGACGTCGCGCCAACCATCCTTGATTTTCTCCACATCAGTCAGCCCGCCAACTTTCGCGGCGCCAGTCTTCTGAAACAAGTCGCTCAACGAAACGTTTACAGCGAATCCATGTATGCTCACGATGCCTTCCGCTGGTCCCCTTTGCGAAGTCTAAGGATTGGGAATTACCAGTACATAGATGCACCTGCGGCCGAGCTATACAACTTGGCGAGTGACCCGCACCAAATGAGGAATGTGATCCAAGCCAACGCCACGATTGCACGCGATCAACGCGCGGCCTTGCGTACGTTGCTTGCAAAGAACTCAACAAAGAACGCGCTTGTGATGCGCGATACCTCCCCGGCCACCACAAACACGCTCCGCTCGCTCGGATACGTAGCGACTGGAGGCGGCGCAGTAGCGGTGAGAAGTGGCCCTGATCCCAAGCAACGACTGCGCGAATATCAGGACTATGAAAAAGGTCTGGAGGCTTTATACAGCCATCGCGAAGCGCAAGCAGTCACCATTTTCGGGGCAATTCTGCATCAAGATTCCGCAAACACAATCGCCCGCTACTACCTAGGTGAAGCGTATCTCAGGCTCCATCGCCGCGACGATGCTATACGCGAATGGAAAGCTGCACTCAGCAGCGATCCATCCTACACACCCGCAGCGGAGGCACTCCGAAGTCTCTCCCACTAAGCGCAGCGCCGCCGCTCAGGGCGTAGAAGATGGAGGCACGCGGCGTTTGGTCACTTGCTCAAATGCGAAGCCAAGCTGCAGTAATTTAGGTTCACTGCAAGCCATCCCAGTGAAAGCAACACCGAATGGTGAAGGCTTTGGATCGAAACCCGTTGGAAAAGGCGGAGTTGGATTGTTCGGCACCATTCCAAACGGAACCAGCACGGTCGGATAACCCGGCCTTGCCGCTATCGAGGCGCCGCTAGCGCCCGGAAACACCAGTGCATCCAGATTATTAGCCTTCATCGCTTCATCTATGCCGTGCGTACCGGCTAAGTCGATATCTTTGGCGCGGTCGGCCTCGTATCGCGCGCGATCGGCCTGCAGATCCATTTCATCCGAGATATCGAGGTTCGATTGTCCGTAGCGAATGGCTCCTCCCTGGATGTGAGTGATATTCCATTCCCGCAGCTCGGTCAGGGATTTAACCGGCGCAGCCGCGCCCAGCGTCTCCAGCCACTTATTGAAATCGCGCTTCATGCCGTACTTCAATACTGACGAGCAGTTTGCGTCCTTGCCTTTTATCCCAGTGATGCCGCTGCACTGACCCCAGCGCAAAAAGTTGTGGTCGATATCTTTAGTAACAATGCTGGGTATATCGACAGGATCGACAATCACGGCGCCTTGCTGCTTCAGAATATCGATGGCTTCGTTCATGATCCGCGTTTCTTCAGGCGAGAGACCTCCGCCGCGATTGAAGCCACCACCACCTCCTCTCCCGCCCCCACCCGCAGGCGGCGCGGCAGCGGGCTCCATACCCGGCGGCGTTATCTTGTCGTAATAGAAGGCGCGCGGTATGCCAATCCGAGCGCCCTTCAGTCCGTCCGGTTTCAGAAACACTGTATAGTCACGGCTGGGAGGTGGCGTACATTTCTTGGTCGCCGGATCGTTCGGATCGGGTGCTGGACTCTCCAATGCTCCCAACATGATGGCAACGTCAGTCACGGTCTTCGCCATAGGTCCAGCCGTGTCTTGATCCGCTGTAATGGGAATAACTCCATAGCGGCTGATTCTTCCCACAGTCGGCTTTACCGCGGCCAGCATGTTTTGATTGGAAGGACTGAGAATGGAGCCGGATGTTTCGGAGCCGACATTGCCCGCCCAGAAATTGGCAGCCGTGCCCGCGCCCGAACTCGATCCACCAGTCTGCAGAGCCGGACGGCCATCGGCTGTGGCGTCCCTTGGATCGCGTCGCGGGTCGTAAGGATTATAGGCAAACTCGCGAACTGCGTTGTAGTTTCCAGGCATCGGCGTAGGCGAGCCTGCCACCCAGTTCGCCAGTTCCGAAAGCGTTGTCTTTGCGATGATCACAGCCCCGGCATCACGCAGATTCTTTACCAGTGTTGCGTCGTACGGAGGAAGTAAGTTTTCAAAAGCCAACGCGCCACCCGTGGTGATTATGTCGTGGGTCAATATATTGTCTTTAAGGGCTATCGGGATCCCGTGCAGCGGTCCGCGCAACCTTCCGGCAGCGCGCTCGCGATCGCGATCGTCCGCCTCCGCCAGCGCTTGTGGGTTCACCGTGATAACCGCGTGCAGCTTGTCCTCATACATTCCAATCCGCACCAGGTACTGAACAACAAGCTGGTGTGAGGTGACGCGACCCTGCGCCATCGCGGTTCGCATATCGGAGATGCTCGCCTCTACCACGTCAAATGGCGGAGGCGGCGGCGCGGCTGGCTTTACGGGCTGGTTCTTAGAGTGTTTACCCTGACCAAAAGCCGATGTCCCGACAATGAAAAGCAGCGTTCCCAGTGCGCAGACAATCAGTGGAGATTTCATATGAGTATGGAACTATAGCACGGCATATCGAACATGCTATTCTTCCCTAGAAGCCAATAGGAAGCATGAAAGCGAAAACTCAACCCGGCCTTCCGCAAGGAACGCTCGACTTGCTGGTGCTGAAAGCACTCTCTCTAGGCGCCATGCACGGTTTCGGAATCGGCCAACGGATTCAACAGTTGGCGGCAAATATGCTGCTGGTTGAAGAAGGCAGCTTGTATCCGGCTCTTTACCGGATTGAGCAGAAAGGCTGGATTAGCGCCGAGTGGGGCATATCCGAAAATAACCGGAAAGCTCGGTTTTACACGCTGACCAAAACGGGCAAAAAACAGCTGGCCGCCGAGGAAAGCGACTGGCAGTATCTATCTACCGCGGTAGCCAAAGTTCTTGCCGCGAATTGAACTATGATGGCACGCTTTAAAGCTTTCCTCCAATCCGAGAAAGTTCACGCTGAAATCTCCGAAGAACTGCAGTTCCACATCGACATGAAGGCTGCCGATCTCGAACGTGGCGGGATGTCCACGGCCGAGGCCAGGATCGCCGCCATGAAGTCATTTGGTAAGGCAGTCCGGATACATGAACAAGGCTACGACGTGCGCGGAGGAGCCATGCTGGAAGATATTTGGGTCGATGTTCGCTTCGCCTTGCGTCTCCTCAGAAGGCAATGGGTTAAGACTTCCATTCTTGTAGCCACCCTCGCTCTTGGCGTCGGGGTAAATTCCGCCGTCTTTGGAGTTGTCAGTTCGGTCCTGCTGCAACCACTTCCATACCCAGATTCCAATCGTCTTGTCGTTCTGCATCAGTCGAATCGTGGTATGGCTAGCGGAGTCTCTTATCCGCACTTCCAAGATTGGCAAGCCGGAAGTCACTCGTTTCAGGAGATGGCAGTCTATTCGGCGGAATCCTCAACGTTGACCGATCGCGGCGACGCCTCTGTCGTTTTTGGCGCGATTGCGTCCAGTTCCTTGTTTCGCGTTTTGCGGGTCGAACCATTACGCGGCAGGCTCTTCCGCGATGAAGACGATCGATTTGCAGCGAACTCCAAGTCAGGCGGACCGATCCTGATCAGCGACCGGCTCTGGAGGTCCAGATTCAATGGCAGTGTTAATATCATCGGTCAACTCATTACTTTGGATGGCCGCTCCTTCGAGATTATCGGCGTCATTCCCAGCCGTATGGCATTCCCCGTCCAGCGCGATCAACTCGACTATTGGAAGACAGTCGCTGTGGATGCCGACCCAGCCCTCTACGGAGGAACAATCCCTACCAGCCGCGGCTACCCGCGTTATGATGCGGCCATCGCGCGGCTTAAACCACGCGTCACATTGCAACAGGCTCGCCAGGACATGTCGGTGCTGGCCAAAAGAATCGCGAATGACCATCCAAAGGCGACTTCATCCAACGAGATCGCACTCGGCTCGGCATTAGACGAAGTGGTCGGGGCGCCAAGCCGGAGCATGATCCTCATCCTTTATGGCGCAGTGTTCTGCGTTCTGTTGGTAAGTTGTATGAACGTCGCCAATCTGCTGCTGGTAGACACGTTGGGACGCCGTCGCGAGTTCTCCATGCGTCTTGCCTTGGGCGCGCCGGCTAGTAAAATCTTCCGGCAACTGCTTGTCGAAAGCACCATGGTTGCCATCGCCGGTGGTTTTGCCGGGCTCTTAGTTTCGTGGCTTGTCATGAAGCTGTTCCTCGCGTTGGCGCCGCCGGAAACGCCCCGCTTAAGTGACATTCATCTAGGCGGCGATGTCTTCTTCTACGTGCTGGCCGTGTCCATTATCGGCGGCCTCTTGTTTGGCTGCCTGCCGGCTTTATCCACACGGCAACTGTCGCTTTCCACCACACTCAAAGAAGGCGACCGCTCGGCAACAAAGGGAAAATCCCGCGTTACGGCAAGTTCCTTACTAATCGGCGGCCAGATTGTTCTAGGGATGATGCTTACCTGCTGCGCAGGCATTCTAGTTGAGAATTTTCAGCAGATACTCGGATCCAACCGCGGCTTCAACCCGCACGGCGTTCTGACGGCCGCCATCAGTTTGCCAACCGCAAGGTATGGCCAAGGCTCTCAACGAGTAATTGACTATTACGCCAATCTCATGCGGGAAATTCAGACGCTCCCCGGCGTTCAAGCAGCGGCTATGTCGGAGGTTCTGCCCCTGAGTGGTCAATCGAACGGAACCACGGTCAGCGTTGTAGGAAAGACAACCCCAGGCAAGCCATCCACCGATCTCCGCTTCGTCGATCCCGCCTACTTTAAGGCGCTGCAGATGCAATTGCTGAGCGGACGTCCCTTCACCGACTCTGACACCCTGGCGCGGCCACCATTTGCAATCGTTAACCAGGCATTTGTCCGCACATATCTGGCAGGCTTAGACCCGGAATCGAGCCAGATCGCGCTTGGATGGGGCGGCGAGAAAGCCAGGCAGATCGTCGGCGTAGTGGGCGACGTCCGGCATTCGGCGACGTCTCCGGCGACGGTCCCCGAAGTATACATCCCGTTCGCTCAGTTCCCGTTGAACGACATGTCCATCCTGCTGCGAACCTCCGGCGATCCGCATGCCCTTACGCCGGCTCTTCGCAGCATTGCACGCAACCTGGACGCGTCGGTGCCGCTTGATCGCGTTCGCACCTTGGACGAATACCTGCTTCTATCTGCTGCGCAGCAGCGTTTCCTCATGTGGCTTCTAATCTCCTTCGCCGGCGCAACCATGTTGCTTGCCGCTATCGGTCTGTATTCCGTTCTTAGCGACTCAGTGCTGTCGCGCTCGCGCGAGTTCGGCATTCGACTCGCCCTAGGCTCCTCGGTATCGCGAATCGTCGGACTAGTCTTCAGCCAGGGCTTAAGCGTCACGCTGGCTGGCATGCTGATCGGCGCCCTTGCATCGGTCTTTGCGGCAAGGCTCCTGCAACATTGGCTGTATGACGGCAACAGAGCCAGCCCGCGCATTTTCATCCTCAGTTGTCTGGTCGTAATTCTCGTTGCAATCGCTGCCTGCTTACTGCCTGGACGCAAGGCCGCCAATGTCGATCCCGTCTCGCTGCTACGTTTGGAGTAAAGATGAAACGCGAAATACCAGGACCAGGACAAGAGTCAGTGTGGGATTATCCAAGGCCTCCAAGGCTCGAACCGTCGTCAAAGGAAGTCCAAGTAATACTGGCCGGCCAATTGATTGCCCGGTCTTCCAGCGCCTATAGAGTGCTCGAAACCAGCCACCCGCCGAGCTGGTACATTCCTCCTTCCGACGTGTCGATGAAGTTCATCGCCCCGGTTAAGAAGCAATCTTTCTGTGAATGGAAAGGCGCGGCGAATTACGTTACAGTCTGCGCAGCCGATGCCGTTGCGGAAGAAGCGGCCTGGGTTTATCAATCTCCAAACGCCCGATTTGCCCCGATCAAAGGTTATTTCGCGTTTTACCCTAACCTGCTGGAATGCTTCGTGAATGGCGAGCGAGTGGAGGCGCAACCCGGAGGATTCTACGGCGGCTGGATAACGCCCGACGTGGTTGGTCCGTTCAAAGGCGTACCGGGAAGCTTCGGCTGGTAGTACACGATCGCCATCTGGTAATCTTCGGCAATTAGCAGATGTCACGTTTTCTGTTCCTTTTGCTGGTCTCGTGCTTCGCGAGTTTCGCCCAGACGGCGCCGCGTCCCTGGCACGAAACGTTGACCCAGATTCGCAAGAACGTGGCGCTTCAAATCCTGAGGGCGGACAACTACATCTGCGTACAGGACCTGGTGCGCACTTATTACACGACCGCCACCAGCACGACGCCGTGTGAGCAACCGCCGCACGTTCCCGATATGCAGCCCGCGCTTAAAGACCGCCTGCGTATGGACGTTGCCGTCTCCGAAGGAAACGAGATCTACGCTTGGCATGGCGAGAAAACATTTTCATCCAAAGGCGTAATGGATCTTGTTCAACATGGTCCTGTTTCTTCCGGCGGATTCACTGGCTATCTCCGCAATATCTTTGTCTCCGCCGGCATTGAGTTCACCTATCGCAAACCTACAAGCGCCGGCGGCCAAACCACATACCACTTCGACTACCATGTGCCGGAAAAAGTAAGCCGTTACCAGATCAAAGCGGGAGATCAGATGGTGATTATTCCCTTTCACGGTTCGTTCACGGCGCGCGCCGATACCTTGGAACTCGAAACCCTTGTCGTTACCGCGGATAGCGGCGCCATCCCGCCAAACGCTGAACTATGCTCCATCCAGGCCACCGTCACCTACAAAATCGCGCACATCTCCAGCACCGATTCGCTGATTCCAAGCGCCTTCGACATCCTTTACGGCAGCAGCCGTGGGCGCACCATCACGGAAAGCCACGGTGAGTTTTCGCAATGCCGCCAGTATCTGGGTGAATCGACAGTTCGTTTTGACGCGGAAGAACCTGCCGGCGCAGCAGACAAGGTGGTCAGCGTCGAAGCAGCATCCATCAAGCCGGGTATCGTGCTTCGCATCGCGCTGGCCACTCCCATCGATAGCGACACCGCCTATGCCGGAATGCATGTGGAAGGCGCGCTGGCGCATCCGGCCAAAATTGGCAATGGTGTGGTCTTACCCGCTGGGACGGCAGTCGAGGGCCTGATCACCCGATTTGAGACCTACTTTGAGCCTGAACCGCATACGTTGATGGTTATCGAGTTTAATCATTTGAACGCGGGCAACAAAAGCTATCTTTTCCGGGCTCTTCATCCGCACGACCTCTACCAGCAGATGCAACTAACGCCCGGCATGCGGTCGTCAGGACGCCGTATGGGTACAAGCCGCCAGATCTATACGCCCACCAGTGACGACGAACCAGGCGTACTGACCTTCTCGAAATCAAAGGTGTATCTGGACAAAAAGTTCGTCAGCGAGTACGAAGTCGTGTCGTCAAAGTAGCCGTCTCCGATACTATAGAAGCCATGTCGAGTACCACCCGCCGGAACTTCGTTGTTCAATCAGCCGCGCTGCTCTCCGCCGCCAGAGTTCTTTCCGCACATGATCCGCTGCGCGCCAGCGATTTAGGCGTCCAGCTTTACACCGTCCGCAACACGATTACCAAGGACCCGGCAAAGGACCTGAAGGCTATCGAAGACATCGGCTACAAAGAGGTTGAGGTTGTTTATGCGACCCTTGAAACCATTTGGCCCGCTCTGCAGCAAACGAAACTAAAAGCAGTTAGCGCGCACGTCGATACGGCTTTCTTTATGGAAGGCGGCGCCAAACTGGACGATGCTATCGCTTCGTTGAAGCAGAAGGGTTTTTCGTTTATCGTACTGCCGTATGTTCCACCCAACGAGCGCGGGGGCGCGGACACCTTCAAGCATCTGGCCGACGTATTAAACAAAGCGGGTGCAAAAGCAAAGGCCGCTGGTTTGACTTGCTGCTATCACAATCACGCGTTTGAATTTGAACCGATGAACGGAACCACCGGCCTGGACATCATGATGGCGGCCACTGATAAAAATCTGGTTCACCTTGAACTCGATATTTTCTGGGCCAGCGTCGCGGGTCACAATCCAGTGGAGGTTATGAAGAAATATTCAACCCGCATAGCACTGCTGCACTTAAAGGACAAAGCCGCCGGCTTGCCTGTTCAGTTCAATGAGAACGTACCGAAAGCGACCTTCAAAGAGATTGGTAACGGCAGCATCGACATCCCCGCGGTATTAGCTCAAGCCAAGCACATGCCTATCAAGAACTACTTTGTGGAACAAGACCAGACACCGGGCGATCCCCTCGATAGCCTTCGCCAGAGCTATCAGTACCTGAGCGGTCACTTTTCTAAGTAAAGCCATCTAGTCGGCTACCATCAACTCGCCAGGAAGAATAGGGCGCGTGCGAGGCAGTAGACCAAAGGTCGAGACCACGCCAATCGCGCATAAAGTGGCGACGAAAGAGGCCAGTTTGATGACGTCGGTATAGTGCGCGCGCGGCAGGGTCTTCCACAGAATCAGCAAAATAGTCTGCGCGAAAGTGACTGACCAGACCGTTCCATAAAAATATCGTCTCTCAAACCCTTCACCCTTGGTGGAACGCCGCGCTCGAGGCAGAACGCCAGCCAGCCCGAGTAGCAGAACAAAACCCAACACCGGGAAGTAACCGTTCTGATAAATCTGCTTCAGCATCCAGCGCCCGGTGGCGACGGCCGCAATCAACCCGGCAAGATTCAGCAACGCAAAATTCAGCAGCGCATTCCAGGCAAAGGTGTAACAAATTCGCCGGTACAGCGGATTGGGCTTGTCTTCGTTGAAGCGCAAAATGTACGGCCGCGCCTCGACCCCCGGAAGCTGACTGAATCGCCCCGCGATGGCAGTTGCAACAATAACGACACCGAGCCAGATCCAGTTCCAAATGCTGCCGCCTCGCTCGAATAAATCAAATGTTAGCGGACCCGGCGCCAAAAAGAAGACCCAGATCCAGATGGGCAAATGGTTGATGCGGTAATAAACCTTGTTGCGCAGCCTGATCTTGCGTTCGTGCGCGTATTCAACCTTAAGAGCGAGAGACATCCTAAGGCATCGTACTACGGCGCGACATGCGTGAAATCGGCCGTTCCAACCTTGATTACGGTAGTTGCATTGGCTCTTGTTGCCGCTGTTTCGGTCTCCGTCCAGGCGGCTGCCACGCGGTTGTTATAAGCATCGATCCATGTGTAATCCCCTAGAAATGCACGCAGTGGATTGAAAGGAACAGTAGTCCAGGCGTAATTCCGGAAGCTGCGTCCACCGTCGATTGACCTGGCTAGCGTCACCCACGCCTTCACATTTTCAACGTCGCCGCGTCTGTCGTAGAAGTCAACATAGATCGCTCCCGTGACAGGGTCCAGCGCCATCCATTGATAGAACTGATCGATGCCATTGTGAATAGGATCGTCATTCACGCGTACCGGCTTCCCCCAAGTACGGCCCTGATCAGCCGAGGCCGCTACAAACACATCAACATCGCCGTTGGAATAGTCGCTCCAGCAGACAAACAGTTTGCCGCCGCGGCGGCGTTCCATAGCGATCTGCGGAAATCCTTCCACTCGGGACACACCGGGAACGTCTCCGAAGTAGGGCGGTCCAATCGGCACAACAGAGCGCGAAGGAGCAAACGACGCGCCTCCATCGTGCGACGTTGTCATCACAATGGAGGTGGCATCAGCCCAAATCGCGTAAATGGCGCCATCAGCTCCAATCGCCTGGTGGTAGCCGCCGAGCCCTCCGTTGTCGTCTCGCGGAAGTCCCGCCTTGGTGCTAATACGTATCGGGCTGGACCAGGTTTTTGCCTGATCTTTCGACCGCGAGAAGTACATCACGGATTGCGTCAACTGCCATTCCACCCAGCCGACGTAAAGCGACCCCGCATACGGACTCGTCGGATTGTTATCGGCGAACATGCGCGGCTCGTCTTCGAACTGAATACCGTGGTCGTCGTCGTGACTGAAAGTCTTCACGTTCGAGACAGCGGGCGCCCACGTCTTGCCGCCATCTTGGGATCGCCTGACGATGATTCCGTTGCGATGGACATTATGCGCCCAATAGCCGGACGTTCCCAGATGATCGAACGCTATCGAACAAAGGTAGACATTCCCTTTGTTATCGAAGGTGGTGGTGACATCGCCCAACACACGCCAGTCGGTAGAGTCAGTGCCCTTCCCTGGTGCAAAGGTAAGTCCGCCGTCGGTCGAATAAACCGCAGTCGCGGTACCTTGCACTTGCTTTCCGCCTTGAAAGGCCGCCACCATCTGACGGGGGTCGTTTGGATTGATGGCAATGCCCGGCTCCGTGTAATGACCCGCGGCCCCCGAAACGGTTACTACGTGCGTCCCAGGAGCTCTGGCGAGGTCAACGGGAGCAGCCAACAGGTCGAGGAGGAAAGCCAAGGCGGTAAGGATTAGAAGCTGAGACACGTTGCTATTGTCGCGCTAGTTCAAGCAGACGCGGCGCAACAGATCGAAATCCTCCAGCATCTTGCCCGTTCCCAGCACGGCGGAAGCGAGCGGCTCTTCCGCCCGCAGCACCGGCACCCCAGTCTCGGCGTGAATTCGTTCGTCTAACGAACGCAGCATCGACCCGCCACCGGTGAGAATAATTCCACGCTCGAAGATATCGCCCCCCAGTTCCGGCGGTGCATGCTCCAAAGCCAGCAAAATAGCCGAGACAATGGCGTTCAGGGGTTCCACTAGTGCTTGGCGGATATCCTCGTCGCTCATCATAACGGTCCGAGGCAGCCCCAAAGTCAGGTCGCGTCCTTTTACCGGGTACGATAGGGGCCTAGGCTGCGGGTAAGCCGAGCCGATTTCCATTTTCACGCGCTCCGCCGTCCTTTCGCCGATTAGCAGGCCGAAGCGGCGTCTTGCATAGTCGATGATCGTTTCGTCCATGCGGTAACCGCCGATACGTAGCGAGCGTGAATAGACGATGCCGGACAGCGAAATAATGGCAATGTCCGTGGTCCCCCCGCCGATGTCGATAATCATATTTCCCCGGGGCTCCGTCACCGGCATGCCGGCGCCCAGCGCAGCCACCAAAGGCTGCTCCACCAGGTGCACTTCACTTGCTTTGGCGCGGTAGGAAGAGTCGATCACGGCGCGTCTCTCCACTTCAGTGATCTCGCTCGGAATACTGATCACAATGCGCGGATGCACAAGCGTGCGGCGCTGGTGCGCTTTAGCTATGAACTGGTTCAGCATGTGTTCCGCCATTTGAAAGTCGGCAATTACACCGTCTCGCATGGGCCGGATGGCCCGAATGTTTCCGGGTGTCCTCCCCAGCATCTCCCACGCGTCAGAGCCGCAGCCAACTACCTTCCCGGTATGCCGCTGCACAGCCACAATCGACGGTTCGTTCAAGACAATGCCCCTTCCGGGCCGATAAACCAAAGTGTTTGCGGTCCCCAAGTCAATTGCCAAATCAGAAGAAAAAGGTCTAAAAACAGATCGTAAGTTCAAGTATTTTCACCCGCCATTCGAGTTGTGAGTTCGTTACCTTCCGTCACTCGGTCCAGGATTTTCTTGAGCCGCGTGCTATCGACCGGCTTCGAAAGATAATCGTCCATTCCAGCCTGCCTGCAGCGCTCGCGATCGCTGTTCATAGCGTGGGCCGTCATGGCCACGATGTAGCTTCGCCTGCCAACCGCTTCGTCCAATTTCCTTATGCTTGCGGTGGCCTCGAGCCCGTCCATGCCAGGCATCTGGACGTCCATAAAGATCAGGTCGAAAGCTTGTTCTTCCACAGCTTGAATGGCTTCGAAACCGCTGGAAACAATGCGCGCGCCATAGCCCTGGCGTTCAATCATCCGCTGGATCACTCGCTGGTTGACGAGATTGTCCTCAGCTATCAGCACAGGTCTGCGCGCTAGGACATTCTGCCGATGGCGGCCTTTCAAGGAACTCCTGGATGGAGAAGCCGCTGCGGCCGAATTACCGCCGTGACGAAAAATCGCGTGTAAAGCGGCCAACAATTCGCGCTCCCTCACCGGTTTGCTTAGGAAACTATCTATTCCCACCGGCCGCGATCGTGAATTTTCGCCCTTGTGCCCGGGTGAGGTTAATAAAATCTGTTTCAAATTTGCCAGCGACGGCTCCGCGGCCGCGCGCGCAGCCAGTTCCAGGCCGTCCATTTCGGGCATGCACTGGTCAACCAGCAGTAAATGGAAAGGGGACCCACTACTTGCGGCCGAACAAAGCACAGCGAGGGCATCCCGAGCGCCGCCCATTGCTGTTGGAACCAGCCCCCAAGGGCCTAGGCAATTGGCCAGCACGTTCCGGCTGGTGGCATTATCATCCACAATCAGAACCGCACAATCGCTCAACCACGGTCTCAAAGACGATGCCTCGATTTCTGCACCAATTTCCGCAACTGCCATCACGGCTGTGAAGTGAAAGCGGCTGCCCTTACCAACTTCGCTCTCAACCCACATTCGGCCGTTCATCATTTCTACAAACCGCATAGAAATACTCAGGCCGAGACCCGTGCCGCCATACTCACGCGTTGTGGAGGAATCCGCCTGCACAAACGGCGCGAAGATGCAGGACAGTTTATCCGGCGAAATGCCGCACCCGGTGTCGCGCACCACCACGTGCAAAGTCACTTCCCCTCCCGCACAGCTCTCCACTCCAACTTCTATCGCAACTTCGCCCTCTTGCGTGAACTTTATGGCGTTGGACAAAAGATTGGTTGTTACTTGTCTGAATCGAGTTGAATCCCCAAGCACCTTAAAGGGAACCTCGGGAGAAAACGAGCAGACCATTTCCAGCCCCTTGTCATGACCAATGAATGCTAGCGCCCTGATGGCATCTTCCACGTTTTTGCGGAGGTCGAACTCAGTGCGTTCAAGTTCCATCCTGCCCGCCTCGATTTTCGAAAAGTCGAGGACGTCATTAATGAGGTTGAGCAGCGCCTCGGCCGATGACTTTACCGTCGACAGGTTCTCTCTTAGTTCGGGTTCAAGCTCGGAATCGAGCGTAAGCTCGGTCATGCCTATAATTGCGTTCATTGGCGTTCGGATCTCGTGGCTCATATTCGCCAGGAACTCGCTTTTTGCTTGGTTCGCCTGTTCAGCTGTTTCCTTCAACAGTCTCACCTCCTCCAACTTCTGCGAAATGAGTCCGGTCTGTTGCCGCACGCGCCGCCGCAAGATGAGGACCCAACAAAAGGAGACGGCGACACAAGCGAACGTGAGGGCGCAGATTCTCAATAGCCGAATTCCGGTCAAAAACGGCGCGGGCTTCAGCACTAACAAGTCCGCCGCCGAGTTCACCAGCACATCGAAGGCGTAAGGAGCAAAGACCGCCTGAACACTCTTTCCTTTCATTGCGCAAACGCCTGTAACCCGCAGGACAGCGCCATTCTCCACTTGAAAAGCCGTATCGGGCAGATAGATCGTGAACTGCGATTTGCCGGCCCGCAGCAGCAGAATCTGCTGCCGGTTGCTGGTGTAATGGTTAATCACTTCTCCATCAATCTGTATCCATTGCGAATCCCGGTAGCCCCCCAAAAGATCCTCCGCCGTCGCCACGGTCGGTTTGGGTTTCGGACCCGCTGAGATCTTCCTAACCTCGGCATAACGAAGAATAGGCGAGAAACTGCCTGTACCAGGGAAAGCCATTACATCCACCACGTCGCCCGCAGTAAGCCGAATTGCATTGTGGTCGAGAATTTCTACTCCACCCGTGTCGTCCTGTATCCATGTTGGACCCGCGACATTCCGCCGTATCACGCGTCCTTGGACATGCACGCGATGACCCGCGACTTGGGAAGGGTTGAAGCGCATTAGCTGTGCGATAGCGACCAGCGGGCGAGAATTTGCCTCCTGATCCAGTGGCTGAATGAATTTCAGGGATGGCGCGAAGATCTGTGTGCCTACCAATTGGCGGTTCGGTGTGAACAGCGATCCCGCCGCTCCGTAAACACGGACCAGGCGATCTACCCAAGCTGGCGGAAACTGCTCGGGCCCAGCCGGCAAGATTACCTTAAACGTATGCGGCCCCACACTTACAGTCGCCTGGGAACGGCCTTCCAGACGAGATTCACTCTGAATAATTCCTTCCAACTCCACCCATTGGCTGTCGGCGCGACCCTGGAAGATATCCTCCGCCGCGGTCGCCGGGTGCGCGGGCATCGGCGCGTGGCCAACGACTTGAAAGTGCGGGTTCTTGACGACCGGTGCAAACTGTCCCGCACCAGTAACGCCGGAAATAAGAACCTGATCGCCGGCATGGATCGTTGTGTCCGCTTGAATGCCGTGCAGGCTTACAAAAATTCCGCCGCTGCCATCGGCAAAAAAACAGATGTTATTACCCGGATAATCCCAAAAGGTGATCACACCATTCAGCCGCACTGGCCGCTCTAAGCGAGCCGTCTCGGGAGGCAACGAGCGGACTTGAGAAACGAGTTGCAGAACATCACCACCTGCGAGACTGCTGCCGAAAGAGCTAGCGAGTTCCTTTTCTCCCTGGCGGGGCGCAGCCGCACCCTTTAGGCTTTTGCTCAACATCCTGGGGTAATCAAGCACCAGGCGGCTTTCTCTGTTGGCAACAAATCCGGCTATGTCCTGAAGGCCTTTGCCAGGAACCTCCTCGACATCCGTCATTAAGCGGTCGGCGTTTGCTAAAGCAATTCTTCCGGTCTGATCCGCCAATTCCAATTCGCCGGAAGCAGCATCCCTTTCGATGCGCCCGCGCAGTTTCACCCTGTGCGGTTGGTGTGGCGCGCCATTGATCAGCGAGCCAATCGACGACGCTGCAAGAGCTTCCAGGTGGGGCGGTGGCAGTAAAATTTGCAGAGAATCCAAACTGTTGCCGATCAACCCAAACCCGTTAACCCGGCCATTCAAATCCGTTGTCGCCGACAATACGGCCTTGAACTGAATTTCTGCATCTACGATCTCGTTCTCGTCGCCTCGAAAGTCTTTAATAACCGTCAGTCGGGAAACGGCTTCCTGGCCGGACCCACTTACTCGAACCACAATCGTGCGCCGCCCCATCGCATCTACTCTCGAGTCGAGCGGTATTGCTGTCAAACTAACCAGTTGCCCATCCAGAGCCTCCAACGCGCCGCGCTTGAAAGAAATAGGCTGCGGATCGGGAATCACGCCAGGACCTAGATCTTTCATCTCAACTGCCACCATGACATCCGGTTCATTCGCGCTAGTGGTTTGTCCCTCTACTTCCACCTTGTGCCCCAGCATGGCGGCGTCCATCGGGATAGAAGGCCGAACGCGCATGCCGCCGGTCTCATCCTGCAGCACGAAGTATTCGAACGTTGGATCAATCAGCGTCACCGTTCCGCGGGCGCGCATCGTCTGCAGCGCTGAACCTCGGGCTGCATATCTTTTCACCGCTAGAACGGGGTCGGGAGTGTCGCTTTGCGGCCGGGGCGCCTGGAACGGATCGCAAGAAGTTAGAAGGAAGGCCACGGCAGACGCCAAGAGCACCTTCCCACAGCGCCTTCCGCTGGTTTTCCGTACGTTCCGCCCTGGCAACAAGTAGTCCTTACTGAAGAGTTCGCGCAAACGGGCACACGAAGGCCACCTTTATGAAGGTTTCCTCATCTTTTTTGGCGACCCAGCCTTGTGCCCTCTGCACATCTAAAACGCTATCGGCTTTTTTTTGCAGGGGCTATAGTTCGCGCGCCTATGCATAGGGTTGAAAAGTACAAAATATCTTGCGAAACTTCCGAATCGAAGGGGCGCCTGCTCGACTACAGCTGAGCCGAGCCAGCGGTGGCTTTCTGTTTCGCCTGAGGCGGTGTTGTGCCGGCACGCGGCACAACAGAAGACCGTTAATCTTCCGCAGCAAGTCGAACAGGCTTACCAGTCTGAAGCGCCATCGCGCGGACTGTCAATCGATGTTATGCGCGAGGTTTTGGCCCCGGAGGGGCTTGGTTCTTCATCAGTGAAGGCTATGCTCCATGGTATTGGCAATTTGCAGCAGGCGAGCGTCGCTGAAGGGCGGGCTGACAAGTTGGATGCCGATCGGAAGGCCACGAGAATCTTGGCCGCACGGCAGCGACATGGCGGGTTCGCCTAGGAAGTTCCAGGCTCGGACGAGGCGGGTGGAGGCTAGGCGCACATCTTCGGACTGGCCTTTAATCTGTACGCTGGTTTCGGTCAGCAGGGGGGCGGTGATTGGGGTTGTCGGCGAGACTATGACGTCGATGGTGCGCCAGATTTGGTCGAACTGCTGGCGGTAGAGGGAGCGCAGGCGTTGAGCATTGACGTACTCGTGGCCGAGAATTTCGCGACCTTGTTGGATGTTGGCCCAGACGTCTCTGCCGAACATGGCGGGGTCTTGATAGTCGATGTAAAGGGCTCCGGCTTCGGCCATTTGCACAATGCGCGCGGCGGCGGTGACTCCGTTGAAGTCGGGCAGATCTACTTCGCCGACGGTGGCGCCTAACTGGCGGAAGTGGTCGATGCGGCTGCGCACGGCGGTTTCGACTTCGGTATCGATGCGATCGAAGAAGAAGTGACGCGGCACTCCGATGCGGACGCCACTCAGATTGGGCAACGCAGCCAAGTTGTAGTCAGCAGGCTGATCGGCCATTACCTGGAGCGCGAGGGCACAGTCTTCGACGCATGAGCCTAGGGGGCCGATGTGATCGAGACCGTAACTTAGCGGCAGAACACCCTTCTTACTCACCAACCCATAAGTGGGCTTGATGCCGGTGATGCCGCAGTAGGCGGCGGGAATACGGATGGAACCGCCGGTATCGGTGCCGGTGGCCATGGGCAGCAAGCCAGCCGCCACCAAGGCTGCCGAACCACCACTGGAACCGCCAGGAATGCGCACCGTATCGTGCGGATTCAGCACGGGCCCATAATGCGGATTTTTCGACGTGATGCCATAGGCCAGCTCGTGCAGGTTGGTTTTACCGATGGAAATGGCTCCGGCATCATACAGCTTGGTGACGACGACGGCGTCGGAATCGGGCACGAAGTGGTTGTAGATGAGCGAGCCGCCGGTGGTTTTCACTCCGCGCGTGTACAGCAGATCTTTGTGCGCGATGGGAATGCCGTGAAGGGGGCCGCGATCGTGGCCGGCGGCGAGTTCGTTGTCGCGTTCGGCGGCGGTTAGCAGGGCCTGATCGTAGGTGGCCGTAATGATGGAGTTGCACTTGTCGCCTGATTTGATGGCGGCGATGGTCTGCTGCATCACCTCGACGCAGGAGATGTGGCGCTCGCGGATGCGCTTTCCCAGTTCCCGAATCGTCATGGCTTAGGCGAGTAGACATCAGCCGGTTCAATGTCAGGGTGCAACTCCCGGGTGAGCGGCGCAAAGCTCTCGCGCAGTTTGGCCACTACTTCGGAAACAGGCGGCGGTTTTGGTTCGTCTTCCACTTTTCGATTCTACTGAGGCGCGGGACCGCGCACCACCTGGACGAAGCTGGCCGGGTTGATGTACTTGGCGAAAGCCTGGCGCACTTCGTCGGCGGTCATGTCGTAGTAGCGTCTGGCCGCGTTTTCCGGTTCGTTCAGCGGCAGGCCGATGCGGGCGCGTCCAATTAAGCCGCCGGCGACGGCATCTTCGCTGGCTTCGCCAAGCGGAATCTGACGCAGCAGCAGCGCTTTGGCCTGCTGCAGTTCGGCCGGCGAGACATTGTTCTTCTGCATGTCGCGCAGTTCGTCTTCCACCATCGCCCGGGCTTTGGAGACGTTCTTCGGATCGCAGCCATAATCGATGCTGTAGTTGGCGCGCGTTTGACCGGCCTGCAGTGAGTTGTCGATGGTGTACACGTATCCCGCCTTCTGCCGCACGTCGCGATAGAGGCGCGTTGCGTAGAAGCCGCCGCCCAGGACGTGGTCGCCCAACTGCAGCGCGTAGTAATCATGCGAGAAGCGGTTCATTTCCAGTTGCTGCGCCAGTTCCACTTCGTCCTGGACGCTGCTTGGGTCGGGCACATTCATGGCGCTCGGTTTGTTGGCGGGCACCGGCGGCAACGTCACATCGGGCTTGGGGCCTGCGGCCTGCCATTTGCCGAAATATTTCTCGACGACGGCTCTCGCTTCTTCAGGAGTGATGTCGCCGATGATGGCGATTGTTGTGAGGTCCGGCCGGTAGCATTTGGCGTAGAAGCTCTGCAAATCCTGATAGCTGACGGCGCTGACCGTCTGGGGCGTGGTTTCGCGCAGCAGCGGGTCCTTGGCGGGCAGCAGGCCGCTTAGCAGCGAACGTTCAGTCCGGTACGCGGGACTTTGCAGTTGGCCGCCGGCTTCTTCGGCAGTTTGCTGCTGGACAACTTTGAAAGCGTCTTCAGGCAGCGCGGGATGCAGTTCGTTGTCGGCTAGAAGTTCGACGCCGCGGGTGAAATCTGCTTTCAGCACCTTCAGGTTGAAGCTGGCGCCGGCGTTTTCAGAAGCCGCGATGTCATCCAGCGCTTTCTGAAAAGCCAGACGATCGAGCGTCTTGCTGCCATAGCTGAACAAGCCGTCCAGAATGTCGGAGACGCCTTCCTTGCCGGGCGGAGTTTCCATTTCGATCTGGGTCTTGATGGAGCCGATGAGCGTCACGGTGGGGCTGGTCTTTTCCGTCTCGACGATGAGGCGGATGCCGTTGGCCAGGGTGACATCGGAGGGATGCAGGCGCTGTTCGGGAACGCGCAGCGATTTGACGGCGGCTTCGGCCCAATCGGGCAGCGCGACCGGCTTGGTGGGCGTGGATGTTGTGGCTTCCTTGCCACCGAAGCCTTTGGAGGCGACCGCTTCGCCGGAAGGAACCGGCTTGAGCGTGGCGACAATGGCGGGTTCGCTGAAGTATTTCCTTGCAGCGGCGTTGACGTCGGCGAGCGTGACCTTCTTAAGCGCGTCGAGATCTTCTTCAGGCGAATTTTTCCCTTCGCCGGCCAGCGCTTGGGACCAGAGCGAGGCGAGATCGGAGATGGAATTCCGTTCAAACTCCGCGCCCGCGATTTCGCCTTTCTTCGCGGCATCGACCAGGTCGGCAGGCACGCCGTTCTGGGCGTAACCGTCGAGGATTTTTTTCATGGCGGCGTTGATCGGCGCGGGGTCAGCGTTAGGCGGTATGGCGGCCAGGGCGAACGCGGCGCTGCCCATGGGGTAACTGGCGACTAGGCCGAATTGCGTGGCGAGCGCTTTGCCTTGCGGAACCAGATCGTAGAGCGCGGCGCGCTGGCTGGAGACAACGTCGGCCAGAATGCGAGCGGCGGCGTAGTCGGGACTTGAGGTGCCGGGGAAGCGGAACGAGATGATCTGGAGCGAATAGGGCAGGTTGCTGTCGAGCACGAACGATTCGGGTTTAACGGGCTTCAGGTCGATGGCGGGACGCGCGGGCAGGTCGCGCCTGGCGATGCCGCCGAAGAGTTCCTTGACTTTGGCGAGGGTGGCGGTGGGATCGACGTCGCCCGCTATGACGAGGATGGCGTTGTTAGGGGCGTACCACTTGCGGAAGAAGGCCTTCAGGTCGGCGCCGGTGGTTTTGTTGAAGGCTTCATCGGTGCCGAGAGCGTCGGTTTCGTAAGGCGTGCCGGCGAAAAGGTCGTGGTTGAGGCGGGTGGTGAGCTTGTATAACGGACTGGACATGTCGCGCGCCACTTCCTGTTCGATGGCGCCGCGTTCTTCGGTCCACTGCTGCTGGGAATCCTCGACGTCGGCCATGCAGGAGGAGTAGATGCGCAGGGCGACTTCCAGATCCTGCGACGGCACGGTGACGAAGTACTGGGTGAGGTTCTGCTGGGTTTCGGCGTTCATGGCGCCACCGAGTTGGGCGAAGATGGCGGAGATCTGGTCGGCGGTGAGGCCCTGGCAGCCGCGGAAGATCATGTGTTCCTGGGCGTGGGCGAGACCGGTGAGGCCGGGCGGGACTTCGTCGGCTCCGACCATGAAGTTGACCTCGATGGTGGCGACGGGTGCGAGGGGGTCGCGGATGATGACGATTTTGAGGCCGTTATCGAGGGAGGCGCGGGTGACGGCGGCGGGCGGAGATGGAGGTTGGGCCGGGGCGAGTGTGGCGAGCAGGAGGGCGGCTAGGGCGGCAGTGGTTCGGTGATGCATGGTGTTCTCTTTCAGATTACGGCAGGGGGAGGAAACATAGAGGTTGCCCATGCGGTTCAGTTTGCTGGATGGGTTGAGCGGTGCGCGGCGGAAAGGCTGGTAAGTGGTTGAGGGGATTCAGGAAATAAAGTTGGATCGGCGGGACTGGGTTTTTGGGGTGGTGGTTGGAGGGGTGTTTTAGCGGTTTTGCGAAACGACTTTGGTGGGCTCGAATTTGAGAAAGGCTCTACTGGCCGTTCCGCCTTTTTTCGCGGGCGGATCGCCGAATGTCCTTGTAGTCGCCCATAAGTTCGTCTTCGGAGGCGCCCCAGGTTGCGATCAGCGCGTCCAGTTCTTTGGCGGCGGCGCGCATCGCCTCCACTTCGGCCTTCCGGTTTCGTTTCTGGGCGGGGATGAAGAGACCTAGCGTCTCGCCATGGCGGGTGATGGCGAGAAGGCGACCGCCTTCGAGGTAACCGGCCAGGTTTTCGCGGAATTCGCGTATGCCGATCTTTTCGGTTTCCATATTGTGTACTCAGCGTACACACTGAACAGGCTTTAGTCCCATTCCACCCGTTCGTACAGATCGGGAAGCGCAATCTCGATGCCCTGCAGGGAAACAAGTGGGACGGAAAGAAGCGGATCACGGTGGGATAGGAGCTGCCAATCGTTCGTCTTACCCTGCCGGATGAACTGTTCGACAAGAAGCGTGTCTGATGACACCAACAGGTACTCCATGAAGGATTCTATGAGCTGGAAGTTATGAAATCTGATGCCCCGATCGCGGCGTTCGGTGCTGGGTGAAAGGGCTTCGATGATCAGCAACGGGTTCTGAATCACATTGCTGCGCCCTGGCCGCAGCTTCGTCTCGCCGCAGACAACAAACAGATCGGGATAATACATCTGCGAGCCCGCTTCCACCAGCATGTTTTGGCTGTAAGCCCGGCAGTTCCGGTTACCGCGGAGTTTGTTATGAAACATTGCGGCCAGATTGAGGGTAATGGCGCTGTGTCTGTCGGATGAGGAGCCGATGGGAACGACGATACCGTTTTCATACTCCGAGCGATAGCCGCCGTCCACGGCGGACTCAATGTCCAGATACTGGTCTACGGTTATGAATGGTCTTGCCTCAGACGCCAATTTTGTTGCTCTCTACAAGTTTAGGCGAACGGCGGCCTGATCTAAAGCTGATCCAAGCCCAGCCAAACGTGTTTCAGATCGAGCACGAACCCGCGGACAGGTCCGTCAGCCGGAAGCAGAGTATTCGGATCTTCCCGCATGGTAATTGTTTGTGGTTCTGAAGATCCTTTTCTGTAGACAAGCACCGTCTGCTTGTCTGGGTGGATCAGCCACCCGAGGAGAACGCCATTCCTGATCCAATCTTGCATCTTTAGCTGCAAGCGGGAAAAGCTATCGGTTGGAGATTTTAGTTCGATGACGAACTCGGGGACGAGCGGCAGAAACTCCCGGCGTTCTTTTCTGGAGATCGTCTTCAAGCGTTCATTGCTGACCCAGGAGGCGTCGGGACTTCGTTTTGATCCATCGGGTAAAAGGAACAAGACGTTTGATTCGAACGATTTTCCTTGTCCGTCTTGTTCCGCCCAACGATCAAGCTGCGCTGTGATTTTGGTGTTCTGGTAGGAAGACTCGCCGCCGGCCGGAGGCAGGATTGAAATGTTTCCTTCGGCGTCCTGTTCGATTCTGAAGTGCTCGAGAGCGTCGATGCGGCAGAGTTCGGTGAACAAGGCATGCGGATCTTCTGCCTCGTCGGGATGAATTATTACAGTTCGACCCCTGTTGAACGAGAGCGGAAACGTCAATGTTTGTTGGTTACTGACATCGTCTGTTTGGAAAACCGATGAGAAGAGTTTGTTTTATCCGACAGATTGAGTTTAATCGATCTGGAAAGCAATGCGGTGTTACGGGGTCTTGAGACGGGCGGCGCGGTTTAGAGCGAGGTTCTCGCGCGTGATGATGGTACGGGGGTGGTTGGGGCCGAGGGCTTTTTCGAAGATGGCGAGGGCGCGCTGGTAGAGCGGTTCGGCTTCGGCGTATTTGCCTTGGTTGTCGTAAAGCCGGGCCAGGTTGTTGAGGTCGGTGGCTACCTCGGGGTGGTTGGGGCCGAGGGCCTCTTCGTCGATGGCGAGGGCGCGCTGGTAGAGTGGCTCGGCCTCGGCGTATTTGCTTTGGTTGTAGAAAAGCGCGGCCAGGTTGTTGAGGCAGATGGCCACATAAGGGTGGTTGGGGCCGAGGGCTTTTTCGCAGATGGCGAGGGCGCGCCGGTAGAGTGGTTCGGCTTCGGCGTATTTGCCTTGGTTGTCGTAAAGCGCGGCCAGGTTGTTGAGGCTTTGTGCCACATCGGGATGGCTGGGGCCGAGGGTCTTTTCACGGATGGCGAGGGCGCGCTGGTAGAGCGGCTCGGCTTCGGCGTATTCGCCTTGGCTGTAGTAAAGCAGGGCCAGGTTGTTGAGGCTTCGTGCCACATCGGGATGGCTGGGGCCGAGAGCGTTTTCCCAGATGGCGAGGGCGCGCTGGTAGAGCGGTTCGGCTTCGGCGTATTTGCCTTGGGCGCGGTAAAGCTCGGCCAGGTTGTTGAGGCTGGTGGCCACATCGGGGTGGTTGGGACCGAGGGCTTTTTCATAAATGGCGAGGGCGCGCTGGTAGAGCGGTTCGGCTTCGGCGTACAATGCGCGGTCGTCCAGGTAGATCGCAGTCTCATTGAGCAGACTAGCCGCCTCAGGAAACTCGAAATTATGTTTCTCCATCAGGGATGCGCAGATTTGGGCGTGTGGGAGTAGTTTCTGGCAGAGATCCCAATTCTGAAATTCCGGGATGTTCGGAAAGGCTTTGTTGACGGCTCGGACGGCATGTTTGGCCCAGGTTTCCTGTTCCGATGCGGACATTCTGGCTTGAATAACGGCCTGCACAAGGCGGTGTATGTCGAGTGTTTTGCTGGCGACATCGCGATCAATTAGCGAGAACCGGGTAGCTTCTTTGAGGACGCCGGTGAAATCGTCCGCGCCTGCGCTGACGACCTCTTCTGGAATGGCTTCCGGCGCAAGAAAAGCACAAAGGCGCAGGAGATCGGCTGCTGCGGGGCTGCTTTGGGCGACCTTATCGAAGGCTAAGGAGAAGGTGACGGTAACGGAAGCATGATCGGCGAGACTGCCGCGTTCCGCCAGGAGTTTGTCTCTTCGGGTGCGATAGAGCTTGAGATATTCGTCGAGGCTGCTGGGAGTTTCCTCGATGAAGGCTCCGGCTTGGTCGAGCGCGAGTGGGAGATAGCCGAGTTCGTTGGCAATTTGCAGGGCGAGTTCGGTCTCGGCGCTCGTTGCGTGTTTGACTCGTGCGCGACGGAGCAGGAGTTGGGCGGCTTCTTCGGGTGGCATGACTCGGAGAGTGACGCCTTCCGCAATGCCGCCGAGAGCACGGGCTCGGGTGGTTAAAAGAACGTGGCCGGAGTGGTGGGTGGGGAGGAATTCTTTGGCAAGGGCGAGGTCGTCGGCGTTGTCGAGGATCAGCAGCCAGCCTTCGTTTGTTTCGAGCCAGTGCTTGGCGGCGGCGACGGCAAGTTGCTGCTGCTGGGCGGCGGCCTCGGGAAGGGTGAGGGCGGCGGCGATGGCGGCGAAATCAGACAGGAGGGTGTCGCGGGTTTCGGCTTTGAGCCAGAAGACGGCTTGATAGTTGGAACGATGGCGGTAGGCGTATTCGATGGCGGTTTGGGTTTTGCCGAGGCCGCCGAAGCCGGTTAGGGCGGCGCGGTTTCGGGTGGTGAGGGCTTGGTGGAGGTCGGACAGGATCTGTTCGCGGCCGGTGAAGAAGGGGTTGCGGGTGTAGGGGATGGTCCAGATGGTTTGGAAGGTTTGCTTTCGTTCCAGAACGGGCTGGGGCACGAGGGATTCGCGGGCGGGCATGGGCTGGACGGCTCCGAGTGCGGGCATGGGGTTTGCCGGCTGGTGGGTCAGATGGCGGTAAAGATCGTCGTACTTCGCGGGAAGCTGGTAAATGGTTGCGCTGCGCAGGGTCTTCGGAACGAAGCCGAGGTCCTGCTGGCTGAAGGCGACGGGAATGAACCTGATGTTCTTGCCTTCTGCCTCGTATAGATCTTGCCGGATGATGTGGCCTTCCCAGATTGCGCCACGGCCTGTTCCTGGCGCTTCCTTCTTGTCGTAGCGGCGCAGGTAGGTCTCGGTGCAGGCCACAAGGACGAAGTCGGAGTCGTCAATCTGGCGGTCACACCAATGGGGCCAGCCTTCAGGCGGCGAAATTTCGTATTGGTCGATACGGCAGTCGAGTCCGCCATGGCGCAACTGGTTTGACAAGGCGAGGATGAGGTCTTTGTGCTCTGGTGAGTCGTGGCTGTAGCTGATGAAGACCTTTGTTGGCGCGGGCATAATCCGAGTTCTTCGATTTTACTTGCTGCAGCATGAAATCGAAAGGATTTCCCTCTTAAGGCACGGATCAGGCATGATTAAGGAGAAGTATGAGTTCGCAAGTCCTCACCGCTAACACGGAATCAGCCATGCTCGCGCGCATCCTGCAGTCCGATGAACAGGAGTTGACACTGGATGCCGCCCGCTATTGGCTTTCAGTGAAGCTGCCTGCCAGCGACCAGGATCGTGTAGACGAACTATCCGCGAAGGCAAGGGCCGGATCGCTTACTGAGGCTGAGAGCCAGGAATTGGACAATTATGTGCACGTCGGATTTCTGCTGGGCACGATGCAAGCCAAGGCTCGCCGGCTGCTGCCAACGGAATCGACTCCAACCACTGAATGAATCGCGACCTTGCTCAAACCGTTCGAGAGCGTGTTGGGCAATCTCGCTTACGCATGCCCTCACTGCAATCGCTATAAAGGTCCCAATATCGCCGGCCTTGACTCACAGTCTGGTGAACTGGTCCGTTTATTTCATCCAAGGACTGACGAGTGGAACGCGCACTTTCGATACGTCGAAGCCACCATTGTGGGGACTACGCCGGTTGGCCGGGCTACGGTTCAACTGCTCGCGATGAATGCGGCCGATCCGCTGCAATTCAGGATGACACTTCTTAAAGCCGGAGTCCGTCTTGCCGGGAAGAGTAGTTGAGGCTAACGACTCTGCTCTAGTTCGGCACGGAAATCCGCATCGGCAGCCCCCCAACCGGTACAAAAATGTGATCTGATAGATGAAAGCACGCAACCAGACCGGTAACTTCGCTCCGATCTAGCGGCGTCTTGACAAACAGCCACAAAGCTAGGTCACGCCGACTTGAAGATTGAAACGTTCAAAATTGCTCTTTTCCTGCTAACCGGAAGTCTCTACGCCGCGCAAGCCCCCTTGGCCTCGAGCCAAGCCGGGTTCGATGAAAATGTCGCGCCGTTCATCAAGAAGAACTGCGCCATGTGCCACAACGAGCAGGCTAAGACGGCCGGCCTTGCGCTGACGAAGTATCACGATACCGCTGCCGTAATACATGACCGGGTGATTTGGGAAAAAGTCGTCACCCGCGTGCGCAATGGCGAGATGCCGCCCAAGGGCATGCCGCGCCCGACGCCCCAGGAAATCGACACCACTACCAAGTGGTTGGAAGCCTTCTTCGACCAGGTGGACGCCACCACCAAGCCCGATCCCGGCCACCTGACCGCGCACCGCTTGAACCGGACCGAGTACAACAACACCATTCGCGATCTGCTGGGCGTGCATTTCCAACCCGCAGCCGACTTCCCGGCGGACGATTCCGGTTTCGGCTTCGACAATATCGGCGATGCGCTTTCGGTGTCGCCCATCCTGATGGAAAAGTACCTGGCCGCGGCGAAGAAGATTGCGGCGCAGGCCATTCCGGTGGCGCTGGTTCCGCCTAAGCCGACGCAGATGCGCTGGTCGCCGGAGCGCGGCGTGATGGAAGAGCGGCCGATGCTGGAGCATACCTTCGACCTGCCGGCTGAGGGCGATTACGATATTCATACTGCGGTCAGCGGGCGCAAAGAAGCGTTCCACATCACGGTTCTGCTGGATGGGAAAGAGATCAAGTCGAGCGATGTGCTTATAGAAAAGGATAAGCCGCGCTCTTATGACATTCGGCTGCATGTGCCGTATGGCGAACATACGCTGCAGGCCTCCATTACGAAGCGCGAGCCCACGCCCGAAGAAGTACAGGTAGCCGCCGCGATGGAAGCCGAGGAGCAGGCGGGCATGGCGAAACAGATTGCGCGGCATCCGGAAGACGAGGCGCAGATACGGCTGCAGCATAAAGTGAGCAATCCGCCGACTTACGTGGACACCATCGAAATGCGCGGGCCGTTCAATCCGCTGCCGCCGCCTCCGCCGGCAAGTTATAGCCGTGTCTTCATTTGTAATCATCCGTTCGGGCAGCATACGGCGCAATGTCTGCGCGAGAATCTGGCGCACTTTGAACGGCTGGCTTACCGGCGCCCGGTTTCGAATGCGGAAGTCGAAAAGATTGACCGCCTGATGATGTCGCTGAAGAAATCGGGCATGAGTAGCGAGCAGGTGATGCGGGTTGGTTTAGAAGCCGTGCTAGTTTCGCCTAACTTTATATACAGGTTGGAGCAGGATCCGGCGCCGCGCGATCCATCGGCCGTGCATGCGGTCAGCGATTATGAGCTGGCTTCACGGCTTTCTTATTTCCTGTGGAGCAGCACGCCGGACGAAGAGTTGCTGGCGCTGGCGGCGAAGCATCAGTTGAGCAATCCCGATACGCTGCAGGCGCAGGTTAAGCGCATGCTGGCGGACAAGAAATCGGTGGCGCTGGTGGATAATTTCGCCGGGCAGTGGCTGGAGCTGCGCAATCTGGACAGCATCCATCCGGACCCGGATATGTTTCCGCAGTTCGATAAGCCGCTGCGCGAGGCCATGTATACCGAAACGCACATGTTCGTGACGGCGCTGATTCAGGAAGACCACAGCATTCTGGATTTTCTGAATGGCAAGTACACGTTCCTGAATGAACGGCTGGCCAAATTCTATGGCATTCCGGGCGTGGAGGGCAACGAATTCCGGCGCGTCTCGCTGGATGGGACGCAGCGCAGCGGTGTTTTGACGCAGGCCAGCGTGCTGACGGTAACGTCGTATCCGACGCGCACTTCGCCGGTGCTGCGCGGCAAGTGGATTCTGGAAAACGTTTTGAATACGCCGCCTCCGCCGCCTCCGCCGGGCGTGGGTTCCATTGATGCCAAGGGTGGTCCGTTGAGCGGCACCATGCGGCAGCAGATGGAAAAGCATCGCGCGAATCCCATGTGCGCGGCCTGCCATACGCGCATGGATCCGCTGGGATTTGCTTTAGAGAATTACAACGCCATTGGGCAGTGGCGCGCGCAGGATGCGGGCCAGACCATTGATGCCAGCGGTCATCTGCCGGGCGGTAAAGAATTCAGCGGTTCGGCTGAGATGAAGGCGATATTGGCGAGCAATCAGAAAGCGTTTGCCGAGTGCCTGACCGAGAAGCTGATGATTTACGCGCTGGGCCGCGGTCTGGAAGGATATGATCGTACCGCCACCAAGAAGATTGTGGCTGGTCTCGCGGCCAACGATTATAAGTTTTCAAGTTTGATAACAGGGATAGTGCAAAGCGTGCCGTTCCGCATGGGACGGGGTGACGCAGGAGTAGCGACCGAATGATTATTACCGGTAAACATGTTTCCCGGCGCAGTCTGCTGCGCGGAGTAGGTGCGGCGTTGGCGCTGCCGATGTTGGACGCAATGGTGCCCGCGCTCAGCGCGATGACCAAAGGCGCGCAGGCGGCGGCAAAAGCCACGCCCAACCGCATGGTGTTCTGCTATGTGCCGAATGGCATCGATATGCGGAACTGGCGGCCTGAGACGCTGGGACGGTCGTTCGATTTGCCGAAGATTTTGCAGCCGCTGGCGCCGGTGCATGACGACATCATTGTCTTCACTGGCTTGAAAGATCATAACGGCGAAGCGCTGGGCGATGGTCCGGGCGACCACGCGCGTGCGGCCGCCAGTTTCCTGACGGGCGTGCATCCGCGCAAGACGGCAGGTTCGGATATTTCGGTGGGCACATCGGTGGATCAAGTGGCGGCGCAGAAGATTGGTGCGCAGACGCGGCTGTCTTCGCTGGAGCTTGGCATTGAAGACGGTCACTTGGCAGGGAACTGCGATTCGGGTTATGCCTGCGCGTATGTGAACAGCATCTCGTGGCGCAGTGCTACGGTTCCGAATCCGCCGGAAGTGAATCCGCGTTCGGTGTTTGAACGTTTGTTTGGTAGTGGCGAAGACGCGGGCGATCCGGCAGCGCGGCTGCGCAGCGAGCGCATCGACCAAAGCATTCTGGACCTGGTGACGGACGATACGAAACAGTTGTCGCGCAGCCTGGGTAACACCGACAAGCGCAAGCTGGATGAGTATCTGACGGCGGTGCGCGAAGTGGAGCGCCAGGTGCAGATGGCCGAGAAACAAGCGGCCGAGAACACCATGGCGGTGCCGACCATGGAGAAGCCGGACGGCATTCCGCTGGAGTATGGCGAGCATGCGCAGTTGATGTTCAACTTGATGACGCTGGCGCTGCAGACCGATATTACGCGCATTTCGACGTTCATGCTGGCGAGGGAAGGAAGCAACCGAGGGTACCGCGAGATTGGCGTTCCCGATGGGCACCATGGCTTGTCGCACCACCGCAACGATCCGGCTTTGATGGATAAAGTGGCGGCGATTAACCGCTATCACATGGAGCAGTTTGCGACCTTTGTGACCAAGCTGAAGAATACGCCGGATGGCGATGGGTCGCTGCTGGATCATACGATGATTGTTTATGGCAGCGGCATCAGTGACGGCAACCGGCATAATCATGACGATCTGCCGGTGCTGTTTGCGGGCGGCAAGCGGATGTTCAACACAGGGCGGCATGTGAAGCTTTCTGAGAGCACGCCAGTGGCGAATCTGTACCTCAGCATGCTGGATGCCATGAATGTACCGACCGAGCAGTTGGGCGACAGCCAGGGCCGCTTGAACGCCTTGTCGGAACTCACCTAAAAAGGCTGTTTTCATGAAAAATCTAGCCGGGCTGGCGCTTTGCGCGTTGTTGCCTACGCTTGCGTTCGCGCAAGAATTTGCTCCGCTGCAGGGGTTGATTGAGGCGGCGCGCCAAGGACCGGCGGCCAGCACGTTAGTGGCTGAAATTACGAAGCTGCTTGGCGCCAAGGGCGGCGTGGCCGTGTGGGGCGAAGATTATCTGTTCGTGCCTGATCCGGCGTTAAAGGCAACCGGCGTGTCGATCGACATGCAGCCGCCTTTGCCGTTGACGAAAATCGAGGGTTCCGATTTCGCCATGCGGCTGGTGAAGATGCGCGTCGGCGTGACGCACGCTTATCAGTATTACGTCGATGGAAAAGCAGTCGGCAACAGGACGGACGTGTCGGGCTACAACCCGGATTCGTATCCGAAGCCGTGGGTTCCCAAAGGCAAGCTGAGCGAGAAGCACACCATCGTCAGCAAAATTTACGACGGCATGAAGGCGGACTACTGGTTCTATGCCGCGCCCGGTGTGTATCCGGCGGTTCCTGCGCCGTTGATGGTCTGGCAGGATGGGCAAGGGCTGGTGGCGGGCGATCTGTCGAAGCTGCGCCTGTTCACCGTGACCGAGAACCTGGTGGCGCAGAGGCTGATTCCGCCCATGGTGCACGTTCTGATTGCGCCCGGCTTTACGCCCGATGGCAAGGCGATGCGGTCGATTGAATACGACACGGTGAGCGACAGGTACAACCGGTTTCTACTGGACGAAGTGCTGCCGGAAGTGGAGAAGGTTTATAAACTGCGGCCGGATGGTTACAGCCGCGGCATTGCGGGCGAATCGTCGGGCGGCATCTGCTCGTTCAACTCGGCCTGGTTCATGCCGGATAAGTTCAGCCGGGTGCATTCGACCATCGGCAGTTTTACTTCGATCCAGTGGCATCCCGAAGATAAGCAGGACGGCGGCAATGTTTATCCGTTCATGGTGCGCAAGCAGCCGAAGCGGAACATTCGTGTGTGGATGAGCGATGGAGCGGACGATTTGGAGAACAACCACGGTTCCTGGCCGCTGCAGAATATTGAGCTGGCGAATTCGCTGAAGATGCGCGAGTACGATTTTCATTTCCGGTTTGGGCTGGCGACGCACGATTCGGCGCAGGCCGGGATTGATTTGCCGGAGTCGCTAGCGTGGCTGTGGCGCGGGTACGATCCGGCTAAGACGAGCGAGGAATTTACAATGGATCCTGCGGAGAAGGACAAGCCGTATTACCGGGTAACAATTAATAATCGGGATTCCTGGTAGGACGGATTGGGCTTTTCGAAAAAACGAAGCCACGCAGTTCGTTTCGCAAAATGCCGAAAGTAAACGGCATTTTGTCCTTAGAAAAGGCCGTTGACCAAAGTAGGCAAATTTATATTTGCCTTGTATTCAGCAGCATACAGCTAAACTCGGCGAGTTCCGGATGGCTGGTTCTGGCAGACTCGTGGGCAAAGAGGCTTTGTTTCCTTTTCGGTTGGGGAGACGAAGCCTCGTTCCGTTGAGTGGTCACCGCCTGCTCAACTCATCTTTGGGAGGATGAGTTGAGCAGGCGGCTTTTAGCTTTTTTCAATCCGATACATGACGCCGTCCTTAAGTAGTCGCTTGGGGTCCGGCTTTCCGCTCGCGCCAATGTTTCCGTCTGGGGAGCAAAAACTGATGAACGCGGCAATTTCATCACCGGCTGCATCCAAGTAGGAGACCATTTGTGATTCGGTTCCCGACGGCAGCCCGATCTCAGGACTTGGCACGCCACGATGTCTAACTTTGGTCATGGTTCTCCGATGGTTAGCGTCGATTCGGAAACTTCAGCGCCGTAGATCTGAGTTGCGCTATTGCGGCAACAGCTTGCGCTCCACCATCCAATCCTTCATTCGTTCGGGCCACTGCGATACTTCCTGCGAAGCCGGTGCGCGCAGGCCGAAACCGTGCTTGCCGCTCGAATAGATGTGCATCTCGGCGGAAATTCCCTGTTTCTCTAAGGCGAGGTATTGATTCACCGTAATGACAACATGCGAAGGATCGTCATCGGCGCATACCAGAAACGTTTGCGGCGCGTCCTTCGGCACAGTGATGACGGTATCGGGACGCCAGCCAGGATAGATCAGCATGGCGAAATCGGGACGGGAACTCGCCTGGTAAGTCGGATCGGTCGAAGCGCTGTTTCCGGCATCGAAACGAGTTTCTATCAACGCCGCGAGTTCGCCACCCGCCGAAAAGCCCATGAAGCCAATGCGCGTCGGATCGACGCCGAACTCTTTGGCGCGGGCGCGCACCACTCGGATGGCGCGGGCGGAATCATTCAGCGCATCGCCTTGCACCGTGTAGGGTGATTTCGGGGCGCGCGCCAGCCGGTACTTCAAGACGAAGGCCGCGACGCCAACCTTGTTGAACCAGTCGGCCATTTCCCAGCCTTCTTTGTCGATGACAAGCTGCGAATGGCCGCCTCCAGGCGCAATCACGACTGCCGCGCCATTGGCTTTGCCTTGAGGCGGCAGAAAGACGTAGATGGAGGGGCGATTCACTACCGTGAAGCGTTTGGGCAGGGGCGAGCCTTCGGCTGTTTCGACGACATCAGGCGCAGGTTCGATGCCCTGCCAGAGCGGAATTTCCATTCCCCGGTCGGCCGCAGACAGGCGGGAAATGCCCACGGCCACAAGCATGAGGCTAAACGCTAAAATTCTCATCCCGATATCATATAGGGCCAGATGACCGCATTAACTGTTCTCGACGACGAAGAAAAAGCCTTCCAGGAATCCATCCGCCGGTTTGCGCGGGAACGGCTGGCGCCGCACGTGCGCGCGATGGACGAAGAGTCGAAGTTTCGGCAGGAACTGCTGTGTGAAATGTTCGAACTGGGGCTGATGGGGATCGAAATTCGCGAGGAGTATGGCGGCCAGGGCGGAACGTTTTTCCAGTCGGTGCTGGCGATTGAGGAGGTGGCGAAAGTGGACCCGGCGGCCTCCGTTATTGTCGATGTGCAGAATACGCTGGTAAACAACGCGATTGAGGCTTGGGGCACGGCGGAACAAAAGCAGCAGTATCTTTCGCAGTTGGCTACGCGCAGCGTTGGCTCTTACGCACTGTCGGAAGCGTCGGCGGGATCAGACGCATTTGCTCTGACAACACGCGCAGTGTCCGATGGAGCCGGCTACAAAATCTCAGGGCGCAAGTTGTGGATTACGAATGCCGCCGAGGCTGCCATTTTTCTGGTGTTCGCGACGGTTGACGCCGCCGCCGGTTACAAAGGCATTACCTGCTTTCTGCTGGAGCGCGGCATGCCCGGCTTTACCGTCGGCAGGAAAGAGGACAAGCTGGGGATCCGGGCCTCTTCCACCTGCGAACTGATTTTCGACAACGTGGCGGTTGGGCCTGAAAAGATTTTGGGTGAGCGCGGCAAAGGCTACAAGATCGCCATCGAGACGCTGAATGAAGGGCGCATCGGCATTGGCGCGCAAATGCTGGGTCTGGCCGAGGGCGCGCTGGANNCGGAAGCAGTTCGGCAAACGCATTGGCGATTTTCAGGGGGTTCAATTCGAACTGGCCGAAATGGCAACGCAGGTAGAAGCTGCGCGGCTGATGGTCTATAACGCGGCGCGGCTGAGGAATTCGGGTAAGCCATTCGTCACGCAGGCCGCTATGGCGAAATACTTCTGTTCGACGATTGCCGAGGATGTCGCCTCGAAAGCCATTGAAGTGCTTGGCGGCGTCGGCTTTACCAAGGATTATCCAGTAGAAAAGCTTTACCGGGACGTCAAAATCGGGCGGATTTATGAAGGCACCAGCAATATGCAGCGTGCAACCATTGCCAAAGCTTTATTGGATGAAAATCATTAATTGAAACGCCGGCGCGCCCGCAATGGGTCAAAATAGAAAGTGATTCCAATGAAGACCTCCACCATCAGTGCCTTTCTAGTTTGCAACCTGCTTGTTTTGGCTGCGCCGCTGCTG
>PLRJ01000123.1 GCA_003163855.1 Bryobacterales bacterium | reverse complement strand
TTTGCACCGTCCGAAAAGCCCAAACCCTCGCCCCGAGGCCACCGTTCCGCCCTTCTCAACTCGCTTTCATCCCCCGTTGCAGCGAACCCGCCGTGGCTCATTCACATGTCAACGCGTTTTTCCGGGTGCTTGCGTAGGTACCAGCAGGGTGAGTCGCCCATTTGCGGGAAGAGCGAATTGACGCACGTTTCGTCTCGCGGGTCGTCGAACATCAGTTCGATTTTGGCGTCTTTGCGTGGAATGGCGTAATAAGGGCGGACGGTCACTGTTCCGTAAGGGTTCTTGTTGGTTGAGACGCGGTAGCGGAGTATAGCGGCGTCCACGGCGTAGACAACAGCCACCGTGATGACAAGCGCGGCTATGATCCGAAAGAATATTCGGACTAGGAACTGCTTGCCGGTGAGGTCGGCTGATTTAGCCATTGAGGATTGAGCCCGAGAGGTTTTGTGAGTGCAGGTGGATGATGCCGCGGCTGAGGGCGATGGTCACGGCGTGAGTGCGGTCTTTGGCGTTGAGTTTGCTGAGAATGCTTTGCACGTGTGCTTTCACGGTGCCGGGAGCGGTCCCAAGCGCGTCGCCCACTTCCCGGTTGCCTAAACCGCGTGCGACCAGCGAGAGGACTTCGACTTCGCGCGGAGTGAGGGCGACTTCGGGGAAGAACCCGCTTAACTGTTGACTCACTTCATGCGGGATGAAGCGCTTGCCGGAATGCACAATGCGGATGGCGCGGACCACTTCGGTGTGAACCATTTCTTTCAACAGGTAACCTCGCACACCGGCTTCCAGGGCCCGGTAAATGTCCTGGTCGCCATCATAAGACGTCAAGGCGATGATGCGTGCGTCGTTAAAGCGTGCGCGAATCTGGCGGGTGGTCTCTTCGCCGCTCTGGTCGGGCAGGCGCAGATCCATGAGGGTGACGTCGGGACGATGCAGGGCGAAAAGCCGTACCGCTTCGGCTCCGCTGCTGGCCTCGGCTACCAGTGACAGATCCGGCTCGGTGGACAGAATAGCGGAGATGCCTTTGCGGACGAGATCGTGATCGTCAACCGAAAGGATGCGGATGGAGGAGGGTGTCTGCACGTTAGGGACGCGATCGTTTCTAGTCTAGTTGATGCGCCACAATGCTGCTGGGGTTACTTTCCGCTTTACCGGCAAAGAGCGGCAGGCGAATTTCGACCCTCACGCCGTCGCCGGGCGAGGCCGTCAGCGAGAATTGGGCGCCTATTTCCTGGGCTCGCTCACGCATTCCCATCAGGCCGAAATGTCCATATTGAAGCTTAGCCTGATCGAAGCCGATACCGTCGTCGGAAATAACCAGACGCAGTTCCTTCTGGACGGTTGCCAGTTCGACCTCAATGGTAGTGGCGTGCGAATGGCGAATGGCATTCGAAATAGCTTCTTTGGCAATGCGAAGAAGCTGAAATTCCGCTTCGGGCATGGCTGCGAGCGAAACGGAATGGAGATGCAAAACCAGGCCAGTGGCGTTGCCGGCGTTTGCTTCGCGGCAGACCGCCGCGAGTTTCTGGGTGAACTCGAGCGAACTGGTGGTTGCGGAGCGCAGGCCCCATAGACTCTGGCGCGCTTCGGTGGAACAGCGGGCGGCGTCCTGAATGATTTCGCGCAATTGCTCTTTTTCGCGCGAAGCAGCGAGGCGCGTCCACAGCGCCTGGAGCTGCATGGTGATACCGGAGAGGCCCTGCAGCAGGGTGTCGTGAAGTTCGCGCGCGATGCGGTTGCGCTCGGCAAGAACGAGTTGAAAGTTGCGGTTCAGGCGGCGGATGCGCAGGCGATACCAGAAGGCGATAGAGGCGGCCAGCAGCGCGGCGAGCATGGGGAAGAACCACCAACGCTGATAGAAGCGCGGCTCGACATAAAAGCGGAGTTCGGCTGAATCGCCGCTCCAGACACCGTCCGCATTCCGGGCTTTGACGAGGAAGCGGAAATGGCCGGGCGGGAGATTGCTGTAGAAGGCTTCGCGGCGAGTGCCGGCATCGGTCCAAGCCTTGTCATAACCTTCAAGCATATAGCGAAAGGTGACCTTCTCAGGCGAGATGAAACTCAAGCCGGCGTAGCGAATTTCGAGGTTGCGTTCAAACGGGCTGAGGTGCACGTCCTGCTGCGGCGGCGTGCGCTGGCCATTGATGAGGCTGGCGGTGACTGCGACGGGCGGCGCTACGTGATTGCTGTTTAAGTTTTTAGGATCGACAACAACCAAACCATTGGTGGTCGAAAACCAGAGGCGGCCGTCATGCGTTTGCCAGGCAGCTGGTTGGACACCGGAACTGCATTCGAAGCGGAGCTGGCCCGTAGTAAAGGGGATGCTGTTGACGTAATGAATTTTGCCGGCTGCAAAGTCGTCCAGCTCTTTTTGGCTGACGCGGAAGATGCCTTTGCTGGAGGCCATCCATAGATTAGGGCCGTTGTCACGCAGGATGGCGTAGATGCGATTGTCGTAGAGACCATCTTTGACGCGGATGTGGGTGTAAACGCCGTTTTTCCAGTGCAGCAAGCCGGAGCCGGCAGTGCCAAACCAGCCGATGTGATTGACGCGGTCGATGTAGAAGCAATCGACGGGATGCGAGATATCGAGGGCGGAGGTGCTGACTACATCGCCCTTTAAGGATGAGAGCTCAGGTCCGGCTGCGCTGACGAACAGGCGTATGAGGCTGGCGCCGCCCAGGGCGACGATGGGATTCGACTGTGAGGAGTCCGTCAGGAGGGCGGCGGGCTGAACGCGGCCGTTAGTGAACTTGTCGAGACCTTTAGCGGTGCCGATCCAGAGCGTCCCTTGATCGTCCACAAACAGCGCGTTGATGGCGGGCCCGGGAAATCCGGCGATGACTTTGCCATTGTGCAGGCGGTTCAGGCCGCGCGGCGTTCCGACCCATAGGTCACCGGCTGCATCGGGTTGCAGACTGACGATGTTGTTATCCAGTAGACCGTCGCGGCTTGTCAGGGCGCCAAAGTGCTGCCCGTCAAAGTAGTTCAGGCCAGCTCCCAGGGTGCCTATCCAGAGGCGGCTGGAGTTGTCTTCGACGACAGGCCCAACACTATTACTGAGCATTCCTTCGTTGGTGGTGAAAGGAGTTACCTTGCCTTCGGTAAACTCATCCAGGCCGTTTTTTGTGCCGGCCCAAAGGGTTCCCTCCCGGTCGGTAAACAGGGAGAGCACAAGGCTATGCGAGAGGCCGTCGCGTGTGCGGTAGACGCTGAAAGTGCCATTGCGGAGGCGGGTGATGCCGTCGTTGGTGCCAATCCAAAGTGTGCCGTCGCTGGTTTCATGCAGGGCGGAGACGGCGTTATCGGGCAGACCATCGCGCATGGTGTACGAACGGACGGAGTTGCCGCTGATGCGCGTAAGGCCGGTGGGTTCTCCCACCCATAGCGTGGCATCGCCGCCACATTCCAGAGCGCTTATGTTTTGATGCGGAGCGATGGCCGAATTGAGGTAAGCTTCAAAGCGGCCATTGACAAAGCGGCTAAGGCCAAAGTCGATACCGGCCACCCAGCGTGTGCCGTCGGAGGTTTGGCAGGTATCGCGAACTTGATTGGACGGCAGTCCGTTGGCGGTGGTAAGGGCTTGAAAGCGCGTTCCATTAAAGCGCAGAAGACCGCTGTCGGTACAGATCCAGATTGTTCCCGATGGATCGGAAGAGAGGCTAAAGATGTTGCCTGTGGCGAGTCCTTCGGCCGCGCCAAAGCGCTTGAAAGTGCCGTCGGGCGCAATGCGGACAAGGCCGCTGCCGACTGAGCCGACCCACAGATTCCCCGCTTTGTCCTCGAGCAGCGAGCGGATGAGACTGCGCTGCAGGCCGGCTTCGGCGGCGTTATCGTACTCGCGGAAATGCGAACCGTCAAAGCGAATGAGGCTATCTTGTGTACCCAGCCAGAGAAAGCCATTGCGCGTTTGCAGGATGGAATAGATGGTGGGTTGGAAGAGGCCTTCTTCCTGGCCCCAGATGCGGTGCACATCCTGGGTGAGGGCTTTGTTGGGATCAAGCGCGTGGACCAGTGGTGCGCAGACGCAGAGGCCGATTAGAAAGCGTACTTTCCAGGGGTGGAGCACTGCTTTCACGATAGCTGATTTCTCGTCCCCGATGAAGTACGAGCTACGTACTATGCCGAATGGCGTAGAGACAGGTAGACATTTCGGCAGTCGCAGCACTGGCCGCAAATCGCCATAGTGGAGTGTCCGCGATAAGTTCCATGAACAACGAATCCCCTGAAGCAAAAGAACAGACCCCTAAAGAGACATCGAAGCCGAAGCATAGCTGGCCCATGTGGTTGGGCGCGGTGCTGGTGCTGCTGCTGGGAGCTGGCTACCTGCTGTCGCAGATGACCAGCGGCGGCGCAGCGCAAAAGGGCAGCAAGGGTGGCGGCAAGAACGGCAAGAAGGGTGCTGGCGGCCCCATTCCGGTTGCGGTTGATACGGTGGCACAGGGCAACATGGGCGTCTACATTGAGGCGCTGGGAACCGTAACTCCGGTGTACACGGTGACAGTCACCAGCCGCGTGGCCGGTCAGTTGATGGAGGTGGATTACAAAGAAGGGCAGATGGTGAAGAAGGGCGACCTGCTGGCGGTGGTGGATCCGCGGCCCTATGAAGCGGTAGTGTTGCAAGCGCAAGGACAGTTGCAGCGCGACCAGGCATTGCTGGCGAACGCGCGCATTGATTTGGCGAGATACAAGAGCGCAATGGAGCAACACGCCATTCCGGAGCAGCAGTTTGCCACGCAGCAGGCCACGGTGAATCAGGACGAAGGCACGGTGAAGCTGGATCAGGGGAATCTCGATGCGGGTGCAGTCAACGTGACATATACGCGCATCACGTCGCCGATCGATGGGCGGGTTGGCTTGCGCCAGGTTGATCCGGGCAATATCGTGCAGGCGAACGGCACACAGGCATTGGCCGTGATTGCGCAGATCTCGCCCATTACCGTTATCTTCACCATGGCAGAAGACTACATTTCCGAGGTTCAGCAGCAGATGAGGGCGGGGCGTCGCCTGCAGGTGGATGCGCTGAGCAGGGACGACACGACGATGCTCGCGCACGGAACGGTACTGACGGTGGACAACCAGATTGACACGACGACCGGAACCGTGAAAGTGCGCGCGAGTTTTCCCAATTCGGATGCCAGGCTGTTTCCAAATGAGTTTGTTAATGCAAAGCTGCTGGTGAAGACGCTGATGCAGGTGAATATTATTCCGAGCGCGGCAATTCAGCGAAACAACGAAGTTGCCTTCGTTTATGTCGTGGACTCGGCGAAAAAGGTGCACACGCGTGACATAAAGGTTGCCACCACCAATGGACTGCAATCGGCGGTCACCGGTGTGAAGCCGGGTGAAACGGTGGTGACGGATGGGTTCGACAAATTGCAGGATGGTTTGGAAGTTCGCATCCGGCAGACGAAGTCAGGTGGCGGCGGAGCGGCCGCGCAGACAGTTAGTCAGCCGGAACCGGAAGAGCAAACCAATAAAGCTGCAGACGCGAAAGGCGCCAGCCACAAGAAGAAGCAAAAGGACTCGCAACAGTGAGTCTTTCCAGTCCCTTCATCACGCGGCCCATCGCCACTTCGCTGCTGATGGCGGCGGTTCTGCTGGTGGGCGTTGTCGCCTATAAGCAATTGCCGGTCTCGGCACTGCCCGAAGTGGATTACCCAACCATGCAGGTGGTGACGTTTTATCCAGGCGCGAGCCCGGATGTTACGTCATCGGCGATTACCGCGCCGCTTGAGAGGCAGTTGGGAGAAGTGCCTGGCTTAAACCAGATGCTTTCCACCAGTTCGTCGGGCGCCTCGGTGATTACCCTGCAGTTCGTGCTGAGTTTGAACATCGACGTGGCGGAGCAGGAGGTGCAGGCGGCGATCAACGCGGCGCAAACCTACCTGCCGACCGACTTGCCGATGCCTCCCATCTACAGCAAGACCAATCCGGCCGACGCGCCCATTCTGACGCTGGCGCTGACATCCAAAGACATGGCACTGCAGCAGGTGGAGGATTACGCGGACACGCGTTTAGCGCAGAAGATCTCGCAGCTTTCGGGCGTCGGCGCGGTGACCATCAGCGGCGGCCGTAAACCGGCAGTGCGCATTCAGGTGAACCCCACCCAACTGGCGTCCTATGGGTTGAACATGGAGGACGTTCACACCGCCATCACCAATACCAGTGTCGATCAGGCGAAGGGCAGCTTCGACGGGCCGCACCAGGATTTCCAGATTAATGCGAACGACCAGCTAATTACCGCCAAAGACTATACGCACGTGGTGGTGGCGTTTAAGAACAACGCTCCGGTGATGTTAAAAGACGTGGCGAAAATTGTGGACGGGGTTGAGAACCAGAAGCTGGCGGCGTGGATGAATGAAACGCCGGCGGTGATTGTCAACATACAGCGGCAGCCGGGCGCAAATATTATTCAGGTGGTGGATAGGGTGAAGGCGCTGCTACCGAAACTGCGCGCCACCATTCCGACTTCCATCGACATAGCAACCCTGACGGACAGGACCCTTACCGTTCGGGCCTCAGTCGAGGACGTCGAATACGAGCTCATTCTCTGTATCATTCTGGTGGTTATCGTCATATTCGTCTTCCTTAGGAACCTGGCGGCGACGTTTATTCCCAGCGTGGCGGTGCCGTTGTCGCTGGTGGGCACTTTCGCCGTCATGTATCTGCTGGGGTACAGCCTGAACAACCTGACGCTGATGGC
>PLRJ01000194.1:119245-170046 GCA_003163855.1 Bryobacterales bacterium | reverse complement strand
GTATCTAGCTACCAAGATTCAGAACGCCAAGGCCCTGCTGCGGGCACTCGTTAAGCGTGGCTGGGTAGCCGCAGATGAACTCGATGCCGAACGAGATCCGCTGCGGGCCCCGGCCGACAGGTTGGAAGCGGAGTTCATACGCAGGGCTCAGGACGAGATCAAGTTGAAGCGCCCTGAGCGCGAGTTGCTCGCCTTTCTCGAGCTGCATCCAGGTCCGCATAACTTGGGTACGCTGACGGAAAAAATGAAAGGAGCGAGTGCCGCCGCTCGTGCCCTGGCTCGTCGCGAATTGATTCGATTGACTTCAGAGATGCAGCGCGTTCCCGTCGGATTTGAAAGGCCGGTACCGCAGTTGAATGCCCATCAGCAGGAAGCATTCGACAACATCAACCTGGCACTGCAGGGTGCTGAGTTCAAGGCGTTCCTTTTACAAGGCGTCACGGGCTCCGGCAAGACCGAGGTTTATCTGCGTAGCATTGAAGCCGCCTTAGCCCTTGGCAAGAATGCTCTGATGCTAGTGCCTGAAATTGCGTTAACGCCGGCCGTGGCTGGCCAGTTTTTCCATCGCTTTGGAAAGCAGGTTGCCATATTGCATTCCGCATTTGGAGACGCGGAACGCGCGGAACAGTGGCGCCGCATTCGCAATGGCCAGGCGCGCGTGGTGGTAGGCACTCGTTCCGGAGTCTTTGCGCCGGTCCAGAATCTTGGCTTGGTGATTGTGGACGAGGAGCACGACGGCAGCTACAAGCAACAGGAGACACCGCGCTATCACGGCCGCGATGTTGCCATTGTGCGGGCGCGCAATGCCAGCGCAGTAGCGATACTCGGCTCCGCCACCCCTGGCATTGAGACCCGCTTCAATGCCGAACAGAACCGCTATGTTCTGCTGCGCCTGCCGGAGCGAATCGCTAAACGGCCCATGCCACAGGTGCGCGTTTTGGACATGCGCGCTGAGTTTCTGGAGACCAAAAAGCAGTCCACCTTTTCGCGTGCGCTTTTGGAGGAAATGGAACAGCGGCTCGCCCAGGGCGAACAAACCATTCTGCTCCTGAACCGCCGCGGCTTCTCAAGCTTCATGCTCTGCCGCGATTGCGGCGAACGCTTACTGTGTGAAAACTGTTCAGTGGTTATGACACTTCACCGCCGCGACCGCCGCATGTTATGCCACATGTGCGGTTTTGCAGAGAAGATTCCGCATAGGTGCGGCAAGTGCGGCAGCGAGCATATCCAGTTCCTTGGCACTGGCTCCGAACGTGTGGAGGACGAATTGCACCAGCACCTGCCCGTGGCCCGCATCGCCCGGTTAGATCGTGATAGCGCTGGCGCAAAAGGAGCGTTTGAGGAAATCCTGCAGCGCTTCCGCGCCGGCGACATCGACATCCTCGTCGGAACCCAGATGATCGCCAAAGGCCATGACATCGCCAACGTGACGCTGGTTGGCATTGTGCTGGCCGATATCGGATTGAGCCTGCCGGATTTCCGCGCCGCCGAGCGCAGCTTTCAATTATTGACCCAGGCGGCTGGTCGCGCCGGGCGTGGCGACATGCCAGGGCAGGTCATCATCCAGACCCTCAACCCCGACCACTACGCCATCCGTTTCGCAGCCGAACAGGATTATGAAGGCTTCTATAAGAAGGAGCTGGAGTTTCGCAAATATCTGCGCTATCCGCCGTTCTCAGCCTGCGCCAATATTTTGGTGCGCGCCGATAGACAGGAAGAAGCCCTGCGTTTATCTTCCCAGCTAGGACTGCTGCTAAATCCCGCTCCTGAGGGCGTCCGCGTGCTGGGACCGGCGGAAGCGCCCGTCTTGCGCGTGCGCAACGAATTCCGTTATCAAATTTTCCTCAAAGCCGCAAAGCGCACCATTCTTCGTGACACGATTAGAATGGTCCGCGCATTTGCAGAAAAGGAGAAGTGGAAGGCCACTGCATTAACGATTGATGTTGACCCAATCCATCTCATGTAAATGCGCCGATGATAAGCTGGTAACTGTTCACGGCGGCTGTAGCTCAGTTGGTAGTAGCGCCAGATTGTGGTTCTGGATGTCGTGGGTTCAAGCCCCACCAGCCGCCCCATCTAAGTTTCATTTGAAAGCAAATAAACAAACTGCGCTCGCTCTGGCAGGTCAAGCCGATGAATTTGGACTGAGCGGTCCAAGCGTCCTCAGCGAGTACTTTCAACTCACCAAACCGCGCATCGAACTCCTGATCGTGATCGCTACCGCCGTTGGTTACTGCTTTGGCATCGGCTCTACTTTTCATATCGGAAGACTGTTAAACGCGCTTCTCGGCACCGCTCTAATGGCTGCCGGATCGGCAACGCTCAACCAGTGGTACGAGCGTGACATCGATAAGAAAATGAACCGCACGAAAGGTCGGCCCATTCCGACTGGCACGATTTCGGCCCGTAATGCCTTCATTTTTGGAGTTCTGGTTTCTGTATTGGGCTTCGTCGAGCTGCTTGCCTTTACAAATTATCTGGCAGCATTGTTGAGCTTTGCCACTTCCTTTGGATATCTGTTCGTCTATACTCCGCTGAAGCAGCGCAGTCCCCTCTGCACAACCATTGGAGCGATACCGGGCGCTATGCCGCCGCTGATCGGCTTCGCAGCGGCCAGCGGCCACTTGACCATGAACGCGTGGATACTTTTTGGCATTCTCTTCTTTTGGCAGTTCCCCCATTTCCATGCCATCGCCCGCATGTACCGGGACGATTACGCACGTGGCGGCGTGAAAATGCTTGCAGTCGTCGATCAGGAAGGTCGATCGGTCCGATGGCAGATCATCGTCAACACGCTTCTGTTGATTGCTGTTAGTCTGACGCCGGCATTTGCCCATATGGCCGGCCGGTTATATCTCTCCGGAGCTTTTCTCCTCGGCTTGGGCTTGTTGTATTTCGCCCGGCAAATTTGCAAAGAATACACGTTTGAGCGCGCACGCCATCTGCTGTTAGCGTCCGTCATTTATATGCCACTGCTTTTCGCCCTGCTGGTGTTTGACAATCCGCGATTCCGGTTTTAGGGCAGAATCGGCGAAATCGCTGCTGTGCTTCCTTATGAGTCGAACCTCGCTGAAGAATCCTTTCCTCGTAGCTGCCGGATATGTGTGCCTGCTAAGTACTCTTTGCCTTGCGGCAGAGCCGCGGCATTGTATGACTCGTCATGTGCGGGCAGTGGTGCGGAACCATAGCGCCAAGAAGATGGGGAACATGGCGGGGAGTCAGATGATGACTCTTAACATCGTTCTGCCGTTAAGAGACCGATCGGGACTCGCCAGGTTTGTGAAAGCGGTTTACGATCCAACCAACCGGTCTTATCGGCAGTTCGTCAGCGTGGAGCAGTTTACTGAGCGCTTCGGCCCGAGTCAAAAAGACTATGATGCTGTGGTTAAGTTCGCCAGGAAGCATAAATTCTCGGTGATTGGCGGCACGCGCGACGGCATGAATGTAGTGGTCAGAGGCAGCCTCGCGACGGTTGAGAAGGCTTTCCACGTGAAGATAGAGCGCTATATGCACACCACGAAGGACGGCACGTTTTACGCGCCGGACCGTGAGCCAAGCATCGACTTGCCCTTTCAGCTTTGGCACATTTCCGGCTTGGATAACTACTCGATTCCGCAACCCAGGTTGATCACCCGGAGCGCCTTCGCGAAGCAGCATGGTCTGAATCCGGATGCAGTGGTGACTCATGCCACTACCGGGTCAGGTCCGGGCGCGTCCTTTCTGGGAAGCGACATGCGGGCCGCGTATTACGGCGGAACGGCGCTGACTGGTGGCGGCCAGAACCTCGGATTGTTCGAATACGCTGGTACCGACCTGGATGATTTGACTACCTACTATAAGAATGTCGGTCAAACCAACAACGTGCCGGTGAGCCTGGTGTCCACCGACGGCACCAGCACAGCTTGCCTTGAGAGCGCCGGCTGTGACGACACGGAACAGACCATTGATATGACGCAAGCGCTGGGCATGGCGCCTGGATTGGCAAGCCTGGTGGTGTATGTAGGGGCTACCGATACAGCCATAATCAGTGCTATGACGACGCACAATCCGCTGCCCACTACCATTGGTTGCTCGTGGGGATGGACGCCGGCCGATCCAAACACGCTTGATCCCTATTTTCAAAAGATGGCGGCACAAGGGCAGACTTTTTTGGCGGCATCGGGAGATAACTCAACGTGGTCGGCGTCCAACGAGGCATGGCCTGCGGACGATGCCAATGTGGTTGCTGTGGGCGGCACTGACTTGGTCACCGCAAAGGCGGCTGGACCTTGGCAATCGGAGACCGCCTGGGTAAATAGCGGGGGCGGTATTTCTCCCGATTCGATTTCTATTCCCGCATGGCAACAGTTGGCAGGAGTGATTAACTCCAGTAACAAGGGTTCCACTACGCTGCGTAACGGTCCGGATGTGGCGGCCAATGCGAACTTCACCTATTATGTGTGCGCTAATCAAACGACTTGCGCGTCGAACCAACTGGGGGGAACCAGCTTTGCCGCCCCTTTGTGGGCAGGCTATCTGGCGCTGGTGAATCAACAGGCGGCGGCCAACGGTGAAGCGCCGGTAGGATTTATCGACCCGATCATTTATGCGCAGAATCTGACCGCCAGCTATGGCGCGGATTTCCACGACGTTACAAGCGGCACGTCGGGCAGCTATTCGGCGGCGCCCGGCTATGATCTTGTGACTGGTTGGGGCAGTCCGAACGGAAGCGGATTGATTAACGCATTGACGTCGACCACAACCACCACTGCCGCAGGGTTCACGCTATCCGCAGGGCCGCCCTCTGAAGTGCTGACTCTTGGTAAAAGTAGTTCAGTTACCGTCACAATCAGTTTGTCAGGCGGCTTTTCCTCGCCCATCGCTTTGTCGGCGGCAGGCGAGCCCACCGGCATAAAGGTTAGCTTCAGTCCTAACTCGCTTAGTGGGACGGGTTCGTCCAAGATGACCCTGTCAGTATCGCGCAATGTGACAACTGCTACTTACCCGATTACGATTACGGCCGTTGGGGGAGGAATTGCTCACAGTGTCACTGTTGATTTCACTGTGCGGCGCTGATAACTCCTTTGGAATCGGTTGTCAGAGTTTCTGGAGTGGGCACTGGCTGTTCTGAAGCTCCGGCTTCGCCCGCACGGATAAGGGCAAATCGGTAGAGTACCGGAGCGAGCATCTCATTCAGGGCAACAGTGCCGAAGACCAGTGCCGAGGCCGCCGCGCCAATCCTGGGAAAGGTTTTCACGAAGAGCAAGGCTAATGCAAGCGCTAGCCCGGCCTGTGGTATGAGACCGAATCCGATGAAGTTCTTCACTTGGCGCGGGGCGTCAGCGAAGGTGGTGGCGACGCGGCCCAAACCGATGAAGCCCGCAGCGCGAGTGAGGATTAGCAGGATGGCGGGAATGCCGACCACCAGCAGTTCACGAATGTGAACTGTTGCGCCTGTGACCGCAAAAAAAACGACATAGACAGGCAGAGACGATGCCTCAATTTCTTGCTGAAGACGCTTTCCATGATCACTGGCATTGCGAATTAACACGCCGGCAGCCAGCGCCACCAGTAACGGGTCGAGATCAATTCTCTGCCCCACCTCGGCCACTAAGAACGCGGCCGCAAGGACAAATAGCGCCGAGCGTCCCTTGACAAGCCAGAGATAAGTGGAGATAACAACTCCGACAAGTCCGCCGATGGCGATGGAACCGATCACTGTCCAGGCGAGCGCGCCCGCAGCGCGAAGAGCGTCTGTCTCGGAGCCCAGCATCGTCTTTGCTACAGAGGAGACGATAGCGAAAAGTACGATGACGAGAAGATCAGAAAGCACCACGACACCAAGAACGGTCCTAGTTAGTGGGCCGTCGGAGGCCATCTCCGAATGGAGCGCAACCACTACTGCCGGTGACTGGGCAACCATCGTCACTCCAAGAACACAAGATACTGCCGCGATCTGATGAGCCGCCAGGCCATGCATAAATGGCAAGCGGCTTTGCAGCAAAAATACAACGGAGCTGATGAAGACGATGGTGCCACAAACCGCAAGACCCGAAAGCCAACTGATGCTTTTGAGCAGCGGGCGCATGGAGCGCAGGTCGAGTTCGACACCCGCAGTGAGAGCTATGAGCGCTGTGGCGATTCCGTTAAAGATCTGCAGGTTGGAAACCATGGGAGTGCTGACGAGGTCGAGCACTTGAGGACCCACGATGATGCCAGTGGTCAAATAGCCGGTGAGACGAGGCAGGCGCAGCGACTTGAATATAGAACCCATCAGGAAAGCGGAGAGGAGCAGATAGCCGCAAGCTAAGGCGGTTCCAGCAGCTCCGCCGCCGAGCGAGGTGTCAGGCGCAAAAGAACGTGCCGCTTGCATAAGACCTGCAAGCACGATGACAAAGAGCATGCGCATGAAGATCACGACAGACTCAGCGCCGGTGCTTTGAGCACGGTGCCGCGGCCGGAGACCTGAACGATGATTTCTGTCACGATGGCCCCGCCGATCACAGCCGTTACCATCCACGGGATAGCGGCGCCGGAGTAAAGGTCCTGCGCATTCACCACGATGGCTATAGACAGGGCGCCCATCGGCGAGAAGATGAGGCTGCGCCGCTCATCTGGAGTGAGACCTCCCGGCACAAGCTGGCGGCCCATACGGACGCCGAGCCACTTGCCGCACAAACGAGCGGGAACAAAGAGAAACATTAACGCCCATCCCTGCCAGGCGGCAACGTCCCAGAGTGAGCCGGCGACCAGCAGAAACAAGAGGTAGATGGGCCGCTCTATGTGCTCGAGCGATTGGCGGATTTGATCTTTCGGCCCCCCCGGCAGGTTTACCACTATGAGCCCAACTACGAAACAAACGAAGAGAGGTGAGATGCGAAGAAAGCTGGCCATACCCGCGGTGAAACAGACTGAGCCAAGAATGAGGAGCGTGAACTCCGGGCCCGCTTTGACTGCGGCAAGCATGGCCCAAACCAGGGCTCCGACCATGGTGCCCATGCCGAGCGTGATAAAGAGCCAGGCAGTTCCAGGCAGCCGCCACGCGACCGAACCATCCTCAGTGCGGAAATAGGCGGCTACCACTAGTAGACCTATGAATCCGGCAAGTTGTTCGACAATGACGACGGAATTGACGCGATCGACGGAAATGGCCGCGGGCCGAGGATCCATCAATTTTGGCGCGGTGTACGCAGTCATGGCGCCCGCGGTGCCCAGCATCATGGCGTCGCGCAGGAAAATGGCGTTAACTGGAGAGCGCTCCACGAAGACGAGCAGAACAGCGCAAGCGCCCACTATGGTGACGAAGGGTATGGAGGCGGTGAGTAAGCTGACGGCGCTTGTTCCGGGCAGTATCGATTGCACAAGTTTTGAATCGAAGCGAAAGCCGGCTGCGAAACCGATCCAGCCGAGCCCAAGTGCGAGCAGCGGACGAAGTTCCCACAGCACGGATTCCGAGAGGATACCGACAGCGCGCGTGTGCGCGATTACGCCAAGGAAAACGAAGGGCAAACCGGCAGTGACGACATGCGTGATTCGCAGCTTCTCTTCGAGTTCCTGAATACTCGGGTTGCCGGCTAAGTAAGCCAGCCCAAACATGAAAACCAAGCCGAGCATGACCTTGATAATCTCGGACGCGGACTCAAGCCTGCGCGGATGAAAGTCGGTCGGTAGAGGGGGTGTTGGCGGAGGAGGTGCAATCAGCAGCGGAACATCTGGATTGGAATAAGCTGGAGGAAGCGCAATGGTGGGTGGTGGCGGCAGGTCGGGCGGCTTGCTTTGAGGGTCCTGAAAGACAACCGGGTTACCCGTATCACTAGATGACTGCTTAGAGGAAGGAATTGGAGGAGTTGTCGACGAACCCGCTTGCTGCGCCACTAAGAACGAGGGCATAACAGCCGCAATCATAAGCGGGATTACGGTCAGTACAAGACGACTGGTGCCACTCATCTCTCTGCCACGGAGCAATCTCGGCTGCACTTCGGACACTCTGGCATTTTAACCTTTGAGTGCGAATCCAAACGAAGAGCTTTCCGCCTGAGAGGTTGCTGGCGTGTTGGCGGCGATTCGCCCAGCGTCAGAACCCCCTCTACCCCAAACACCAACCCCGCCACATCTCCCTATACCCGTCCTCTAAAGCGCGCACCAACCCCGCCTCATCCATCACCGCCGACCGTTGCATCGCCTGACGCAACTGAGCCCGGCTCTTCGGCGCCGCCACCACCTTGTTGCCCAGCAGCACCGCAATGGAAACATACTCCTCAAACGTTCGCGCCACCGGCAACCCCAATGGCGGCATCAAGCTCACTCCCGCGCAACTCACCCCCAGCCTTCCCGTAAGCGAAACCACCGGCACACCCATCCACAAAGCATCCAGCGTCGTCGAGCCGCCATTATAAGGAAACGGATCCAGCGCAATATCTACCTTGTTCCAAGCCCCCAAATACTCCGACGGCAGGCTATGCCCCTCAAACAGAATGCGATCCAGTCCGATGGCATCCTCCGCGAACCACGCCTTCAACTCACTCTGCGCGCCCTCATTATCCAGTCCCCACGACTTCAACAGCAGCTTGCTTCCCTGATGCAAATGCAGAATAACCGACCAAGCTTGCACCATCGCGCGCGTTATTTTTGTCTTGCTATTGAAGCAGCCGAACGTTAGATAGCCGTTCGCTAAACAAGGCGGGGCGGCAACTTCATGCTCGCCCACCGGCCGATACACGGACTGCACGCGTGGCAGGCGCAACACCTTCTCGCTGAATAAATGATCAGTTCCAGGGCATGGCATATTCGCATCACCGATGAAATAATCCATTGCCGCCATCCCGGTCGTCGCCATGCAACCGAGCCACGTTGCCTGCACCGGCGCGGGCTTTAATGCAAAGGCCAGCAACCCTTCGGCCGCCATCGAATGCCCCGCCAGATCTATTAAAATGTCGATGCTATCGGCGCGCACTCGCCGCGCAATAGCCTCTTTATCCGCCGGCAGTTCGACGAAATGCTCCACCGACTGCCTCACATACTCGGTAAAGCTGTCTCTCTTGGTGCCGATGTCATAAACGAAAATTTCAAATCCCACCCTGTCGTGCAGCTCAAACACCGGGGGCAGAAATTTCATAATCGGGTGATGATAAAGATCCGGCGACACATAGCCCACCTTCAATCGACGGTTCCCCACGCGTGAGTTCGTGTGCGGCAGAATGCTCTCCGCCAGCGGTTGCGCATACAACCTGTCCCAGTTCCGTGCCTCTTCAAACAGGCTCTCGGGTGTCGTCTCCGGCAGAAAGTTCAGCTTGAATAGCAGCCCATTGTGCTTCTCAACGTCGGGCGCTATCGCGAGGCTCCGCTTCGTATCCGCCAAGTGATGGTCCAAGCTGCCCAATCGATACCAGGCGTACCTCCGCAGGTCCAGCGCCTCAAGATTGCTCGCATCAGTCTCTAACACTCGCGTGGACGTAGCGATAACTTCTTCCCACGCTTCCTTCTTGATGCCTTCTTTACTGATTTGCAAACCGGCTTTGATCTTCAGCTCTTTCAGGAACTTCCAAGTCGCGGCGCACGCGGGGAAAATCCGTTCCGCCTCAGCCCAATGCTCTAACGCTTTCCCCGCGTCTCCCTGGTTCAGAATCTGAGCGCCCGCATGCACAAGCTGTGCCGCCTCCAGCATCTCGGCCGGGGGCTCCGCTTGGCTGCCACGCTCTACTGCGCTGCGCACCAGGTCGTCCACATATCGCGGTACGCTGCCTCCAGCGCGCGCATCAAACCTGGCTCATCCAAAAGCGCCGAATTCTTCATCGCCATATGCACCCTGACCCGGATGTCCTGCGTTGACGGCATCGCCTGTGCCAGGGCGCAAGCCAGCGTCACATACTCCTCTGGACTCGCGGCCACCGGCAATCCCACCGTGCTCAAAATGTTCTTGCCCGCGCAGCCAACCGCTAAACGCCCCTCTAAAGACACCAGCGGCACGCCCATCCACAGCGCATCCTGACTCGTTGTTCCCCCATTGTAGGGAAACGGGTCGAGTGCAATGTCTACCTTGTTAAAAGCCTCCAAATACTCGATGTTGGCGCTGCGGTCTTCAAAGTGAATGCGGTCGAGCGCAATGCCACCCTCGTCGAACCACTCCTTCAACGGCTGCTGATTGATGGCATTGCCTAAACCGTGACACTTCAAAATCATCTGGCTGCCCGGAGTCAGATGCATAATCACTGACCAGACCTTCACCACGTCGCGGTTAATCTTCCGCTGATTATTAAAACAGCCGAACGTGATATAGCCATTGGCTAAACATGGCGGCCGTACGATGTTCGCGTCGCCCGACGGACGAAAACAGCTGTGCACGCGCGGCAGGCGATAAACCCGTTCACTGAACAGTTGCTCCGTGCCCGGCCTGGGAATGTGCTGGTCGCCGATGAAATAATCCATCGTGGTCATTCCCGTTGTCGCCATCAGCCCCAGCCAGGTGGCTTGCACGGGCGCAGGCTTCAGCGCAAAGGCCATCAGCGATTCGGTCGTGGTATGACCGGCCAAATCCACCAGAATGTCGATCTCGTCCGCTCGCACCCGTGCCGCGATAGTTTCGCGCTCCGGCGGCAGTTCCACAAAGTGATCTGCCATCTTTTCTACCGCTTCCGTGGACTCGTCCCGCTTCGTATCAATTGAATACGCGAACACTTCAAACTGGGCCTTGTCGTACCTGTCAAACGCCGCCGGCAGCAGCTTCATGATCGCGTGGTGGCTCAAATCCGGTGATACATAGCCAAGCTTCAGGCGCCGCTTCGGGTCTGGTATGTTTCTGTGCGGCTGTATCTTCGCCGCCAGCGGGGCTGCGTAAATCAAGTTCCAAAGATGGCTCTCAATAAACAACTTCTCCGGCGTTGTATGCGCCGCCTGATTCAACTTGAACAAGTAAGCGCCATGCATATTCTCGTCCGGCTTCAGCTTCAGCAGCTTGGCGATGTCTGCTAATTCTTCCTCTAGCCTGCAAAGATTGTTCCAGCACTTGCGCCGCAGATCGAGTGCTTCAATGTTTTCGGGCTCCGTCCGCAGAATGAAATTCAGTCGGCCCAGCGCCGATTCCCATTGCTCATCAATGCCATCCAACTGCGCCAGCAGCAGTTCCGCCCGATTCCGCAGCGAAGCATCCATCTGCATCGCCCGCTCTGCCAGGTCCTTCGCCTGCGCATACTGCTTCAAATAACCGCTCTTCTCGCCGCAGGTCAGCAGGTTCGCGGCATCCAGATCCGCTGTCGCAACTAAATGTTTCAGACAGGTAAGCGCCTCGGCAGTACGTTCGTGCGTGGCTAAAAATTCCGTCAGATACTTCCAGGCGACAAAGCACCTCTTATCTGTACGCACAGCGCGTCGAAACGCCTGCTCGGCGCCCGAATCGTCGCCTTTCTGCAAAAAGCCCGCGCCTTTATAAACCAGTTGCAGCGCTTCGGCGGTATTCTTTGGGATCAAGAAGAGAAGTTGTGGGCAGGCGGGAAAAATCTCGCCGGTCAAAACGGGCACTCCGGGGCCGCCTTTATCGAAGTTTTCGTAATCTTGTTGGCGGCACGGCATTGTGCCCTTTGCGCTTTTTAACTGACCAACTCGCGTTTCCGGCCCATTAGCTCGTTGATGACGTCGAGCAGTTGCTGCGTCTGGATTGGCTTGGCAACGTAAGTATCCATTCCAGCCTGCAAACACCTTTCCTTGTCACCTTTCATGGCGCAAGCTGTGGCCGCGATGATAGGCAGATGCTCACCGCTCTTTTTTTCTTGTTCACGAATCGCGATGGTCGCCTCCAGGCCATCCATCTCGGGCATATGGACGTCCATGATAACCAGGTCCACCGCTTCACGGCCGATCAACTCAATGGCTTCGCGGCCATTCCAGGCAACGATAACCTGATGGCCTTGCCGCTCTAAAAGGCGCAAGAGAATCTTCTGATTTATCGCATTATCTTCAGCCACCAGAATGCGCAGCCCGAAACCTGCGGCAGCTTGAGGCCTGGCGGTGGGGGTGAGACGACAAGCCGAAACCAAGTCGTACGTGGCTTCCTGAAGCATCGACACTGGAGTTCCGCTTAAAGCCTTTGCTACTGCTCGCGTCAACTCGTGCCGTCGGAAAGGCTTTGTCACAAAACCGTGGAAACCTAATCGCCCACAGAGCGACGCTTGCTCCACTCCTGCGGCTATCGCCAAAATCTTCGTGCCTCTCAGTTCCGGATCGGTCGCGATTCTTTTCGCAACCAACGTCCCGTCGGGGAGTGCGTATTCCGTCGCAAACAAGAAAACTGAATAGGGAGAGCCCATTGCGGTTGCGCCACGCAGTAATTCAATGCATTGCTCGGGGTCCGCTCCGATTACCGGATGCATCCCGAGGTGCGCCGCCAATCGGGACAGAATGCCAATCCCCCGCGAATGGTCGTCCAACAGCAGAACGCGCAAGCCCTTCAAAAGAGCGATTTCCAGCTGTTGAACAGGCTTGCCACCAGTTCTGCCAGAAGCGCAAAGAAGTTCGACGGTGAAGTGAAACTGGCTGCCTCTGCCAGGATCGCTGACAACCCAAATCCGGCCGTTCATCATTTGGACCAATCGGCGGCAAATGCTTAGGCCCAAACCCGTGCCGCCAAATCTGCGGGTAGTAGAAACGTCCGACTGCACAAAGGGTTCAAAAATATTTTCCTGTGCTGACGGCGCAATTCCAATGCCGGTATCGGTGACGGTGAAATGAAGCAGGCTGAATTCTTCCGCGCCGTTGGCACCCACGGACGCCCGGTGTGAATCAAGCGAAACTTCCAGGGCCACTTCGCCTGCGGTGGTAAATTTCAGCGCATTCCCCATCAGATTTAACATCACTTGGCGCAGTCGAGTGGGGTCGCCCACCAGGATTTCCGGAACATCCGCGCGCACTTCGCAATTTAGTTCCAGGTGTTTCTCTGCCGCACGAAAGGCGAGCATCCGCGTCGTTTCTTCCACGCAATCGCGAATGTTGAAGTCAACCGGCTCGAACTCCAGCTTGCCCGCTTCAATTTTTGAGAAGTCAAGAATGTCGTTGATGAGTCCCAGCAGCGAATTCGCAGAAGCTCTCACCACCTTCAGGCAATCGCGCTGATCCTCATTCAACGGGCTATGCAAAATCAGGTCGCTCATGCCGATGATTCCGTTCATGGGTGTGCGAATCTCGTGACTCATGTTAGCCAGAAACTCCCCCTTGGTGCGATTGGCAGTTTCGGCTGCTTCTTTCAGCATCTCGGCGTCTTTTAGTTGCTGCTGTATCACCCGAGTCTGAATCTTCACGCGACGGCGTAAGGCAATAACCCACGTCAGCACGCATGCGACTGCGACGAGAGTTATGGCCAGCGCGGATAGTACGCGCCGAACCGTCCAGGGCGAAGGATTTTTCAACACCACCAGATCGTCCGCCGAACGTCCGACTATTCGGAAAGACTTCGCGACCCGGAATTTTCTCGTCTCTTCGGTCTCGTCAATGACGCATATGCCGGCCATTCTGATCAGCGCGCCTTCATGCAAGTCGGTCAACCTTGCTTCGTTTGCCGGCAATGGCAATGTAGCGGAGAACGCGATGCCGTCTGCTCGCATCAGCAACTTGTACTGGCTCTCAGATTTCTCCGTGTTCATCAACACGCCGTCCATTTGGATCAGATCTGCGTCGAAGTCACCGGTTAGAGCCTGCTGCGGAGTTACCTTCCTGGCGGTAGGTGGTGGTCCGGCAGCGACTCTGCGAATGGCCGCGTCCTGCAACTGATAGGTGTATTCTCTAGCTGCCGGAAACCCGACCACATCCACCAGATCACCAACGCGAAAGTCGGATTTCCCATCCGCTTGTACTTCGACGCTCAGATCGCCATCCCGCACGAACAAAGACCTGGACGGCCAGAACGCAATGACCGAGCCCTTTATGCGCACCCGATGCACCGGTTGTTCGCCCGGCGTATAACGGATCATTTCACCGGCCGGTCTCACCGGCAGAAGAAAAGGATCCTTGGGCGCAGCTTCCAGAATCTGCATCTGCTGGAGACTGGGAGTGTACATCACTATGCCAATCATCTGGCGGCGATGGTTCCACTGCGAACCCATCGCTCCACTTACCCGGACCTTGGCATCAACCAGCCGCCGCGCTTCGTCTTCGTTGCCGTGAGCAACCACGACTTCCAGGCGAAAGTCGCCAGAACCGATTACCAGCGTCAGTATGCCTCCTTTGAGGCGCGCAGCCCTGACCGTACCTTCAACTGACACCCACTGTCCATCTTGTGCCCCGCCCGATAAATGATCAAGACTTACGCGTCTCGCCTGCCGTAGGGGACGTTGGCCGACCACGCGAACTTTCGATGCCTGCACCACCGGAGAAAAATGCCCCGGTTCGGTCACCCCATCTATATCTAGAATCATCCCCGGCATAATGTTTCGGGCCTCGGCGGCGAGGGAATCCATTCCTACATAAACTCCACTGAGGCCGTCGTCCACAAACATTCCTTTGAACCAGTTCAGTGGCACAAGAGCAACAACCCGTAAATGCACAGGGTAAGCTCTTCGAGCTTCCTGCACGGGCATGTCGTGAACGGCGCGGGCGGTTGTCAGAGTTGGCAGAGCAGTCGACGCTGCGAGTTGAAGAGTGTAAAGCAAAACTACCGCTGGGAAGCGTATCAGTTTTTTCAAGATTACTCTGGGGCTCACCTTAATCGTATCGGCCTTCGAGAGAAACTGCTACTATTTTCCGCACTGGTAATGCTGACAGTTGACGAGCGGATACGGCCACTTAGGGCGTCAACTTCTTGGCCGCCCTTCCCGATTCAAGGGGAAAGTGCCGGCCAAGTGGGGCTGCGCCAAATGGGGTACCTTGAAAAGCGGCGGTGGGTTGCAGAGTAGCAACTGCCTGAAAGAAGCTCAGTTTACGCCCTGGCCGTTTCGTGCTTTTCAATGCTAAGCGGGGATGTGCCGGTCAGTATCGCATGCGCTTGCTCCAGTTACTCGGCCATGCCATGCGCAACCACTAAGAACTTACCCGCCGTGATTTCCGACTTGTATTTAACGGCATATTTTTCGGGATTGCCAAACTGACCAGTCCAGCAGTAAGCGCGGAAAGACCTCCTGCGACGATAGCCGATTCCAGGGCGCCGCCGCCGACAGGACCCGTAATTGACCGCCAAGTAAGGCACCCAAGATAGTAGCTATGTAAATTGTCGATTGCATACTTCAGGTCTACCTAGGTTACTGTCGTCAAGTTGTCACTCTGTGAGGGAGGGCGCTCCTGAAATCGTTGCATCCAAGCTCTCAGACAGACTAGCTCCTCAGAAGTGGGCTCGTGCGTCGCCAGTTCCGTCAGATAATTACAAGCGACAAAGCGCAACTAAATGCTAAGTTACTGAATTTCCGCCTTCTAGATCATACAAACGATGCGCAGGCGCTTCCGCAATTCGTGCCAGGCTGCGGATATTTTCGCCGTCCTTTCGATTGCAAGTAAAACTCTGTCGATATCTTTGCCCTGTTCGGCGATTCTTTTGCCCTGTTCTTGCCCTTCTAGCCGCATCAACTCGACGCTCTGTGTTAACGCTTCGTGTCGTTCGGCAAGCCGGTCGAGCCGTTCGTCGATCGTCATTCTAGAATCCTATTCCTACTTCTGCCATTAGGATCGCACCAAATAGGACTCGCGCATACAACATGGCTTTGCGCGTTAAGGCGACCTGCGAACGCAGAGCAAAATGCCCGCTACCTCGCACATTCTTCACGGCGCTGCAATCCAAGTAAGCTGCACTGAGCATCCATCAAGTCTTAGGCAGCTTACTCGTATCCCAACCACCCCCCAGCGCCCGAATCAACTGAACACTCGCATCCATCCTTCTCCGCATCAAATCCACTTCCGTACGCTGGTTCGTCAGAGCAATACTCTGCGCTGTAATCACCGACAAATACGTGTCTAGCCCGCCCTTATATCGGTTCATCTCCAACTGCTGCGAACTGACCGCCGCTTCCGTCGCCTCATGCTGTTTGGCCGATTCCTGCTCCAGAATTCTTAGGGCGGCCAAGTTGTCTTCCACCTCCTGAAACGCCGTCAAAGCCGTCTGCCGGTAATTCGCAATCGTCGCGTCATAAGCCGCCTGCGCGGTCTGCAACTGCGCCTTACGTTGGCCACCATCAAAAATCGTCTGCGCCAACTGCGGCCCCAATCCCCAGAACCGGCTCGGCCAAGTGAACCAATTCACGATGCTGCCCGCTTGAAATCCACCGCTCGCCGCAATCACCAAGTCAGGATAAAACGCCGCTCTGGCAATACCAATCTGTTCATTCGCGGCTGCTGCCTGCCGCTCTGTGGCCGCCACGTCGGGACGCCGCTCTAACAACTGAGAAGGAAGGCCAAGCGGCACCGGCGGCGGCGTGCGCAGCAAAGGCGAAACCGAAACATGAAAGCCTTCCGGAACCCGCCCCGTCAACACCGCCATCGCATGTTCCAGTTGCGCCCGCTGGACACCCAGGTCAATCTCTTGCGCCTCTGTCTGGCTCAACTGCGTCTGCGCCTGCGCCACTTCGGCCTTGGCTGCGACCCCGCCAGCAAATCGATTTTGTGTTAACTCCAGAGCCCGCCGGTACGCCACCACCGTGTCGTCCAGCAACTGCTTCTCCGCATCCAAACTGCGCACTTCAAAGTAATAAGACGCCAGTTCGGTTTGCAGTTCCAGCTTTACGTTTTCAAAATCCGCTGCCGACGCCTGATACTGCTCCTGCGCCGCGTTCACCGCTTTGCGTATCCGTCCCCACAAGTCGGCATCGAACGACGCGTTGATCGGCAGGCTAAACTCGCCGTACACCAACCCCTGCGCACCCGTAGGATTGTGGCTCGAAATCCGATTCGTCGTAATCGAAGGATTCGCACTCACCGTCGGGAAGCGGAACGATCGCTGGTATTGAATATTCGACCGCGCCTCGCGAAAATTCGCCTCGGCCACTTTCAGACTCTGGTTCGCGGGCCCCACCTGCTCCTCGTAGCCGTTCAGTTGCGTGTCGCCGAAAATCTCCCACCACTTGCCCTTCAACATCGCGTCGCTTGGCTGCGCCGTCTTCCAGCCAGGACTCTCTTGGAAACTCTGCGGCGCCTGCTCGCCAAACTCGGGAGCCGCCGGCACTGTTGGCTTCGTATACTGCGGACCGTTATCGCAACTGGTAAGCGATAGCACCAGCGCCGCCGCGCCCAAAATCCACTGAGGTCGCATCTTCATCGCGCGATCCGCACCTGTTGACCACCCAGTATCGAATCGCTTGGATTCAAGATCACCTGATCCTGCTGTTTGATTCCCGAAACAATCTCTACCGTGTCTCCGTAGTCGCGCCCCAAAATCACAGGCACCAGTTCCGTTCTTCCGTTCGCCACTCGTGCCACCTGCAAACCTTGCGATCTGAAAAGCAGCGCGTTCGATGGCACTGTCACCGCCGGTATCTTCGAAGGCATCTTCAAATGCACTTCCACATACGACCCCGGCAGCAACTCACCTGTCGGATTCTGGACGTCCACTTCCACCAGCAACGTGCGCGACGCCATATCAATCGCCTGCGCATTGCGCACCAATGTGCCGGGAAACTTCCGCCCAGGAAATTCGTTCAACGTCAAATAGGCCGGAACACCCTGCCGCGCGGCCTGTGAATAAGCTTCCGGCACGCTCACATAAACGCGCAGCGTCGAATTCGAAGCCACATGAAACAACTCACGGCCCGGCGTGTTCGACCCCGCGTTCACGAGCGCGCCGATATCAATGTTGCGCGCAGTGATAATTCCGTCAATCGGCGAATAGACCTTTTCATACGCCACCAGTTGTTCCAGCCTCGACACGTTTGCCTGCGCCGAAGTCACTGCCGTTGTTTTAGCAGCCTGGTCCTGCACCGCATTGTCCACGTCCTGCTTCGATACTGAATCGGTCTTGAACAAATTCGTATAACGTTCCGCCGTCACTTGCGAAAGCTTCAAATTCGCCTGTGCGGTCCCCAGTTCGGCCTTCGCTTGCTGCAGTTGCTGGTCAACTTCCGGCGCTTCAATATCCGCCAGCAGCTGACCCTGCTTCACATGGCCGCCGATATCCACATACCAGTTCTTCAAATAGCCGCTGGCCCGCGCCCAAATCGGCGTATCGATGAAGGCCTGCATATTACCCGGGAGCGCTACTTCTTCCGCCCCCGGCGTCACTTTAGGACTGGCTACCAAAACCGTCGGCACTGCGAGTTCATCGGTGTCATGCGCCAGCGTTGTGCTCGCCTGCGCGCGCGACGTTATGCCCGACCAGATCACGTAACCCAAAACAATCGCCCCAACCAAAACCAGGATCAGCAATCCCTTTACATTCGAACCATGCGCACCACTCCCGGCCTTCTGTGCCGTATCGCTAATCGTTACTTGCTCTTGCTCTGTTTGCATAAAAACTCTCTACGCCTCAACCGTTTGCCTGCTAGCGCGCGCGGGCGCTAACTTCTTCCCACGTCCAAGGCCATGCACCAGTGCAAAAACGCACGGCACAAAAAACAAGGTCGCCATCGTGGCCATCGTCAAACCGCCAATCACGGCCCGGCCCAGCGGCGCATTCTGCTCACCGCCCTCACCCAGCCCTAGCGCCATGGGAATCATGCCGATAATCATCGCCAGCGCCGTCATCAACACGGGCCGGAACCGCGTCGAACCCGCCTCCAGCGCCGCTTCCAACGCATTCCCGTGCTTGCTCAACTGCTCCTTGGCAAAACTCACCACCAGGATCGAGTTCGCCGTTGCCACGCCCATACACATGATGGCGCCCATCAACGCCGGCACGCTCACGGTAGTATGCGTCACAAACAGAAACAGCACAATGCCCGCCAACGCCGCCGGCAGAGCCGTAATAATCACGAACGGATCGAGCCAGCTTTGGAAGTTAACCACAATCAGCAGGTAAACCAGCACAATCGCGCCCGCCAAGCCCGCCAGCAGCCCCACAAACGACTCATGCATAGTTTGCACCTGCCCGCGCACCACCACCTCGGTCCCGCGCGCCACGTATTTCTTGTTCGCGTTCAAAACCTTCTCAATATCCGCGCCCACTGCGCCTAGATCACGCCCTTGCACGGTTCCATAGATGTCGATGGTACGGCGAATATTGTAGTGCGTCACTACCGCCGGCTCGCTCTCGCGCTGAATATTCGCCACATCGTTCAGGATCTCGGGCATTTTCTGATTTGTGCTCGAAATCGAAATATTCTGCAAATCTGACAGCGACTGGATCCTATACTGAGGGGTCTGCGTCACCAGGCTGTAACTGACGCCGTTCTTCGGGTTTAACCAGAACGTCGGCTGAGTCTGAAAGCTGCCGCTTAACGATGTCAACAGGCTACGCGCCACATCATTCTGGGTAAAACCGCTGCCCGCTGCCTTCGTCCGGTCCACTTCAATATGCAGCTTGGGCTGGTCAAACACCTGGTGAACGTGCAAATCCACCGCGCCCGGTATTTTCTGCAACTGCGGCAGAATTCTGTCCGCATACGCCTTACTGGCTTGCACATCGTTCGCGGCAATTTGTATATCAATCGGCGCCGGCAAACCGAAGTTTAGAATTTGGCTCACAATATCCGCCGGCAGAAAGTAGAAGGTAGTGCCAGGAAACTCCTTTGGCAGCGTCCGCCTTAGAGCCTTCACATAGTCGTCTGTGGGATGGTGCTTTTCGTCCAGGCTCACCAGGATATCCGCATCCGCTGTACCCAACTGCCCCGAATTGCTATACGACAGATTCAAGCCGCTGTAGGGCAGCCCGATGTTGTCCAGAATGGTGTCGAGCTCATTCTTCGGAATCTGCCGCCTGATGGCGCCGTCCACCATGTCGCACAGCCGAGCCATCTCTTCTATGCGCGTGCCGGTCTTGGCCCGAACGTGCAGCTTGAACTGCCCAGAGTCGCTGCTTGGAAAGAAGTCCTGTCCCAGGACCGGAATTAACAACAACGTCGCCACGCAGGCAATCAGGAATACGGGAACAAACACGAACCTGCGCCATACCAGCGTCGTCAGAATCGATTGGTACCCCAGCCGCGTCCGCTCAAACAACCGCTCAAACCCGCGCTGGAAAATCACCAGCGGGTTGTAGCTCTTGTTCTGCGTATGGCTCTTGGCGCGCAGCAGGTACATCGCCAGCGTCGGCACCAGCGTGCGCGACAGCACATACGACGCAATCATGGCGAACACTACCGCCTCGGCCAAGGGCACAAACAGAAACTTCGCCACGCCGCTCAGGAAGAACATCGGCAGGAACACAATACAGATACACAAGGTTGAAACTAATGCAGGAACCGCAATCTGCGCCGCGCCCTCCAGAATCGCCTCATGCAATTCGTTTCCCCCTTCGAGGTAGCGCTCGATGTTTTCAATCGTCACCGTGGCATCGTCAACAAGAATGCCCACCGCCAGCGCCAGTCCGCCCAGCGTCATGATGTTAATCGTCTGCCCCAGCGCGCTCAGCACAATTATCGAAGTCAGGATCGAGAGCGGAATTGAAACCGCGATGATCAGCGTGCTGCGCCAGCTNNGGCAGCGTCGCCGCCACCTTCGGTAGCAGATCCTTTGTTCCCTGCACCACATCCAGCGTCGAAGCGTTGCCCGCCTTCAAGACCGACAGCAGCACACCGCGCTGCCCGTCCTGCCGCACAATATTGGTCTGCGGCGAAAAGCCGTTCCGCACCCCTCCGATGTCGCGTACATATATGGTTGAATTGCCCACCACCCGCACCGGAAAATCGGCAATTTCTGCAATCGCCTTCGGACTCGCGTTCAAATCGACGTCATATTCAAACTGCCCGATCTTCGCCGTCCCCGAAGGCAGAATCAAATTCTGCGCCGTCACAGCGTTCACTACGTCAATGGGTGACAGCCCTTTCGCCTGCAACTGCCCTGGGTCCAGATCNNAACAGCCCCGGATCCAGATCGATCATCACCTGCCGCTGTTTCCCGCCATAAGGATAAGGAACGGCCGCGCCCGGCACCGTCACCAACTGCGGCCGCAGAAAGTTCATGCCGATATCGTTCAGGTCCTGCTCCTGCATNNAACTGCAGAATCGGCACGCTCGACGCGTTATAGGTAATGATCAGCGGCGGCACCGTGCCCGCCGGCAAACTGCGCAAAATCGTCTGCGAAACCGCGGTAGTCTGCGCAATACCCGTCGTCACATTCGCGTACGGCTGGAGAAAGATCTTGCAAACCGCCACGCCGTTCAACGAAGTTGATTCCAGGTGCTCAATATCGTTTACGGTCGTCGTCAGCACACGCTCGTAGGGCGACACGATCCGCCCCTCCATCTGGTCAGGACTCAGCCCCGTGTAATTCCAAACCACGGAAATCACTGGAATATTAATGTTCGGGAAGATGTCGGTCGGCGTCCGCAGAATCGTAATCGGAGCCACGAGCAAAATTAATAAGGCGAGCACAATAAACGTGTACGGCCTTGAAAGCGCTACTTTGACGATCCACATCTACAAGCTCGGATTTATTTCGATACGCAAAAGTTTCGGAAATCTGGAACTTTTTATACTGTAGCGCAATCTGAAGAGTGTAAATGTCTGCGCTTCTCCACCCGCCCCAAGACGCCGAACTCGCCCCGCAGCGTGGCCGCGGCCGGCCTCGCGACACAGACGCCCGCACCCGCATTCTGCAAGCTTCGCTGGAAGTTCTGGAGGAGGCCGGCTACCCTAACGTCACCTGCGACGCCATCGCCGAACGTGCCGGAGCCAGCAAGTCAACTATCTATCGCTGGTGGCCCCACAAAGAAGCCGTCATGCTGGAAGCCTTGCGAGAATCCATCGCCCAGGAACTTCCCTTCCCCGACACCGGCAATCTCCGCGAAGACATGCGCCTCCAGCTTCGCAACTTTGTGAAGCTTCTCACCGGCCCCCGCGCCGGCGTGTTTAAAGGATTCATCGCCGCCGCCCAAAGCGACCCTCAAGTCGCCGAGGCCTTCCGCTCCATCTGGGTGAAACCCCGCCGCGACTACGCCCTTTCCGGCATGGAACGCTACCAGCACTTGCTGCGCGACGGCGTAGATCTGCAACTGGTGATGGACGCAATGTACGCGCCGCTCTATTACCGACTACTGATCGGCCTTGCGCCACTCACCCCCGAATACACCGACGCCCTGACTGACCTGATCTGGTCCGGCATCGGCGGGTCTTAAAGCCGAAAAGTGAACGGGGGCAGTTTTACCTGGCACGGCCTATTCCGCCGCCGGCCGCCTTTCCCGACCGGTGGCGCTTTATCAGTTGCCGTGACAGAAAGAAACGTTGAACAGAAGCAGGCAGCGAGCCTGATGGAATCTTATAGTTCAGGTGCATGAAAAGAAAGCAAACCGCTGGCTCTTTCGGCGAGGCTCTGATATCGTGCCTGTTTTGCGTGAGTTTCTCAATCGACTGATATACCTTTCGATCTGCGCCACCGCCGTGTGCTTTCTTACGAGTACATATCCATCGGCTGCAAAAGGCTCGTGGCGAGACTTAGAGAACACATTCCGGCAACGCTCGGCCAAGCACAACTTTGTAGCCGTTTGAGCTATTCCCAGATTTGCGCAACTTCTACCTTGGTCTTCGCTTACTCAAGTGAGCACCCATGCAGGTGCCAAGGACCGCACATGATATTCCACCGCCTAGCCCGCCTGCTCCGAGATAGAGAGGTCGTCATCTTCCTCCTGGCTGAAGTGCTCGCCAGCATCGTCATCCTCATCCTTTCCTGGAAAGTATTGGAAGATGAAAAAGAAGCACTTTTGTGGGCCTTTGCCGGTATAGGCCTGTTGTGGATCCTAACCGGCCGGCTGCAGCTCGCATTCCTGAAAGGCGAGATAGAGCACCGGTTCAAAGAAAACGACCGAACACTGGAATCAGTTGCGGGCCTGCGCGCTACCGTGTTTAAAGACCCGGCTCTCTCCACTCAACTGAAGACGATCATCGCAGGTGCTGGCAAGGCGCTTGAATTTGAAGCTCCCGAATTCTGCGACTACATTAGAAACCGCGTCAACACTTGCGCTCTGGAGATGGCAGGCTTCCTCGACGGCGTCGTCCAGGCACCGACCGCCATCTCCTCAAAGTGGGCTATGGACCGAATGCTCTCCAGCAAAGAGATCTTTGCCACTACCTTTTCCAAAGGTAATTCCCTATTTTGGTCTTCTCCCGGCGGCCGTGAGTATCTGAAGGCCAATATCACCGCCCATCGCGATCATAAAGTCACAATTACCCGTGCCTTCATCCTCCAGGACGATGTTTTGTCACCAAACCTTCTTCAAGTCATAAAGGAGCACGTAGCAAATGGCTTGGAGGCATGGATAGTCCGGCATAGTGATCTGGATCCCGGCCTCATTGAAGACTTCATCACTTTCGACTTCAAAATCGTATCTTTCTGGGAACTCGCCCACAGCACCGATCAGCTCAAATATGCAAGCTGGTCAAGCAACGATGCCTATATTGCAAAAGCGAAAGACATAAGGGAATATCTCTACTTCCGTTCTGAAAAGATCAAGACCTTAGCCGAGTTCGACAGCTGGCTGAAAACCGAAACAGCTTCCTCTCAACGCCAGGTCGTGCACACAGTATGACACCCGCTTACGCGCCTTTGCTTTGCGAGCGCATCAGCTCAGCCCAGCCGATCCAAGTCTGGAAGATGCAGGCACTCGGCAACGACTTTCTCCTTGTTGATACCGCTGTAACGGGCGAACTTGATTGGCCCAAATGTGCCAGGCAGTCATGTTGTCGTCATTACGGTTTAGGTGCCGACGGCCTTCTCGCCGTTCGAAAAGAGGCCGACTTCTATCGTGTCCACATGTGGAATCCCGATGGCACTGAAGATTTCTGCGTCAACGGCATACGCTGCGCCGCTCGCTTTCTTTACGATGCCGGCCTCATCTCAGAACGCCGCTTTTCCGTCAATTGTTTTCGCAAACGCTGCAAGATAGTCATTGAGTCAGTGGGCCTTGGCGCTCATCCCGCCATCACGGTGGATGTCGGTCAGCCGCTTCTCGCACCTTCCTTAATCCCGATGCTCCTCGAGAGGCCGATCTGTCCTGTCTTGGATTACCCGTTAGAAATCCTCGGCTACTCGTTCAGAATTAATTGCGTCTCCACCGGTGTCACTCACAGCGTGATCTTTGTTGACGAGCTACCAAGTGACGATTATTTTTGCAAATTCAGCCCAGTCATTGAGACTCACCCGCTCTTCCCCGAACGAACCTGCGTCCTTTGGACAGTAGTCGAAAGCCATACTCGTTTGCGCATTCGCATCTGGGAACGCGGTGTCGGTGAAACTCTCGGCTGTGGCTCCGGTGCCTGTGCTGCCGCCGTTGTTTCTCGGTTGTCCCACAAAACAGCTGATGCTGTGCGTGTGCAATCGCCGGGCGGAGAAGTCAACATCGACTTTAGACCGGGCACCAGCGTTCGACTCACGGGCACAGCCGAATACATCTGTGAAGCCGAGGTAATCCTCACCTAGCTCCGATCACAACCTCAATCTCACCTCCGCCGTGACTCAGATCCACCACCAGATCCGCCACCGCTCGCCCATTCAACTTGACGCGACGAATACCCATCCCGGAAGGCAGTCCAAGCGCCAAGACAACATTCGGACGCGGACTCGGTCCTTCAAAAGTATAGACACCCGTGCCGTCCCGCCGTGAAAACACGATCGGAGCTGTGGGATTCACGGCGGGCCGCAAGAACAGCTTGATGTTCTCGCCATCCGCTCCAGCAACTCCGGTAACTCGAGCCGTAACATGAGGACTCGCCTTCGCCTCCAGACGAACATCCGAGAGATCCCGGTCAGTCACATCGACCTCGATGTGCTCGACGATCCGCTGCCCTACCAAGTCCATTCCGTAATGGCCCGGCGGAATTCCATTGACGTTAAAGCTTCCATCGCTCTGAACATCTACCATGCGGAGCGTTGTCACATCCGTCCCATTCTGGAGATCAACACGGTATCGCTTTAAGGAGTTCGCGTTCGCCACCGTACCGCGAATAGAATGCACTGCCCCCTGCCGCATCTGTATGTCGACGTTGGATACAACTTCATCTGGCGCGAGAGTTATGGAAGCCGGATACGCCGTTCGTAGCCAGCCGACTTGTGCCGGAGCACCCACCTCAAACGCGTCCCATTTTCGCTTCAGCAACCATGCTGTACTTGCCGGGTTTTAGCCCTGTAATCTTAAACCCGCCATCGGCGAGAGTAAGGCTGCCTGAACCCTGGAATCCGTCCCCCTGGGCTCTAATGCGCAACCCAGCAACAGGCCCACCGTCTGGCCTGATCTTTTGCTAGATTCCAGGCTCCAGTCGCCTCGAGCACGAAGACTTATTCCGTGGTCGAGTTGATCACGATCTCAGCTGTTCACCCGACGTCGCAAAACCCTAAGCAGCCCGAAGCCGGCAAAAACCGCGAAAGCCGCGAAGAAAGATGGCTCTGGAGCGGCGGAGGCAGCAGCACTGAGATCCGTAGCAGCAGGACTGAGATCGGTAATGGTCAAGACATCGCCACTCGCATCGACATACTGCCCGAAAGCGTCAAAAATTTGAGGATCGACGGGCGTGCCAAACAGGTTATTCAACGTGTTGTCCTCGTAGTAGGCGGTTACAGTGAGAGCATACGATTGGACGGTCACAAAGGGGTTCGTGTTGTTCAGACCGGGGCTGATGGTAACGCTCTCGATTGGATAGCCCCACACGCCCGGTGAATCAATGCCGGTATCAATGGTCGTCGTCACAGTAAGGAGCGTCGGAACCGTGAAGCTCAAGCTGACAGCAGGAACGTGGTGGACCTGATCAGCGGGAGAATCAAACGAATAAAGTACGTCTGCCGGAGCGATGGAAGCTGTGGCGAACAACAGACTGAGCGCTAGAAGAGATGACCGCATGAGCCAAGTTTAAGTAACGCGCTGACTCCGCCGCTACATGCGAGTGGAGGCATATCTCACAGTACGGCCTACGACCGTCGAGATGGGGTCTAGAGTTACGCCACCTCAGCCCCTGAAAGCGCGGCCGTTTTCCCGTTCAGGATCATCGACCAGGCGAGCCCGGCGAGCATTAAGCCCAGGTAGATGTAGGGCAGATAAGAGTATGGCGGCGGCGGAACCGGATAGATACTGCCTTCCAGAACAATGCCCATAGCCAGTAAAGCGAGCGCGCACACTATGATGTCTTGCGCCTTCAACCGGCTTTGCGCGCGGAGAAAAACAGGGGCGGCGATGCATACAAGAATGTAGGCGGTCAGGAATCCGAAGGTGGCCAAGGTGCCCAGCAAGCCATAAATATCCAGCGGAGGTACTCCGAGCCAGACCAGTGTTCCAAGGGGAAGAAAAACCGCCAATCCACTTATAAGCACTGCGCGATGGGGAGTTTGATTGGAGGCGTGCGCCTCTCCAAGAAGCGCGTGCAAGGCACCTTTCTGCCCCATCAGAAAGAGCACACGGGCTCCTGCCGTTAGACAGGCGAGCACGCAGGAAAAGAAGCTCACCAGGGCGCCTAAATCGATCAGCACTCCCAGGAAGGCAGGCATTCCAGCTGTTCGAGCCAGCACGTGCATGGGTGCAACGCTTTTATCTAAGGTTTCACCGCTCCCACGGAAGCCGAGCACCTCGGTGTAGGCACACAGCACAAAAAACAGACCGGCTAAAATACCACTCCACTTAACGGCCCTAGGTATGTTTCTGAGAGGATCCTTAGCCTCCGACCCCAAGGAAGTTGCGCTCTCAAATCCAACTAAAGCAAAAATCGACAGCACCAAGCCCAGGCGGAGTTTGTCGGCAGTCATCCCTTTCAAAGTCACTTGATCCTTGTCAACATGAAGGCCATGCCTGGCAAGCACGGCTGCGGCCAGTATCAGGATCAAAGAAACCGAGATGATCTCCAAACCGAGCATTAATTGAGCCGAAATCCTGACATCCCGATAAGCCAGGAAAACACATAATCCAACCCCCGCCGCGCCAAGCAGAAGCGGGAAGACCTCAACTCCAAAGAGGCTGCGCAGGAGCACGTCGCTGTAGTTCATCAGTCCGGCTGCAATGGCTATTGCGGTAGCTACGTAAGCGATAAGTAAAGCCCAAGCGCCAAGCATGCCGACCACCGGATGCATGTGCGACGAGATGTAGGAGTAAAGCGAGCCAGGCGAGGCGGACGACCTGGCAAACTGGTTTATATTTAGCGCGACGAGAACTATGGTTAGGGTGGCGATCAGGAAGGCCAGCCAGGTCCCCGACCCTGCCGAACCGTAAACCAGAGGAACGGTGAGCAACGGGCAGGCCGTTGGCGCTATCAATGCGATGGATTGGGCGATGGTCTCGTTGCCCGAGAGAACCGCCTTCTTCAGTCCAGGATTCTCCATCCGCCAAGGCTAGCAAAATGAGCTTAATGCGCACGCGGCGGGATTACATCTATCTGCAGCTGCGGATTCGTTGCAGGCACATATCTGGTTGGAAAGCCTAGTTCGGCCCGCACGATATTGCAGCCTTGCGCAATGGCGGTCGACTTGTAGAAAGCAATATCGCGGTTACATCCCTGGCGTCCGAAACCGCAGTCGCTGGAAACGATAAGCCGCTCCGCTGGAATATATTTCAGCGCTTTTCTGATTTCAGCGGCAACATCAGCCGATGTATCCGCCTGCAGCGTGCGATGGCTCACCGCTCCAATACAAATCTTCTTCTTTAAATCGTTTTTGAATGGTTCGAACAGTTCCAGGTCCTGCTGGTTCCGATCTTTCATTTCCAAAGTCCAGACATCGCCGCGGCAACGCTCCAGGTAGATTTCAATGGAATTGGCGTAACTAGTGTTATCCATCACGCGCTGCATGTTGGGATTGCCCCAGCAGGTGTGAATCCATAGTTCCACATCATCCAGGCCTTGCACTTCGCGATTGAAGGCATCAATCATGAACTTCACTTCGTCGTGGTCTTTGCCATAGGTATTGGCCATGAAGTGAAAGGTGGGCTCTTCGATCTGAATGCAGCGGCAGCCGGCATCGCGCAGCGCCAGCAACTCCTTGTTCATGGCTTCGGCCATATCCCAGATAACCTGTCGCTTGTCGGTGTATTGGGGAGTATGGATATCAAGGAATAGGGCCATCACCTGCGAACAGCAGGTTCCGAACTTCACCGGCTTACTCGTTTTAGACTGCCCCATGCGCCAGAGCTTTGGATAATCCAGCGGGCGGTGTTCAATCTTATCCACCACATGCGGCCATCGCCAACCCGTGTAGATTTCGTTCAGCAGCGTGCCGGGAGGATAGTGAAGCCAGGGCGCAGTGGTTTCTTCCGGCTGCAAATAGTCGCCTTCGAATCCGGCCCAGCGCTGAATAGGATAGTGATGCCACGACCGGCCGGCCATGTCTTCGTCGAGATGAAAATCACCGAGCGTCAGAATATCCAGACCGGCGCGTTCCTGGTCGCTGATGACGACTGCCAGCGCATCTTGGAACTTTTCGCGAAAGCGAATGTCGAGCATGCAGGTGTCTAAGGGCCGGCCCCACATGCTGACATCGAACCAGCGGGGACGAGGGAACGAACCGGTGACGGTACTGGGAAGGATAAGATCGGCAGTCGTGGTGAACATGGTGCAAGTGCATCGTATAACAGGCTGATTAGGGTAAGCTAGCCTGAGGCATCACGGCCGCCCGGCCAGAAATGGATTAATCTTTGTTCCGTCTTCACCTTTCACTTGCTTTATTGATTGTTTCGCAAATAGGCGCGGCCGAAGGTCTGCGCAGCCAGGATCTTTATCGAATGCGATCGGTGACGGACGTTCAATTGTCTCCCGACGAGCATCACATCGCTTACTCGGTGGCGATGAACGACCGTCCTGGCCGGCCGTACACGCAGATCTGGATTATGGATGTTGCTACGCAGAAGGCTGTGCGCACCGGCGCTGAAAAAGATTCGGCTTCGCAGCCACGCTGGTCTCGCGACGGGAAGATGATCGCCTTCATGGGCGGCGAAGGTGCACAGCACGGTTTGCACATTATGCAAGCTGACGGCTCAGGCGCCACATTTCTGGCAGCTGTAAGCGGAACCAATTCACCGCTGCCCGGGCAAGGTGAGGACATTGCGTGGTCGCCGGATAGCAGGTCGATCGCGTTTGTCTCGTCGAGCGCGGGACCTGAAACGCAGGCGGCTGCGGGCGATCCGATGGTGATTACACGCTACCTTTACAAACCGACGGCGAGTGAAGGGATGACGCACTTCAACGACAACAAGCGCCTTCATCTGTATTCCGTGGATATCGCGGGGAAGCAACTGCATCAGCTAACAACCGGCAGTTACGACGAGCATTCTATCGATTGGTCGCCAGATGGACGCGAGATCGTGTTTGCATCTAATCGTGAGCCGAATTCGGATGAATTCTTCAATTACGATTTGTTCGCGTTGAAGGTTTCTGACGGAAGCATTCGCCGGATCACGGCGACGGAATGCACGGAATACGCGCCCAGATGGTCACCGGACGGCAGGACCATAGCGTTTCTGGGAACGACGCGCGGCCTTACAGACCGTGAGACGACGATGGAAGACACGCATGCTTTCCTGATTGAAGCGGATGGATCCAACCGCCGGGAGATTGGAGCGTCTATCGATAACCGCCAGCATTTTCTGCATTGGTCACCAGATGGTTCGGCGGTTTTTGTCACCTATCAGGAGCGCGGCAACACCCATCTGGCGCGCCTTCCGGTGGCAGGTGGTCAGCCGGAAACCATTGTGAGCGGAATGTCTACAGTAGGTGAGTTTTCAGTTGGCAAAAGCGGCGCCATCGCCTACGCGCTAGGTACGAATACCGATTTGCCGGAGCTTTACTTCAAGAACGGCAGCGCAGCCAGCCGCCAGTTCACATCGCTGAACTCGGAGGCATTGGCGGGCAAGACAATCGCCGAAACTGAGTCGTTCACCTTCGTCAGCAATGACAATAAGTTCAAGGTAGAAGCTTTCCTGACTAAACCGCTGGGGATAACGGCGACCAGCAAGCACCCGTTGATTGTCAATATTCACGGCGGTCCGCACGGGCAGAATGGGCCGGCATTTAACTTTAAGAATCAGGCCTACGCGGCATTGGGTTGGGCCGTATTGCAGATTAACTATCGAGGATCAACGGGATACGGACAGGCTTTTGCAGACGCCGTGTTTGGCGATCAGGATGGCAACGAAGGTCAAGACATCCTCTACGGCGTTAGTGCAGCGGTGCGGCGCTACCTGTGGATTGACCGCGAACGCATGGGCATCGAAGGCGTGAGTTATGGAGGCCAGTTGAGCGATTGGCTGATAACGCAGACCAACGAGTTCAAGGCTGCCATTCCAACGGCGGGCATATCGAACCTTATTAGTTACAACTACATGACTTATTACAACCAATATGAGGAGATGGAGTTTGGCCAGTTCTTCCATCAAGGCAAACTGATGGATGATGCCTGGGAACGCTCAGCGCTTAAGCATGTCGCCAACGCCCATACACCTACCATGCTGGTGCACGGCGAGAACGATCCTGATGTGCCCATCGCCGAAGCCGAACAATACTTCGTTGCCTTGAAAGATGTAGGGGTGGATACCGTCTTTGTGCGCTATCCAAGGGAGGGCCATGGCCTTCACGAAACCAAACACATAGTGGACTGGATAGACCGGTCGGCAGCCTGGTATGAAGCCCATTTCCCTAAAGCGGGCAGCGAGAGCGTCACGAACGTCCAGCCGTAGGCTTGAAACTAGGCCGAATCGAATTAAGGATGCAGCGAATCTAACTGGCATGTACCGAGGCTTCACTCTGCTTGTTCTCTTGCCTGGCTTGATATTGTGCCAGCAGCCATCAAATCCGCCCGCGCAGCCGGGCGTCCTGGCCGATCAGAATCAAAATGACGACAAAGAGAGCAAGCGGCTGTTCGGCATCGTGCCCAACTTCCGTACTTCTCCCAGTCTCCAGAACTACGAACCTTTGTCGGTAAAGGAGAAGTTCAGCATCGCCTCGCAGGATGCTTGGGACCGTGGAACCTTAATCCTTTCGGCCGCATTTGCGGGTGAGGCACAGTTAACCAAGCAGGAGCCCAGCTTCGGACAGGGGGCAGCAGGTTATGGGCGCTATATCGGTACGACCTACGCCGGCTACGTTATCGGCGACTATATGACGGAAGGTGTTTTCCCGTCGCTGTTGAAACAGGATCCGCGCTACTTCAGAAAAGGCAAGGGAGGCGGGTTGGCCAGGCTGGGTTATGCCTGCGGACAGATCTTTTGGACACACAAAGACAATGGCGGAACGCAGTTCAACTATTCGGAGGTCGTGGGAAACTCCGTAGCCGTGGCTATCTCGCAAGCTTATTATCCAGACACGCGGGACGTGCCGGATGCGATCTCGGCGCTTGGCACCCAACTGGGAGTTGATATGACGTCCAACATCCTGAAGGAATTTTGGCCGGAGATCAGCCGTAAGTTTTCGCGCAAGCACGATTCTAAGTAAGAGGTCAGATGACCAAACAAATTCTGGGCATTCATCACGTAACTGCCATATGTTCCGATGCACAGCGGAACCTGGAGTTCTACTCGGGCGTTCTTGGACTGCGACTGGTAAAGCGAACCGTCAACTTTGACGACCCCGGCAGCTATCATCTTTACTACGGCGATAGCGCCGGGCATCCGGGTACGATTATGACGTTCTTTGCGTGGCCGGGCGCGGAGCGAGGACGAATAGGCAGCAGCCAAGTGGGCGCGACAGCGTTCACTATTCCGGCGGATTCCGTTTCTTACTGGATGGCACGGCTGCGCGAGCACGGCGTCTCGTTCGAAGGCCCGTTTGAACGCTTCGGCGAGCAGGTACTGGCATTTTCTGATCCGGACGGTATGGCGGTCGAACTTGTGGCGAGTTCCAGTGCGAGCGGAATTCACAGCGCCACTCTTTTAGAAAGCAATGAGGCGGCCACTGCCGCTCTGTTGACTGATACGTTCGGCTTCAAACTCGTGCAGAAAAATGGCAATCGGTCCCGCTATGCGCTGGAATCCTCCGATCCCGGTTCCATGGTGGATGTGGTGGAATCGAAGTCGCCGGTGGGCCGAATTGCTGTTGGAAACATTCACCATATTGCGTGGCGGACTCCGAATGATGAGCAGCAACTCGAGTGGCTGAGGGCTCTACCGAAACTTGGCTACCATCCATCCGATGTCAGGGACCGAGTTTATTTTCATTCCATCTACTTTAGAGAGCCGGGCGGTATCCTGTTCGAGATCGCGACCGACCCTCCAGGATTTGCCTTTGATGAGTCACTGGAAGATCTGGGATCGGCGATAAAACTTCCGCCTTGGCTTGAGGGCAATCGCAGGCAGATTGAACAGGTTCTGCCTTCGCTAGAACTGCCTGTAAAGGCTTAAATGGCCGATCTTGGCTTTGTCCATCGATATCTTCCAGGTAGTGAGAAAGACGCTCCCGTTTTACTGCTGCTGCACGGCACCGGCGGGAATGAACAAGACCTGATTCCTCTCGCAAAAATGGTAATGCCGCAAGCGGGCGTTCTTAGCGTGCGCGGCAAGGTGCTGGAAAACGGTATGCCGAGATTTTTTCGGCGCTTCTCCGAGGGCGTTTTCGATCTGGAAGATCTGAAGTTCCGCACCGAGGAACTGGCGGCGTTTTTGGACGCGGCTCGGGCGCACTATCAACTGACGAAAAACGATTTCATTGCGCTGGGATATTCAAACGGTGCGAACATCGCGTCCAGTTTGCTGCTTAGCAAGCCCGGCTATCTTCGAGGCGCCGTGCTGCTGCGCGCCATGATGACGATAAGACCCGATCCGATGACTGACTTGAGCGGAATATCCATTCTGCTGAGCGAGGGCGAGCACGATCCTATTGTGCCGAAGTCGAATGCATTAGGCCTAGCCGAAATCTTCAAGTTGGCTTCGGCCGATTTGACGATTCACTGGCACAAGGGCGGGCATGAACTGGGGCAGGACGATGTGGACGCTGCGAAAACGTGGTTACGGCTTCTTAGTAGCCTCGACGTCAATATTCTGAACGGTTAGAGTGCGGGCGGTGGCGCGATCAAGATCGGCGGCGGCTTTTCCGACATCGGCGCTGGCCCGAATCTCGCGAGACCGAGCGGCGATCAGGTCGGTTTGCCGCTGCAAGACGAGAAAGACAGAAGAAGTTCCGGCCTGAAACTGGCGCTGCTCACTGCTGTACTGCTCGGCCGCAAATTTGCGCGCTGAGACGGCGGAATCGAGCCTGGCTTTCGCGGTCGCGAGTGACTGCAAGGTGTTGCGGACGTCTGCCTCGACGTTCATTTCAACAGACTGTTCCTGTGCTGCCAGCCGTTTGCCTTCGGCGGCGCTTACCGCAACCTGGGCCAGTGCGGTTCGATTACGTATCGGAAGCGACATCTGAACGCCGAGTTGAACAGTGGGAAAGGTTCCGTTGTAGATGTTGTTTAGAGACTGGGTGTAGCCGCCGGGAAAGATGGTGGGCAGAGCGGTAGCGGCGAACCCCAACTCGGCAAGAATAGGACTTACTACTACGGAGCCGGTCCGGCCTGACAGGCCCTGGAGACTCAGCGAGCCCACGGCGTTGATCTGAGGTTTGGCTAGCTCCCGCTCCAAACGGGTGTCAAGTTGATTGAGATCGATATTCAACTTGCTCTCGGCAATTTCAGGACGGTTGGAGAATGCCTGCTTCAGTGCATCGGGCAACGCTGGCAGTTCGGACGCGGCGTTCAGCGGAGTTGCGGTGACCAAACCAACGCTCCAGACAGGGTCACGGCGATCAGGTGCCATCAGAGTTTTGAGGGCGTTTTCGGCGCGCGTCAAGCCCTCCTGCGCGGTGAACACATTTTCCTGAAAGGTTGAGATTTGCGTGGAGGTTTGAATGACGTCAACGGGCGCCAGAATCCCCTGTTTCACCTGACGCCGATTACTGTTGTCCTGCTGCTCAGCCAAGCGCACAGCTTCAATCTGAACTTCGAGGTTGCGGTAGGCATAATCGAGCTCCCAATAGGCTTGAACGGCTTGAGTGACAGTCTCGATTACACGCTGCCTTAGCTGCTGATTGGTGAGCAGGACGTTCTTGCGNNGTGACAAAGGTGCTGTCACTCGATTGCCTGGAAGAGGAGAAATCGAGCTTGTAGGTTCCTCCGAAGTAGGGTAAGTTGCCGCTAACCTGGGGATCGGCCAACAGAGTCTTTTGGGTGAGCTTGCCGTCAGCCGATCCGCCCAAGACAGAGGCAACGGGAGATACGCTGCGGAGTCGATAGGCGTTCAAGCCAAGAATGGGGTCGTAATAGCCTTTGGCGCCCGTGACGTTGTATTCGGCTTCCTTGGATTCAATGCGGGCGACCAAAAGATCGCGGTCGTTATCGAGAACCCGCTGGATGACTTCAGGCAACGTAACGCTGGCTCGACCCGTGATGCCAACGCGCTCGGGAATCACCAACGGCATGGTGGCGGGCAGTTGTGGAGTCGCCGGTTCATTGGGTACCACTTGCACGGGTGGATTCTGCGCCAGCGCTATGTGAAGGAAGAGAACGAGGAGAAGACTTCTCAAACGACCTCCTCGTGAACTACTGGCGCTAGTTTCTGAGCTGGAAGCAACCGTCTTAACCGGATACTCCGAAACACCTGCCAGTGCGAAAGATCTTCAAACAAAGAGTAGAAGACGGGCACCGCTAGCAAGGTAAGAAGAAGGCAGAGCGATTGTCCGCCTACTACGAGCACTCCGATGGACCTGTTTGTGGCAGCGCCGGTGCCACTGCTGATAACTAGCGGGAGCATTCCGGCGACAAGCGCGATGGTGGTCATGAGGATAGGCCGGAGACGATCGCGATTGGCTTGAATAATAGCTTCATAGCGAGGCATGCCGGCGGCGCGCAGACCATTGGTGTGATCGATCTGAAGAATCGCATTTTTCTTCACAATGCCAAATAAAAGCAGCAATCCAAGACCTGAAAAGATGTTGACCGTCTGATGCGCAACCAGCAGAGCGAGAATGCCGAAGGGGATAGCCAGCGGCAGCGTCAACAGAATAGTGATGGGGTGGATGAACGACTCGAATTGCGCGGCGAGAACGATGTACATAAAGATGAAAGTGAGAGAAAACGCCAGGGCGAAGTAATAGCCGGTGCGTCCGAGTTCCTTGGAAGCGCCTGATAGACCGGTATGATAGTCGGGCTCCAGGCCAATCTCGGTGGCTGCTTTGGCAAGAGCGCTTAAAATAGCGGCTTGCGAACCGCCGGGCAGAACGTTGCAGGTGAGCGTGACCTGACGCTGGCGCGCGATGCGGTTGACCGAGGAAGGGCCGGTTCCCGCGCGCATGTGAACCACTTCGTCCAGACCGACCGAGCTGCGCTTGTTGGCGGAGGGTACCGTCATTTTGGCGAGGCCTTCGACCGTGCCGCGGAACTGTTCCTGGGCGCGCACGCGGACGTCGTACTGATCTTCGCCGGAATTGAAAGTAGAGGCCACCTGGCCGGCAACGAGCGTGTTCAGAGCCTGCTCAATATCCATAACCGACACTCCCAGATCGGCGGCGCGGGCACGGTCGATATCGAGACTGACTTCGGGCTTGCCGCTACGCAGGGTTGAATCGGCATCGACGACGCCGGGAATTTTCTTCAGCTTGGCAAGCAGGGCGTCCGAGTACTTGGCCAGTTTGTCGAGGTCAGGACCTTCAATGAAGTATTGAACCTCGGCGTTACTTTGATTACCGCCGATACTACTGACCAGTTCCACGCTGGTGTGAATGTCTTGCGGGAGGTTTTTGAGTAAAGAGCGGGTTCGCTGCATCCGATCTTGCTGCGAGACATCTCGTTTATCCATGTCGGTCAGCTTGACGTAAATGGAGGAATTGTTGACTGAGGCGTCGGCGGTGCTGCCGTCGGTCATAAGCGTGCTTTCGACACCCGGCAGAGCGCGGATCTGCTGAGCGATTCCTTCAGAGATTTGCGTCGTAGAGGCGAGCGAGGTGCCTTCCGGTGTGCGAATAAGGACATTGTATTGCGACTGATCATCGGCAGGGAGAAAGTTCTTGCCTACAAGCATGAATAAAGGAACGATGCTGAGCACAGTGAGTACGCAGGCCCCGATAACGACTTTGCGGTGAGCCATGGCCCAGGTGAGCATGCGTGTGTAGTGGGTATCGAGCCATTTGAAGAACGAATTTTCTTTGGAGACATGGGCGCCCTGCGCCAGGCGCGGGGCCTTGATAAAGCGCGAACACAGCATGGGAGTCAAAGTAAAGGACACCAGCAGCGAGACGGCAATAGCGAAGCCTGAGGTGAAACCAAAGGAGCTCATGAAACGGCCGACAATGCCGCCCATGAAACCGACAGGCAGAAACACGGCCAGCAGCGAGAAAGTGGTAGCCATTACCGCAAGACCGATCTCTCGGGTACCCTCAATAGCCGCTTGAAAGGGATTCATGCCTTTTTCTTCGATGAAGCGGTAAACGTTTTCGAGCACGATGATGGCGTCGTCAATGACGATGCCGACCATTAGGGTCAGAGCGAGCATGGTGATCTGATTCAAGGTGAATCCCATGGCTGCCATCAAGGCAAAGGTGGAAATGATGGAGGTGGGGATAGCGATAGCGGCAATCAGCGTGGTGCGCCAGTTGGCCAGGAAGATGAAGATGACGATGGAGGCGAAGATGCTGCCCTCAATCAAGTGGTGCTTGATGGAATCGACGGCAGCTTCAATGAAGACAGACTGATCGCCAATGATTTGCGTCTTTACGTCACGGGGCAGAGTAGCGGAAATTTCGTTGAGACGTTCTTTTACCGCGGCGGCAGTGGCGACGGTGTTCTCACCGGATTGCTTCGAGACTACCAGCGTGACGGCCGGCACGCCATTGAGGCGCGAAGTGGTTCGCGGTTCTTCGTAGCTGTCTTCGGCATAGCCTATGTCACTTACGGTGACCACGTGTCCGGCACGGGTAGCGATGGCGATATTGTTGAATTGCGCTACGTCGATGATTTTGCCGGTGGTTCGGATGGTGAACTCACGTGCGCCTGCATTCAGGTTGCCGCCGGGGAGCTCTAGATTTTGCGATTTGATGGCATTGAAGACATCGTTGACAGTCAGATTGTAAGCCCGGAGGCGGTCGGGATCGACCAAAATATGGATCTCCCGGCGTGCGCCGCCTACGATTGAGACTTGTCCTACGCCGTGCGCGTTTTCGAGTTTTTGCTTGATGTCTTTATCGGCGATAAGGGTGACATCACGCAACGAGCGGGGTGCCGAGACGGCCACCTGGAGGATCGGAGTCGCGTCTGGGTCGAACTTCTGGACGATAGGAGTTTTGGCGGTCTGCGGCAGGTCGTTGGCGATCAGGTTCACTTTGTTTTGCACTTCCTGAGCGGCCACGTCTCCGTTCTTTGAGAGTTCGAAGGTAACGATGACGAGCGATTGGCCTTCGGAGGAGGTGGAGCGAACCTCGTCAACCTGGCTGATGGTATTAACGGCGTCTTCAATCTTTTTACTGACTTCGGTTTCGATTTCCTGGGGCGATGCGCCACGATCTTCAACCAGTATCTGGACGGTAGGGATGTCAACTTTGGGGAACAGATCGACACCCAGGCTGAAGTAGGAGAAGATGCCGACCACGACCAAAGCGACAATGATCATGGTGGCGAAAACAGGCCGGCGAATGCAGAGTTGGGCTAGTGCATGCATGTGGGAAACCTAGAGAGTTTTGACGGTTGCACCGTCGAATAGCTGCGATTGGTTGGTTGTGACTACAGACTCGTTGGCTGCAAGGCCGGATTGGACGCGGATGACATCGCCATCGGTTTCTCCGATGAGGACGACTCGCATGCGAGCCTGACCTCGATCCACTACATAGACATAATTGGAGTCGGTGGTTTTGTCGCGGATCACCGCTTTGCGGGGCACGAAGACTCCGTCCTCGCCTCCGGGAAGCACGACGCGCGCGGTTGAGAACATTCCCGGACGCAGGGCATTGTCCGGATTGTTGAAGCGTGCTTCCAGGACGAAGACTCGGGAATTTGGGTCAACAGCGGGATTGACAGCGGACACTTGGCCTTCAAACTCGCGGTCAGGGTAGGCCGAGACATGAGCGACCACCGTCATGCCAACGCGCACTTTCGCGGCGCGCTGTTCGGGTGTTTGCAGTTGGAGTTTTAGCGTCTTGACACTNNCGGTCGGTAATGTAGCCATCGAAGGGCGCGCGGATGTAAGTATCGGCGAGGCCCTTTTCGGCCTGCGATACCTGGGCGCGAACGGAATCGAGCGACGCCTCAGAAGAGGAAACGATCTGATAACTCTGGCGCGCGGTGTTCAGCGCTCCCTCATATTGCTGGCGGCTGGCATTTACTTGCGCATCGGCCGTTTCCTGCTGTGTTCGGGCCTTTTCAAAGGCGCTGCGCGATACGTCTCCCGAAGCTACCAGGTTGGCGTAGCGCTGCGCGTCGGCCGCTGAGAGGCGGGCTTGCGCTTGGGCGGATTCATAGTTGGCGCGGGCCGCAGCCACTTCAGGCACCTTGGTTTCATCGAACTTGCCGGCGCCCAGCCCGATGCGCAGTTGCGCCTGACGGACGGCGGCGGTGGCTTCGGCCAATTGCGCGCGCACCTGCTGTAATTTAAGTTCGGCGTCGCGATGATCCATCTCGCAGATGACCTGGCCTTCCTTGACGAAAGCGCCGGCATCGACGGGCGTACGGATCACTCGGCCGGCTACCAGAGGAGCGATGTCGGAGGATTCAGCGGCGACGAAGGTTCCGGTTTCATCGAACGAGGCCGGGACTTGACGAACTACCGACTTGACCGTGGTTACTTCAACAGGTTTGGCTGGTGCGGCTTCGACGCTGGCGTTCTGTTTCCTGGCGCCGCAAGCGCTTGTTCCTAACAGTAGCAAGGCGAGGAAGCACTGACGCTTTCGTGTAGATCTCATGGCTTTTTCTTTCTGGCGGGGCCTTTGGTCTGAAGGCCACTAACAGCAATCCGAGTGAAACTCTCGATCGCTTCGTCGTCGGAGATGCGTTCCTCCTTAAGGCCGTAGGCATATTTGTTGAGCGCATAATACTGCGCCATACCGGCGATGGCTGCTAAGGCGGTATCGGGTGTCATGGCGCGGAGCTTGCCTTGACGCTGGCGGCGCAGAATATAGGCGCGGATGGCATCGACCACTGACGCTGTCACGTGGCGCATGTAGAGCAGTGCGATTTCGTTTCCTTCGAGCGCGGCGTAAATCATCAGACGTTCGAATTTCGGATCGTCTTTATGGGTGCAGATGATGGCTTCAATTAAAAAGCGAAAGACCGCTTCGTCGTCGTCTTTCTGCATGGCTGAGCGCATTTCGGCCTTCCAGGCTTCGGCTCCGGGCGATTTATACCGTTGGTCGATGATGGCGGTGTAGAGCTGTTCCTTGGTGCGGAAGTGGCGGAAAATGATGGCTTCTGTCACGCCGGCGGCAGTAGCAATTTCACGCGTGGTGGTGCCGCTGAACCCTTTTCGAGAGAAAAGATCTACGGCGACGGTGAGTAATTGCTCGCGCCTGTCCTGCGCGGAAAGGCGCACAGACGAGACATCGGATGGAGTCGGCGCGAGTTTGGTTCCTGCCACGAACTGATTGTAAGTAAGTACTTACTTACTTGTCAAGGGGATTTTAGATGCGCCAGAAGATGCCCTTCTTGTAGAGGGCGTAAGCAAGCAGGTACATGAGCAGGACGAAACTGAGCGCCCATAAGAGTGAAGCATTCTCGGCCGAGGCGTAAGGTGCGTAGAACCGGTTATAGATGAGCCCGTGCAAGGACGCGCCGGCAGTGGTGTGAATGTCATCGAGGATTTCGGACAAAACCTCAGAAGCGAGATAGACCGCGATGCTGTTCATGCCGACGATGACGAGCGGCTTGACGATTTTCTTAAAGCCGAGTTCGTCTACGAACCAAAGAGAGAGGGCGAGGACGAGGAAATCGAGTCCGGCCATTAGGAGAGTGAAGGAACAACTCCAGAGCTTCTTGTTGATGGGCATCCAGATGTTGCAGACCTGGGCCGCACAGATGAGAGCGATGCCAATGGCGGCGAGCCATAGAATCTTCTTCGTCAGAGTCCAGTTGAGCCGGAGAAGATGACCAGCCATGATTCCGAGAATAGCTGTGGCTATGGCTGGTAGTGTGCTGACGATGCCCTCGGGATCCCAGGTTTTTGTGTGCACATAGTTATGCGCTCCCAGGACGATGCTGTCCACATAGTGAGCGAAGTTCCCCTGAACGGAGAGGTCGCCATGACCAAAGCCGGGAACTGGCCCATAGAACATTAATGCTGTGTAGACCAAGAAGAGGCCGACGATGGCTGCGAGTTGAACGCGGATGCCGGTGTAGAGATAGAGCAGAGACGCCAATAAGTAACAGATGGCGATGCGCTGCAAGACACCTAGAAATCGGGAGTGGGAGAGATCGAAAGACGGCGCCAAATAGAGCGCAAAACCAAGCAGATATAAGATGACGGCGCGCCGTACTATTTGCGGGATGAGGCTAGAAGGAGCAATGCCTTGTTGCAGCCGTTTGCCCAGGGAGAGAGTAATGGCGACACCGACGATCCACAAAAAGGAGGGGAAGACCGTGTCAGTGAGGGTCCAGCCGTTCCAATCGGAGTGCTCGAGTTGCCCGTAGGAACGCGGTCCACCGCCGTTGTTGACGAGCACCATGAGGAGCATGGCAGCGCCGCGAAAAGCGTCGAGCGCGGTGAGGCGGGTGGCAGCGGGTGCGGTTACTGCTGGTTCAATAGCTGTTGACAAGCGGCCTCATTAAGAAGATCAGTATAGTGACGGAGCGCGGGGACCGAGAGACCTACGATTTTGGCTCGGTCGTCCCATAGACGCAGGCGGAGGGCTTCCTGGAAATGGGGATTGCGTTCAAAAGCGAGTTGTTCGACTGGCGACATGGGTCCGCCCTGCAGTTGCAGGCTTCGGGTGGAAGTGGGGCTTAGTGCCGCGAGATACTCGGGCCTGGTGGCACAAAGATAACGCTTGGCGGCGACATGTAGTTTTACCGGTTCGCTGACTTCGGGACCAAAGAACTGCGCGAGCCAGCGTTCTCCGACTTCTTCGTGTTCGGCGTCAATTCCGAGATCGGCGATATTTTCACCTTGATTATGGAGGAGATGGCCTACGTCGTGAAGGAGAGCTGCGACTACGAGATGTTTGGGAGCAGATTCCTGCTGAGCGAAGAAGGCCGCCTGGAGGGCGTGCTCGGTTTCCGAGATGGATTCTCCGAAGTAGGCTCCATTTCCGCGCTGTTCAAAGAGGTCGATGATCTGATCGGAGATCTTCATGGCATCGGAGGATTTTGCGGGATGGCGGCGCCGTCGCTGCGCGGATCGGAACCGGCGAAATTGACGTTGCGGCGGGTGTCGCGCACCACGGCTTCGCCCTGTCCGACGGCGTTCGAGATTGCGCCCAGCAGTTTAATCTCGTGACCGCGGCGGGTGAGTTCGTCGCGAACGGACTGAGGAATGCGGGATTCCATGCTCACGTCGCAGCCTTCAAAAGTGCCCTTGGTAAAGCGCGGGGATTCCAGAGCGGACTGCACGTTCATGCCGAAATCGACCACGTTGGCGACGAATTGGGCGTGCGCTTGCGATTGATTCCAACCGCCCATAATGCCGAAGCCGATTTTAATATCGCCCTTTTCCATGAAGGCGGGAATGATGGTGTGCAACGGGCGCTTGTGGCCGGCGAGCGAGTTCGGCTGGCCGGCGACGAGTTCGAAACCCGCGCCGCGATTGTGAAAGGAGAAACCGGCGCCGGGAGCGACCATGCCAGTGCCGTAGCCGCCGTAGTTGCTCTGAATGAGGGAGACGATGTTGCCTTCCTGATCGATGGTGGACATATATATGGTCTCGCTGCCGCGGGCGTTGAGTTTCTCGGAGAGATCGGCTGGCAGGACGTGACAGGCGGCTTTGTTCATCTGGATGAGGCCGGCGCGCTGGGCGGCGAGATCTTTCGAGAGCATCTGTTGCACGGGGACAGGACCGAAGCGCGGATCTCCGACGTACTTTGCCATGTCGGCATAGGCGAGTTTTTTGGCTTCAATCATGACGTGCAGGGCGGCGCTGGAGTTGTGGCCGTAATCGGAGAGGGGGAAACGCTCCATGATGTTCAGCATGGAGAGAGCGGCGACTCCCTGACCGTTCGGAGGAAGCTCGTAGACGGTCCAACCGTGGTAGGTGGTTGAGATGGGTTCGACCCACTCGGGTTGAAAGTCGTTGAAGTCCTCGAGAGTGTGCGCGCCGCCCTGTTCCTGGAGGAATTTCACCATAACCTCAGTGAGTTTGCCGTTGTAGAAAGCATCCTTACCTTTAGCAGCGACCTGACGAAACGATTCTCCGAGAGCGGGATTCTTGAACGTGTCGCCAAGACCGGGGCGGACTCCGCCGGGCATATAAGTAGTTACGTAGCCGGGCTGTTTGAGGAAGACGGGACTGATCCAGGCTCGCGCGTTGTATTCGGCGAGTGGGAAACCGTTTTCGGCGTAATAGGTAGCGGGGGCAAGCAGCTTGCTGAACGGCATGGTGCCGAAGCGGGTGCGAAGAGCGTCCCAGCCGGCAACGCAACCGGGGACGGTGATGGCGTCGACGCCGATGGGATCGAGCTTGTCGACCACTCCTTTGCTTTTCATGTGTTCGATGGTCAGCGCTTTGGGTGTCCAGCCGCTGGAGTTAAGGCCGTAGAGTTTACCGGTTTTGGCTATGTAGACGATGGCGAAGAGGTCGCCACCCATGCCGTTGACGTAGGGCTCGGTGATGCCGACGACCGCGTTGGCAGCGATGGCGGCGTCGACGGCGTTGCCGCCGGCTTCGAGGATTTTTGCTCCGGCTTGGGAGGCAAGGAATTGCGGAGTGGCCACGATGCCGTACTTGGAGACGATCATGGAGCGTCCCTGGTCGGGGCTGGCGGAGAACGAGGAGTTCTGCGCGTTGAGGAGGGCGGCGAACGAGCAGACTAGCAAGGTGAAGCTGGGGATTATGCGCCGGATCATTCGAAGAGTCTAGCATTTTTGGAGCGTTCGCGAAGATGGAGGCATGGGAAGATTTGAAACTTCGGCGGAGTTTTATCGGTTTCGGGAGCCATATCCGGCGGCGTTTTTCGAGGCGGTGGCGGGGCGGCTTGGACTGAGTAAGAAGACGCGAATGCTGGATGTGGGATGCGGGCCGGGGAATCTGGCGATTGGATTTGCGGCGCAGGTTGGCAGTTGCGTGGCGATTGATCCGGAGGCGGAGATGCTGCGGGTGGCGAAAGAGCTGGCAGCGGAGGACGGAGCGGAGATTACGTTTGTGGAGACGGTGGTGGAGAAGTTGGATTGCGCGAGCGCCCGCTTCGATTTTGTGACGATTGGGCGGGCGCTGCACTGGCTGGATAAAACGGACACACTTGCGGTGCTGGAACGGGTGGTGGCGGATGGCGGGTGCGTTGCCATCTGCAATTCGGCACCGAGCGAATCGCCGGTGAATGCGTGGGCGGCGAAGTTTCGGGAGTTGCGGCGGGCTTGGTCTGAAGATCCGGATGAGTCGCGGTATCGGATTGATGGTGATGCGTGGTTTGCGGGTTCTCCTTTCGTTAAGCGCGATGAGGTTGCGGTTGCGCAGCGGCATAGCTTGCGTATGGATGAGTTGATTGGGCGCGGACTTTCGTTTTCGGTGACGTCTCCGGCGGCTTTGGGCGCACGACGGGCGCAGTTCGAGTTTGCGTTGCGGGAAGCACTGGATCCGTTTGCCGTTAACGGGATGCTGGAGGAGGAGGTTGTCGCTAGAGCTTCGCTGTTTTGCCGTTAGATTGAGTGCTCCGCTGGGGAATGTGGGGCGGCGGCGGCTAGGGCTGTATCGAGACTGGCGAAGCTTTCAAATTCGAACCCAAATTCTGGTGCGGTTGTTTTTGATTGTTGGTTTTTAGCAGCTTTGGCGGCGCGGAGGGCTTGGAGTTGGGCTTCCCTTTGCAGACGGTCGGATTGTAGACGTTGCAGTTCGGTGGTTTCTTTTGTGAGTAGCCGTTGGAGGCGGGCTTCCTGTGTGTGGAGGTTGCGGAGTTGCTTCTCGTATTTGAGGTAGGTCTGGGCCTGGATCATCTGGGCGCGGGTGTCCGGGTCGTGGACATCGGGGAATTCATCGGCTAGTTCGACGGCACCCATGGCGAAGATGGCGAAGTCGAGGGTGGTGATGCGTTCCAGGCGCCAGGTGGTGTCGATGATGGACTGGACGAGAGTGGTTTCTTCCGGGTTGGCGGGGTTGTATTTCTTTTGGAAGCGTGCGATGAGGGCTTCGTAGGCGGGCAGGCTGTCGGTTGGTAGGAGGACGGTTTGGCCGGTGAGTCCGGTTTTGAGGGCGTTTTTGCTGGAGGCTTGCTTGCCGGTTTCGGTTCGCGGGCCGGTGCTGCGTTGGGCGTTGGCCTGGTTGGCGGCTAGTTTGGCTTCGGAGATTGGTTTCTTTATCGGCGTTTCTGGGCCTTCAGGTGACACTGAGCCGGTGGCGGCTTCGGCTGGCGCGGCGGCTGGCGCGATTTGGGTGGTCGGTTGATTGGCTTTGCGGGCCTGTTTGTTGGCTTTGCGCTCGGCGGCGCGGCGGACTTGACGTGGCGTCATGGTGTTGGTTCCTTTCGGGGAGCAGAAATGGAAAGTGCCCGCGGATGAGGTGGGAAGCCTCAGCGCGAGCCTGACCAAAAGCTAGCATGCGAGGGGGTTAAAACGAACTGTTAGGTTTTTTACGGTTGCCTGTAAGCGGCTGAGGGGGGATGGTTTAGGTAGGGCGGAATTTATTTCTTAGGGGTGTGAATGGTCCATGGCGGGTTCGCCGCAACGGGGGATGAAAACCGGGTTGAGAAGGGCGGAACGGTGGCCTCGGGGCGAGGGTTTGGGCTTTTCGGACGGTGCAAATAGGGTACAGCCAACGAGATTCCGCACCTTGGGTTGGCGTTGTTCAAAGGGCGTTGGTGATGGTTTCCGTTGCTGCCGGTTGGAGAGGCTGGCGCCTCCATGGTTTCCGTTCCTGCCGGTTGGAGAGGCTGGCGCCTCCATGCGGAATCTCGAAGGCAGTCCCCCATTTGCGCGGTGGTGGTTCAATAAGGGCAGCGGGCTCGGCGTTGGTAGGAATTAGCTTCGTAGTTGTTACTTTTCAAGAACATAGCGCCGGGAGTTTTCGAAGGAATGGGATCTTTGGGTCTCGATTCGACCGGGCCTGCCGACGTAGGGCGTCTCTTTCAATGAGCGGATCTTCCGGCTGCTGGAAAGGCGATCGTCGCTGTTCGGACCCATGCCATCACTTTGTTGTGTTCATCGATACCCTGTTGATGCTGCTTCTTATGCAACACCCGATCGAACGTCCATAATTTTCGCTTTGGGCCTCCGCGCAGTCTCACACCATCCTCTAGCAATGCCTTAAGGCTCCTCACGTTGAGTATTAGCCTGATTTGATTTCTAAATTCTGCCGGGTTTAGCCGCGATACGTTGGATTTAAGCCCTAACGCTTTCTCAATTGCGAAAGTTGCAGAAAAAGGAAGAAATGTGGGCGACTTTGTACCGAGCATAATGCGAAGCTTATCTTTGTCGGCTTCAAAATAAACCCCATCAAAGGTTACGAGGCCGCTTTTCAATTCGATGGCAGTTTGCGGTGAAACAACGAGCCGAAATTCGCTGTTCATCCGACGAATGATCTCGGCAAGGTCGGAGTTGTATACCTGTTGAAGCTTCCCGCATACATTTGTATCGAGTGTTAAATCTGGTTTACTCATTGTGGTCCACGTCCGGTCCCCAAGTTAAGTTCCCAAGTTAGGTCAAGTTAACTTAAAGCTCCAGGCTGTAAGCTTGCAAGAAGAGGGGCGAGTAGCTTCTGGGTGAGCCTGGTGGGTTTAAGTCAGCGCAGGCCTCTGCTGATGATCTCTTTGAGCACGGTCTGATAACCAAGACCTGTCTGAGCGCCAATTCTCTTAGCGGCTTCAATGTCCGAAACCGGAATACGAAGCGAGACGGCTTCCGTCCGTTTAGCCTTGGCCCGGGCCATAAGTTCCTGCAATAAGGCTGGATCAGTGGGCGGGACTTTTGCCGGCCCTTTCGCAGGCTTGCCGTGCTGCTCGAAGTGACGCCTTCCTGCTGCGCTTCGCATCCAGTTCGCCTCTTCTTCCTCGCTNNTCCTTTCGAGTCATGTCCCAAGCTGTGATCGGACGAATCATTTCGCCGCGGTCGCTGTAGCAGACTGTGACATAACGACCCTTGGTAGTGAAGCCGCCAACCTGGAAGCGTTCCTCGCCTTCCTGCGTGAACCAATACGCATATTCGGGGTCATCATTAAAGACCTCCTCAATCTCCTCCGGCGTCACGCCATGATGGGCAATGTGGTTGATATTTGTCATCCCAATTGAACCCGTTTCATACTTCAGTATATACACTTTGCGTACATCTTGATCGTTGCGCGATCAGGCCACCTCGTTGTCTCTTTTTCTTCTGACGCCTATCCGGTCGGATCGCCGTGAATTTCCACTGCAGCGTCGTCTTCGCTCAGCGCCGGTTCGGGCAGGCGGCCGGTCCAGTTGGCCCAGGCCCAGAAGATGGCAGTGCTGGAGCTGAAGAGGCCGGAGGCGACGCCGATGGAACGTATGCTCACGTATTGCGAGGCGGTTCCGGCGGCCAGCATGGAGAAGATCATGGTGGACCAGTTCATGGTTTCGATGGTGGAGAAGACGCGGCCGCGGTAACGGTCGTCTACGTGTTGGAGCAGGGTGGACCAGTTCAGGAGTGAACTGACGGCGACTGCGGCGCGGGAGAAGCCCATGAAGAAGAGGGCCCAGCCCCATTGGCCCATCTGGCTGAAGACGATGTAGGCTCCGCCGTGCAGCAGGTAGCAGATAAAGACTGTCCGCTTGTAGGCCTCGAAGCCGATGCGTTTGCCGAGGCGGTTGCCGACGAAAGCGCCGACGACGAGGCCGACGCCAGCGGTGCCCCAGAGTTGGCCGAGGCCCTCGGGTCCACGCTTGAAGACGATTTCGCTGAAGAGGGTGAAGAGCACTTGCGCGGCTCCTCCGCCGCTGGCCCAGCCGACGGCGATGAGACCGATGCCGAGGATAAGGGGCGTCTGCACCATGTAGGCCAAGCCTTCGCGATATTCGTGCCAGGGGCGGGCGACTTTGGTTTCGTTGAGGCTGCGATGCTGGGCGCGGAAGTGGCCTTGCGGCGAGCGAAGACTGAAGATGCAAAAGGCGGAAACGAAGAACGAGAGCGAATTGAAGATGAACGCGACCTGATAGCCGAAATGGGCGGCGGAGGTGCCTCCGAAGTAGGCTCCGACGGCGAGGGTGAGCCAGCCGGTGGTTTGGGTGAGTGAGTTGGCGGTGTGGAGTTCTTTGTCGGTCGCGATGGCGGGCAGAATGGCGGAGCGGCCGCTGGTGAAAAAAGGCGAGGCCATCATGAGCAGGCCGCTTAGGATATAGAGCAGCCAGATCTGTTTGTACGCGACGGCGGCGATGAAGCCGAGCGCGATGAAGCCGCGAACGAGGTCGCTGGCGATCATGATGCGCTGGCGGTCGAAACGGTCGAGCAGGATGCCGGCTAGCGGTCCGGCGAGGACGGCGGGGATGGCGCGCGAGAGCATGAGGGCGGCGATGACGGTGCCGCTATGAGTGAGTTGAATGGCGAGACTGAGGACGGCGATGTTGTTGAAGTGGTCGCCGATCTCGCTGACGATCTGGCCCACCCAGGCGTAGCGGTAATTGCGATTTTGCGAGAGGAGCCGAGTGAAGTCAGACATCAGGATGTCTGCAACAGCCGGGAAATAAGGATGGCCTGGCCGAGGTGGCGCTGGGTGTGCTCGGCCAGATGGACCAGCAGACCGAGAACGGTGGTGGGCAGCGAGTGACGGCCAACGGCGCGTGGTTCGTAGAGGGTAGCTGGGTCGATTCTAAGGAGTTGCTGCTCGGCTGCGTGCAGACTTGAATCGATGAGCGCCAGCAGATGAGGCAGCGAGTCCGAGGGAGTGAGCTCGTTTTGCAGGAACTCGAGTTGATCGGCGCTTAACGCGCCGGAGGCGAGATAGGTAGTGAGACGGTGGATACTGCCTGCGATGTGCTTCAAGTGAAAGCCGAGTGAGTTATTGCCGGCGACGCGCTTCCATAGCTGTTCCTGCGAGATGCCGGCGGTGTGATGAGCCAGATCTTCACGCACCTGCGCAAAGCTGAAAAAAACCGGCATGACATGCGGAGGAATAGCTGGAAGAGGGCCACGAAGCCAAGGTTCAGGTGATGGGGACAACGCTTCGGCCAGGATAACATCCGCGTTTTGTTATTTGCCCCAGATAGTGATGTGATCGACGGATAGAACAGCGGGAAATTCGGAGAGCGAATTTGGCTGTAAGCCCGGCAGCGTTGCCACGTTGGAACCGACCGCCAGATTCACGCCGATTTGCGCTGCGCCTTTTGAAGTCCAGGTGAAATGATCCGCCTGAACGAGCGTGCCGTCGACATATTTATAGACAGCGTCTTCGGTCCAGAAGGTTTGATAGTCGTGATAATCGGCGGAGAAGTTAAGGCCGGGATGCCAGACGTAAGGATCGGTACTGAGCTTGTAGATATTCGTTCCGACACCCGGACCGTGGTTGTTGCCGGTCCAATCGAGCATGGTCTGCCATTGCATGTCGAAGAACTCGGGGTTGTCGATTTCAGACATGTCGCCGATGCCCCATTGCTTGGTGAAGAACCAGGCATCAGGCCACATGCCGGGACCGTTTGGTACGCGCATGCGCACCTCAGTGGCGTAGACCAGGTGACCGGTCATGCCGGGCGCCAGAGTCATTTTGGACCAGATTTGTGCAGAGGCAATGCCGCCGGGCCACAAGCCGCCGCCCGTTGGAATGGTGGCCGTAAGGTCGAGCGTGGTAGGCGTGAAGACGAAGTTTGTGGTGTTGAAGGTCTGATAGCGCTCCCATTCCTGGTTGATGACAATGGTGCCGGCGATGCCGTAGGGTTCAAAGTAATCGGCAAGCTGTGCCAAGTTGCGTATGTTGCGGTTGTAGTTGGTGCCGAAGTTGAACTCCTGCACCACCGGCATCCCTTGAATGGCTTGAGGGAAGGTTGTGGTAGTGGAAGGGTCCTGACCGTAGGCGCTCGAAGCAGCGATTAGTAAGGCGAATGAGGTAAGTTTGTTGAAAAAACGCAAAGTACACACCCCGGTAGATGTGTCTTCGACAGAATAAGAAATTCTCAGCGCATGTTGCCGGTGTGGCCTAGCGAATAACGGCCAGGCTGCGGATAGACGCACAAACCGTGCGGTTGCTTGCCTACCTTTATGCGTGCGCGCAGGCTGCCGTCTTCGGTGTTGAACACGTAGACCTCGCCGTTGTAGCGGCCTGAGAGCCAGAGCGACTTGCCGTCAGCCGAGACGTCACCCATATCGGGACTGCCGCCGCCGGGGATCACCCATTTTTTAGCGACGGTGTTGGTATTGACGTCCATCAGGGAGACTGTGCCTTCGCCGCGATTGGAGATGTAGGCGTATTTGGCATCGCGGCTGAAGTACACGCCATGCGCGCCTTTGCCGGTGGGCACGAAGGCGACTTGCTTGAAGTTGACGCCGTCGATGACGTGAACGCCGTTGGAATCCATGTTGGCGACGTAGAATAGCTTGCCGTTGGGAATGAGGCGGCAGTCCTGGGGCATGCCTTTGGGAGTCAGTTGCAGATGGCCGATTACTTTTTGCGCGGCGACGTCCACTTTGATAATTTCGTTCGAGAACTCGCAGGTGGCAATCATGAAGCGACCGTCGGGTGAGAAGTCGGCGTGGTTAACGCCCAGGCAGTTGACCGGCACGCGATTGACGATCTGCATAGTTTGGGCATCGCGAAAGTCCATGCGCTTTTCACGCTCGGCCATGACAATGGCGTACTTGCCGTCGGGCGTGTAGTACATGTTGTAGGGATCGTCGATGTGGATGGTCTTGCCTTCTTTGCCGGTGTATGGATCAATTTCAGTGAGCTGATCGCCGAGATCCTGCGCCACCCAAAGCTTTTTCAGATCCCAGGATGGAATCACGTGTTGCGGCTCAAGGAGACCTTTCGTGTGCTTAGGCAGGGCGAAGTGGCCGACGATTTTGTAGGTGGCTGGATCAATGATGTCAACAGTGTCGCTCTTGCAGTTGGGCACATAGACGAGGCTGGGCATGCCTTTGACGACTGGGGAAAGCATGCCGGCGCCGGACGCGGAGTAAACGTTGTTGGGGTCGAGAAGAGGGGGCATGCCGGGCAGCAGGTCAAAACGCATGGCAGGCGCGGCGGCTGCCATCGCAGTGGGTAACGGATTCAGCAAAAAGGAGCCGCCGGCAAAGGCAAATACCACGATGCCTGTAGCGGATAGCGACTTAAGAGTTGATTGCATAGCTTCACTAAGTACTGTAACGCGCTGGGAAAGTATCTTCAGTACCTGCATATTCAAGTACAATTTGAGGTATAAATGTCGTCAAGTAACGATAATGAATCAGAGATCCTGCTTGGCAACAAGCAGCTTCTGGCTGTGTTTGCCGTGGTGGCCATACTGCTGGCGATTTCCTTTACCGGTGGGTACATGGTGGGAAAGAACAACGGCGAGAAGAAGACGACGACCGCTTCGGACATAGGCGGAGCCGCCGATAGCAGTGTGCTGGTAACGCGTACGGTGCCGCCGGCGAATGCGCCGGACGCGAGCGCGCCGAGTGAATCGAAAGAGGCGCCGCATGATGACAGCCAGTTCGTGGCAGTGCCGCTGCCGGCGCCTGATGCGAAGGTGACGGAGCGTGCAGCGGCAGCTCACAAGAGCCCTGCAGCAGCGCTGCCGCCGTCAGGAGCGGAAACAAACCCGGTGTCGACGAGTTTCACGCCGGAAGCGGGGCAGAC
>PLRJ01000194.1:0-119203 GCA_003163855.1 Bryobacterales bacterium | reverse complement strand
GTGCTGATTGGGCCGGTGAAGGATGCGGGAGATTTGGCGGCTACACGCGATTCGCTGAGGAAGACGGGGTTTCGGGAAGTGATTGTTCAGCATTACTAGGGCTGGAAGTGAGGCGGCAGAGCCGCCTTGGATCGGCTAGAAAGCCCGCCGCAGCAACCCTCACGACCCGGGTGCAAGCAAACGCTACTTATGGGCTTTGCGGCAGGGGACACGCCTGCGGTTCAGACTTGGGTAGAAATCGGACGAAGAGCCCGGAGTGTCCCCCAGTGGCTGTTGGGTTGTTGGAAGAGGAGGAACTAGGGCTTTGCGGTCAAGTACAGAGATGGAGAAACTTGACTTAGCAGGTTACCAGCTTTCGGGCTTGCCTTTTTCNNGCCGGAAAAGTTCCAAAGTGCATGGGAATTACTTTCTTCACCTTGAGCAGACGAGCCGCATGAGCCGCCTCATGCGGACCCATGGTGAAGTGGTCGCCGATGGGCAGAAAGGCAATTTCGGGCTGGTACATTTCGGCGTAGAGCGTCATGTCGGAGAAGACGGTGGTATCGCCGGCAAAGTAAGCCTTTCGGCCATCTTTCAGAGTGAGGATATAGCCTGCCGCTTCGCCGCCATAAATGAGATTGTCACCGTCTTTAATGGCTGAACTGTGCAGGGCGTGCGTCATGGTCAGCTTGACGAAACCCAAATCGACGGTACCGCCTTTATTCATGGCGATGGTGTTCTTGGCACCCTTGTCATCGAAGTAACTGGCGACTTCGTAGATGGCGACGATCTTAGGCTCGAACTGTTTGGCAAGCGGCAGCACGTCGTTCACATGATCGAAATGGCCGTGAGACAGTGCGATGGCGTCTACGCGATCGAGCTTTATTGCAGTTGGGTAAACAGGGTTGCCTGTTATCCAGGGATCGAGGATGAGCACTTCGCCGGTCTCGAATTCGATTTTGAAGGTGGCGTGGCCAAGCCAGGTGATTTGTATCATTGCACCGAATTAGATGCTGGTTTGGACTTGGCTGGTACAGAGAGTCCTTCGCCGATCTTGGCGAGGCCAGGGATGGAGACGGGCAGCTTGCCGGTGATGGGAATTTCACCGAGGATAGCCTGGGCAACGGCCATTTCCGATGTGTCCGCCGTGCTGAAGGTGGCGGCGTAGGCGGCGACCTGAGGAAAGTCTTTAAACATATAAGGATTGCCGAAGGAAATAAGAGCCACGGGAGCAGTGGCGCGAACGAGTGTGGTGAGCAGACCGCTAAGACCGCCTTCCGGGTTTACGCTGCCGCGTGAAGCTTCCACGGTAACGAAGGCGGCTACGTACACTTGCTTGCAACTAGAAGTTTGGGCCGCATAGGCGGCGAGAAGGCTGTCGGGCATGGCGGAGTTGGCGGGAAATACTTTTAGCGAGTGCACCTTTCGCTTCAGGGTGCGGGCCAGTGTTTCGCCACGCGAGGAGAATGCGCCTTCACCAAGAATGACCAGACAGGGCGCGGTGCTGGCGGGCATAGGAAACAGGTGCTTGTCATCTTTCACCAGCGTTACGGCTTCGTTGGCGACTGTCTGGGCGAGTTGGAAGGGTTCTTGGTTGTCATCGAGATTGGCGGTGAGGTGGTCGAGATTGACGCTGCGATTTTCAAACAGGCCGAGGTGTTGCTTGGCCTCTAAAATTTTAGACACGCTTTGATCGATGCGTGCGGCGGAGAGGCGACCGCTGGTGACGGCGGCTTCAATGGCTTTGATGCAGACGTCGGGATTGGTGGGCATGAGCAGAACATCCGCGCCAGCTTCGATGGCGCGCACAGCGGCTTCCCCTTCGGGGAACAACAACGCGACGCCTTTCATTTCCATGGCGTCGGTGACGATGATGCCTTTGAAGTTTAGTTCGTCGCGCAGCAGATTGGTGAGGATGTTATGTGAGACGGTGGCGGGAATGGGTTGCGGTTCAAGAGCAGGAACGGCGAGATGCGCGGTCATGATGGAATCGACGCCGTGGGCGATGGCGGCGCGAAAGGGGACGAGTTCGAGCGACTCGATGCGTTCTTTGGGCTGATCGAGGCGCGCCAGTTGCATGTGGCTGTCTTCAGCGGTGTCGCCGTGACCGGGGAAATGTTTCGCGGAGAGCAGCACGGGGAAGGCGGGGTTGGAGTGCGCGCCGTCAATGAACGCGGCTACATTCTCCGCTACGGCGTTGGGGTCCTCGCCGAAGGAACGTGTATTGATAACGGGATTGGCGGGGTTGTTATTGACATCAGCATCGGGCGCAAAGACCCAGGTGACGCCGAGCGAACGGGCTTCGCGGGCAGTGTCAGCGCCGAATTCGCGGACGGCTTTGAAGTCGCGCGCTGCGCCAAAAGCCATTTGATAAGGGAAGTGGGCGGTGTTGGCAACACGCATGGAGGCGCCGCGTTCAAAGTCGGAGGCTACAAGGAGGGGAAGCGGAGCAAGGGTCTGCACATGATTAATGAATGCGGCCATTTCAAAAGGCTGGGCGGGAATGACGTTGCCGTTGCGAATGTGTCCGGCGACAATGAAGCCGCCGACGTGGTCGTCCTGAATCCAGCGGAGAAAGCGCACATAATCGGCGTCGGTTGGTGCAGGATAGTCGCCGTAGCCGCGCACAACAATAAGCTGGGCAATGCGGTCGTGCAGCGACAGGCTTTGAATGACCGCGACGGAAGATTGCGCAAAAAGGTTTACGCAGGCGAACACGACGAGAGCGCAAAGTCGAAAAGACAACATGGTCCTAATATAGGGCAGTACGAGTACGTTCACGACCTTGGTGGCAGCGGTACTTGAAGCACCAGAACCTATGTATACTTACGATCCTGAGCTGTTACCGCGGGCGCGTGTCGGCTTTCCATCACTTCCCACTTGAGAAGCAGCGGGCTTCTTCGGCGTGTTCAACAGCCGTTTGGTGTGGCGCAGCAGGTTAGCCACTTCATTGGCACTCTTCTGCACCACAGCATCGGCGCCAATGGCATCCGCACGCAAGCCCAGCGCCTCGGCAAAGCCGCTCAGCAGGATGATGGGCTTGACGAAATCGCGGCCGCGCAGGGCCTTGATAAGCTCAAGGCCATCCATAGGCTCCATTCTGAAGTCGGTTACGACAAGGTCGAAGTCATGTTCGTCCATAAGCTTGAGCGCATCGCCGCCACAAGCTGCGGAGATGACCGTGTAACCAAGTTCCTCAAGGACAGAACGGCGCGCGATAACACCATCGCGATTGTCATCGACCATAAGAATCAAGGCCTGGGAAGAAGCACGGAGAGGAGAGACAGATCGCATCGAACCTTGCCGAAGTTAGCAGAGCCTCAGGCAGGGTGTCAATGTGTCGCTATCAAACACAAACGGCGTAAGATTTAGTTCTTGACAGGAAAAGTAGTACCAAGTGAAAAACCGATTTCACTTTTAAGAAACATGTCGAGCGCCCGCCGAAAGGGCTAGCGTGTTGCTTCCTCCCTGGCGGCGCGCAGCCGTGGCCTTTGCGCTATTCCACTTCGCGCGGAGCTTTGTAACCGGCCTTAGCGATGACCTGATATTTAAACGGTTTCCCTTTTTCGTTTACCATGCGCAGCGGCTCGGTGGAATTCGTTTGAACAAGCTCGACTTTGATGCGGCGGAATTTTCCATCCTTGGCGACGTTGGTGGGGTGATAGGCAAGCGAGTACTGGTCGCGCAGTGCGTTCTCAATCTGGCGGAAGATGTCGGGATATTCGCCGGGAAAGCGCGGAAAGAAACTAAGACCGCCGGTTTCTTTGGAGAAGGTGCGCATTTCGTTGTCAGCCTGCAGGAAGTCCATGTCCATGGCGCCGCGAGATTCCGCCATCATGCGCGCAATCTGCAACGTGCTGATGGTGTAGATGGGAACGCCCGATTCCTGCAAAGACTTGCGTGCTTTGTCGAAAGTAATCTTGCTAAAAGTATCGAGGCCGGTGCCAAGCAACAAAATGGCTTTGCGGCCCTCAATGGCTTCCATACGGCTGGCCATGTCGGTAAGGGCGTCGAAGACGTTCGATTCACTGAAGCCGGGAATAGTTAAACGAGACATGGCTTCTTCGGCGCCGCGCTTGTCGGTGGAAAAATCGGAAAGAATGGTCGGGCGCAGATCGTAGGCGACAACGGCTATGGCGTCATCGGGTTTTAAGGTTTGCAGGAAGCCGTAAGAAGCCTGTCTTGTTTCGTACCAGCCGCGGCTCCAATAGGCTTGGAAGCGGCCGCTGAATTCAATGACCATGCAAATGGTCATGGGCGCTTCCCCCTGACCGAACTGCGAAATCTCCTGCGGGACGCCATCCTCCAGCACGCGGAAGTTCGCCTGAGGAATCCTGGGGATGAAGTGATTGTGATCGTCCAGCACAGAAACATCTACGGTAACGGTGGTGGCTGTCGAACGGTAGGTAGGGTTGTCGCCGGAGGGTTCCTTGGCTTTCTTAAACTCGGAGGGGATACTCTGCTGATCGGGCGGTGGTGGCTCGTCGGGCTTCTTTTTTGGCTTCGCCACTGTCTCGCCATTTTGCGAGGGAGCAGGAGTAGGATCCTGGGCGCTGATGGCTGGAATGAAGAAAGGAAGCGCCAAAAGGCCGGTCAGGGCAAGTGCGGATAGAAAGGGGCGGGAAGTCATGTCAATTTCACCTTTACTCTGTGGGAGAACTCAAAAGTAACTTTAGCTTAATAAGTATTGACGTAGCAGACAGGGACTTGGTTAAAGGCCTTGTTAGTTAAAGAGCTTAGTTAACCCACGGCCCGCGGCGCGTATCCTGCTTCTTTAGATAAACGGCGAACTTCTTCTTGGCCCGGCGCAGTTTGTAGTCTTTATAGCTGGACGAAGCCAAATGCTGGCTTTGGGCGTAAAGACGGCGTCCGCGGAGATAAAAGAAACCAGTTACCAGACCACCTAAATGGGCCAGTACGGCTATGCCTGACGCTTTGCCCCCGAAGAGTTCACCAAGCGACTGCAGCAGCACTACGGCTCCGATAATCATCACAAACCATTTGGCTTTGATGGGGATGAGAAAGCCAAAGAGCAACGTGCGGTCCGGAAAAACGATGGCATAGGCGACTAAGATACCGTAAATGGCACCCGAACAGCCGACTGTTGCCAAGTTTGTACCGCCGAACAGATACGCGGCGAGCACAACACAGAGGCCGGCCGAGATACCGCAAACAAAGTAATAGCGGAGAAAGCGCGCAGTGCCCCAGGTACGCTCCAGTTCCATGCCAAACATCCAGAGAGCCAGCATGTTCCAGAGAAGATGGGTGATGCCGGCGTGCAAGAAAAGGTAAGTAACCGGCTGCCAGATGGCGAAAGTCTGAACAACCTGAGCAGGAACCAAGGCAAAATTATCGAGAAAGCTGGCTGAACGTGCCGAGAGGAGATAGTAGATGATGGAGATGCTGATAGTGACAATCAGCAGCCACTTCACACCGACCGGAAATCGATTAGATGGTCGATACCTATTCACGTACGGACGGGAACTAAACGCCATCGGGTGGGAAGACAACCTCAGTTTTGAGGATATCAAACAAAAGGCGCGATTCCATTGCAGAATCGCGCCCGTTTTAGCCGGAGCCTTTATAAGATTTGAAGAGGTTAGCGGTCGAGGCGAGTATGCCGCTTGAGAACGGTGGCGGCCATGTGAACCATGACTGCCAGGGCAAGCCAGATTAACCAGTTGGATAATGCACCGGAGGTAAAGATAAAGGTATCTGTGAAACCGAGGTTACTGGCCAAGGCCCAAACCGCGAAGGCATAAACGGAGAAAACGGCTGGCGCCATCAGAACAGCCACCAGGACACCGAATTGCTGGGCAGTATCTCCTGCCCAAGCGCCTACGCGCTCCACAACCAGTGTCGAAGATTGAATAAAGTTGAAAGCCGGAGTACGCGTGGACTCTGGCTGGATAGCAACAGCGGTAAGTTGCGGTTCAGTCATCGAAGAAAAACCCTTCACACAAGTTCTGATGCACGTTAAGTACCGAAAGTTGTCGCCTGGATGTGTTGTTTGTTTTGATTGACTTAACACACCGGTCGCTAGGCGCGAACTTCCGAAACCGGTAACTATTTCGGATAAGGATTCGGCAAATGGTTCTCTATTCGATAGCGCGAGTAGAAGTACGCGTTTGCAGAGGAGCGCCGCGGGGGCCAGGCGCATAGACAAGAAAGAAGGAAGAAAACAGTTGCCGCGGCGAGCCACAGCGCTTGATCTGTTTTGTTTACGCGGGATTGAGCAAAGGCCACATGCCAAAGAACGAGGTTAAAAACAGCAAGAGCAGCCACGGCAAAGCAGGAAGACAGAAGCAGCGAGAGCTTTTGCCAGAGGTGAAGAGGAGAAAAGCCGTTAAACGAGGCTGTTTCTTGAAGGGGCAGTCTGACCCGGATTTTGGCAGAGCGGATTCGGATTCGCAATGCTGGTAGCCCTTACAGTTAGGCTAGCAGGAATCAATCAGCGCACTCAGTTGATTTAGAGGTCTGCTCTGTTGGAAGGCATCTCAGGCTGACCAGGTTCAACGCGCGCAGTGGGTTCGTTCTCTCGCTGCTTGCGTTCGCTTATATCCCACACAACGCCGACTAAACCTATCTTGCGCTTTTCCTCATCGAGAATGACTCCACCCTGACCTCTCACCCAGACGTACTTGCCGTTCACGTGGCGCAAGCGGTTCTCGATGTGATAATCCGCAGCCGCCGCGAAAGCCCGCTCAATTTGCTCATCAAGTGGACGCCTGTCGTCAGGGTGAAGCCGCTCTTGAAAAGCCTCAAATGTGCCCTCGAACGACCCGGGCGCCATTCCTAGCATCCTTTCCAAAGTCGGCGACCATTCCACGGCACCAGTCCGCTGATCCCAGCGCCAAACACCCAACTGGGCGGCACTCAAGGCCAAATCTCGCTGCTCGATACTGTGCATCAGGGCAGCCTCCGCTTGTTTTAATGGCGTGATATCGCTATAGACCTCAACTACCGATTTGGGCCGGCCATTACCATCGCGATAGAGAACTTCATGAACTGCCAGCCAGACAACACTGTTGTCGCTTCGGTATGCCTTCATTTCTCCTTTCCATTCCCCGTCACGCGCCAGAGCGGATTCTTCGGCATCGCGCGAAACTGACAGCTCCTTGCGCAATAGCACAGATAGTTGTTTCCCTAACGCTTCAGCCTCATCGAACCCAAAGAGCCGTTTTGCTCCTTGCGTCCAAAACATGATAGTGCCGTCCGGCTCTCTCAAAATGGCCGGAGCAAGATCGATCGCTTTCGAGACCTCGCCAATGTGGCTGGGCTGAAAGGACCTCTGAACCAGAAAGGAGCGCATTTCATCCCACGTCATTGCCGGCGCACCCTGTATCTGTTGCTCCAGGTCCGGTATCGTAAAGTGGAAGGCGGCTCCTTTACCTGGTTCCGCATCGGCCCAGATCCTTCCTCCGCGCCGCTCCACGATTCTCTTGCAAATGGTTAGCCCAAGTCCTGTTCCGGCGACTTCTTTGTCGTGCAACCGCTTAAACACGCCAAAGATGCGCTCCGAATATTGACTATCGAAGCCAATCCCGTTGTCGCGCACGGTTACCAGCCACTCTTGTCCTGAGCGGGTCGATGTTATATGAACGCGGGGTGCTGTGCCGGGCCTGCTGTACTTAAGAGAATTGCCAATCAGGTTCTGGAGTAGCTGGACCATCTGCCCCTTCTCGAAGTGGACCTCCGGAAGGGCATCGTGAGTAATAACCGCATGGCTTTCCTCTACCGCGCTCTGTAAAACTTCCAGGGCGGCTGACAGCGCATCCTCCAGCTTCACGTCTTCAGTGATATCGGCTTTTTCGCCTGCAGCCTGGGCAAATCGCAGGAGGTCGTCAAGCATTAGGCTCATGCGTTTGGCGGCTTCTACAGTGAAGCCGATAAGCTCGTTCAATTGTCCGTCCAGACTTTGCCTGCATTTCGCAGACAGCAACTGCACGAAGCTCACGATGTTTCGCAGAGGCGTCTGCAAATCGTGACTGACGGCATAGGCAAAGTGCAATAGATCTTCATTGGCTCGCGTCAGTTCTTCCGACCGCTTCCGAGCCTTAGCTTCGAGTCTCTTTGTTTGGGTGACATCACGGATGACCGCCACCATTCCGCCACCTGTCTCCGGAGTCAGCATGTTGACGGTGGATTCGACCACAAGCTGGTAACCGCTGTTGAGGATATGGATGTACTCGCCCCTCCAACTGCCATGTCTTGCCAAGTCACTAAGGCACCGCTGTTCGTCGTCCGGATGAATCCAGGCATAACCATGCATGGCCGTCAGTGGCTTGCCGGCGACGTCCTGCAACCGTACCCCGTAAAGTTGCTCGGCGGCCGGGTTACAGTATCGTATGTTCATGCTGCTGTCCAAAGCTACGACGACGTCACTGGTGGCCTCAACAATGCTGGCCTGCAACCTGGTGTGATCGTACTTCGCGCTATCAGCCGCAACTTCATTCATAAGCCAGCCTTTGATCCGCTATTGGATGCCAATCTTCAACTGTTCGACTTCTTTTGTGGCCGCTTTTAGACGGATACTGGTAAACGTAGGATACACTCCGCGTTCAGTGTGTTCGTTCCCGATAGGGCGTAATTGGGTTTGGCGCCCCGCGGTTTGAATCCTTGCGCAATGCCGGAATAATGCCCGCCGATATACTTCTCTGAGTGCCGCAAGCGAGAGCAGGACTTCCCTGTGGCATACGATTTTAGAGACCAATTTATGAAGAAAATAAAGACTGCGATTGTCGGAACTGGATTTATGGGCAAGGTTCATGCCGAAAATGTGAGACGCCTGGGCAATGTCGAGATAGCGGCGGTGGTGGGAAGCCGCCAGGAAACGGCGGACAAGTTTGCCGAGGCTATGTCGATACCATTTGCCACCAGCGACCTAAAGGTCGTGCTGGAAAACAAGGAAATTGAAGCGGTTCACATTTGTACTCCGAATGTGGACCACTTTCCTATGTCGCTGGCAGCGATTGAAGCGGGAAAAGCCGTGCTTTGCGAGAAGCCGATGACAATGACGGTGAAGGAAGCGCGTGAACTGGTAGCGGGGGCGAAAGCTAAGAATGCGGTGAACTGCGTTCAGCATAATTTGCGCTACTACCCGGTGGTGCAGCAGATGCGGCAGATGATAGCGAGCGGCGAACTGGGCGAGATTCTGATTGTGCAGGGCACTTATTCGCAGGACTGGCTGCTTTACGACACGGACTGGAACTGGCGGCTGGATGCGAAGTCGAATGGCAAGCTGCGGGTGATGGGCGATATCGGATCGCACTGGATGGATATGATCCAGCACCTGACCGGGCAAGAGATCACGGAGTTGTGCGCCGACTTGTCCATCTTTCACAAAAACCGTAAGCGGCCGAAAGGATCGGTGGAGACTTTTTCCGGGAAGAAAGCCACGGATGCGGAAGTGGACAGCTTTCCCATCGAGACAGAAGATTTCGGCATGGTGCTGCTGCATTTAGGCGAACGCACGCGCGGCGCGTTCACGGTAAGCCAGATGTCGGCGGGATGCAAGAACTACTTCGCCTTCCAGATTTTTGGCACGAAGGCGGGCGTGGCGTGGAACCAGGAGCAGCCGGACACCCTTTGGATAGGGCACCGCAATGAGCCGAATCAGATTCTGATAAAGGATGGATCGTTATTCCATCCGGCGGCAGCCAGTTTCGCCGACTTGCCGGGAGGACACAGCGAAGGCTACGACGACTCGCATAAGCAGGTCTTCAAGCGGTTCTATGCCAAGGTTGCGGATGCGAATGCGCCGGTGGATTATCCGACGTTTGAGGATGGTTTGCACGGCATGATTCTGCTGGAAAAAGTTTCTGAAAGTGCCGAGAAGCGAAGCTGGGTTACTGTCTAGGCGGCAAACGGGGCTGCTGCTTTTGCTGGCGGCAGCCGCTTTGCAAACGCAGGCGTGGACGAATAAGCAAGCGGAGATCGATGTTTATTGCCAGCAGTTGAGGCAGCAGTTCAAAGATGTGCCGCCTTACTATTTCTCCGGTCCCGATCCGTGGGCTGAGTTGCCGGAGCTGCCGCCGGACTTCGAAGATGCGGCGGTAGCCACGGCGTACATGGACGGCACGCGGATTCAGTGGGTGGTGCTGGAGTTACAGGGAGGCGGCGGCACCGAGGCAAACGGCTGGTACGAAAAGGTGGACTATTACTTCGATTTCGAAGGGAAGATTGTCAAAAGGGAGCGGCATCTTGAGCATGTGGCTGCCAATTCAGCGGTAGATGAGTCGAAGTACTACATAAACGGCAAAAAGTTCAAGGCCCGGCTGACCCATCATGCGCTTGCTAAAGGGCGGGAAGATTGGTCAAAATTGTTTGATCCGGAGGCGCCGGAGTACACGAATGCTAATGAGCTGCCATTTCCAGCAATTTCGGTAAGGCGGCAGCGATTGGCATTCGGGACAACAATGAAGGATGCGATTGAATAGCCGTATCAGTGTGGGCCTGTGCGTGGCGATTACTCTCGCTTTGGATTACCTGTGTATTGCAAGCAGGGCTCCGATGATTGAGGAAGACATCGCCGCGCGCTGCCGTGCCGCGCTGGTATCGCATCAGATAAGGCCGGAGGGACTGAGTGTCAGCGGAAGGGATGTACTGCTGACAGGAACGGAGACTTCGGCGATTGCCAGCGAAGAGACGCGCATCATGCTGGAACACGTCAAGGGCGTGCGCGTGGTGAAAGTTCAGTACACAAGCGGCGAACCAAGCGGCGCGTACGCCGGCACGAAGCAGGAGGAACCGGCAGACGACCGGGCACGGGTAATTCAGGAGATGATCGACGGTGTGTTGCAGAATGAACGCATAGAGTTTAAGCCGGATAGCGCAGCCTTGACGCCGCGCAGCCGGATTGTGCTGGATTCTATTGCGACCATCTTGTCGAAAGCGCCGAATTCGCGTTGCGAGATTCGCGGCATCAGCCAAGCCTCGTCTAACGAGCAACGGGATTGGATGATGAGCCTGCAACGCGCGCTGGCGACCGAGGATTACCTAGTTGGCAAAGGCGTGGCGGACTGGCGGTTGTCGGCGCAGGCATTCCGCACGGGTACAGGTGCGAGCGGGCAGCATCAGATTGAATTCGTGGTGAAAGAAAGATAGCCGCATGACTTACCTGGTTTTTAACTTAGCTTCCTACCTGCTCTTCGCGCAATTGCTAGGCCTGTTGCTGGGCTGGTTGTTGTGGGGTTATAGCGCTTCGCAGCGTAAGAAAGAAGTTGCGTTGTTGCAGAAGCGGATGACGGATGTTGCGGTGCAATCGCTGAAGCCGCTGGATGAAGCCGCGCCAAGAATCAGTTTGCCGGGCGTAAGTCTGCCGGCGGGGCACGATAGCCGCAAACTCGAAGCGCTGTTGGCAGGTGGGCCGGAGTCGCTGCTAACTGACCTGCCGCCGCTGGCGCCGCTTCCTCCCGATCCTTACGAGGAGGAGGGCCTGCAGGAGGTTCTTAAAGCCAAGGATGCCGTGGTGGCGGATTTAAAACGGCAGGTCGACACATTGAAGACGCAACTGGCGACGCTTGGGTCGCGCAAGGAAGCCGAGGTGCTGGAACTGAAGAACCAGCTACAGAGTTTGAACCAGCAATTGATTGCGGCCAAGACGCAGGTAAATCCGGCGCAGCAGGCACTGCGCGAGGAGATTGAGAAGCTTAGGGCGCAACTGGCACGGGCGGAACAGGAGCAGGCCGCCGAGTCGGAAAAGCGCGGTGATTTGGAACGTCAACTCGCGGCAGCGGGTTCGGAAGCCAGTCTTACCGCAGAAGAAAAGGAAAGGGCCGCCGGTGAGTTGCGGGCGGCGAAGGCAGACTTCGAAAAGCGGTCGTCCTGGATGACGAAACGTATTCATGACCTGGAACGTTCCGCCGAGGAATGGGAGAAGGCGAAAAGCGAATTGGCGTTCTCGGTTCGGGCAGAAGCAGCGAAGTTGCGGAGCCATGATGGCGCGGAGTTAGTGGAGTTGAAACAGCGCCTTGAGCATGCCTTGCAGGAACGCGATGCTATGGCGGCGGAAATCGCCGGACATAAGAATGGATCGGGTCAAATTCCGGTGCAAGTGGCCGAATTGCAGGAGTCGCTGCAGAGCAAAGATTCGCAACTGATGGAGCAGGTGGCGCGCGGCGAGCGCTTGTTGTGGCGCGTTACGGAACTTGAATCTTTCGCCAATCGGCTGCCCGAACTAGAGAAGGCGTTAGGCGCCAAGGATGCGCATATTGCCGAACTGGCAGGCGAGGCGGCGGAACGCGATTCGCATATTCGCACGCTGCTGCGAAGATTGACCGAGCTTGAACCGTTAAGCGACCGGTTGACGGAGTTGAAGACGCAGTTGCAGGCGCGTGAAACGGAGTTGGAGCAGCATAAACTGGCACAGGCGCAGGAACTGGACGAGGCGCATGCTCGCATGCAGCAAGTTGAAGATGGACTCAAGGCGAAGGAATCAGAGAATGCGGAAACCCGGCAGCAACTGGCGGAATTAGTCAGGCAGCGCGCGGCGGATCTGGAGGCGTTTTCAGCCAGAGCCGGGAGCCTGGAGAGGGAACTGGAGCAGAAGCAGGCGGCGCTGGCGGAACTGGAATCGGCACATGCGGAAAAGGCCGCGGTAATTGAATCGCTGCAGGCGAAGTTGCAAGAACTGGCGCCACTGCCGGAACAGTTGCAGGATTTGACGGAGAAACATCAGACGGACTTGACTCGGTTGAAGGTTAGTTCGGCGCAGCGGATTAGGAAGTTGCGGCAGGGGATTACGGGTTTTAAAGGTTAGGGCGCTTTGAGCGGCCGGGCGAGCGGCGCTGCTTGGGGGTGTTCAGCGGATCGTCGGCTTTTCAAGATGAATGGGCCAGATGAACACGGATAAACCGCCATGGGCCGCGCCATGAGCGGCCCACGTGGGGTGATGAAAGGTTTGGAAAGACGACGAACTACGGCCTTGCCGTGAGGGGACACGCCTGCGGTTCGGACTTGGGTGGTTTGGTGGACGACAAGCCCGGAGTGTCCCCGAGGGACTTTTCGGTTGCGGGAAGAGTTGGAATTAGAGCCTGGCTAAGTTGTTTTCAGAACAACGCGGATAAGAGGGTCGGGAGCGCGCTATTCTGAACGTGATGAGCGCTACGGAATCTGTAGTAGTTCCCCGCAAGATTTGGACCAGGACAGAAGTGGATCGCCTTTCACTCAACGGCCTGTCGCTCGAACTCGTGAATGGAGAACTGCTTGACCGGATGGGAAAAAAGCCACCTCATGTCTACTGGAAGACCATTCTTGGAGGATGGTTGAGGGAAATGTTCGGCGATGAGTACGTTCGGTCGGAAGACCCGATTGATGTCGCACCGGAAGATAACCCGACTAGTGAGCCAGCACCAGGCCTTATCGTCACTTACCAGTCTATCCATGCCACACATGGGATCAATCCAAAACCAGAAGACTTACGTCTCGTGGTGGAGGTTTCGGATACAACCTACGAGTACGATAGGACGATTAAGGCACGGCTTTACGCTCGCGCTGGAATTAGTGAGTTGTGGGTGCTTGACGTTCGGGAAGTGGCTTGTCCCCTTCTGCTTGTTCATTTAGCGCCGACAACTGAGGGTGGATGGACGCGAGTTGTCACCTATAAGCATGATGAGAACATAACGATGCCCGAAGGCTTCGTGCTTAGTCTGATGAAACTGTAAAAGCCTTCACGCTAGCGCCTGATCAATATCCCAAAGCAGGTCTTCAAGATCTTCCAGACCTACGGACAGACGAATCAACTCCGGCGTTACACCTGCCGCTTCCTGTTCGACAAGTCCTAATTGCTGATGGGTTGTGGAAGCGGGATGAATGACAAGGCTGCGGGCATCGCCAACGTTCGCCAGATGTGAAAAGATTCTCAGTTTGTTGATAAAGCTCTTGCCCGCTTCAAAGCCGCCCTTAATGCCAAATGAAAACACTGCTCCCGCGCCCTTAGGCGTGTATTTTTGGGCCGTCGCGTAGTAAGGGCTATCGGGCAGCGAGGCGTATTTGACCCATGAGACTGAGGGATGCTTCTGAAGATGCTGCGCCACCGCCGATGCGTTACTGAGATGGCGATCCATGCGCATGCCGAGCGTTTCAATACCCTGAATGAACAGAAACGAGTTGAAGGGACTTACGCACGGACCCAAGTCGCGCAGGCCTTCTACACGCGCCTTGATGATGAAGCTGATGGCTGCGAAGGTGTCCCAGAACTTCATGCCGTGATAGGCGGCAGAAGGCTGAGTGAAGGCCGGGAACTTACCGTTATTCCAGGGAAATTTGCCGCTATCCACAATAATGCCGCCGATGGATGTTCCGTGGCCACCCATGAACTTCGTCAGCGAGTGGAGCACGATATCGGCGCCGAAGTCGATGGGCCGCGTTACGTACGGCGTGGCGAAGGTGTTGTCGATTACTAGCGGGATGCCGTTTTCATGGGCAATTTTCGCGACTGCCTCAATGTCCAGGACATTGCTGCGCGGGTTGCTGATGGTCTCGCCATAGAGAAGGCGTGTCTTGGGTGTGATGGCTTTGCGGAAATTCTCGGGATCGTCGGGCTCGACAAAGACGGTGTCGTAGCCGAGGCGCCGCATGGTGACATCCAACTGTGTGAATGTGCCGCCGTAGAGCGTGCTGGAAGCCACAATCTGGTCACCGGGAGCGGCAATCGTCGAAAGCGTCAGGAACTGGGCCGCCTGACCGCTGGACACGGCCAAGGCAGCGACGCCATTTTCAAGCGAAGCAACGCGCTCCTCCAAAACACCCGTCGTGGGGTTCATGATGCGTGAGTAGATGTTGCCGAATTGCTTCAGGGCGAACAGGTCGGCGGCGTGTTCGGTGTTGTCGAAGGTGAAGGATGTCGATTGATAGATGGGAACAGCGCGGGCGTGGGTGGTGGCGTCCGGGTCGTAGCCGGCATGCAGCGCGCGGGTGTTGAAACCAAGGGGACGATCGAGGTCTTTAATGGGCACGAAGAACAGTATGCCAAAGGCCGAGCAGCATCCCGACGGCGAGGCACGACCAGACGAACCAGTCGCCATGCAGCGCGTAAAAGGTGGGTTTCGAAATTAAGCCATAATTTACGGCGGCGGCCAGTGTGCGGTAGGGCGGAAGCGACTGCGTGATGCGGCCAGCGGGATCGACAACGGCCGTGTAGCCATCGTTAGTGGAACGGATCAGCCAACGGTCATTCTCAACCGCGCGCATGCGGGCAATCAGCAGATGCTGCTGCCGCGCTTCAGTATGGCCAAAGTAGCCGTCATTCGATAAGTTCACCAGCACGTTGGCACCTTGTGAGGCGAACTGGCGGACAAGTTCGGGAAAAGCAGATTCGTAGCAGATGAAAACGCCTAATCGCTGTTTACCGGCATCGAGAACGCGGACCTGCGTTCCAGGAACAAAATCGCCCGTCTCCTGGCTGATGCGATTGACAAAGTGAAAAAACGGCGGAACATATTCGCCAAAGGGCACGAGGTTGATTTTGTCGTAGCGGCCCAGCTCAGTGCCCTCGCGGCCTAGCAGGACGGCGGAATTTAGGGGCTCGCGCTCAGTCTTATAGGCAACCGTTTCGAAGAGAAGGTAGCCGTGCCTAACGGCGACGTCTTGCGCCAGGTGGTGGAATTCGGGATCGGTGTAGTAATAGAGAGGCGCGGGCAGCTCAGGCCAAATGACCAGAGGCGCCGGCAGGATGTTGGAAAGCAGGGTGAGTTGGCGCTCCAGATTTTCATCGGCGTTGCTGGTCCATAACTGTTCGGTATCGACATTGGGCTGGACGACAACGGCCGTTTGATTGGCAGGCGAGTTTTGCGGCAGGGCCGGCAGCAGCCAGAGCAGGGGCAGCACGAAAAGCGGATACAAACGATTGCGCGGCTGGCGCAGAATAACGCAAGCTACGCCGACTGACAGCATGGCAAAAACAAACGACAAACCATAAACACCTACGAAGGGCGCGAGGCGAAGCGGGACCGACATGTTAATGCCGGCATTGCCTAACTGGAGCCAGGTGAAGCCGAAGGTGGCGTGCGTGCGCTCCAGCCCGGTCCAAAGCGCGGCAACCGCCGGCACGGCGTAGATGGTCCGAAACAGCGGTCCAGCCAGGCAGGAAAAGACAGCAAGATGCAAACCTTTCAAGATCGCGAAGAGGCAGAACGAGCCCCAACTGCCGAAGCGGCCCATGTCGCCATGCGCCTCGAGCACGAATTGAATCCAGGTGCAGAGGAAAAACCAGTAACAGATGCCGGCACTCCAGCCGAGCAGGAAGCGAGGCAGCAGTTTCGGCGTGCGGGCGAGCGCAATCAGCAGCGGCGTCAACGCGATTGGCGCCAAAAAGCGCCAATCGAATTTCGGGAAGATCAGCAAGAGGAGAAGCGCCGTCAGCAGGGAGAGCAGGCCGCTAAGCATGCGCGGAAGCTTCTTCGCTCACTTGATCGGCCATGTAGGAACTGCGCACCAGAGGACCGCTAAACACCATTTTGAATCCCAGCGAGAGGCCGTAATCGCGATAAGCGTCGAACTGGGCCGGCGTGATGAACTCAGCCACCGGCAGATTGCGGCGGGTCGGCTGAAGATATTGGCCAATGGTGGCGACGTCGGTACCGGCGGTATGGATGTCACGCAGAAGCTGGTGAACTTCGTCTTGTGTCTCGCCAAGTCCAACCATAAGGCCTGATTTCGTTAAGACTTCCGGACGATGTTGCCTGGCAAAACGCAGCACCTCCAGCGACTGGCGATAATCCGCCTGCGGGCGCACGCGACGGTAGAGGCGGCTTACCGTCTCCATGTTGTGGTTATAAACATGGGGTCCGGCGTCGAGCACCCTGGCTACTGCGTCAAAATTCCCGTCGAAGTCCGGAGTAAGTACTTCTACGCGCGCCTCCGGAAGTGACCGGCGCACCTGGCGTACTGTGTCTGCGAAATGATGAGAGCCTCCGTCCGAGAGATCGTCCCTATTCACGGAGGTGATTACAACGTAGCGAAGACCCAGTTCCGCAGCCATATTGGCAACTTGTGCCGGCTCGTCCGGGTCGAGAAAAAATTCGCGCTTCGCCGCCGAGCCCTTGGGAACCGAGCAAAAGCCGCAGCCGCGCGTGCACAAATTGCCTAGAATCATGAAGGTAGCGGCGCCGCGATGGAAACATTCGTGAATATTAGGACAGCGCGCCGACTCGCAAACGGTGTGGAGTTTGCGCCGGCGCAGCTCGATTTTCAGGTTATGGACGGATTCAAAATGTGTGTGATTCTTACGTAGCCAAGGGGGCAGATGAGGACGGGCAGGCTCAAGAACGGCATCATTTATTTGGATAAGAGATTCGCCCATCACACACAATATTTTTACATTTGTGAATTTCGACGCTGCTTCTCATCTAGAATGACAAAGAGAAGCAAGGTACTAGAACGGGCGAGATATCGGAGCAAGTGGTTCATTTTGTTGCAAGTAGCAGCGTTGACAGGTGTAATCTGGTACTGATACAGTCAGGGCTGGGTGAGGATAGAGCCACCTTCCTTTATGCTATGGGGAAGTGTCACTTTCTTTTGAACAGGCCTGCAGCAAAGTAGAGTTCATGCCAAAAGCAGCAGTCATAGTGGCGATTTGGGGTATTGCCGTTTATGGACAAACTCCAGCTCGCACCGAGTCACGTCAAACGACGGCGGAAGTGCTGACCGTTTTACCGTCGCAGAAGATCGGTCCAGGCGATCTTATTTCCATCTCGGTGGCTGACTTGCCGGAGATGTCGAAGAGCTTCCGCGTTTCCTCGGACGGGCTTCTCACACTGCCGTTATTGCAGGAAAAGATACGAGCCGCAGGTAAGGAGCCGGACGAAATTGAAGGCGAAGTCGCCGAAGCTTTGGTGCGCGACGAGATACTGGTGCGCCCGGTTGTTTCGGCCTCGGTCGTCGAGTACCGCAGTGTTCCGGTGAGTGTGCTCGGCGCGGTGAAGAAGCCCGTAACGTTTCAAGCTGTGGGTTACACGACGCTGCTGGATGCGCTGACCAGGGCTGAGGGGTTGGGTCCGGAAGCGGGTTCGGAAATCCTGGTTACCCGGCCGCGCGTAGCGGGTGCAGTAGCGTCGGACACAGCCGCGGTTCAGCACATTCCAGTGAAGGGTTTGATTGATGAAGCCGATCCAACTTTGAATGTCAGGCTGTATGGCGGGGAAGAAGTGCGCGTGCCGCCGGCCGGCAAGGTGTACGTACTGGGCAATGTGAAGAAGTCCGGTTCGTTTCCAATCACCGATAATAATGATTCAACTGTGATGAAGGTTATTGCTCTATCTGAGGGGCTGCTGCCTTATACAAGTAAAGAAGCTTACATCTATCGCAAAGCCGCAGGCAAGACCGATCGCGAAGAGATCACAGTGGACCTGAACGAGATTATGCGCCGGAAGAGCCCCGATGTGCGACTGGAGGCGAACGATATTCTGTACATTCCTGACAATCACGCGCGGAAAATGACTGCGCAGACTTTAGAGCGCATCGTCGGCTTCGGATCGTCTACCGCTTCGGGCTTGCTGGTCTTCCACTAAGGTGCCTTGACCGCATGCATTGTAGAGTAAACGGTAGCCCATGAGAGAACTGGAAAGGCCCCTGTCTGAAATAGCCGAATGGGCGCGGCCTTCGCAATACCTAGTTCCGCATTCGTCTTACCCCGAACTCGACCCGGCTCCACCTGCGGTTTCACCTTCCCACTATCTGCTGGTTGTCTGGCGGCAGAAATGGAAAATTCTGGCATTTGTAGCCACATCGGTGATGGTTACTTATCTTGTCTCGTCGCGCTTGACGCCGGTGTATGAAGCAGTAACGAAGATTGATGTCGATCGCGGCGTTCCTACCGGAGTAGTGGGTCAAGAGTCCACACAATCTCTTGCCACGGACGATTCCGACGCTTTTATGGCGACGCAGATGGAAATTCTGCAATCCGATGCCGTGCTGCGCCCGGTGGCTGAAAGGTTCCGCCTGCTGGAACGGGAGCGGCAGACGGAGGGTAAGAGCGCTGAGGGTATTCGCAAAAAGTCGGATGCGCCCGTGGTTCTGAAGAATTTAAAGGTCACGCGGCCGGTTAGCACTTACCTGCTGAATGTAAGTTACCGCTCGACAGACCCGCAACTGGCGGCAGATGTCGCCAACGCCGTGGCGCAGTCCTATTACGAGCACACTTTCGACATTCGGATGAAGTCATCAGGCGCGTTGTCGGCCTTCATGCAGGCGCAACTTGAAGAACTGAAAGCGCGCATGGAAAGCTCCGGCCTGGCGCTGGCGAAGTTTGAGCAGCAGTTGAATGTGATCAATCCGGAAGACAAGACCAACATTCTGTCGCAGCGATTGCTGCAGTTGAACGAGGATTACACCAAAGCGCAGGCAGACCGGATGGCAAAACAGGCCGCCTTTAAAGCCATGAAGGACGGCAGTGTGGCGGCGGCTATGGTCACTGAGCAAGGCGAAGATTTGGGCCGCCTGCAGGATAAAGTGAACGTCGCAAAGCAGAAACTGGCCGATGTATCGGCAGTGTATGGCCCCAACCATAGCGAATACCGCAAGGCCAAGAGCGATTTGGATGAAGTAGAGCGGCAATTTGAAGAGGCGCGAAAAAACGTGGGGCAGCGCGTGGAGGCCGACTATAAGGAATCGCAGGCGCGTGAAGATATGCTGCGGCAGGCGGTGCAGACGACCAAAGCCGAATACGATCAGCTGAATTCCAAGCAGTTCGAGTATCAGCAGTTGAAGCGTGAAGCTGAGTCGGATAAGGGCGTGTACGCGGACCTGGAACGTAAAATTCGCGAAGCAACCATCAATTCAGGCTTCCGCAACAGTTCTATTCGCATTGCGGATACGGCGCGTCCGCCGGATGAACCGGTGTTTCCGAATAAGAAGCTGAATATGCTGCTGGCTTTCCTGGCGTCGAGCATTATTGGCATCTGCGTGGCAATTCTGGTAGATGTGATGGACAACACCATCCGCGATCCGGAACAGGTGGCCAGGGCGCTGGATACCAGCGTGCTGGGTACGCTGCCGGCTGTGAAGGAAATGCGAAGGCTGCTGAGTGGCAGCATCGCTACCGGACTGGAGTCGATGGATCAATTCGCGGTGGGCGCGGCAAGCCTCGATTCCTCGACAAAGCTGATCAAATATAACGCGGAAGAAGCGGCCAAGAAGGCCGGAAAAAAGAAAAGCCTGGTGCGCATTCCGACGGCGGGTTCCGATGCCATCTCCTCGTATGAGGAAGCGATCAGGACCTTGCGGCATTCCATCCTATTGCCGGACCTGGATCGGGGAATGAAGTCGCTGCTGATAACCAGCGCTACACCGAGCGAAGGTAAATCCACGGCGATCATCCATCTTGGTATTGCCCACGCCGAGCAAGGAAAAAAGACGCTCATTATCGATGCCGATCTGCGGCGTCCCAGTATTCACAAGAAGCTGGGTATCCTGGGGACGCTTGGCCTGTCTAATGTTCTTCTGGGCGAATTCAAGTGGCATGAGACTGTGATCTCGATGGAGCAGTGGCCGAATCTGCATGTCTTGCCGTCGGGCACGGCTTCACGGCGCGCGTCGGACCTTGTCGGCCCCATGATGCTGGAGATTCTGGCAGAAGCTTCAAAAGAGTACGACCTGATTCTGGTGGATGCGCCGCCGCTGCTGGGCTTTGCTGAGGCCATGCAGGTGGCCAAAGCGGTGGATGGCGTAGTTGTGATGGCGCGCGCGGGCCAAACCAGCAAGCGGGCCGTGGCAACGGTGCTCGCGACCTTGAAACGGTTGCGTGCACATGTAGTGGGCCTCGTGCTGAATGAAGTGGATCGCGCGTCCACGCACGGCTACTATTACTACAACGATTACCGCAAATATTATGCCGAGGCATCCGACCGTCAGGCCTAACACCCCGCCAAGTTGTTCAGTGCTGGTAGTCTCGTGTGACCGATACCGCGATCTCTGGAAACCGTTCTTTCACCTCTTCAGCAAGTTTTGGCCCGATTGCCGCTTCCCCATCTACCTGGGCGCGAATTTCCTGAGCGTTGACAATCCGGGCGTGACCAGCCTGCATGCGGGCGAAGACAAAAGCTGGAGTAGGAACCTGCGTTTCTTTCTGCAGCAGATACCATCTGAATACGTTCTGCTGCTGTTGGAAGATTTTTTTCTGGATGAGCAGGTGGATGCCGGGATCATCGAAAATCACGTAAACACTCTGCATAATTTAGGCGGAACCGTGCTGCGGTTGTTTCCGAATCCGCCGTTCGACTATGCGCTGAGCGGCCAGGACGGTTTGGGCGGTCTGCATACCTTGGCGCAGTACCGCGTTTCGCTGCAAGCCGCGTTATGGAACAAAGCAAAGCTGCAGGAGTTGATAAGCGATTCGGAGTCCAGCTGGGAGTTTGAAGTCAACGGCACGAAGCGATCGCGCACGGAGGCGGGCGGCTACTATTGCGTGAAGCGGCCGGCGCTGCACTATGAGCATGTCGTTGAACGGGGCGAATGGTTCCGCGCGGCTGCACGACGATACGAGGGCGAGCAGATAGGCTGCGATATGAGCGCCCGGCCCGTGATGACGCCTGGGCGCGCCTGGAAGAAGAAGATAACGGGCGCAGTCAGACGATCGCACTCCTTTTGTTTGTCTAAGTGGTTAAGCTTGCGCAAGCCGCACGTGGAACTTAACGCGCTGTGACCGGCGATGACGATTGGCGCGGGCGAGTGAAGATAGCCTTTCTTACCAACATGGTGCCGCCCTATCATAAGCCGGTGTTGAAGCTGCTGACACAACGCTATGGGGGCTTGCGCATTTTTATTTCGACCGCGATGGAGGCCAATCGCCCATGGAAAGCGGAGTGGAAGGGCCTGGATGTGGTGGTGCAGAAAGGGCTTGCAGTCAACCAAAGTTGGCGCCATCCGAAAGGCTTCCGCGAAGCTGTAACAGTTCACATTCCGCTCGATACAATCTCACAATTGGCGAGGTATAGACCTGACGTAGTGATGTCGGGCGAGATGGGCACGCGCACTTTGCTGGCGTTCATTTATCGGAAATTGACCGGCAGTTGCAAACTGCTTATCTGGAGCGAGGTAACAAAGACCACCGAGCAGGGCCGTGGTGTCTTGCGAAGCCTGTTACGAAAAGCGCTAGCGCAGCGCGTAGATGGCATTCTGGCGCTGGGCACGGGCGGCGCCGACTACATACGCAGCCTGGGCGTGGCCGAGGATAAGATTTTCCGACTTGCTTATACAACAGATATTGAACGCTTCACTTGCCTTAGTGCAACACGAGTTGGAGCGGCGGCACGGCGGCTGCTTTATGCGGGCCAACTGGTGCAGCGTAAGGGATTGATGCCCTTCCTTGCCACGATGTCGAGATGGGCGTCGGCGCATCCTGAAGAGCAAATCGAGTTTATGGTTGCGGGGAATGGGCCGCTGGAAGACGAATTACGTGCGCTGCCGGTTCCTAATAACGTTAAGCTGATCTTTCGGGGCGCGGTGCAGTATGAGGATCTTCCAGAATTGTATGGGCAGGCAGGCATTTTTGTTATGCCTACGCTGGCCGATACCTGGGGGGTGGTGGTGAACGAAGCGCTGGCTAGCGCTGTGCCTGTGATGGGAAGTTTGTGCAGTCAGGCAGTGGAAGAGATGATAGAAGACGGGAAAACGGGCTGGACATTCCGGCCGCAAGTGGAAGACGAGGTTTACAGCGCCATCGACAGGGCGCTGCTGTGCCCGGAAGAAGATCTGGACCACATGCGAAGCCTGGCGCGCCGACGTGCACTCGGTATCTCGCCCGAGTATGTTGCCGATTTGATCGACCGGGCACTTGCCGTCTGCTCAGCTGAGGCGCTGGCATAAATGATCTATTTACCGCTTATTCTTTACGGCGTCTTGCTGACCGCCGCGATCGTGCTGCCCATACGCTGGGCGCTGGTGGCTTACCTGATGCTTTCCACGGTCGACTTTGCGAGTGCCAGCGCAGACGTTGGGGTACTCAATGCCACCAAGGGCCTAGTGTGGCCGATTATTATGCTGTGGCGCTTGCGCGCCTATGCCGGACATAGGCAGATTGTTGTGGCGCCCATCGCCTGGTTGTTCTTAATGGCTTATGCGTCGGTTGCCTCCATGTGGTCGCTCTTCCCGCTGGCCGCCGCGAAACTGGTGATGCAGATGGCCGGGTCGTTCCTCATCTGCATGGTTTTCATGCGCGCCACTAAGGGCAGATTCCTGACGCCGGCCATAGCTTTCTTTTCAGCCGCCGGATGCATTGGCATCGCAGCCTTGCGCATGATCATTATCCACACGCAAGGTGACATCTTTAAAGCCGGGGGCGATTCTACCGACCGCTTTACCGCTTTTACCTCGGCCCAAGCTTTCGCCGCTCTCATGGCCGCTTTTTACGTCATCGCGCTGTGCTCGCGCAGTCTTTTGCCTTGGGTGCGGACCTCGCTATCCATCTCAATAGCTGTGGTGATTTTCTTCGATGGCAGCAGAATCTGGCTGATTGCCATGGCGGTGGCAACCATCATCGCGCTGCTTATCTCGGAACTTAGAGCCTCAACCAAGATTTTTGTGCTGGCAAGTGTCATGCTGACGGTGGTTGCGGTTTTCTGGGCGGCTGCGCCTATTATCAGTGTGCTGCGTGGAATGCACCAATATAGAATTGCAGCGGCGATTGTAGACGCCTATGATGGCGATCAAAAAGATACGGGCTTGGGAACCTTCCGTTTCCGGCGTGCACTGGATGCGCGCGCAATTGAGATGATCAGTGAAAGCTCAGGCATGGAGATAATCTTCGGGCATGGAACTTCGAATGGTCGCATGCTGGGCGGGAGTTTAAGCCGCGGTATCGGAGATCCGAACCGGGCAGTACATAATGAGTGGTTCCGCATCATTTATGAATGGGGAATTGTCGGATTGATTTTGTGGCTGCTGTTCCTGGGGTCATTGATGATGTACGCGTACAAGGGAATGAAAGTGGATGGAGTCGGCTATGCAAAGCCATTGTTTAGCTATGTGCCCGCGTTCTGCATAGGAGTGACCGGGGAGAATATTCTGGCCGGGGCTGGCCACGCGGAGAACATTGGAATCCTGCTGCTGATTGCGCTGGCCGGCATCGCTTATAGAACGCGCTTTGTCAGAGCGCAGCAGGATGGCCCTAGCGGCGTGCTACAAGAATACGTGCTTCGCGACGCGATGGCGACGGGTTAAACAAAGGCCCGTCTGCACACCGCATGCGAATTCTACAGGTTCACAACTTCTATCAACAGGCCGGAGGCGAAGACTGGGTCGTTGAAAATGAGCAGCGATTGCTGACGCGCGCAGGCCACGAAGTCTCGCAATACACGCTGCACAATAACGCCATTCAGCAGATGCCGGCACTGGAGATTGCTGCTAAGGCCTTCTGGAATAAGGAATCGTACGAGTCGCTAAGAAGGAAGATCAGCCAGTTGGGAGCGGATGTGGTGCATGTGCACAACACGTTCCCTTTGATGTCGCCCTCCATTTACTATGCCGCGCGCGCGGAAAAAACGCCAATAGTCCAGACGTTGCACAATTACCGGCTGATCTGCCCGGCGGCAACACTTTATCGAGCGGGCGACGTCTGCGAGGATTGCGTCGGCAAGCGAATCCCCTTCCCTGCCGCTCTACATAGTTGTTATCGCGGAAGTTTTCCGGCAAGTGTGGTGACGGTGGCCATGCTGAGCGTGCACCGGATGTGGGGCACTTACGATTCCAAGGTGAATGCCTACATAGCGCTTAGTGAATTCGCGAAAGATAAATTCATCGAAGGTGGCCTGCCGGAACAGCTTATGCGCGTTAAGCCTAATTTTCTGGTGGAAGATCCAGGCATCGGGAGCGGTTACGGCGGCTACGCGTTATTTGTGGGCCGGTTGTCACCGGAAAAGGGCGTGATAACGCTGTTGGATGCCTGGGAAAAGCTTGAAGGACGCATCCGGCTGCAAATTGTGGGCACCGGTCCGCTGCAAGAGATTGTGGCGGAGAGAACGACCGAAATTCCCAACGCGACCTATCTGGGACGCTGCGAACGGGAGCGCGTGTTTGAGTTGATGCGCAATGCATCCGCGCTTATGTTTCCCTCTGAGTGGTACGAAGGTTCGCCTATGTCGATGGTTGAGGCCATGGCATGCGGCACGCCCATTATCGCCGGAAATCAAGGTGTGCTGGCAACGATTGTCACCGAGGGAGTGAACGGTCACCTGTTTGAAAGCGGAAATGCCTCCGCTTTGGCCGAGTGCGTTGAAGAGGCATTCAAGAATGGCGACGAACTGGCCCGGATGCGCTATCCAACCCGCCAGTATTTTGAAAGTCATTTCGGCGCTAAAGATAATCTGGCGACTTTGCTCGACATCTATCAGCAAGCAATTGACGCCGGAAACGGGTGATCCGTTGACCAACGTGGGGAGGCGGCGCTGGCGGCCGCTGTTTGGTAAAGTGCTGGCGAGCGTGGCTGATCAGGGCGTTGCGTCGTCCACCAACTTCGTGATGAATGTGCTGTTGGCGCGCTGGCTGACGCGCTCGGATTATGGCGCGTTTTCCGTTGCATGGTCGTTCTGCCTGGTCTTTGCGGCGTTTCACAATGCATTGATCGTGGAACCGATGATCATCATCGGTCCCAGCGAGTTTGGCGACAAACTGAAGCCCTACCTGGCGCGCGTGAATCGCCTTCAATGGCTGGTGGCGGCGGCATTGAGTGTTGTGGCAGCGCTGCTCGGCTTTTTCTATCGCGAACCGGTGGTGAGAAGGTCGTTGCTGGGACTCGCCCTGTGCCTGCCCGGCTATATGCTGCTGTTGACCAGGCGGCGCGAGCAACACGTTATGCACCAACCCGGGAAAGCGCTGCGGTACAGTCTCATCTACGCCGTTTTAGTTGGCGCCGTACTGTGGACGTTGAACGCCACGAGTATGTTGTCGGCAGCCAGCGGTACCTTAGCGATAGGTGTTTCTTGGATAGCCGGATTCGCCGGGCGCATGCCGAAGGCCGACTCTGGCGGGATGATGGAAGTCGCAAAGGAGCATTGGCGCTATGGCAAATGGCTATTAGCGTCCTCGCTTCTTGCGGTCGGTATACCCGACGTGCAGACCATTATGCTTTCCCTGCTGGTGGATCTAAAGTCAGCGGGCGCCTTGCGCGCGCTGATGAATTTTGTGCTGCCGCTGTCGCAACTTATGACCGCGTTCAACGTTTATGCGTTGCCGAGGTTTGCCAGGCGAATCAAACAATCGGGAACGGGACCAGGTCTGCGGCACGTTATTTTCTTTCCGGCATTGATGCTGATCGCCGGCATGGCTTATATGGCGGTTTTGATAATGGCAGGCCCGTTTCTGGAGAAGGTTCTGTACGCCGGTAAGATGGCCGAGTATCTGGGCTATTTGCCGCTGTTGGCAGCCGGTGCGTTGCTGGCCGTTTTGGCAGGAGGGTTTTCAACGCTCTTACGCGCGGCGCAGAATTCCGCGCACCAGTTTGTTTCGGGCGTAGCCGGTTCGGTGGTCGGCGTGGGATCAGCTTTTGCACTGCTGAAGAAATTCGGACTGGCCGGAGCTTTGTGGAGCATCATTCTGGCGAATGCAGCAGCAACAGCAGTAGTTATAGGCGCATACGCGCTGGCACTGCGCAAAGATCCGGCCCGATGGGCGCCGCTGCACTATCTGCGCGAGAACAAATGACCATCCATTTTCCACCCGACATGGAGGCATGCCTGCTTGCGCAAGCACGGGCGGAAGGCGTTGACGTGTCCGACTACGTTCGGAACCTGGTGCGCGGCCAAATACTTGCGAAAACATCGGCTGATTTTTTCCCGGCCGGCACATGAGCTTTCATTTGAGCAGCGCCGTCAGAATCTTCAGGCATGGGCGCAAAGCCATGCCGGCAACACCGTCGTCTTGGCCGACGAGGACATGGAGCGCGAATCCATTTACGGCGACCACGGTCGCTAAATGCCCTCCCCTCTTCTGGCTGACAGCAACATTCTGCTGCGGGTCGCGCAAACTTCGCATGTGCATCATGCGATAGGGCTGGCGGCCTTGGATAAGCTGCTGACGCAGAATTTTGATCGCTGCATCGTCACATGGATGAAATGCGGAATTGCGCAGTATTTTCTCTCTGCTGGATGGCGCGGCAGGTCTCGCTGAAGCATGGACAAAGCTAGTCAGTGACCAGATTGTTTCTGGCAAGCAGGCGCATGACGCGCACCTGGTAGCAGCGATGGGCGTTTAGGGAGTGCAGCAGCTATTGACGTTCAATGGCGATGATTTTAAGCGCTATTCGGGAATCACCGTCCTGAAGCCAGCGCAGCTATAAACTCCGTCAGTCAGAAGCCGGAGTTCGGCGCTTATTTTGATTCTTGCTCCATTGACGGGTTCAAAAGTAGCTTTTGCTCGCCAAGCTGGGGCCCTTTACGATTGCAATGAATGGACTCGTTCTTTCTATTTTTTCCACTTTTCCTCTCCGCAAACATCATGTGCGAAGCCCTTCTCGCGTTCGACTTCGGCTGCACAATTCTTGAGCCAGAGTATCTTACGGCGTATCTCGCTGACGGGCGTGTTTGGATTTCGCTTTTGAATGAGCAGGAGATAAAAGATGAGCGTCACGCAGGAAGCCTGGACATGCACAGTGGCACGAAGGGTTAATCAGTGCATTGCGGCAAAGCTATTCTCCACTTTTAGGTAAAGCGCGGTTGTCGTCCCCCAGAAGAGGAAAGCTTACTCGTCGTTGCCAAAGAAACTGCCGAAGTTGCCGCTGACCAGCGCTCCCAAGGGGTTGGAACTTTCCTGACCTGCACCGCGGTGTTCGGCTGGAGCCAGTTCATGGCGCAGGCGTTCCAACGTCATGGATTGAAGCAGCACGCGTCCCGGTCCTGTCAGGGTTGCGAGAAACAATCCTTCCCCGCCGAAGATGGCCGTACGGATGCTGCCCACCATCTGAATGTCGTAGTTCACAGAAGGCTCAAACGCCACCAGATGTCCCGTCTGCACCTGCAGCGTCTCTCCAGGGGCGAGGTTGAAATCGACATGATCGCCGCCCGCGTGTATGAAGACTAATCCTGGACCGGTCAGCTTTTGCAGAATGAAACCCTCGCCGCCGAGAATGCCTGCACCCAGGCGTTTCACCAGCGCGATATCCAACGTGACGGAACTTTGGGCGAATAGAAAGCCATCCCGCTGGACCATCATGGTCTGGCCCGGAGCTAAATCGAAAACCTGTATTTTGCCCGGATAATGGCCGGCAAAGCCAACTTCACCCGGACCCATCTGCGCGCGGAAGTAAGTGAAGAATAGTGATTCCCCCATCAGCTTGCGCTTGATGGCGCCCAGAATCTTGTCGCCGAAGCTCTGGCCTGTCATGCGGGTGGTCCAATCGACAGAGGCGGTCTTGTAAATCATCTTGCCTGCTTCGGCATAGATCTCCTGGCCCGGCTGCATGTGAACGCGGGCGATCTGCAGGTTGTGACCCTCAATGTCATATTTCAGCGGGGGAGGCGGCGGGGGTCCGTAACTGGCGGTTCCGATCGGCGCTACCGGCGCGCCAGAGAGAGGTGTTCCGCAGTTGACGCAAAATCGTGATGCATCGGGAATCTGGGTACCGCAGTTCGTACAGAAGGCCATGGCTTTTCCTCTGATCTATGCTACGAAAAGAGGAAACGAAAAGTTCAGGCCGCAGGATCTACGGGCGGGAAAAGGAACTTCAGCGCATCGCGAATGCGCGAGCCCCAGGCTCGTTCGTTATGGCCGGCTCCGTGGTCGCGTAAGTAGGAAAGGTTCGAACCTAGCTGCCAGCCCTTTTCAATGAGTGCATCGCGCAGGTCCTCGGTGTCGCGCACGGTCTTTTCGCCGCTTGCAGACTCCGCTGTCCCGATATCCAGCCATATCTTTGCGTGCTCGGCTCCGCGGTAGCGCCGGACGTTTTCAAGAATGGCCCGGCCGCCCCACCAGACTGACGGCGACATGACGGCGAGTTTGCCAAATACCTTGGAATGTTCGAGGCCGAGGTAAAGGCTGACCAGCCCACCGAGAGACGATCCTCCCAGTCCGGTATCGTCTGCGCCCGAAAGGGTACGATATTCCGCGTCGATGAACGGTTTCAACTCGCGCACCAGGAACTTGCCATAGGCCGAAGCACGTCCACCGCGACGTGCGCGGTCCCTTACATGCGTGTATTCGGTAAGACGCTGCGTGCCGGTGTTGTAGACACCGACGATAATAATCGGCAGTATTTCACCCGCATTGATCAGCTCTTCGGCCGTCTCGTCCAATCCCCACTCATTGCCCAGGAACGCGGTTGCCGAGTCGAAAAGATTCTGACCGTCGTTCATATACAGCACCGAAAAGCGCGCCTGCGGCGAGGTGCTGTACTGAGGTGGCAGGTAAACGATAATGTCTCGAGCAGCGGGCAGAAATCGGGATCTAACGCTTTGATGAAGGTTAAAGATCCCGGTTAAGGTATGAGGCAACGAAGCAGCAGGTCCTTAGATTTTTACAAAGTCCAGCGAGGCCGAATTCATGCAGTAGCGCAGCCCGGTTGGACGCGGACCATCGTCGAACACGTGGCCTAGATGGGCATCGCATTTGGAGCAGAGAACCTCGCTCCTGATCATGCCGAGAGACATATCGTTGTGAGTGGTCACGTTTTCTTTGGCGATCGGCTGATAAAAGCTGGGCCAACCAGTGCCCGATTCGAACTTAGTCTCAGAGGTGAACAAGGCGTTGCCGCAGCAGATGCACTTGTAGAGGCCGTGTTCATGATTGTTCCAGTATTTACCGGTGAACGGGCGTTCGGTACCCGCTTTTCGTGTGACGTCAAACTGCTCCGGGCTTAACTGCGCCTTCCACTCAGCGTCGGTCTTCTGTACCTTTTCCACTTCCACAACTCCTTTGCGCTGACCTGCCTCAGTGAACTCAACCAGCTTCACCATCTTGGGAGCCTTACCGAAGGCGCTGGCCGTTTTTCCGCTTGCAAATAGCAGCCCAGCGCCCGCAGCCAGACTAATCGATCTTGAGAGAAATGTTCTGCGTCGCATATCTACATGGTAATTCGGATGGGTTGAGAGGAAGTTACGGTTGTGGAATGTACGCTCTACAACCCGCCCCAGGATCTTTCAAACTCTGCAATCCTGCTAGGCTAAATCTATGCCTATTTTCGAATATTCTTGTGACGACTGCGGAACCAAGTTCGAGAAGCTAGTCCGGCGCAGCGCCGACGCGGATGCCGTCCGATGTCCCGGTTGCGGTCAGGACCACCTGACGACGGAGTACTCCACCTTCGCAGCCCGCGCGGGCAGCTCCAAGAGTGCCGAACCGGCGACCGGTTGTGGCGCGGCGGCATGTGGACAAGGTATGTGCGGGGGCGGTATGTGCGGTATGAATATGAACTAAACCCGCTAGGCAGCGGAACCGTTCAGCAAAGGCGAACACGCGTCCTTAATCGCCTCCACAAATCCATCGAAAGAAGATGGTTTTGTAATGTGCTTGAACGCGCCCAGAGCCATTGACTTCCGCCGATCGGAAGGCGCGGCGGAAGAGGTAAAAACCACCACCGGGATGCCATGCAGTGCGTTGTCTTCACGCATCTCGGAAAGTACTTCGTGGCCGGTTTTCCGCGGCAGATTCAGGTCGAGCAGAATCATGTCAGGTCGCGGAGCATGACTATAGCTGCCTGCTCTACGTAAGAAGGCGAGCGCCTCTTCTCCGTCGGCTACGCGAAGCAAAGTCACCTTGATTTCAGCCTCTTTGAGCGCGGTTTCCAAAAGGAAGACCGCGGCGTCTTCGTCTTCGACGTAAAGCAACACTTGTTCGGACATTAGAAACACACAGAACCTACAGACTGCCGCTGGCTTGACATCTCTTGAAAACTGTAGAGTCTTCCTCTCGCCGAATGATTACTCAGAAATTATAAGTATAGGAGGGAAAAGGACTTCTCAGCTAGAACTTTTCTCTTGATATTCGTAATTTCTTCGCCAATACTATAACGTGTAGGAGTTTTCCAGAAGATGGCGCTCACCAGACGGCAAAAGGAAGTAATGGAATTCCTGGCTACTTTCATCAACAAGAATGGCTACAGCCCCAGCTACGAAGAGGTCGCCAGCGGCTTGGGGCTCGCTTCACTAGCTACAGTTCACAAACACGTTCAGGCACTGGAAGCAAAGCAGTACCTGAAACGAAGCTACAACCATAGCCGGTCCTTAGAGGTGGCCGAGCGCTACTTTAAGGAAGAAAAAGCGCGCGAACCCAAGCCAGCAGAACAAACCATTCCGTTGCTGGGAAGAATCGCGGCCGGTACGCCGGTGGAGGCCATCCCAAATTCGGAACCTTTGCAGTTTTCGGATTTTGTGGGGGGAGAGGGCACCTTCGCGCTGGAAGTCCGCGGGGAATCTATGATCGACGATCATATTTGCAACGGCGACTATGTGCTGGCGGAACGCGTAGACGGGGTAAAGAATGGAGACATCGTAGTGGCTCTCGTGGGTGGAACGGATGCCACCTTAAAACGCTACTATCTGGAGGCGGACGGCCGTGTGCGCCTGCAGCCCGCCAACGCTTCCATGGGACCCATCTACGTGCAGCCTGGAGATGTCGAAATCCAGGGACGTGTACTGGCGGTGATGCGGAAATATAATTAAGTGATGACGTTGGAACGTGAAGTCTCCGTCAAATAAATTACGTGAGTTGCAGGACAAATGTGCCCGTTATGTTCAAGGTGGCTCCTTCGAATCGTGGCTGATTAACCCGGAATCTAAAAGGGTCGAAATTTATCGTAGTGGCGGTAAACATCTCTTGCAGGAAGTGCTGTCGGTGACGGGTTCTGGCCCGCTTTCAAGTTTTGTTCTAGATTTGACCGACATCTGGGCCGGAACTATAGAAGCTGTCCCACATAAAAAGCCGCTGAAATGTTAACCTCTAAGTAGTGGCAAAAGAAGGCGAAGAGAGGGTTCCTGCCTCTACTGGATCGTTCCGTAGGTTTATCTTTTGGGATTTCGCACGCGCGTCCTGGCAGTATGATGTCGTGGTCGCGCTGATTCTTATCTGCATTTTCGCAATTCCGCGCGATTGGTTCAAAGACCAACCTAAAGCCTCGTCGGTGGTGCTTCTGTCTTCCGGCCACGGCAGCAACCGGGTGTTCATTGATAACGATCTGTTATCCAATGTCGCCGAGGCGGATCGCAACGCCGTGGCGGAAAAAGTAATTCGTCAGCGCACGGGCAAAAATTGGCGAGTCGACCATGTTGAGCCGATACGTGATGAAGCGGAACATGAGGTAAAAGGCTATATCGCCTATACCTCGCAACCAAACTGAACGAAATTTACTCAAAGACAGTAGAATGCGAAACGTATTAGCCGTAGTTGGCCTGCTGGCGTGCGGCGCTGTGTCACAGGCAGAAGACTTGTCGGCGATACTGGCCCGCATGGACGCCGCTGCACCGGGCTTCCATGCCATGTCCGCCGATATCCAGATGCTGACCTGGACAAAAGTAATCGACGACAAAATAGTAGAGGACGGCACTCTTAAGATGCAGCGTCTGAAAGGGGGATCGGTCCGTGCGGTCATCGATTTTTCAGGACAAAAAGACTCGGCTCGCGAAATTGGCTTTTTGGGGAAGATGATTCGCATTTACTATCCAGGTTTAAACGTATACCAGGATTACCCGGTGGGTAACAATAGCGATGTACTCAACCAGTTCCTGCTGCTGGGCTTTGGCTCCTCGGGCCGCGATCTGGCGCAAAATTACGACATAACACCGGAAGGTACGGAAAAAGTTGCCGGGGTCCAGACCACCAAGTTACTGCTTATACCGAAAGATCCCAAGGCTAAAGAACGTCTAGCCAAGATTGAAATCTGGATCCCAGAAGGGCAAACAAACCCAGTGCAACAGCAATTTTATGAACCAGATCCGCCGGGTAATTACCGGAAGGTCACGTACTCAAATATGAAGGTTAATCCGTCAATCAAAGGTAATTTGGAGATGAAGATGCAACCTGGGGCACAGAAGAGGACCTCTTAGGCTGTCCACCGTCAAATGAGCGCGCCGAACAAATCAGCAGGAAGGCTGCAATTTATTGACTGGACGCGCGGGCTGGCTGCGCTGGTCATGCTGCAGGGCCACACCTTCAATTCGTTCGCGCGTACCGATCTGCGGGATAAATCGGCGTACGTATTGTCGCAGTTTGCCGGCGGACTCCCGCCCGCCATTTTCCTCTTCCTGACGGGTATTACGTTTGCCTTCCTGATGCACAGCCAGGAGCGCAAGACTGCATCGTCCTGGCAGCGCATTGTTGCGGCGTTGAAGCGCTCGCGTTACTTGTTCCTGGTGGCTTTCCTGTTCCGTATCCAGCTTTTTGTTTTTGGCTATCCAAGCAGTCCGGCCAGCGAAATACTGAAAGTGGACATCCTAAATTGCATGGGTTTGGCGATGCTGATCTTCGCCCCTATGGCAGTGTTTTCAACTCTCGAGCGAGCCCGTTTGTGTACGGTATTGGGATTGGTCATCGCAGGTATGGCGCCTGTAATCAGCGCACTGGATGGGAACGGCATTCCCTGGATCGTACGCGCCTATTTTGTTCCCAGCTTGAACTACTTTGCCTTCTTCCCCTGGGCCGCGTTCCTGGCTTTTGGCATGGCGGCAGGCAGCGTGCTGCGACTGGTAAAGCAAGAAGACATGCAGAAGGTTATGCTATGGGCGCTGGGCCTCGGGGTGGCGATGGCGATGGCGGCGCAGTATATGGAAAGCCTTCCCTACTCGCTGTACCAGAAGAGTGACTTCTGGTTGAACGGTCCGGCCTTGACCATCATCAAGTTGGGTGTAGTGATGTGCCTGATGGCTGGCGCCTACGTCTGGGTAAACCTGGCGGGAGATCCAAGCCGTTGGAGCTTTGTACGGCAGATAGGTACAACCTCCCTGCTGGTTTATTGGGTCCATATCGAACTTGTGTACGGCCGTTGGTTCGGCTTCTGGAAGGAAAATCTTTCTACTCCTCAGGTTGTCGTATTCACTATCTGCCTCATTGGCCTGATGCTGCTGCTTTCCATGCTGCAAACGAGGTTTACAGATCTCGGTTCGTTATTCCGGCCCACTCCGGCTATCGCACCGCAACGCGCCTCAGGCGATTGATTGCCGCCGCCTCTGTTCACGGGTTCCTTGTTTTGGGGCGTCAGGGCCTTGTGCCTTTTGCGCTTCTCAGGCTTTTATAGACTGAAAGCATGCGTCTGCTGGTGGTGGAAGATGAAAAACGGATTGCGGATTTCCTAACCCGCGGTTTGCAGAGTGCCGGCTATGCGGTGGATTTTGCCCATACGGGCAACGATGCCATTGAACGAGTCCACGCGACGGAATACGATCTTGTGATTCTCGATCTCGGTCTGCCGGATGTGGATGGCCTGCAGGTTCTGCAGAAGATCAAGAATCGCAAAACGATTCCGCCGGTACTGATTTTGAGCGCGCGCGACTCGGTGGACGACCGTGTAAAAGGGCTTGAACAGGGTGCCGACGATTACTTAGTTAAGCCTTTTGCCTTCGTCGAACTGCTGGCTCGCGCGCGAGTCCTGCTGCGCCGAGGACAACCAACGCCAGAGAAACTGCAGGTTGGCGATCTGACGCTCGATTGTATTCGCCGCAAGGTTACACGCAGTAACGAAAGCATCGAACTGGCGCCCAAGGAGTTCAGCATACTCGAATACATGATGCGCAATCGTGGGCGTCCGTTAAGCCGCACCATGATTGTCGAACATGTCTGGGACATGGATTACGACGGGCTGACCAACATCGTGGACGTTTACATCCGCCATCTGCGCAGCAAGATTGACGACAAGTTCGTCACCAAGATGATTCACACCGTGCGCGGCATCGGCTATATGCTCGACATTCCCGAGATGCATTCCTATGCTTCGGGCGTGGACGCCGGAACCGCCTGAAGACCACAGCCGTGATAAACAAATAAGCATGCGCTGGCCCGACCAGATCAAAGTCGTTCGTACTTTGCGGTTTCGCTTAGCCAGCACCTTCATGCTGCTGATGGCGGTGGTGTTGGCGTCGTCGGGCCTTGCGGTCACGGCCACGTTGCGCTTCGTCCTGAACACAGGCAGCGAACAGATACTGCGCGATGAACTGGGCGCGTTAAAAGGCTATTTGCACTTCGATGAGCAGGATGGCAATCCTTATTGGTTTGCCGATCGCAGCGATCCCGAAGAACTGCAGACGGTGGCCCGCCTGCAAAACGTCTTTCTGCTGGTAGATGATAAGGGCCACGTCAATGATAAATCCTCGGTTGACCGCTCTTTGTCGTTTCTGGAGGATCCAAAAACGATCAAGGCTGATCTTGAGGAGATGAACCGCACCAAGGAACCGATTATCAAGGTTGTGACCAGTTCAGACAAAGTTCCCTACCAGATAATCTGCAGTACGATCGTCGATCCTTATCATTGGCGACGCTGGTACGTGGTGGAAGGAAGACCTCTGCTGGAGGACCGGACGGTGCTGCGCAATTTCCGCAAAAACTTCCTGATCTTTATTCCCATCGCGCTGTTGGCCTGCACGGTCATCAGTTGGTATTCGGCCGGCCGCGCCTTGCGCGCGTTGCAGTCGGTAGAGAAGGCGGCTCAAGCCATTACCGGGTCGCGCTTAGGTGTGCAGATTCCCAAGCGTGGAGCCGACGATGAACTCGACCGTTTGATTGATTCGTTCAACCAGATGAGCGGCCGTTTGAAAGCCTCGTTCGATCAGATGCGCCAGTTTTCGACCGACGTATCGCATGAACTGCGTACGCCGCTGACGGCCATCCAGGGTCAGTTGGAAGTGGCCTTGTTCACCGCTACCCGCAAGGAGCAGTTGCAGGAAGCGATTGAGAATGCGCTGCAGGATGTCGAAAGGTTGTCGAACCTGGTACGCGCGCTGTTGCTGCTGTCGCAATCGGAGTCGGGCCAGATACCCATGAATAAGAGCGTGCTTGATTTGAACAAGCTGGTGGAAGACTTGGTTGATCAATTCCAAATTCCGGCCGAAGCGAGCGAGGTCAGGCTGACGCAGACTTCGAGGGACCCGGTGCTTTGCGAGGTGGATCGCACCCAGATTGAACGCGTGGTCACCAACTTACTATCGAACGCGATTAAGTACACGACCAGCGGCGGCTGGGTGAAAGCTTGTGCGGAGGTGTCCGGAGATAACGTGCGGCTGATTGTGGAGGACAGCGGGGTGGGAATTCCGGAGAGCCACCTGCCGCATATTTTCAATCGGTTCTATCGCGTGCCCGATCCGAATCCGGAAAAGGGCTTAGGATTGGGACTGAGTTTTGTAGCGAGTATTGTGAAGGCTCACGGCGGCGAAATTCAGGTGAGGAGTGAAAGCGGCAAGGGATCGAGGTTTGAAGTTATACTGCCCGCGGCCGCCAAGGCGGTTGAGGTTCCGGTGTTGCAAGGGTAGAGCAACTTAGCTTAACTAGCTGAGTGGCGCCGGAAAAGCTTCGAGGCTCAGTAATAGAAACTAGCGGAACGTCGTCCGACTCTCATTTGCGATGTCTTCCGACGTAAAGCGACTTACCGCAAACAGAGCAGACCCAATTCTTTTACGAGCAAGGCGGTCGTTCGGTTTCAAGAGCTTTCGCCCCGGGCAGGAAGAAGCCATTGAATCACTCCTGGCCGGGAACGACACCTTAGTGGTAATGCCGACAGGCTTCGGCAAGTCTGCTATTTACCAGGTTTCCGGCCTTGTTCTTGAGGGTACGGTGCTGGTGATCTCCCCCTTGATCGCGCTCCAAAAGGACCAGGTGGATTCGATCAATCAAAAAGCCACTGGCACAGAAGCCGTGGTGCTAAATTCTATGCAGAGTGCGGCAGAATCGAGCCTGGCTTTCGAAAAGATCGAGGATGGCGTAGGCAAGTACGTCTTCCTGGCACCAGAGCAATTAAGTAAGCAAGAAACCATGAAAGCTCTGGAGAAAGCGCACATTAGATTGTTCGTGGTTGATGAGGCGCACTGTATTAGTGAGTGGGGACACGATTTCCGCCCCGAGTATCTTCAGCTAGGAGCAGCAGTCGAGCAACTGGGGCATCCAGTGGTGCTTGCCATGACGGCAACCGCATCGCAAGAGGTGCGCAACGAGATCGTGCAACGTCTGGGGATGCGAGAACCGAGGGTGCTGGTCCACGGCTTCGATAGACCGAACCTTAAGTTGAGCGTTGAGCATTTTGCCCGCGAGGACCAAAAGCTGGAAGGTCTGCTTCACCGCGTACGATGGGCGCCGAAACCGGGCATTGTTTACACGGCGACACGAAAAAGGGCAGAGCAGATTACGGGAATTCTGGTGGAAGAGGGCATGGAGGCGCTGTCCTATCATGGCGGTCTGAAGAGCTTGGAACGGAACCAGGTTCAAGACCAGTTCATGTCAAGCGACAAAGCTGTAGTCGTTGCGACGAATGCATTCGGAATGGGCATAGACAAAGCCGATATACGATTTGTCTATCATCACGACGCGCCTGACTCGGTCGACGCCTACTACCAGGAAATAGGACGGGCCGGTCGCGATGGCGCGCCAGCACAGGCGATTCTTTTCTTTCGTCCCGAAGATATAGGATCGCAGGCGTTTAAGACGGGAGAAGGCAAGCTCGACCCGGCAGAGGTTGAAGAGATAGCAGTTGCTATAACCGATCACGGTAGACCAATAGAAGTTGAAGACGTGGCAACGCACAGCAAACTGCCGGGTAGCAAGGTGAGAAAAGTGATTGCCCGCCTTCAGGATGTGGGGGCACTTGAGGTTCTTCCAGGCGGCATGGTTCGACCGGCGGCAGATATCGATCCCGCCAAGTCGGCCGAAGATGCGGCGCAGGAACAGGACCGCCGCCGAGAGATGAAGCGGCAGCGACTGCAGAAGATGGAGGAGTACGCCAAAACAAGTGTCTGCCGGCGCGAAATACTGCTTCAGTATTTTGGCGAGAGCTTCCGGGGACCCTGTGGTAATTGCGACAACTGCAGAACAAATCGGAGAGCTATTTAAGTTGCAACTCAGGCCGCCTCGGCATGAGGTTTTAGTACAACCTTGATACAACTATCCTCTTTATCCCGGAAAGTCTTATACATTTTGGGTGCGTCCTCAATACTCACAGTGTGAGAAATGATCACTGAGGGATCGATCTCTCCCGCTTCTATCTTGCCCAGAAGCGGTTTCAAGTAACGATGCACGTGAGTCTGACCTGTTTTGACAGTCAGCCCCTTATTCATAAGGGCTCCGAAAGGCACCTTATCGAGAAAGCCGATGTAGACTCCAGGAATTGACAGAGTGCCACCCTTTCGGCAACACATAATGGTCTCTCGCAGAACGTGGGGATGGTCAGTGCCAAGTTTGACCATCTCTTTCGCTCGGTCTATGACTGCGTCGGCTGTGCCGGTGGAGTGAGCTTCGGTGCCAACAGCATCGATACAACGATCGGGTCCTTGACCGCCGGTCATCTCGTTCAGGCGGTCTTGGACGTGTTCCTTAGTGTTGTCGATGATTTCCGCTTTCCCCCACGATTTCGCCAGGTTCAGTCGCTCGGGTACGCCATCAATTGCAATGACACGGCCGGCACCGAACATCCAGGCGCTTTTGATTGCAAAGAGACCAACGGGGCCGCAACCCCAGACGGCAACCGTGTCGCCGGGCTCGATTTGTGCATTCTCGGCAGCCATATAGCCAGTCGGGAAAATATCAGAAAGGAAGAGGACTTGCTCGTCACTCAGCCCATCCGGAATCTTGATTGGGCCTACGTCCGCGAAAGGAACACGCAAGTATTGGGCTTGTCCGCCCGGAATTCCACCTAACATGTGTGAGTAGCCGAACAGCGCAGACGGAGAGTGGCCCATCGCCTTATTCGCCATCTCAGCATTTGGATTAGAGGTATCACACAATGAAGTAAGTCCCATTTTGCAGAATCGGCATGCTCCACAGGCGATAGTGAAAGGAACTACAACGCGATCGCCTTTATTGAGGTTCTTCACTTCTTTCCCAACCTCAACCACCTCTCCCATCGGTTCATGACCCAGAATATCGCCTTCTTCCATGGTGGGCATCATGCCGTCGTAGAGGTGCAGATCCGAACCACAGATAGCGGTGGAGGTTACCTTTATAATCACGTCGTTTGGAGCTTGGAGTTCAGGGTCAGGCACGCTATCGACGCGTACGTCGTGTTTACCGTGCCATGTCAATGCTTTCATCATGATGATTTCTTCCTCATACTATTGGTAATTCTGCTTGTCTTTCGGCCGCCACCTCGCCAAGCGCCGTGAGGGCGCCAATCAGAGCCGGCTCCTGTGCTTCTAACTCGTATCCCTTTTTTTGTTTTTTGCCAGCGTTCGGTGCAGGCAGAAGATGTTGTGCCAATCCCACTGCAGCGCAGGCGGTCTCAGGGAAAGCTCCATGAAATCGCGAGGCTAGCTGTGCGCTCCAGGTGATGGTCAATGAGTGGCGGCGATGTTTAAGCGCGTTTACAATCTGTTCCGCTGCACGATTCACATTCATGGCCACTCCAGGCACCGTTGCGCCAAGAGAAAACCATTGGTACTCTTTTTCCGCATCACCTGTGAACAGGGCATGTTTATGTGAGCCAGTTCTCATCAAGCCAGGTGTGACCGTTAGAACGTGAATGCCCCTCGGACGCAGTTCGGAGTCGGCGCCATGAGAGAAGCCTACGAGCGCGAACTTTGCGCACGAGTAGGGCAGCATATGCGGCACCGAGATCCTTCCTCCGATGGAGGCGATGTTCACGATGTCGGAGTTGCCATGATGAAGCAGGTGCGGCAGCAACTTGAGCGTGATTCGAACCGGTGCCCAGAACATGAGATCCATGGATGCCCTGTACTCAGACTTCTCAAATGAGTCGATCGGACCGACGACGATCCGGCCCGCATTGTTGATGATGATATTGATCTCACCGTAAATAGCTAGCGCACGGTCAATCATATGCTCCAGCGCGACTTCATCTGACAGGTCACAGGCTATGACCGACACCTCGGCGCCTGAGGCGCGCAATTCAGCGGCAGTTCGTTCCAACCGCTGCTGGTCTCTGGCCACCAGGATGAGTCGACACTTTTCGCGCGCCAAGANNGGACAATCTTGCCCGCAAGTGCTTGTTGCCTGCGACCCTGGAGCAGCATTCCGGCTGCGCCAAGTAAGCCCGCAGCAAGGCAGAGCAAAGATCTGGAGCTAATTGTCATCGGACGTCCGGCTACTTCTTGTTCGCACTGCCAGGTGCAGACTGGCTCGCGTGAGCTTTCGCCACCATCGGGTCGGGTAAAACGTAGCCAGCGGCTGCCTGAACCTTATTCTTCAGCGATCCGGCTACGACGTGATCTTTGCCAGCCATTAAAGCCTCGAAGCCTTCCTTGGCTACGTCCGCTGGGTCGTCCTTCTCCATAACTCCCAGTTTTGTGTCATCGGCCCCCGCGCGATGGAAAAAATTGGTTTCGGTTGCGCCGGGCATCAAAGCCGTGACCGAAACTCCGGTGTCCTTTAACTCCTCTCGCAGACCCTGGGAGAGTGAGCGGACAAACGCTTTTGTAGCACCATAAACAGTCTCATACGGCGTAGGCATGGTTCCAGCGATCGAGGCCGTAAAAAGGATGCGGCCTTCGCCCCTTCCAACCATTTGCCTGACGGCGAACTTAGCCAGATGGAGCGTAGAAACTACGTTCAAGTTGACCATATTCAATTCTTCAGCAAGATCAGTTTCAACGAACCGACCGCTGACACCAACACCGGCATTGATGGCGATGGCATCTAGCGGACGACCGGCGTTCTGGATGGTTGACTGAAGTTGGTGCACCCCGTCATGAGAGGCCAGATCGACTTTCAGAGATTCTGCTGAAGCGCCCGAGGACTGGAGTTCGTGGGCGACTGAGTCGATTGTTTCGTCTTCCGCTACGACCAGAAGGTCAAATCCATTCTGCGCAAATTGCTTTGCCAGTTCGTAGCCAATTCCACTGGATGCACCGGTAACGACGGCGAATTTGTTAAATGTAGGCATGTCTTTCTCGCAATTGGTCAGACATTAATCTATGTCAGAAGATCACTGCGGAGTATTGCGAGATCAGGCCGGTATGGGTAATGGCAGCGCAGCACGACGGCGCGTCTGAGCTCCGCATGTTAATGCATCTGCGAGCACGCGTATTCCATACAAGCCGCGGGGCTCTGAAATGCAATACCATCGGCGCGCGTGAGTAGCGCCAGACTGAGCTTTCACAATCGTACTCACCCAAAGGAGTCAACCGTGGCGGCAAAAACAAGTCAGTCCCGGTTTTCCGCGGTAGCGCATGCTAGTTATGGTGAGGCTTTGAGCCCTAGAGCTTGCAGGTAGCCTGGATTGATCCGGCAGTTAGCAAATTGAATGTTTTTCAGCAGTTCGTCGCAGGCGGCGCGGGAGGTTTCTAGCGATGGCCGGGCAGCTATGAGCTTTTCAGCATTGCCGGTCCCACCGGGCAGTTTGGCAAAGGCTACGATTTCATCCCAGTGCCCCGGTTTTGGGATCGATACTGGGCTGGACGGCTTCTCCATCTTCTTATACGGCCAGAAGCACCAGCCCACTTGATTGCTCTCCAGTGTCCGTACAAACTTGCCGATCCAGTCGTCAGTGTTCTCGCCTGATTCGCCGCACCAGATAGGGACGTTGTAGCGATCTCGAAACTTCAGGTAGCTCTCGATGACGGCGGTGGTCGGCGGGGTCCAGTATTTGTGGAACTGGTAGAGGAGATTGTCGTCGAAAGGCGGCCCGAAGACTTCGAAATTGGAGTCCCATTGCGCGCCTCCCAGAATGATGATGTGATTGGGGTCTTCGCTGCGAATGGCTGTGGTGATGCGCTTGTAGAGCGGCTCCAAAGCGGCGTTGTAACGATGCAGCTGCGGGAAATGCGGGATGGGTTCATTGAGCAGATCGTAGCCCAGCACGACGGGTTCATGCGCATAGTGCCGAGCTATATGCTTCCAGATGTCGATTAACAACTCCTGATCCTTGGAACTCTCGTAGAGCCAGGGATAGCCGTAGCTGTCATCAATGTTGGTTCCGGTTTGGCCGCCTGGGGCGCAGTGCATGTCGAGGATGACCCAGAGACCAGCTTCGCGGCACCAGTTGATGAGCGGATCGAGCAGGGCGAAGCCGGAATCGATCAGGAAGAACTTGTAGTGCAGGGGCACGCGCACCGAGTTGAATCCGCAGCGTTGCAGAAACTGCATATCGGCTTGCATAATGTAGTTCTCGCGGTAGGCTCGCCAGAAAGCGGCAGTGGCTGCGGGGCCAATGAGTTCAGCGAAGAAGTCTTCAATCTCACGCGGCGAAGCCGGGCCTTGTTCGAAGAGAAACATGTAGCCCTCCGGTTCGAGCCAGTTGCCTAGATTGGTGCCTCGCAACAGCAACGGCTTGCCATCCGGGGTGAGGATCTGTTTGCCGGAGGCGCGAACGAAAGTTTGAGCAGAGGCGGCTGTGGCGGCTAGGGGAAGGATGCTGCTGGCGGCGAGGAAATGACGGCGGGAGTGTTGCATCGAATACTAAGACGCAGCCGCGGGCTTGGCAAGACCGGGTGACTCGCCGCCGCGAAAGTCGCGCAGACGCTGATCAATGCAGGCGGCTATGCGGTTGTAATTGGGCCAAGTGCAGGGAATCAGGTAGGTGCTGTTCAACTGTCCCAGCAGGATGTTATCGTAGTCGCGCAAATACTGATTTTCGTAGTAATGCTGAGTAAAGGCATTGGCCTCGGGATTTAGTACGTCGCTGGAAAGTTTACCGGCGCAGTGAGCGAAGAGAAAGTCGCGGCCGGTGATCTGGCGGCTGCGAAGTTGTTCAATCGGATCAGCCACGGTTTGACGTAACTGAAAACTCTCCAGTCGGCTCATGATAATCCAGGCGAGGTACATGCCAATGTGGGTTCCGCTGCTTTCGCGTTTTAAGCGCTTATTCAGGAACGCGGGAGCGCCTTCGTGGTAGCTTGCATCGTCGTAGATGATCGCAACTGGCATTTTCATCATCATAAACGGCAGGCTTGCGGGTATATTGGACCGAAGATGGAATTAAGGTTGGACTTTATTCACCGGTTTGAGGCGGCGACGAAGACGGGAGCGCCCGCGTTGCTGCTGCTGCACGGAGCAGGGGGTGATGAAAACAGCCTGATGGCGGTGGGGCGCGCGATTGCGCCTGGGGCAGCGCTGTTGAGCCCGCGGGGCAAAGTGGAGGATTCGGGATCTTCGCGTTTTTTTGAGAGGTCGGAAGAAGGCCAAGATGATCATCGCGAGTTGAATGAGCGAACCGAAGAGCTGGCGGCATTTGTGAGCAAAGCTGCCAACGCGTATGGATTGGCGCACGCGCGCTTGCTGTTGCTTGGATTTTCGGCTGGCGCGACCATTGGAGTTCGCTTGCTGCTGCGGGCAGCGGATCATTTCGGCGGGGCGGTTTTGATGCGCGGCCTCTGTCCCATCTACGGAGTTGGAGAAGCGGCAACTAAAGGGAAATTGGCTGGCAAGCCGGTTTTGTTATTAAGCGGTATCCATGACCCGCTGGTGCAAACAGACCAGGCGCAGGAACTGGCTGTTTTCCTGCGGGAGGCGGGAGCGGAGGTGACCTTGCACTGGGAAGAAGCGGGGCATAGCTTGTCACAAGGCGACGTTTTAATGGCTTTCGATTGGGTGCGGCCGTTTTATGTGACGCAGCGTTCAGATGCCAAGTAAACTACAAGTTAACGCTGCGAAGCGCAGAACTTACAAACATTGGCTACCCAACCAAAGACCTTGCCACCAGCATCGGCCCGTACGGCGATGGAGGTGCGGCGCGTAGCTCAATTGGCTGAGCAGACGCCCCTCTTTCAGGCGCAGCGCTGGTTTTCGCGCGAGCGCGGCTGGATTAATGAGATCCACCTGCAGTTGTGCCGCATACCAGCGGCCACTTTTTTCGAACAGGCACGTGCTGAATGGTTCCGCAACGAACTGGAGGCGTGCGGCTGGAACGCGAAACTGGATCGGGCGGGAAACGTCCTGGCGACGTTGGGCGCGAATGAAGATGATGCGGTGCTGGTAGTTTCGGCGCACTTGGATACGGTGCTGGCGCCGGGCAGGCCGGAAGACATTTACTATGCGGCGGATGGAAGGTTAACCGGTCCGGGGACGGCGGACAACGGGTCGGGATTGTCGGCGCTGCTGGCGTTGGCGCGGGTGATGGCGGAAACGCCGGAGTTGCATGGTTTAGCCGCAAGCTTGCTGCTGGTGGCGAACGTAGGCGAAGAGGGCGAGGGCAATTTAAGCGGCATGCGTTATTTGTGCCGGCACCATCCGCGAATCGCGAAGCTGAAAGCGTTTCTGGTGCTGGATGGGCCGTCTACCGACCATGTAACCGCCCAAGCGCTGGCCAGCCGCCGCTTCGAAGTGAGTTTTAGCGGACCGGGCGGCCATAGCTGGAACGACTATGGAACACCGAATCCAGTGCACGCGCTGGCGAATGTCATTGCGTCCTTCGTGCGCGACGCCGATTTCAAGCTGAGCGCAGAGCGGCGCGCGCGCTGTTCTTACAACTTCGGAATTATTGAGGGCGGGACAAGCGTGAACTCCATTCCGTCGAGTGCACGCGCGAAGCTGGACTTGCGGTCGGAAGAGCCCGCGCTGCTGGAAGAGTTGTCGGCTCTGCTGACAGCGTCGGTGGAGCGCGGCTTGGAGAGCAGCAATCGCAATGCGCGCTGTGATCGTTTAAACGCTAAGGTGAAGGAACTGGGTTCACGGCCTGGGGGAAGGCTGCCCGATCAATCCCCACTGCTGCGCACCATTCAGGCGGTGGATTCGTACCTGAACATCAAGTCAAGGGTGGACTGCGCGTCTACTGATGCCAATGTGCCATTATCCATGGGCTTGGCGGCGGTTTCGATTGGCGCCGGTGGGCAGGGCGGTGGAGCACATACCGGTCAGGAATGGTATTCACCGGAAGGCCGTGATTTGGGGCTGCGGCGCGTGCTACTGATATTGGCGGCACTGACGGATAGAACGACTGAACAGAACATCTGATGGCAGCGGTTCCGGCGCGCTGGCAGGCCGATTCAGCGCTGGCATTAGTGGCGCTGGTGTGGGGCACAACCTTCGTTGTGGTCAAGGGTGCCTTGACGCAGATTTCAACCGTCTACTTTCTGTCGCTGCGGTTTACGCTGGCGAGTCTGTGCATGCTGATTATCTTTCTGCCTGCCTTCCGGCGCCTGCGCACGAAGGAGTTGACGGCGGGTTTACGCAGCGGAGCGGGAGCGGGATGTTTTCTTTGGCTCGGCTACATGCTTCAGACGTTCGGTCTGAAGTACACCAGCGCGGGCAATTCGGGTTTCCTCACCGGGCTTTACATTGTGCTGGTTCCGATGCTGGTTGCGGTCATTTATCGCCGTTTGCCGGCTAAAGCTGAGTTGATCGGGCTGACGCTGGCCTCCGCCGGCATGGTACTGATGACGCTGCCGGAGGGGAGTTCGCGGCTTCAAGTAAATGTGGGCGATGTGCTGACGCTCGGTTGCGCAGTGGCCTTCGCGTTTCATCTGCTGGCGCTTGGCAGAGCGTCCAAGCGGCATGCGTTCGAAGCGGTGGCGCTTGGTCAAATCGCTTGCGCCGCGGCGCTGTCAGGCGTTTCTCTGGCGGTGGAGCATCCGGTTGCGCGGTGGAACTTGGGCGTTGTCATGGCGATTATCTTGACAGCGGTATTTGCCACTGCCATGGCATTTGCGCTACAAACCTGGGGTCAGAAGTACACCACGCCTACGCGGACAGCCGTGATATTCGCTTTAGAACCGGTGTTTGCGCTGGTGACGGCGGTGGCTTTCGGAGAGCCGTTACGAGCTGCTGCGCTTATAGGCGGCGGCTTGATTCTGGCGGGAATATTAGCGGTGGAACTGAAGCCGAAGAATGCGGCCAGCGCTTTGGGCTCTATACTATCTACATAAAGGCTTCCTACGGGTTCGCGGTATGCGTTTCGCACTTAAACTAAGTCGGCCGAAGATATACAGCTTTGTTTTGCTGTTTTTCACTCTGATCATCGGCATCGTGATTGGAACGGTTATCAACACAGGCGTAAAAGCTGACCATCAGAGCTACGCGGGCGCGCCCGACGCATCGCCGCTTAGCATTCCGCAAGCGGTTCCCATCGCCAATGAATTTACCAAGCTCACCAAGCGCGTAGAGCCTTCGGTTGTGTATATCGAATCGGACTATCTTCACAAGCCGGGTAAGCACTTGAAGATTCCCGATTCAGACCAGGACGATGACAGCCAACCGGACCCGACCAGCGGCGATTCCGAGCGCAACCCATCGGAGATGTTTCGCAAGTTCTTCGGACGGCAGGAGCCCAAATCATTCCGCAGCGAAGGTTCAGGCACCGGTTTTGTAGTGGATAAGAACGGCTACATATTGACCAACCAGCACGTGGTGGAGAACGCGGATCGCATCAAGGTGAAGCTGGCTGGTGACGATGTCGAGTATCGCGGCCGCGTGGTGGGTTTTGATTCGGAAACCGATTTGGCAGTGTTGAAAGTGGACACGCCGCATCCGCTTTCACCCGTGCAGATTGGCAATTCAGACAGCGTGCAGGTGGGCGATTGGGTGATTGCGATTGGGTCACCATTTGGCTTGCAGGCGACAGTAACGGCAGGCATCGTCAGCGCGCAGCGCACCAGCCGCGATCTTCCCGGCGCGAACTCATTTCAGAATTTTCTGCAGACCGATGCGGCCATCAACCCTGGGAACAGCGGTGGACCGCTGTTGAATATCAGGGGCGAAGTAATTGGCGTGAATACGATGATTGCGACGCGCAGCGGGTCCTATGAGGGCATCGGCTTTGCGCTGCCCTCGAACACGGCGGTGAAGGTTTACAACGACATCATTCGCTCTGGCCGAGTGGTCCGCGGAGCAATAGGAATCAGCTGGCGCAACTCGTCGAACCAGGCCGACACGCTGCTGGCTTTCGGGCTGGATCATGGCGTGATGGTCGGCTCCGTTGTGCCCAGTGGTCCGGCGGGCAAAGCCGGAATTAAAGCGGACGACGTGATTATTGCCATGAATGATAAGCCGGTGAAGGATGGCGACGACCTGGTGACGCGCGTGGCCGATCTGCCCATCGGGTCGGCGGTAAAGCTGACAGTGGATCGCGATGGTAAGAAATCGGATTACAAGGTGGACATCATTGATCGGTCGGCGGTGCATGGCGACCAGCAGGCCGCTCCGACCGCCGCTCCTCCAACGCCTGTTTCGCAAGGGCCGGTAGCCAAGCCGAGTAAGTTCGGCATCACCATTCAGCGGCTGACGGAGAAAGAACGCGGGGATCTGGCGATAGGCGATAAGAGCGGGGTGAAGGTTGTAACGGTCGATCCGGGCTCGTTCGCCGATGACATAGGCATGCGTGAAGGCGATACGATTCTGTCTATCAATCGCATCCCGGTTCTCTCGCCGGATGACGTCATGAAGGTGCAAGGGGCCTTCAAACCCGGGCAGCCGGTGGCGGTCCATATTGTGCGCTGGCCGTCCATTTCTGGGCATCATGGCCAACCGGAACGGTCTTATCTCGCGGGCCGATTGCCTCCAGACTAGTGATTGTCAGGGTACATTGTTCCCAGCAAAAAGGGATTGTGCTCCTTCTCGCGTCCAATGGTTGTGTTTTGGCCATGCCCCGGCACTACCAGCGCCTCCTCCGGCAGATCGAGTAATTTGGTCTTTATCGAGGCGATGATTTTTCGTCCGTCGCCGCCAGGGAAGTCGGTTCGCCCAATGGAGTCGCGGAACAGGGTGTCGCCCGCGAGCAAGGTGTTTTGCTGCGGAATCCAGATACAAAGGCTCCCTTGCGTGTGGCCGGGCGTTTCGCGTATTTCGAAATCGGCGGCGCCAAGCTTCAAGACTGTGCCGTCGCCAGCAAAGGTGTCAATCTCCGGACGCTCCGGCGTTTCCACCTGTAACCAGCGCGCCTGAACGTCGAGTATATCGAGTTGCATATTATCGCGTTCGTTCATGTAAACCGGCGCGCCCGTCTGCGCGCGCAGTTTAGCGGCGCCCATCACGTGGTCGATATGCCCATGCGTGATGATAATCGCCTTTACCTTCAGTCCGTGTTTGTCCAGCCGTGCATTGATGGAAGACAAGTCGTCGCCCGGGTCCACCACAATCGCCTCGCGCGACGCTTCATCGCCGAAAATCGAGCAATTGCAGCGCAACTGGCCAACGGGCAGTATTTCGTGAATCATTAACGCACCTCTTCAATAAACGCGGGCAATGCGCCGCGCAGCATTTCGAGGTAGCGCTCCGGAAGTTTGGTCGGCTTGAACTCGCGATTCAGCCACATGTGCCGGGTGAAACCTCGAGTCAGAAGCTGGCCGCTGGCGGCATTCTGGATGGTGTATTTAAAGCGAAGCAGGCGCGCGTTCATCTCTTCAATTGCAGTGTGGACCGCCACCTCCTGGTCGTACTTAGCCGGCGCCAGGTAGCGGCATTCCACCTCCACAACCGACAGAAGCAAGCCTTCGCGGCTCTCCAGGTCGTGATAATTTATCCCCAGCGACCGAACCAGTTCGACGCGCCCTACTTCCATCCACACTAGGTAGTTTGCGTGATAAACCACGCCCATCTGGTCGGTCTCCGAGTATCTGACTCTCAGTCTTGTCTCATGCAATTTGTTTCGTACCTTCCCAATCGGCTCCTCAGTATAGACGTGCGGTAAACTCGGCGCTTGCTAGCATTTCAACATGCGGGTGAATGTACTCTTTTTCGGCATCCTGAAAGACATTACAGGGCGCGCCGAGGACACAGTGGAACTGCCCGCGGGGACGACCGTCGCCGATCTTTTTGAGTCCTATTTTCAACGTTTTGAAACCCTGCGCGACAAGCGCTCGTCGATTTTGTTTGCGAGGAACAGAGAGTTCGCCCCGCCTGATACAACCCTGACCGACAATGACGAAGTGGCGTTTCTGCCCCCGGTAAGCGGCGGATCGGTTCCCGCACTACCAGAGGCAGAAGGACACGTGTTTGCCATTGTTCGCGACGCCATCGATTCCCGTCAACTTGTGAAGGCCCTACAGCGTCCGGAAGATGGCGCGGTGGTGGTTTTCGATGGCGTGGTGCGAAATAACACAAAGGGAAGAGCGACTACTCATCTGGAATATGAATGCTATGAGCAGATGGCTCTGCCGCAAATGGCCCGGATCGGCCGGGAGATCGCCGCTCAGTTTGCCATTGGCCGCATTGGTATGGTACATCGTCTGGGCCGTCTCGAAATTGGAGAAGCTAGCGTCGTCGTGGTGGCAACGGCTCCCCACCGCAAGCCTGCGTTCGATGCCGCATTGGAAGGCATCAACCGCCTTAAACGCGAAGTCCCCATATGGAAGAAAGAGTTTTTTGCCGATGGCGCCGTGTGGGTGGACGGCGAATGGGATGAAAAGTTACTGGCAACCTCGTCGTTGCGTGCGCCGCTTTAGCCTGCTGCTCCTGATTGGCACTGCGCTGGTTTCGGCTACTTTAGTGGTGGCCCAGTTCAAGCCGGCGGAGCCTAGGCCCATTGAACCGACGCCTGATGCGCCCAACTTCACCATCAAAGTGAACCTGGTGCGCCTGTTAGTAAGCGTTCGCGACAGCGCGGGCAGATTGATAACGACTTTGAACCGGCAGGACTTTCGCGTGACTGATAGCGGTGAACCGCAGGAGATTGCGGTGTTCGAGCGCAATACTTCCCTGCCCCTTTCCGTTGCGATTCTCATAGACACCAGCGGCAGCACGGAAAAGGATCTGCATTCGGAAGTGGAGAGCGTGCAGCGCTTCCTGCCAGCGTTATTGAACTCGGGAAATCCGGAGGACGCCTTTGAATTGTTCAGCTTTAACTGGCGGACTAGCCTGGAGCTTGATTTCTCACGCAGCGAACGCCGTGCCGAACGTGCGCTACACGGACTGCATGGAGAGGGCGGAACATCGCTCTATGACGCCATCTATCTGGGAAGCGACACGCTGCTGCAGAGGTCCGGGCGGCACGTCATGGTTATTGTCACCGACGGCGGCGACACTACCAGCTACAAGCATTACAACGACGCCTTGGCGGCGGCACAGCGCGCCGATGTTGTGTTGTACCCGATTGTAGTGGTCCCGATAACCGCCGACGCGGGCCGCAATACGGGTGGTGAGCATGCCTTGGCGACGCTGGCCGAATCAACAGGCGGCCGCATCTTTTATCCTGCCAGTTATGAAAAGCTTGATGTCGCCTTTGCAGACATTTTGAAAGAACTTCGCACGCAGTACCTGATTGGCTTTTATCCGCAAGCCCCGCACGACCCTGTGCATCGTTTTCATCCAGTGAAGGTAAGTACGCAGAATCCAGGTTTGAAGATGGCCGCGCGCTCCGGGTATTATGAGCCCTAGGTAACTCGCGCCCCTTTGAAAAGTTGCTCCAGCGTGACCACTTCCAGCGCCTTTTCGTGCGTCGCTTCCAGGCGCACCGGCCCTACCACACCCGCGTCATAAGACTGTTTCCAACGCTCGATGCACACACACCAGGCATTGCCGGCTTTCAATCCAGGAAAGCCGAACTCGGGACGAGGCGTAATCAAGTCGTTCCCAAGCGCCGCCTGGTGCTCCAGAAATTCATCCGTGACGTACACGCAAACCGTATGTTTACCGACATCGTCCGGGCCGGTATTGCACTTCCCATCCCGATAAAAACCTGTTAGAGGATCTGTGCAGCACGTCTGCAAAATGCCGCCCAAAACGTTTTTCACCATGTCATTTAGAGTAGCTTGACCATAACGGTGCTCCATGGCCAGTCCTCGACTTAGTTGTCAAGCGAGCAGTTCGGCGGCGGTTTTGGCGAAGTACGTCAAGACAAAGCCGGCGCCGGCGCGTCGAATGCTGGTTAGCGACTCAATTATCGTGCGGTTCAGGTCAAGCCAGCCGTTCTGCGCGGCGGCCATGATCATGCTGAACTCGCCGCTCACCTGATAGGCGCCTAACGGCACATCGAAGCGTTGTGACGCCTGTTTGATGATGTCGAGATAAGGCATGGCGGGCTTCACCATGATCATGTCGGCGCCTTCTTCCAGGTCCAGTGCTATTTCGCGCATAGCTTCACGGGCATTCGCGGGATCCATTTGATAGCTGCGGCGGTCGCCGAACTGGGGCGCGGATTCGGCTGCCTCGCGAAAAGGACCATAAAAGACGGAAGAGTATTTCGCCGCATAGGAGAGGATGGGCGTGTTCAGATAGCCGGCTGTGTCCAAACCCTTTCGTATGGCGGCGACACGGCCATCCATCATGTCGCTGGGCGCAACGATATCGGCGCCGGCTTCGGCGTGGGAGACAGCGGTTTTCGTCAGCCAGCCGAGCGTGGCGTCGTTATCAACTTCGCCATCTTTAACGAAGCCGCAATGGCCGTGGCTTGTGTATTCGCAGTTGCAGACGTCGGTGATCAGCAGCAGCTTGGGAAATTCGCGTTTCAAGGCGCGCAGTGCTTGCTGGGTAATGCCGTCTGCTGCGTAAGCGCCGGATGCCTGTTCATCCTTTGCTGCGGGGATACCGAATAGAATGACTCCGCCAATTCCCAGCGAGACACAGGCTTGGGCCTCTTTCACCAGGTTGTCGATGGAGAGCTGCGCGTTGCCCGGCATGGAGCTAATTTCTTTGCGCACACCTTCGCCCGGGCAGACGAACAAAGGAAGAATAAATTGCGAGGGCGCCAGTTGGGTCTCCCGTACCAGATTGCGAATAGATTCCGACGAACGAAGGCGGCGAGGGCGATGGGCGGGAAACGGCATGACTGTCTCCAGTTTGACAAATCGGCTGATGGTTCTAAACAATGTCGGTATGCGCCACGAAGCGGCAAAGAAATGGTTCGTTAGCGGAATAGTGCAAGGCGTGGGCTTTCGCTATTTTGTGCAGAGAAAAGCCCGCAGCCTGGGACTGACCGGATGGACCCGCAATTTAGATGATGGCCGGGTGGAAGTGTATGCGGCTGGCGGTGAGCCGGCTTTGCGGGAGTTGGGAGCCGCATTGCATGTCGGCCCGCAGATGGCGCGGGTGCGGGGAGTAGAGGAACTGGAGGACGCGCCGCAACGCCTCGCCGATTTCAGTGTTCGCTAGGGAACCTGGTGCATCGCGGTGGCAAGCGCGGCAGCGCCCAAAGTAGTTTCGGGTACAGCAGCGGCTCCACCTATGGCATGCGCAGCGAGGGGGGCGGCCATCACGCAATCCGCATTCACTTGGAAGTCTGCCGCATCTAGCAACCACTGGTAAGTGGTCAAATGATGTTCGCAGGCGGGATTGACTTTCAGGTGTTGAAGCTGCGCTTGGGTCTGCTTCAGCTCTTCGCTCTGGCCGACGTGGATGTAAGGGAACGTAGGCACCTGCGGGACGATATCCAGCGTGTTCCAGATGCGAAACGTGGTTGGGACAGCGTGATTGAACGATGTCATAAAGTCGAGCAGGCCGACGCGCGGCGAGGCGTAGGTCTGTAGTTCTAACAATCCGCCGGTGGGGGAGCTTGAGAAAGCAATTTGCGCGGCAGCAAGCGTGGCCAGAGCCGCTCCAAGGCTGTGGCCGAGAACGGTGACGCTGGTGATGGGAGTGGCGGCGTTCCGGGCGGCAAGAGTGGTGGGAAGGTCGCCGATTACTGTGCCGTCCGGTTGCATGAATTGAAAGGACTGGGCGATGGCGCGGAAGCCACCCGCCACCATGCCTTTGCCGAGATAAGGAAGCGGCAGAGCATCGAAATCCAGGAGCCACTCCGCCGCTGTTTCGGTTCCGCGGATTGCCACAACAAGATTGCCGGGAGAGGCTGTCTCCGCGGCTAAATAACCGTAGAACTTAACGTCCTGTAAATCGTGGGCGGTCAGGTAAGAGAGGAGGTCATAGCCCGCCGCGCCAAGACCTGGGTCAACAGGCGGCCTTAGGCTGTTAGGTTCGGCGGCGAACATGTTGTAGGCAAAGTTCACGAAGTTCGCTTGCTTCGCCGCGAGGATTGGATCGAAAGGCATCGTTACGCTCCTGGTAGTTAAACGGGTGCTTTAGTTCGCACCAGTTCTATCAGATACTGCGTTTCGCGCGGATTGCGTTACGATGCCCCCCTTTTTTCTAGTTGAAGAAGATGCCGCTGAGAGTGGCGTTGGCGTAGGTAGTTGTTTGGATCTGGATGATCACGTTCCCTTTTATTTGCCAGGTGGCCCATTGGCCGGTGTGGAAGCCGGTGAACGATTCGGTGTCCAGAACGGTGTTGGTGACGGCGTCGAGAATTTTAATGGTCTCGGCGCGGCTGGTGGTGTCCCAATCGAGCAGGTAGAGCGATACCTTGTGGGTGTTGCCGTCGGCTAGGTTGAGGTTCAGGTTGAAGCTGGAACTCGCGTAGTAAGTGGACGCGATGCCGGTGGCCGAACCGGGCGAGAGCTGCAGGGCACGCGGATCGGTGGTTTGGGTCGCCCAGGTGTAGGTGGAGTCACCGGTGAGAGTGAGTGTCGCGTACGTGGGAAGACTGACGGGGCCGTTGGCAATCTGGTAGCCGTCGTTGCCGAATTTGCCGGTCCACTGACCTTCGGTGGTTGTATCGAGGCCGCTGTAAGTGGCGCTGGAGGGGTTGCTGGGCGGCGAGGGCGGGGTGACAGCGCCGGCAGGTCCGAAGAACATGCCGCTGACGGCCGCTGTGCTTGCGTTGTTGCTGGTGATTTGGATGATCACATTTCCTTTGATGGTCCAGACGGCCCATTGGCCGTTATGGAAGCCGGTGAACGATTCGCTATCCAGAACGGTATTGGAAGAGGCGTCGAGGATTTTGATGGTCTCGGCCCGGGCGGTGGTGTCGAAGTCGAGCAGATAGAGTGCGACGGTGTGGCTGTTGCCGTCCGTAAGATTCACGTTGATGTTGAAGGTGGTGCTGGCGTAGTAAGTGGACGCAATGCTTGTGGACGCACCGGATGCGGTTTGCAGGGCGCGCGGGTCAGTTGTGTTAGCGGCCCAGGTATAAGTTGATTCACCGGTTAACGAGACGGTGGCGTAAGCGGGAAGGCTTGAGGCGCCGTTGGCGATCTGATACCCATCGCCGCCGTAATGGCCGGTCCAGGTTCCATCCGTGGTGGCATCGGTACCGACGTAACTGGCGGACGCGTTGGTGGGAGGGGTTGGCGGCGGCGGAGTTCCTGAGCCCGCCGGACCGAAGAAGAGGCCACTGACGACAGCGGCGCTGGAGTTGTTGCTGGTGACCTGGATAATCACGTCTCCTTTGATGGTCCAAACCGCCCATTGGCCGTTGTGGAAGCCGGAGAACGATTCGCTATCGAGGATGGTGTTGGTTGCGGCGTCGTAGATGGTGATGGTTTCGGCGCGTGCGGTGGTGTCGAAATCGAGCAGGTAGAGTGCGACCACGTGACTGTTGGAATCAGTCAGGTTCAGGTTGATGTCGAAACTGGCGTTGGCGTAGTAAGTGGAAGCGATGCCGGTGGATGCGCCGGAGGCGGTTTGCAAAGCGCGCGGGTCAGTGGTTTGAGCGGCCCAGGTGTAAGTGGCGCCGCCGGTAAAGCTGACCGTGGCGTAAGCGGGCAGCTTGGTTGCGCCGTTGGCGATTTGATAGCCGTCGCCGCCGTACTTGCCGGTCCAGGCGCCTTGAGTGGTGGCGTCGAGACCGTTGTAAGTCGCCGAAGACGGGCTGGGAGGACCGACCGGCGGCGTTGTTGAGGTGGCGGGACCGAAGAAGATGCCGCTGATGGTGGCGTTTCCGTAGGCCATGTTGTTCTTCACCTGGATGATGACGTTGCCTTTGATATTCCAGGCCGCCCATTGGCCATTGTGAAAGCCGCTGAAAGACTCCGAGTCAAGGACGGCGTGGGTGGTGGCGTCGAGGATGGAGATGGTTTCGTTGCGCGCGGTGGTGTCCCAATCGAGCAGATAGAGCGCGACGCGATGGCTGTTGCCGTCGGTGAGGTTCAGATTGATGTTGAAGCTGGGGTTGGCGTAGTAACTGGAGGCGATGCCGGTGGTGGAACTCGGCGCGGTTTGCAGGGCGCGCGGGTCGGTGGTTTGCGGGGCCCAGGTGTAGAGCGAATTGCCGGTGAAACTGACGGTGGCGTAGGCCGGGAGGCTGGTTGCACCGTTGGCGATTTGATAGCCATCGCTGCCGTATTTGCCGGTCCATTGGCCTTGCGTGGTTGAGTCGAGACCGAGGTAGGTGACGGGCGATGTGGGAGGAGCGGGCGAGATGACGAGCGTCCCGGTGGTGCCGCCGGTGTAGTTGGCATTGTTTACGGTGGCGCTTACTGTGTAAGAACCGGCCGCAGTGGGCGGTGTGGCGCTCGATGAGTAAGTGGCGCTGCTATAAGTGATGGCGACCGTCAGCCCGGCGGGCGTGGTAGTCGCGGTGACCGCGGTAGCTGGAGAGCCTGTATAGGTTTGCGCCAGGTTGCCGAGGGTTATGCTGGCGCTGGCTTTCTCGATGCCTAGAGTGGCGGTGGCGATGCCGGTGTAACCGGTGGCGGTGATTACGGCCGTGACTGTATAAGAGCCTGCGGAGGTGGGTGGCGTAGTACTTGATGGGTAGGTGGAACTGCTATAGGTGACAGCCACGGACAAGCCAGCCGGATTGGTGGTAACAGTTACCGGGAATGCGGGCGAGCCGGTATAGGTCTGCAGCAGGTTCTCCAAAGTCATGGATGCCGCCGTTGTAAACGCCGCTGGTGTCGCCACCACCAGGCCCTGATTCGAATTGGAAATATACAGCTGGCTAGCGTTAGCGAAGTAGAGGCCGCGCGGATCGAAGTTAACTCCTACCGTGGGCTGAGTCAGCACTGCAACCAACTCGCCCTGGGGGTTGAAGACATCGACGGCGCCATTGATGCCGCCGCCCCCCGTACTTGCCCCGACGCTGGCAAACAGGTCGCCGCCATAGGTTCCGAATCCGGCGGGTGCGATGGCCATCTCGCGAAGTCCGACTTGGCCTGGCGCCAGAGTTGAAGTGGCGAAGGTGGTTGCTGTGCCAGCCGAGTTGACCGAGAGAATAGTTCCCGAATCGTAACCGCTAACAAGCAAGTCGCCACCGACCGTGCCGAATCCCGCGGGAGCAAAGAGCAAGCCGAAAGGCGCGATGGGTAACGTGGTAAATGGTGACAGGGAGGCGGACGTTGCCGATGTGGGCGTTACCAACTGAATAGCGTTGGATATTAACTGGGGAACGAGTATTTCGCCGCCAATTTGCCCGAACGCAGAGGGCGCAACAATCGGAGTGCCGAATTCTCCGCCAGGAGCGGTAGTTGCGGTGCCCGGCGCCTGATAGACGATGTTGGAAGCGCCCGAAGGCGAAACGGTGAAGAGCGCTCCCGAATAGACGGCGTTGGCAGGATCGGTATTTGTGTAGTTGTAACCTGCGGCAAAGTAATTACCGGCAAACAGGCCGGAATTGATCACAACTCCGCCCGACGCGCCGCCGCTGCCCTCGCCGTTGAAATAGCTGGAAGGGGTGCCGAGGGTTGCGAAATTGCTTGATGGTCCTCCGGCAACTGGGACTGAGTAGACGTATCCCGTGCCGTCATCGGGAATCAGAAACTGGTTCTGGAGAGAACCGAAGGAGGAGACGGGGGTGATGGTTTCCGGGAGTATCCAGCCGGTCTGATTGAGTAGCGTAATGGGGGCTGCGGGAGCGGGTTGCGCCACGAAGTCGATGTACTCGTCGGTGCTGGCGCGCGCCCAAAAGGCGATGACGCCATTTTCAAGGGCTGTGTTCGAGATGCTGATGGTGGTTGCCAGGCTGGAACTGATGGTGTATCCGTCCACCACGTCGCCGCTGGCAGCCACTTTGGTGATGTTGCCATTCTGGTAGATATAGAGGCCGGTGGGGCTGCCATTGACCCCGGTCGCAACAAAAGCAACAGCGCCGTTACTCTCTGAGATGCCGTTGAATACAAACGGAGCATTGGCAAGGCCTGGCAGGCTGTCATTGCTGCAGACGATTTTTTTTGGCGGACTGCCATCAACGACCGACTCCATTACGCAGCCATAGTAAGCGCCATTCAGGAAGGGGGCAGCGTTTTTGTCGGCGATGATGTAGTACAAAGTATTTCCGTCCAAGATGAAATTTGTAGATGCGATCGCGTTGGCTACATCGGATGTGTTAGGGTCTCCGGGCAGCAGGGTGGTGGGGCCGATGACGGGAATTTCGTCGTACTGCCCGAAACAGGTAGGTTGGTCGGTGGGAGGAAGACCGGTGATTGGTTTGACATATAAGTCTTCCACGCCGTCGCCCTCGCTGTTCGCCCGGAAGGCCACGTTGTTGCCGGAGACCGAGGCTCCGGCCCAATAAGCAAAAGGGAAGAGATGGCAACCGCTCGGGTCTTGGAACTGCACTCCCTGGTAAGGGTTCAGCAGGCCGGAACCGTCGGCGTTGGCGGTGTAGACACTAGGATTGCTGCCGTATGTAAGCGAAACATGCGTGCCGTCGGTGGACCGCCCTGTTGGAGCGCCGTTACCCGGGCTGCCGAACCCTGGCGTATTGTTGTAGTTCAACACAAGGTTAGGGGCATTGCCGCTGCCCGGCTGAAACGTATACCAGCCCAGAGGATAAACGGCGGTGGATTGATCCGTAGTCAGTATGGTCATCAAGCCGTTGCGAATGAGGGGAGTGCTGGTGTAGGCTCCGAGGTCTGTGAAGTTTCCGACACCGCCGGGCGCGGCGTCACTGGTGGAGAGCAACTTAGTTTGTTGCCCAGTAGTTAGATCCTGGCTCCAAATGGCGCTGATCGTGTTCGAAGGCCCACTCTGAGAAAAATAAACTTTTCCGCCGTCTATGGAGGGTGGTTGCAGTTCGTAGAGACTCCAGTAGCCTCCATCTGGATACGGAGTGGAAGTCGATACCACTTTGGTGACGTTGTAAGTCTGCGCACTGAGATCCGCAGAAGCGATCAAGAAGGCGGATAAGAAGACCAGCGTGCACATGGGCCTGGAGAAAGATGAAGTCAATGCAGGTTCCTCGTGGGCTACTGTAAGGGCCCGCAGGCGCACTCCAAAAGTGAATAACAGCGTTATTAACGTCGCTTTTTTCGAAATCGTCACATGTTTTTCGCCCGAACCGTGGTTTACTAATGACTCAGGACTCGGCATGAGTGGTCAACCGAACGGGAACGCGGTTCACCGGCATCTAAATGACATCTTGGCTTCGCCTGGATTTGCCAGGTCGAAGAAGCTGGGTGCGTTTCTCTCGTTTGTCGTAACGCGAGTGATTGAGGGCGATGCGGGGTCAGTCACCGAACGAAATATCGCGCTTCAGGTTTATGGACGGCCCGGGGATTTTGATCCCAAGGTGGATGGCATTGTGCGGGCGGAGGCGATCCGGCTACGGCATAAGCTGCGGGAATTTTATGAGTCGGCTGCGGAGAGCGGGCCTCGGATTGAGATTCCCAAGGGTGGGTATGTTCCGGTGTTCGCCGGGTTTGAGGACACCATTGAAGCAGCTCCACTTGAGGTCACGAAGGGAAATCCTCGCGGGTGGGTCAGGGCGGTAGCTCCCTACGCGGTTTTGGGATTCGCGGTGGTATTGCTGGCGGCGGCAGGTTGGCGGTATGTGGTTGGATCAGCCAGGCCGGTGAAGGCGTCAACCCTGGTGGCGCAGGCGAACGCACGTCGGTTAATAGGGGATGAGTTCGGGGCGCTCGCACTGTTGGACCAGGCTTTGGCGATTGATCCCAATAGCGCGGATGTGCATGTGGCTCGGGCGCGGGTGTTTGAGTATCTTGGTCGCATCAAGAACGCGCGCCTGGAGATTGATCGTGCGCAGGAGCTATCGGCTCTGCAAGGCATTTACAGCCCCGAAGTAGCGCTGGAGGTGCATGCGCTTGACGGCGATCGTCCGGGCGCGGTGCAGCGGCTACAGGAAATGTTGAAGAGCCGGCCGAGGGATTTGGCGCTGCTTATCGAATTGGTCAGGCGAAACGTGGGGGACACCTCGGCGGGAGACGTCATTCGCTTGGCGCGCCAGTTGCCCGAGGCAGCGGGCAATCCGGAATTGGATCGGCTGGAGGCGTTATGGTTGGGCTATCAAGGAAAGAATAAGGAAGCGATTGAGGTGATATTGCGAGGGGAGCGAAAAGCGGCGGCCTTGAACGCTACTTACTCGCTGGGGAGGATGTTGCTTTTGGAAGGCGGACTACGCATGCAAGACTTGGAAAATGACGCTGCGGCGATTCCGCTCATGCGGGCACGGGATTGGTGCTTGAGTTCAGGCGATGAGATGTGTGTAGCGGTCAGCTACCGGGTGGACGGCAATCACGTACTGCTTGATCATCATCAATATGCGAAGGCTCTTCGCGAGTACCAGCAAGGAATCGCGATTGCGCACCAGGCAGAGAACTGGACTGAGGCGAAGTATTTGCAGGACGGCATTGATGAAGCGGTGAAAGGCCTCGATCCGCAACTGACGGCGACCGATTTCTTTCGGAAGCAGTTTGAAGTATTTTCCGAGGCCTTCCGTTAGGGTGTCTTGGTAATACGGTCGGGCGGCCGGATCTGAATTTCCAGCGCTACGTCGCCTTCAGGGCGGTGTTCGTAACGGACGGTTACACGCGTTCGGTTCTTGATGCCTTTGGGCATCTTGGTCGATGGGTCAATGAAGAAGGCGTGACTTTCCGGGCTGCGGCCCACCAGGGTGCGCGAGACATTGATGCGTTTTGCGTCGATATGGGAGACAACTCCGGCGAAGAACTCCTGCGCGGCCAACGTAACTGAGGCGAAAACTATCAGCAAGCCAAGGGAAAGTGAAAGTCTACGCCACATTAGAAATTGAACTGACCTTTTCTGTGTAACACAGGCACCTCCTCTGTAGACGGCAACACTAGTTATAAAACGGTACCTGGGTGATACAAATTAGGAATTTTTAACTGCCCGATGGCGATCAGCTCGCCGTTCCGGGAAACCGCCTTCACCAAAGGAGCGCCGGGCGGCACCACGAAGGGCGAGGTTCGGAAGTCACGGCCTTGGCGGATTTGGGCTTCGACCAGATCTCCGAAATGCTCTAGCGGGACCTGCGGCAGAAGGTCCTTCGAGGGAATGACGGCTTCCGCCAGGCGGTCCTGCTGCGCCAGTTGGGTCAGATAAGGAATGGCGTGAGCTTTGGTCACGCTGAAGTCGCCGGCCTGGGTGCGCCGCAAGGAACTGAGCAGAGCCCCGCAGCCGAGCGCAATTCCAAGATCGTGCGCGATGGAGCGGATATAGGTTCCAGCGGTGCAGGTGATTTCGAGAGCAATTTTTGTCGGCGACAGCGGGCGCGCGCAGAGATTCTTCACTTCAAGCTCGACGGGTTTAAGTTCCACCGGCACTTGTTGGCGCGCGAGTTTATAGGCGGGAACTCCATTTACTTTTTTAGCTGACACTGGCGGAGGCGTTTGAATAATGTTGCCTTTGAAGCGTAGCAGGGCTGCTTCAATGACGCTCCAGCTTTGCGGAACAGGCGCGTTAGTGGCGACAACCTCGCCTTCGGCATCGTAAGTATCGGAGACCAAGCCCAAGGTAATTTCAGCCTGATAGGTCTTGTCCTGCTGGTTCAGAAACTGGGCCAGACGCGTCGCGCTGCCAGTCACCAACGCTAGCAGGCCGGTCGCCATGGGATCGAGCGTGCCGAGATGCCCGACGCGCTTGGTGCGCGCCAGGCGGCGCCAGATATTCACTACGTCGTGGCTGGTGCAGCCGGATGGTTTATCGATGAGGACGATGCCGTTCACTGGGTTAGTCTGTTTTATAGCGGTCGAATCAAAAAACAAACGGACACACTTGGAAGAAGAAGTAATAGGAAAAGCGTACGATTCTCGTTTGATGAGGAGGCTTCTGACTTATCTGAAGCCCTACCGCGGGGTTGTTGCCGTTTCGCTGGTGTTGCTGCTGATTGACTCTCTTCTACAGATTATCGGACCGCTGATTACCAAGTTAGCAGTGGACCGGTACCTGGTGCCGGCGGCACATTCGGCAGCAATCCCGTATTTGGAAACTTGGCTGTCGCATGACGCCGATAAAGGCTTGATGCAACTGGCTATGATCTACCTGGGCCTGGTGGCGCTTGGATTCTTTTTCGACTTTGGCCAAACCTACCTCATGCAGTGGACCGGGCAAAAGGCCATGTTCGATCTGCGCAAGCAGTTGATGACACATCTGCAGACGCTGGACGTGGCGTATTTCGATAAGAACCCGGTAGGCCGGCTGGTCACGCGGGTGGCGACGGACGTCGATGTCTTGAACGATCTGTTTGCATCGGGCCTGGTGACCATCGTCGGCGACATTCTGATGCTGACTTTCGTGATTCTGGCGATGCTGCGCTTGAGTCCGGGCATGACAGGCCTGATGCTGGCTGTTATGCCGCTGGTGGTGATGGTGACGGTGAAGTTCAGGCAGACTGCTTCGCAGAGTTACCGTCGTATACGCGTGGCGATTGCGCGCATCAACGCCTACTTGCAGGAGCATGTGGCGGGCATGGCGGTGCTGCAGTTATTTAATCGTGAACAACGCAGCAACCAGGAGTTCGAGCAGATTAATCGAGACCATATGGACGCTTACAAGGACTCCATTGTGGCGTATGGCTGGTTTTATCCGGTTGTGGAGTTTTTAGGCATGCTGGCATTGGCCATGCTGCTGGCGTACGGCGGCTTTCGCATCAGGCAAGGTGCGTTGACGCTGGGTGTGCTGGTGGCGTTCTTCCAATACGGACTTAGATTCTTCCGTCCTATTCAGGATCTGAGCGAAAAATATAACATTCTGCAGGGTGCGATGGCGGCGTCGGAACGGATTTTCAAATTGTTGGACACTAAGCCGGAGATTGTGTCGCCGGCGGAGCCGGTGGCCTTCCCCAAAGGCCGCTTGGAGGTGGAGTTCGACCATGTCTGGTTCGCTTACAACGGCGAAGACTGGGTTTTGCGCGATGTCAGTTTTCGCATCGGCGGTGGTGAAACGGTGGCCATTGTGGGACACACCGGCGCTGGCAAGACAACTCTGACCAACCTTTTACTGCGTTTCTACGATGTGCAGCAAGGAGCAGTCCGAGTTAACGGCATCGACGTGCGGCTTTTTGACCTGCTGGAACTTCGGCAGGTTTTTGGTGTGGTGCTGCAGGATCCATACCTGTTTACCGGTACGATTGAGACGAATATTCGTTTGGGAACGGCCAGCATCGATGCTGAGCGAGTCAGAAGTGCGGCAGAACAGGTAAACCTGTCGGATTTTGTCGAGACGCTGCCCGAGCAGTTCATGACAGCGGTTCGGGAGCGCGGCAATGGCTATTCCACTGGGCAGAAGCAGTTGATAAGTTTTGCACGAGCGCTGGCGCATGATCCGCGCATACTGATTCTCGACGAAGCCACATCCAGCGTGGACACGGAGACGGAGTTAAAGGTGCGTGAAGCCTTGACCCGGCTGGTTTCAAACCGGACATCGCTGGTGATTGCACACCGGTTGTCCACTATTCAGCGCGCTGATAGGATCGTCGTGATGCACAAAGCACAGTTGCGCGAGATGGGCACGCATAGCGAACTGCTGGCGCAGCGTGGCATCTATTGGAAGCTCTACCAGCTTCAATATAAGGAGCAGGAAGTTGACCGCACGACCGAACTGGCGCAACAGTAATCAAAGAGATCTGAAACCGCCGAACGCCATCTATCGGAGTTTCGGCGGTCTGAAGGTTCGCCACAAGCTGGCGATTCTGCATAACATCTTTTTCTTCGTTCTGGCTGTGTCGGTGTATTTGTCGGTTATTCCGCTGTTCTCGCGCCATATTGAAGCGGCGAAACAGCGTGACCTGCAGATGCTGTCACAGATGCTTGATGCGGAACTGCCTTTGACCGCGCGCGCTGCAGGCGATGAAACAGCCATCTATGAAGTAGAGAACACGGCGACGGCGACTGGCTTATCGCAAGATGGACAGCAGTTCCTGAAAGAGCACCCCGCTGCAACCTGGACGCAGGATGGCGACAAGCTTTACCGGTTGGGCAAGGAACCGGGCAACTATAGGCGGGTGAGTTTGTCGCAGGAGTTCTATAACCATTCGCTCCGGCATGCGCAGGTAAGTTTGTTTGTTGTGCTTGCCACCGTGTACGGGCTCTCCATTCTGGTGCTGGAGTTCCTCATCATGCCGCAGTACGTTTACCAGCCGCTTACGTTGATGTTGAAGGCGGATGAAGCAACGCAGCGCGGTGACCGCGGGCACGAGATGATTGACGACCAGTTCATCCTGAACGATGAGATCGGGCAGATTATGCGGTCGAGAAATCAGACGGTGGCCCAATTGCGCGAGCAGGAAGATCACCTGGCGAACGCGCTGCAAAAACTGGAAGAGCAGGATCGTTTAGTGAGCCTGGGTTTGTTGAGCACCAGCGTCGCGCATGAATTAAATACACCGCTGGCCGTGTTGCAGGGTTCTATTGAAAAGCTGATAGAGACAACGCAGGAGCCGGCAACTTTAGAGCGGGTGAACCGCATGCTGCGCGTGACGCAGCGGCTAAGGAAGATAAGTGAAGGTTTGGTGGATTTCGCGCGCGTACGAAAGAAGCAGAACGAGGCAGTGAATCTGCGGGGCTTGATTGACGAGAGTTGGAGCCTGGTGGCGATTGATGAGAAGGCTTCGGCCATCGAGTTTCAGAACAACGTGCGCGAGTCGGATGTGGTGATAGGCAACCCAGACCGCCTGATACAAGTATTTGTTAATCTGCTGCGTAACGCTTTGCTGGCCGTGTCGGCCGCCGGCGTGGTTCGGGTGGAATCGAAAACAGTACAGCGGGGGAAACAGAACTGGGTAAGCTGCACGGTGGCCGATAATGGTCCTGGCATTCCCGCGCACGTGCTGGCTAATTTGTTTGAAGCGTTTGTCAGTACTCGTCTGGACGCGCGTGGAACGGGGCTTGGGCTGACGGTGGCGGAAGGCATTGTGACTCAGCACGGCGGGACGATCATTGCGACCAACCGTCCGGAGGGTGGCGCATCCCTGGAAGTTCTGCTTCCGGCGGCTGCCTCATGAGCGAAGAAGCGATTGCCAGCGCAGGGATGGTGGACGTCGCAGTGCTGGACGATGACCTGGATTTTCGCAACTACATTGAGGACTTACTGGGTGACGAGGGCAAGTATTCGGTAAGAACGTTTGCTGAGCCTAATGAACTGTTTGCATCCGCCGAAACGCGAGTGCCGGATATTGTTCTCTTGGATATGAAGATGGGGGCCGCGAACGGCGAGGAAGTGTTGGAACAACTTCTGGTGCGCTGGCCGGACATGTGCATCATTATCATTACCGGCTTTCCGTCGCTCGAGAGCATGCGCAACACGTTTCGGCTGCGCGTGTTCGATTATCTGGCGAAGCCGTTTTCGCTGGCCCAGTTGCGCCAGGTGATGCAGAACGCGATTGAACAATACAGCCTCGGTAGAACGGCGCAGGACAGGTTGCGAGAACGCTTGGGACACAGAATCAAGTTGATGCGCGTGGAGCGCGACTGGTCGCTCAAGGACCTTGCCTCCACAACCAAATTGAGCGTGTCGCAAATCAGTTCGATAGAACGAGGCGCCAATATGCCGAGCGTAGAAAGTCTGCTGGCCATCTGTAAAGCGTTCGACAAGAAGCCGTCGGAGGTGATGGCGGCAATCGGATTTTAGTAGTCTGAAAGTGTCTCTTCTTTGAACATTCGAAAACTTAGTTTTGGGCTTGTGCTGGCCATGTCCGCAAGCGGCCATCGACCACAGACAAGCGCCGCTGAAGCTGCGATTCCTAAACCGGAAAAGCTAGTCTATCGGATTGAATGGCGCATGGTTACAGCGGGTGAGGCTACGCTTGACCTTACGCGCGAGCAACAAAACTGGCAGATCAATTTGAAATTGGAGAGCGCTGGACTTGTCAGCCGACTGTTCCGCGTGGAAGACCAGTACAAAGTGATTGCCAACGATAGATTCTGCGCGATAAATAGTAATTTCGAAGCGCAGGAGGGTAAGCGGCACGCCGTGACTGTGCAGCAGTTCGACAACCTCAGGCACAAGCTAGTGGTGGACGAACGCGACCTGGAGAAGAAGACTTCACAGCACAACGAAGTGGATATTCCGGCCTGTACTTACGAGATTATCGGCGCGCTGGCGGCTTTAAGGCAGCAACATCTGGAGGCCGGCAAATCGGTCGTTATGCCCATTGCCAACGGCAAGAAGGTGGCCAATGCGCGCATCGAGGCGCAGGGGAAAGAAGCCATCACGGTAGATGGAAAGAACTACTCCACCATGCGCTATGAAGCTTTTATATTCGACGGCGTATTGTTCCGCAAGAGGGGCCGCGCCTTTGTCTGGCTGAGCGACGACAGCGAACGAATGCCGGTGCAGATGCGCTTCCAAATGGGTTTTCCGATAGGAAATATTACCCTGGAATTAGAGAAAACCGAGAAACCTTAAGGCGGCGAAGGGCAACCTAAACCCTGCTTTTTACGTCAAACTAAGAAATATGAAGTATAGCCGAATCCTCTTGTTATTGCTGTGTTTCAGCCTGTTTCTGCATGCCCAGGAGCAGATGAACGTGGAACAACTGGTGGACTTTCTGAAGAGTGAACTTGCGCTGCACCGGAGCACTGACAAGCAGATTGCAGCCAACATCAAAAAGATCACGCTTTCGGAGAAACTGACCGACAAGACGATTATCGATTTGCAGGCGATGGGTATCGGGCAGAAGACAGCCGAGGCGCTAAAGGAACTGCGTGACCGGACCAAGGAACTGAAGCCGGGGGGACAGGACGCTACATCATCGCCAGCAACTGCGCCGGACACCCTGCTGCGCCGCGAGTCGGATGGCCCGCAAGCCGCGTCTTTGTCGACTAAGCCAGCGCCCATACCGCCGCCGGATTCTATCAAGCAGCGCGAAATGCTGGATGCGGCGCGCGATTACGCGATCAACTACACCAGCCATCTGCCGAACTTTATGTGCGTTGAGGTTACGCGCCGGTTTGTCGATCCACGGGCGCAGGAAAACTACCGTAGCACCGGCACGATACTTGCCAGAGTCGCCTACAAAGAAGGCCAGGAAGACTACAAGGTTTATTCCATAAACGGCAAGCTGGTGGATCAATCGATGATGAGTGTTCGAGGCGGTGCCGTTTCGACCGGTGAATTCGGCAGCATGATGCATGAATTGTTCGATCCGAAAAGCGCGGCCGAGTTCAACTGGGATCACTGGGGAACCATTCGCGGGCGCCTGATGGCGGTTTACAGCTATTTCATCGACAGCGGGCACTCCAGTTACTCCATTGCCTACGGAGACGATGAAAAAGATCAGCAACGAATTATCACTGCCTATCAAGGCCTGGTTTATGCTGACCCCTACACGGGCGAAATAACCAGAATCAAGTTTGTAGCAGTGGATATTCCGAAATCATTTCCTGTGCAGGCTACCTCGGAGACGCTGGATTACGACTTGGTAGACATCAGCGGCCAGAAATACGTTTGCCCTTTGACCGCGAAATTGTGGATGAAGAGCGCGGACGGAGCGCTGAAGAACGATATTGAGTTCCGGAACTATCGCAAGTTCAGTTCGGACTTCAACATCAAGTACGAGACGGATAATCTACAGCCTTTGCCGGAATCGAAGACGGAAGAACAGCCGGCCGCGGCGCCACCGGCTAAGCCGGCCAAGCCTGCTACTAGTACCTGGGATCTGCCTTCAGCTCCGCCACCGCCGCCGCAATAGCGCTCAGTGCCTCGGCGTCAACCTGCGGGCGATGTTCGTCAGGTATGGCCACAACACGCGCGTTGGGGCTGGTGGGACGCCAGCGAGAAAGCATTCGTTCCGAGGCGTAGCCGGCGAACACCGAGACCAAAGGCACATGTCCGGCTGCGGCCACATGCTGGCCGGCGGAATCGTATCCAACGTAAAGCTTACTCTGCAGAATGTGGCTGGCAAAACAGGCGTAACTGCCATCGTGAAGATGGACGCTGGCGGGTTGGCCAATTCTTTCGAACAGCGCATTCACGCGCGCCGCCTCTTCACCACCCGCGCCCCGGTCCATTAGAACCTGATGGCCGCTTTCCACTAACAGCGAAATAGCTTTGGCTTCAAAATCGTCGGACAGGCGCTTGTTATCGTTATCTCCCACGCCCAGGCTGATGGTGATATCGGCCACGCGGTCCTTCATCACAGGCGCCGCATAGGGCGCGCTTGTTTCCATATCGAAGACATCGCTAAGCCAGCGCGCTATTAGATCACTTAGGGTTCCGTCCAGATCTCCTCCGAAGGCACGGCTTTCGAAGAGGAAGTAGCGCGAATCATCGCAGACGGGGATGAGGCCGAGTTGGGTGAGGCGGGAGTCGGGATCGATGACAACGGACGCGGTTTCATCAATAGCCACATGCAGCTCCGCCGCCGCCAGCAGGCGTTCCCGCAACAGACTGGAGCGGCCGTAGGTAACGGGAATGGGAAAGATGGCCGGATCGCCGGCAAACAACTCGGCGTTTTTTTCAGGACCGACGAAGCAGATTTCGGCATCGGGGAAACGTTTCTTGGCGGCTGCCAGGGCCACGCTGGTGACGGCGATATCGGCTCCCAAGGTGACGCGCGAGAGCACAAATACACGGCGGATCGAACCGCCTTTGAAGCGGCGCGGCTGACGGATGCGGCGGTAGCGCAGTAGAAGATCCTGCGCGTTGTATTCCGGCAGAGCACGGGAAATTATATGGGAAAACAGGCGCGCATAGACGTCGCACAAAGATGGCTCAAACAGGTCTCCCAGCCTTTCGATGACGATGCTGAACAAGGCGCGATTAGCTGCGACGGCAACGAAAAGATCGTCTTCATCAAGCGCTCGCTCAATTAGATCCTCAAGCGCGCGCGCAGGCCAGGTACCGTCTTTGAGGCAGGCGTCGAGGATTTCTAAAGCGAGTTCATTCGCCGGTATATTTGCCAATAAGAAGTCCCAGCTTTTCTTTCGCTTCAGGCGAAATCATTTTGCGGTCAGTGATGATGGCATGCTTCAGAGCGGAGCCGCACCTGCAGCTTCGGCCAGCTGGAAATTCGCGCACCACTTCGCGCACCAGCTTGCGGGCGTTGTCGGCATTCTGTGTCAAGGTCTGGATGATTTGATCAACCGTGACGGCATCGTGCTCTTCGTGCCAGCAATCGTAATCGGTGACCATGGCGATGGTGACGTAACAGATTTCGGCTTCGCGCGCTAGTTTCGCCTCAGTCAGATTCGTCATGCCGATGACGTCCATGCCCCAGCTTCGATAAATGTTGGATTCGGCGCGCGTGGAGAAGGCAGGACCTTCCATACACAGGTAAGTGCCGCCGGATTTCGCATTCACACCGACTTTGCCTGACGCCTGATGCACGAGGGCTGACAGTTCAGGACAGATCGGATCGGCAAAGCTGATGTGGGCGACAATGCCGCCTTCAAAAAAGGTAGATACGCGGCCGCGGGTACGATCGAAAAACTGATCAGGAATGACAAAATCGAGCGGCTTGTGTTCCTCCTTCATGGAGCCGACGGCGCTTAGAGAAAGTATGCGATCGACGCCAAGCATTTTCATGCCATAAATGTTGGCGCGGAAGTTGAGTTCGGAAGGTGATATACGATGGCCGCGTCCGTGCCGCGCCAGGAACGCCACGTCCTTGCCTTCCAGCGTGCCGACAATAAAGGCGTCGGATGGATCTCCAAAAGGAGTGGTTAACTGAATCTCTTCGTGGGCCTCAAAGCCCGCCATGTGGTAAAGGCCACTGCCGCCTATAATGCCGATTCCCGCTTTTTTGCTCAAACGCTTCTCTTCTCCGTATTGCCTGCTACTTCTGAATCAGTTCTAACAAAATGCCACCGGTGGATTCGGGATGGACGAACACGTACATGTGGCCGCCGGCGCCCCTGCGCGGTTCGTTCAGCAGCTTAGCGCCGCCGCTGCGCAAGCGTTCCACTGAGGACGCCAGGTCGTCTACCCGCAGGGCGACATGATGCAGGCCCGGACCACGCCTGGTGATGAATTTGGCCACCGTCGAGGCGCTATCGGTAGCCTCCAGCAATTCCAGCCGGGGCGCAGCCGAACCGTCACCAGCCGGTAACATCGCTACGGTAACACGCTCCACCGCTATCGTTTCCTGGTGAGTGACGTTCAGGCCGAGAACATCGCGGTAAAAGCGCAGCGACTCCTCAAGATTTGTTACCGCGATTCCAAGATGATCGATTTCAATGCTCATTTTCGAGAGGCCAGCATCTCGGCTTTCAAGCCGGCAACCGCGCTATATGGATCTTCGGCGCGACGGGCCACCCGCGACGCATAAAGAGAAAGAGTTTCAGACGGCAAGTCACAAAGTATAGTCTCGCGCAGGTGCTCGCGCAGCCGGATTTCCCAAACGCCGGTGAAAGCGTCCTGTTTGCCTTTGGCGTCGAAAGCTTTCTGAATAGCGGCCCAAAGTTCAGGAATTCCGGCGCCATCGATAGCTTTTACTTTGCAGACGGGCGCACTGTGGCCGGGAGCGGCACGCTCGCCTAAGGTCTGCATGAACTCGATGGCTTGCACCAGCGCGTCCGCGCCCGGAAGATCGGACTTGTTAACGGCAAAAACATCGGCGATTTCCATGATGCCTGCCTTTACAGCCTGGACATCATCACCCATGCCGGGCACTAGCGTGACGACGGTGATATCGGCCAGTTGAGCGATGTCGATTTCATCCTGACCAACGCCGACAGTTTCGATGAAGATGACGCTTCGGCCGGCAGCATCTAGCAGCAGCGCCAAATCGAGCGTGGCCTGCGCCAAGCCGCCGAGTTTACCGCGCGTGGCCATAGAGCGGATGAAGACGCCGTTATCGTTGTGATGGCGCTGCATTCGGATGCGGTCGCCAAGAAGAGCGCCGCGGCTATAAGGACTGCTGGGATCGACGGCGATGACGCCGACTGAGCGGGATTGCGCGCGGCAGGCGCCAATGAGTTGATCGACGAGCGTGCTTTTGCCCGCGCCTGGAGGACCGGTGACGCCGATGATCATGGCCTTTCCCGTAAGCGGGAAAAGCGCCTTGAGGAGCGAGCGACCTTCGGCAGTAACGGCCTCAAGCAGAGTCGCGGCACGAGCCAGCGCGCGCTCGTCGCCGGCAGCAACGGAATCGGCCAGGGTTCGGGTTGGAGGCGAGGCTGGCATTTATTCTTTTAGCAACTGGCGCGCAATAACCAGTCGCTGAATTTCGCTGGTGCCCTCGCCAATGGTGCAGAGCTTTACGTCCCGGTAGAACTTTTCCACCGGATAGTCTTTGATGAAGCCGTAGCCGCCATGAATCTGCAGAGCCTGGTCAGCGGCGCGCACCGCCATTTCAGAGGCGAAGAGTTTCGCCATAGCCGATTCCTTGGTTACACGATGGCCCGCGTCTTTGCGGCTGCCGGCCGAGTAAATGAGCCAGCGAGCCGCTTCGATATCGGTAGCCATAATGGCGAGTTTGTCCTGAATTGCCTGGAATTCGGAGATGAATCGTCCGAATTGTTTGCGATGCTTGGAATACTTCAGGGCAGCGTCGTAAGCGCCTTCGGCCAGTCCGAGGGCAAGAGCTGCGATGGAGATGCGGCCACCATCCAGAATACGAAGGCTATCGACGAAACCCTCGCCGGGCTTTCCCAGCAGTTGGCACTGCGCGAGTTTGCAGTCGGAAAACAGAACCTCGCCGGTGTCACTGGCGCGCATTCCCAGCTTGTTCTCTTTTTTGCCAACGGTAAAGCCAGGCATGCCTTTTTCAAGAATGAAGGCCGAGATGCCATGCTGCGAAGCGGAGCGGTCAGTTACCGCCATGGCCACGCAGACATCGGCGTGATGTGCGTTGGTGGTGAATGTCTTGCCACCGTTAAGAATCCATTCGCCGTCTTTCAGAGTAGCGGTGGAGCGAGTACCCGCTGCATCGGAACCGGCCTCAGGCTCAGTTAGCGACCAGCAACCAAGCCATTGGCCCGAAGCCAGCTTACAAATATACTTGCGCTTCTGTTCCTCGCTGCCGGCTAGATAGATGTGATTCGTGCAGAGCGAGTTGTGAGCGGCAACAATGAGCGCCACGCTTGGGTCTACACGAGCCAGTTCTTCGATGATGATGGAATACTCGATGTAGCCGAAGCCCGCACCGCCGAACTCCTCCGGAAATATTGCGCCCAACAGGCCCATTTCCGCCGCCTTGCCAATGACATCACCCGGGAAGGCTTGTGTTTCGTCCCATTCGAGAACGTGCGGAGCGATTTCACACTTCGCGAAGTCCCGGACGGTTTTCCGAAGCTGGATTTGCTCAGCGGAATATTCGAAGTTCATACCTGTAACAACAAGATTCCCTGTGACCAGCTTAGTAGAGTAAATGGGAGTAATCCTGGATGCATCCCATAACGCCTTCGTCAGCCGAAGATCTGGCAGAGACACTAGCAGACGCCGCGCTCAGCCGGCGCACCATTGCGGTGGTTGGCAGCGGCACGAAACGGTTGATGGCCGGCCCATTGTTGCCGGCCGATTTGATTCTTGGAACCACAGGGCTGCGGCGGATTTTACAGTACGAACCGAATGACCTTACTATCAGCGTTGAAGCCGGTCATGGTTTTTGCGAACTCCAGGAGTTACTTTCGCGTCACGGCCAGATGATCGCCCTCGATCCTCCGTTTTATCCAAAAGCGACGGTAGGCGGCGTAGTTGCAACAAACTGTAGCGGACCCATGCGGCGTTACTTCGGCACAGCGCGCGACATGGTGATTGGCATGAAGTTCGCCTTGTTGAACGGCAAGGTGGCGAGCGTTGGCGGCATGGTTGTAAAAAATGTTTCGGGCCTTGACCTGGGAAAGCTGATGATCGGCAGTTTCGGAACGCTAGCGGTAATGACCAGCGTGAACTTCAGGCTGCACCCGCTACCGGAGGAGACCAACACGTTTGTCTACTCATTTCATGACTTGGACGAAGCGCTGGCTAAACGCGACGCCATTCTCGCCGGGCCGCTAAGGCCAATGGCAGTAGATCTGCTTTCGCCTCCGGCGGCGGCGCGGCTTGGCTGGAATAACTTTGTCCTGGCCATACGCGCGGGCGGAAGCAGGGGCTTGCTGCGCCGGTATGAGCGCGAATTGAGCCACAGCGAGCGGCTTACCGGTCATGACGAAACAACCTGGTGGGCGCTGCTGCGTGAATTTTCTGCCGACTTCCTGCGGCGGCAGCCGAGCGGGGTGGTGGTGCGCGTCGGAACGACGCTAAGCGAAATGAGCCAGTTGCTGCACCTGGTTTCGGGACCGTTCATCGCGCGCGCGGCATCGGGAGTGAGTTATCTATACTTAACATCGTGGCAAGGAGTGGCTCCCATCTGGCAGGCGGCACAGAAAACCACTTGGAGTACCGCGGTTGAATTTGCCCCGGATGAGAACCGGCAAGGCAAAGATTTGTGGCTGGTGCGGTCTTCGGGAAAGGCTGACAACTCTTTTGCCATGATGAAGAGGATCAAGCAGATGTTCGATCCGAATAATCTGTTGAACCGGTCAAGGTTGTATGGGCGTTTATAGTTTTGTACATATTTCGTCGGATGAAACAGCTCAATTGGGGCCTGCGCAGGCTGACCTGGACAAGTGTGTTCACTGCGGATTGTGCCTGAATGCTTGTCCTACTTACCGCGAACTTGGCGTTGAGATGGACTCGCCCCGCGGCCGCATTTTTCTTATGAACCAAGTGGCTAACGGGGCTCCGCTGACGGATTCGTACATGCAGCACATCGATTTGTGTCTAGCCTGCCGCGGATGTGAATCGGCGTGTCCGTCGGGCGTTCCGTATGGGCGGATGGTGGAAGCCGCGCGCGAGCAGATTGAGCTGTACCGGACACGCTCGGCTGTTCAGGAGTTCTACCGCAAGGTCGTTTTTGAGAAGTTGCTGCCGTCCCGCTCGGCGCTGCAGGTGGCAGGCGGAGTGCTCTACCTCTACCAGATAACCGGGCTGCAGAAGTTGGCACGTTTCACCGGCATTCTAAGGCCATTCGGCAAACTTGCGAAGCTCGATTCGATGTCGCCGACTGCGGAGATTCCATTCTTTTACTCGAAAATTGGAAGAACCTACCGGGCGGTGGGTGAGCGTCGCTTCCGGGTAGCGTTTGTGGCCGGATGCATCGCGAATGTAGCGTTCGCGCGCCTGAATGAAGCTACCGTACGGGTGTTGCAGCGCAATCATTGCGAAGTTGTCATCCCGGCTGCTCAGAACTGCTGTGGCGCGCTACATCTACATTCGGGCTATAAACAGCAGGCGCAGGATTTCGCGCGCCGCAACATCGATGCGTTCCTAAGTGAAGACTTCGACGCGATTCTTACCAATGCCGCCGGTTGTGGTTCGACGCTAAAAGAGTACGATCATTTGCTGGCGGACGACCCGGCCTATGCCGAAAAGGCGCTTAAGTTCAAGGGCCGCATGGAAGATGTAACACGGTTTCTCAGCGCTATCGAGTTGAACGAGGACATGGGCCGGGTGGACAAAATTGCCACTTATCAAGACTCCTGTCACCTGGCGCACGGGCAAGGCATAAAGATGGCTCCGCGGAAGCTGCTGAAAATAATTCCCGGACTGCAGTTTCGCGAGATGCCGATGTCTGATATCTGCTGCGGTAGTGCCGGTGTCTATAACGTGGTGCAGCCTGAGATGGCGACAACGCTGCTGCAGAAAAAGATGGAGACAATTAACGGCCTCGATGCGACGCTGATTACAACGGCGAATCCTGGTTGCATGTTGCAGCTTTCGGCAGGGGTGCGGCTGTATGGGCGCGGCCAGAAGGTTGCGCACGTGGTGGAAGTGCTGGACGAGGCTTACAAGAATTTTGCCGGACGAGCCTTATTACGAACGCGTGGTTTGAAGCGTTTTTTCTAACAAGCCCTTCGCCCGGCTGTCTATCCATCGCATGACCACTTGGTCCAGCCAGAAACGGGGGCGATGCCGCGAGAGGAATCCCAGGTGCCCTCCGAATTCAGGTGCGATCAACGTCAAAGCAGGATTCGTATTGAAGACCGGGAGACGATACATCTCGAACGGAACCAGCGGATCGTTTTTAGCGGCGATCACCAGGGTCGGTAGGCGTATGGCGTGTAGATATTGATTGGAAGACTGAGTCGCATAATAATTGGCAGCAGTACCGAAGCCAAATAGCGGCGCGGTGTAACGATCGTCAAATTCCCAGATCGAGCTGATTGCGTCAATACCGTCGACAGAATAGAACTGCGGATCGGTCACGCTCTTGCTGCGGATGCGAGCTTTTAGCCGCCCGAGAAACCGGCGCGCATAAAGCCGGTTTGCGGGGCGATCAATGGCGTGAACCGCGGCTGCAAGATTGATGGGTGTGGATGCGGCGCATACTCCATCCAACAGATCCGACTCCCCAATCTCGCCGGCGAGCTTCAGCGCTACATTGCCGCCCAGTGAGAAACCGACCACGAATAGAGGACCTCGTCCGCGCTTGCGAATTTCTCGCAAAACGAATTTCGTATCGGAAGTCAGGCCCGAGTGGTACATCGTCTGCGAAAGATGCTCTGTACCGCCGCAGCTTCGCATGTTCAAGCGATGAACAGCATAACCGCGAGTCAGTGCCTCTTGCGCAAGGCTTACTATGTAGCCGGCATCGGAGGAACCTTCGAGTCCGTGCAGCATCACCAACCGGCCCAGGCACTCAGATCTGTTGGGTTGATGCTCTATCGCTACTACAACCGTGTTTGGGTCAATCCGATATTCCACGCGCAAAGCTGGGAATCTGGCGGTATCAATTTGGCGCCGCCAGAAGTTCCCAGCTATCGTTGCGAAATGCGAATTGCGAATGAGTGGTTCGAATTCGGGATACAAATCCGATTATCAGCTTTTGCGGCTTAAATCTTCCGAGAGGATGATGGCTTCTGCCAATTCACGCATGGGCCGGCGCAAGCGGCGGCTTTCGTTGCGGAGGCGCAGATAGGCCTCTTCTTCGGTCAGGCTGTGGCGATGTTGAAGGATGCCTTTGGCACGTTCAACCAGTTTGCGGGTTTCCAATTGACGGCGCATTTCCGCCGTCTCTTCCACCAGGCGGGCATTCTCTTCAGCCAGAAAGCTCTTTGAGATTGCACCACCCATTTGTTCGCCGACAAACGTAAGGAGCGAGATTTCGTCTGCGGTGTGATGGTAAGGATCGCGATGGTGGACGTTGATGACGCCGATGACATCTCCTCCACTCACCAGGGGCACCGAGAGGAAGGCCTCGTAGGTATCTTCAACCAGTGCTTGAAAACGTTTAAACCGGCTATCCGCGCCCGCGTTCGATGAGAGCGCTACGACCGAGCGGTGTTCCACCACCCAGCCAGTCACGCCTTCACCAATCTTCAGGCGAATATTGCCAAGGTCAGTTTGATGCGGCACTTGAGAGGCCCGCAGCACAATTTCGTTTGCTTCGCGTTCAATCAGGTAGACAAGACACGCGTCGCAGCCCGTTACCTGCACAGTCAACCCTACAATCTCGCCGAGCATTTCATCGAGGGAAAGCTCTGAACTCACGATGCTGCTAATACGATGAAGCAGACCCACGAGGGTAGGGGGCGGTTCCATATGTAAGACAGTCGCCATACCCGAGATTAGAACGCGCGACGCAAGACCGCCAATCAAAATTATTGATCCGGCTTATGACCGTGCGGCGAAGTGCTTATCTCACAGATTTGTAAAGTTAAGGTGGCTGTATATAAGCGTGCTTATTACAGCAGAGATGAATTAGATAAGTACTACTTTCTCTTGCTGCTGGCCAGTCACTTGGGCCGATGTCTTTGAAACGAAGACATTTACCTCACTTCTGATGCCAAATTTAGGGAGGTAGATGCCCGGCTCAATGGAGAAACACGATCCTGGAATTATCTTTCTTTCATCATGGCACTCAAAATTGTCCATGTTGGCTCCGGTGCCGTGAACATCTTCTCCTATGCTGTGGCCGGTACGATGGAAGAAGTAGTCTCCGAAGCCACGTTCGGTGACGAGACCGCGGGCAACATCATCCACTTGAAAGCCGGCAATAGTCTCGCGGGCGGCTACTTTTTCAATCACAAACAAGCATGTTTTCACGCGGGCTTCGCGGACTACTTCGAAGACATTTTGCACTTCGGCGGGAGCAACATCGCCGCAAAATCCAACCCAGGCAATATCGTAGTAGACTGCATGCGGTTGAGTGAGTTTAGCCCAGCAATCGATTAGAACGTTATCTCCCTTGTTTATAGGCGAGTGACGTTCCGAGGATGGTTCGTAGTGGGGGTCAGAAGCGTTCGCGTTTACGGCTACCGTGGGACCATGGTCGGCAGTGACTTCAAGTTGGGCGAAGCGCATGCACATAAACTGCTGCACTTCGTATTCGTTTACGGATTCTCCGGATCTCACTCGCTCCCCGATAAAGTCAAAAGCCTCGCGCCGGGCTTGATCCACACGCCTGCCGGCTTCCAGATGCATCTGAAACTGAGCCTCGGTCCAGCGGGCTTCAAACTCCTGCACCAGGTTGGCGGAAGACACAACCTCGACGCCGCATTTTTTGACCAGTTCGATGGTTCCAGCGTCAACCAGAGAGACGTAGGGAATGGCGCATTGCGGTGAGTACTGCATGGCTATGAGTTTCGCGCCCGTCAGCAAGGCGGACAGCCGCTGCTGCTGGTCTTCCCAACTGGAATAGACCGCTTTCGAACCGGGCACGGAATCGAGAGTTCCGCTCTCAATTTGATGCACAAGCCTTTTCGGCTCACCATGGGCGGGAATGAAGTAATACCAGCGGCGAGTGGCGCTGACGTCAAGCGGGATATCTAAGATCCGGTAGGCTAGCGGATCGCGCTTGTGATGATCGAAGAACAACCAGCCATCCAGGCCGGCGGCCACAAGAGCCTCTTGAATGGAGTCAATGGTCACTTCTGCCAAGTTTATGCTAGAACCGGATAGTGAGTGTCAGATCTTTGCCTGGGTTTAGTGTGCCATTGTAACCCGAGATGGGAACAAGCGCTACATTCATGGACAGCAGAGCGCCTTCCTGAAGCGGTGGGAGGCTTGAGCCATCCACAACATCGTGACCTGGAGCGTCGGCTGGATTCAAGATAACTTGCGAGTATTCTAAATTGTTCTGTAGAAGATCGACCTGAATGATGTACCCGGTCGCGGCCGTTCCAAGCGAAAGACGCAGGTCGCGCACAGCGTGGGTGGCTTCAACCAACAACGGAGGAGCGGCATTTAACTGATTAGCTAGATAGCCATTCACCTGCATCGAGAACTGACCGCCGGAGAGAGTCCGGTACTGAGCGTCTTGTGCCTGCGTGTAACACTCCTGATTCGACTGACCGTTCCCGAACGAGTTTGTAGCGAAGAATTCCGCCGCGCTAATGCGGACATCCGGCATGCTGACCGTGTGTATGTAGTTGGTGGACGCGCGATTTTCAAAAAAGCCCGGAGTGAAGGGCATAACGATGACGGAGTCATCCAGGTGAAGCAGCGGGGCTCCGGCATTGTGAGGCGCGGGAGTCGAGTTGAGGATTCCCCGCACTACCGTATATGTCGAGTTCGTCTGATCGAAGGAAAGAATACTCATTAATTCCTGATCAACCTGGATGACTTGCCCCAGGTAAGGGCTTCCCGCAGAAGCGAGAGTCAGTACAGGACTGACGGCATCGACAGCCGGCTCAAGTGAGTAGGGGCTGGGTGTGTTGAGTTCGTTCCAGTAGAACAACTGGATGGTTCCACTCGTAACACCGGCGACGTTAGTCAGGTCATTAAAGCCAACGGCAGAGACCGTAAGGTCTCCTCCGCCAGGAGCGGTCAGTGTGCAGTAGGGCATGGCGGGCAATCCTATATCGCTCGCTCCGCCTCCCAAACTCCAGCGGGTCAACGGCGCCAATGCAGGGTTGCTTTCCTGATTGCTGACGTTCGCGGCTCTGCCAGTGATTTGAACGACAGCGCCGGATTTATAGGCAATATCGAATTGCGCTGGACTATAAGAGGAGACAGCGGCAAGTTGCCAGGCAGCTTGAGAAATGACGAACACACTTGTCACGTCGGGAGCGGTGCCCCAGGCTGGATTCACAGTCAAAGTGGTTTGACTGTTTGAGAGTATCGATCGTTCCTGGCCTCGTCCCGTTCCTTCAATGATCCTCACAACCATCCCCGTGTAGGCTCCCGACACGGCTCCCATGTTGGACCAGCCGATGGTGTTGGTCGACAAGATATCCGCCTGAAAAGGACCCGCGAATTCATAACGGTAATAGAAGTTGGCATGATCGAAGTTGGCATCGGGCGGCCCGATGGGCTGAGAAGGCAGACCAGTATCGGTAAAGGTCGCGGCAATCGCCTGATTGGTTGCGATGCAATACATCAGCTGAGGTGAAGTACCGCGATAAACACTAAACGATACGGCCTGGCTGGGAAAACTGAGCGAATTCAGAGTAACTGTATTGGTGTTGGCTCCGCTATTGGGAACAACCGCGGGAATAGTAAACGATAGAGGACTGGCCGCACCAGTCGCATCGCTGGCGCCAACGGCGTAGTAGTACTGTGCGCCGCTCGATATAGTGCCTCCCGTGCTTGCATAGCTCGGCGAAAGACTTACCAGGGGCAGGTACATGGAATTCGATGTTGGCTGCTGCGGGACCGAGAAGGCGATGGAAATTGCATCCAGGGCTGAACCATCGTTCTGCGCCGTAATGCTATCGGAGACGCCGAAATCGAAATATTCGAAGTTGTTGCTGCTATCGTAATGCGGCGCTGTTCCGATCAGAGGAAGCGGGACTCCAACGGAGGAGGAAGGCTGCCGCCCCGCGCCGCCCAGCAAGAATGCATTGTCCGAGTACCACTCGTCATTATGTGTCTGCGCCTGAATGGTAACCAGCTCATAATTTAGAGAAGGCGACAGCTTTTGCACCCGGAAAGGCGCCCTGACGAAGCCTTCTTTCAGGTAAGTGAGGGCGATAATGTCGCCAGGCCGGACTTTTAACGCCCTGAAGCTCGTCTGAAATTGGACGAATAGGTTTCCGCTAATGGATTTATTCAACTGGCGCAACAGTACTCGATAGGCCTGGCTGAAATTTGGAATGCCCAGCGCCGTTGAGGTGCTGGCGACTTCAAAACCGATCAAGTCCGAATCGTCGGAGTCAACAAGGGACAAGCAATCCTGTTGATATTCGTTCGATTCGTCCTGGAACTCAACGGTAAGCCGATTGGACGACTCCGAGATTGATCTGGAGGTGAGGCGAACGGTCGAAGCGCCAGTGGAACTGCGAACGATGCCGGAAAACGGGCCGGAAGCGTCACTAAACTCGTAAGCCGGCCATCCACCAGCCAGCGGATCGGAGCTGTTAGTCCCATCTGGAGGATTTGGCTGCTGCAAGGCGAGAGTATTCTCGGTCAGCAACTCCAACAAACCAGTAGTGCCATAGCGAATCATGAGGCAGGCGGTGACACGGATGCCGCGGATAACAGTGGCGGCACTCTGGCGTTTGGTTACCAGCAGGTTGCAGGCATAGCGGGCTACATTGACGGAGTTGCCGTTCAGATCCGTCGCCACAATCAGTTCCTGACAGAAGTTGGCTGCCGCTGCCATGGATGGAATATTGATTTCCGAGGGTGACCAGCCCGCGCGCTGGAGAACATCTAGAATGACCCAGACTGGATTATTGTTGAACCCTGTTGCACCAAACGAACCATCCGGATTGTAAACGTCAACCTGGATACCATTCATCAATACTTCCACCGTGGGCGTCGAGGTGCCGGTGCTGATAAGATTTGGCACCACCACCGATAAGACGGCAAGGCTGCCGTGCGGATCGCCTTGTGGGTTTCCAGACGAATCTACAAAATCGAGATTGAAATTGCCCTGGCGGCTGCCGTTGGAAACGGGACTGTACCAGCCTGTGGCAGACATATCGGTAGAAGCCGCAACCAGCGGAATCTCGACGTCATTCACAACAACCTTCAGGACTGCGCTAATCTCGCCCAGCCCCAGCAGCACCTCCATATGAGTGAGATTTCCATCGTTGCGAGCGAATATGACTGGCGCCTGCAGCCAGCCTGTGCCATAAACCATGGGCACCGGGTCGTTGTATTTAGCGGTGTTGTCGATCAGCGGCGATAGATGACTCGTCTTATCTCCGGCAGTTCGGACAAGGTAAGCCGTGGGAACAAATTCGAAGCCACCGAAACGCTGCGTTATATTACCTGCGTTGTCGCTGCTGAACATGCCACGTTGTGTGCAGTTCCCCCTCGATTTATCACATGTTGTGAACGCTTCCGGCCCGTTCATATTGCCCACGCCCCCGGCAACGTCAGCGGAATAGCCACAGCGGTAAAAGCGGGAAAAACGGCCACTGGTGCCTCCAGTCAGGGCTTCCACGCGCTGAGCGGAGGTGGCGGGAAAATTCCAAGGGCACGATCGCTGAATGCGGACATCAGGAACCGGGATGCGCTGCAAATTCAGCTTATTGGTGAAGCTGAGAGTCAGAGAATCCTCGGTAATTTCGTCGGGATCTCCCGCCGTACCGCTAAAAAGCACCGCAGTTTCGGTGGTTGCGGCGCCGCTTGGCAAATTGACGAATGCGAAAGAAACAGTCAGTTGCGCGCCTTTGAAACCGATGGCGGCATTCAGTTCGGACATCAACGAATCGGCATTAGCGAGCACAATTGACAACTGCGAGATGCCATCCATGGCGTCATCGGCTGAGAGCTGCAGATCGAACAGATTGTGCTTCAGAATACGGGCTGTGTACTGCTGGCCATTGACGGTAACGCCGTGCGAGCTCCAATACTGAGTGTCTCCGGAAGACAGCACGCAGGTAAAGAAGAGCAGAGGCGTGTCAGTTGCGGCGAGCTGCTTGGCCTGATTGATAGTTCCCATGAGTAAGCCTCTATAAATTGGTTTCGATGATGCAAGACGCATTGAACAGCGACGGCGAGTCCGCGCTGATGGTGAGCGTGTTGACCGACCAGTGAGCGTTCGGATAGACACCGCCGCTGCCCCAAGTGGGGCGATATTGCGATGGCGCTATCTGCGGCTCAAGTTGCGGCCCGAATAAAGTGATCTGCTGCCCGGGCGAGAGGCTGACGGCAACGGTGAATGAAGTGAGCTGTGTAGTCAGTTGTCCGGAACTGGTAAGCCGGGCCCAAGAGGCCGTTATGGGCAACGTAGCGGTATGCTGGCTATCGGCTTGTCTGCTCAGTTCGATGTGCGAAGGCGTGGCCGACTGAATGTACACCGAAAAGCAGTACTGATACCAAGCGGGAACGTTCAGCGTCTGGCTGACTTCCTCCGCTATCTGACCGTTGTTGGTGACCACGAATGCACCGCTGGCGCCTGTCGGGTCGGTCGCGCCCGACTGGACAGTCAGGTTGCTTCCTACTTGCCAGCTTGCGGTAGTCAGGTCGGAGCTGTCGCTAAGCATGTTGTCAGTCGGATCGATAAATACGAACGGCTGCCATGGTCCTGAACACAGGGTGAAATGTGTTTGGAGCAACGCCAGATCAGCCGGCGACAGGCCCTGATAAATCAGCTCCCATTTCAAGCGTCCGCTAGAGGCATCGGGAGTCGCAATGATTGTGCCATCGGCGAGCGTATTAACAATGGTGCGAAGGTGCCTGGTTTTGCGCAATGGATACTGCACCAGCGCTCCACTGGAAAGCTGGGGGAAAAATAACCTAGCCATTTGTCTCAACCACCCAGATGGAAGTGGAGTTGATGTCCACTCCGGAGTAAGTACTCACTAGATCGGGCCCACCCAGGCGGCAATTCGAAACTGTCGACTTGCTATAAGGATCGGGGAAAGAAAACGTCTCATATTGGCCATCCAGGGCGAGAAAGAACGATTCCACCTGCTGAATCTCTGAGTCGGTCAACACAGAGAGCTGTATTTCCCACGCGCGCAGGGCCTTCGCCTGGCGGATGAAACGCTGGTCCGCTCCATCAATGAAGGAGATGACCTGGGCTGAGCCCTGAAAAGTTAAGGGAAGCGGGTACTGCGCAACCGCGCCCGAATCTAAGAGTGGAAAAGTAAGCATTAGATTTCCCCGATAACGTCATTTAGCGAGCTGGATGTCAGCAGTGCCTGCTTAACAGCCTGCACCACTTGGGCATTTCCGGCGACCGGCGAACTCGGCTGATAAGCGACGCTCAGAGTGGTAGTGGTTGATCCTCCACCAGCTCCTGAGCCTGAATCTCCGGCAGGTGAACTTACAGAAGTGGCGACTGGCTGCGGGCGAAGCGACACCGTAGTTTGCTGCGAGGTGGGAAGAGTGAACTGCACAGGAGCAGCTGGCGCGCTCGATCCTCCGAAAAGGTTCAGAATGCCGGAGACAAGTCCGCCTAGTCCGGTTATGGTGCTGAGACCGCCGCCCAAAGCGCTGGCGATGCCTCCCGAGGTAGCTTGCTCCAGCAGGTTCGTCCAAGACGAAGAGGATGAAGTGGTAGAAGTCTTAGCGCGGAACGAGCCAAAGTTGATAGAAGACACTTTGGAAAGACTCGACACGCCAAGGGCCTTCGCTGTAGTATCACGAGGTGCCGCATTTGAACCCGTTGGCACAGAAACAGAGGTCTTCTGACTGACCGGAACTTTCGGCGGTGCGCCGAACAGATTATTTTTGGAGTTTGCCATTTTCCATCTCCTTTTGCCACTCTTTCTCTAACAACAGCAGCGCATCCGCGCATTTTGCCGGCATATCCCACACGGGGCCGGCGCCCATCGACTTCCAAAAGCGAAATATCTCCAACCAGTGGAGACTTTGACCGCTAATGATCGACTTCGGACAGTGTTTTGAGATCACGTGCCCGCGCGCCCAAACAGGACGCGAGCTGGGATTCGTCTCGACGCCAATCAGGGCGCAATTTCTCTTTCGGACCAAACCGCTTGACCGGCATGTATCGCATCTCCACGCGGCTGGCGACGAGAATTGAAAATGGAATGCGATTACTAGTTTTTTCTTTCGTCTTCGGATAGGTCCAACTCAGCCTTGATAGCCGCTAGAATCTCTTCTACCAGGGTCTCCGGGCCTCTTTCGACGAGCGACCCGAGAGTCGCTGGATCTCCATCGATCCGGAGACCTGAGATCTTGTCCAAACCCCATTCGAGATAGAGCCTCCGAACCAGCAGATCGGCCATAGTGGCGTCCAACTGCTCGGGAATGTCGCCGGCCTTAAGAAATTCGTGGTTCAGAGCCAGCTCTTTGATTCTGCTGGTGAGTTCAATCCGCTGGAGCAACGATGCTTTCCTTACGGCAAAGCGTACGCCCGGCAAGCTGCGGCTGTCATACCAGCACAGGCTCTCGTAGTTAGTTTGTTTATGCAAAAGCGATAACAACTTCATCATTATTAGTTCCTTGGGCGACGTTGCCGCTAAATTCCCAGATGAGACGGGTCTCGTGATCGTCATAAACCGGCACTTCCGGAATGACGGCGGGCATATAAACACCCATGATTTGCCCTTGTTGCTGCCCCAGTTGCAACATGACGCCGATAGAGTTTCGCAGTTTCGCGGCGCTATACAGAGCCTCGGTTTGGGCATCGTCTTGTACGAATAAGGCGAAGTCAGTCGCCACGATGCGCTGGCCCGCCGCTATCGAGGTCGGGTAAACGGCTCCAAACTCCTGATTTCTGGCCTGCAGGTGATTCTTGAGGAGCACTTTCGCGCTAGTCAACGTGAAGAACTGATTGGGAGATGCTCCCAGCCATGCCTGGCCCAGGTGGCCGGCCACGATGGAGTATTCGAACGGCTGCAACGCAGGTTCGGCGGGGAAGACGGTCGCGCCAGCTTCTCCGGCTTGAAAACTCGAAGAGTCCAGCAGATCCGCCGCCAAGCCGGTAAAGGCGAATTCATGAAAGTCTCCGTTTAACGAGATGCCTAAGGAATCCACAGTAGCGCCGGCTACGACACGGCTGACAGCGGCAATCGGATCCCAATAATCGTACAGCGTACAGCTCGGAAGATCGGAGGCCAGAGTATATGTGATAGTTGGCGCCAGCAGTGAACCCGCCGCCGGCGTTACCGACAGAGGTGCGTTGAACGACACTGTCATCGGATCGGGCACAGAGGTAACAAAACGAATCTCGTTGCCGCTGGAGATTGCCGATCCGACAACCAGGGAATGCGGCACAGTTGTTTGCAGTTGCGTAGCTGAGGGAGCGGCCTCTACGGTCAGTTGCGGACCATATATGGGCGTGCCTCCGAAGGCCGATTGAAATAACGGCCCATAGCCAGGATTGCCAAATCCCGCCCACGAAGAAAGGTAAGTCTTCAGTTGAAAAGCCGTATTGCGACGCGGATTAGCGGGCGGTCCCAGGTAGGTTCGCGTGCCGGTCTTATCCTGGCGGCGCGAGGCCTGGGTGGCCTGATGCGCCTGCAACTGAACCGCCGCCATCCGGTTATCCGGTGTTATGGATGCCACGTTGCCAAAGGCCGTTTCCAGCGCCGCGTAGAACCTGTTGGCATTCGATGATATGTAATTCGCCATTGCCTGCCCTTCTTAGCTAGAAACTAACGTCCAACGAACAAGTAACTTTGGCCATTTCGACAAAGCCGAAGCCGCCGGTTTTCGGGGCCTGCAACTGAATGTCATAAATTCCGGAGTAATGGAAGCCATCGCCCAGGTCGCCCATGTTGGCGCGAAGAATGGAAGACAGCGCTTCCAGGTAATAGTGAAGGCCAGTATCGGTATCCGCCAGCAAAGCGCTGCTAAACCACACGTCGGAGGCTACCTGCACGGTTCCGGCAAAGGACCGGAACTTCATGTTCTGGCTATTCTTCACCTGGGTCGAATAGATGCACACCCTCGGAAAACTGAGTTGGGCGTTATTCTCGGAGAGCACCTGTCCGGCGGGACTTATTACAATGTCAGTGGCGGATATAGGCGGCAGATCGACATTGAACTGAGTCGCCAGAGCCGAGACAGTCTGCTGCAGAATATTGTCTGTGGTGAGAAGGGCTAACACCTTCGAAGCGGCCAATAGTGTTAAAGGAAGCATGCTAACCCCTGAGTATCTGTTTGGACATTTGTATGTAGTAGTCGGGATTCTGGCCGTCGCCGGCCGGAAAGCCCGAAACGATCCCGGTAGCGGGAAGGCTCCAGGTGGAACCAATCTGCAGCGTGCCGTCCACATTCTGCATAGTGGGCGCCCCCTCATCGACGCTGACGTAGACATTCCAACCAATTGCGGCCGCGGGCGCGCCTAGCGACCCTTCGGCCATACCGACCGTGATGCTGGAGTCATCCGGCAGAATGACGCCGTTAACCGGACTGAGCGCGCTTTCCTGCCCTTCCGTGTTAATCCACGTCGTCTGCACGAACAAACCGGTGGCGGCGCTGGAACCCGATTGCACCGAAACCAACGGTAAAGCGGGTTGCGGAAGCGGGTTGTACACAATGCCGATACCGGCCTGGAACGTGGTTACCGAGGCTTCACCTGTCAGCTTCTGATACTCGGTCAACTTACCCTGGAAGCGAGTATTCAACTGTAAGTTGTACGCCTCCGCAAACACACCACACAGCGAACTGAAGGTAAGCCAGCGCCGCATAGCGGCCGACACAACCACAGTGCTGAGCCCAAGGTTGCGCCGGGTGAAGTGTTGCGGATCCTGAATCCCTATGCTCAATAGCCAAAGCAACAACCGGTCACTGATCGCGCTGGTAGCCAGCGAGATTTTTGTATCCACATTGATCCCGTGGGTGGAGGCTACTTGCACAAGCGTCGCTTCGTAGCCCAGTAAGTCGTCCAGCGTGATTACTACCGCGTCAGTGAAGAGTGCCATTTTTTGGATCTACTTTTTGCTCTGGGTGGTTCCTGAAATCTTGGGGCTGGATAGAGCGCCGGTTTCAGGATCGGAAACGATAGTTACCTGAAGGCGGTTCGCCATCTCTGCCTTCTCATAAGCGAGTTTGCGCGCGGCGTGCCGGGCGAAGAAATCCTTTACTTCGGCCTCGCTGGAAAGCACGGCACGTCCTTCGACGACTAACTTGGCCGCCAGTTCGCGGGTGACTTCAGAAACAACTCCAGCTTTCCCGCCATCGGAATTCTCAAGACTCGTTACACAGGCGAACTGCTCCGGAATGGCAGCCTCAACCTCTCTCAACTTGCAAAAATATTGTCTAACGTCCACAGTTCATCTCCTTGAATTGAAAAAGGGAGCCGCTTCTGACGGCTCCCTCTGTTACTGCTTACTTGAGTTACAACTAGCTGTTGATTTGTACTGCGAAGTTGTTGCGCAGAACGCCGCAACCGTACAGCACGTCTACCGTGAACTGCTGAGCCAGCGTGTTCGGCTGATAGCTCATTACCACGCGAATGCCGAAATTGCCCATCTCGGCATATTCAGCCACTGCGCCGGTGCCGGGCAGCGGTTGCGGCAGGCGGCGAACCACCAGGCCGATTGCATCACGAGTGAAGGCGAGATTATGAGTATTGGGGCTGGCGGTACCGGTAACCGGCACAAATTGCGAGCGGAAGATAAAGAAGTCTTTCATCTTGCCGACGTTGCCCTCGACAATCGCTTTCAGACCCGCTTCGCCAGCGGAATAATATTCACTGAAGCGCGGAATCTGGCGGATGGCCGAGTAACTGTTCGAATCCACCACCAGATACTTGTTTGCGCTGGCCGGCACCATCGCCGTGAACAGCGACGTTTCAGCCGAATCGATGACAGCTTCCGTAATAGGCGTTCCGGCGGTGCCGAGCGGCGTATTGGCGGTGAACTGTCCGTAAAGGTTCAACAGATCGCGCTCAACGCGTGAAGCGATAGCAACCACCGCAGGCTGCATATACGCCTTCAACAGCTCAGGAAAAGCCAGCGCTTTGGTGACGTCAGGAATCTGGAAGGTTGCTTCCGCATGTGTGTTAAGCACAATCTGAGCGTTTCCAAGACTCGGGTTCTGAGGCGTAACAGTGCCGCCCTCAGCAATATTGTTGGCTACCAAAACGGGAGGAATCGGTACGTTGACCGTGTCTCCCGCGTGGGCCAAGACGGGCTCGTAGTCACGGTTGACCAGATTACCCATGATGAGATTGCCCATCAGAGCCGGCAGCGCATCAGCGGCAACCAGCTTTACGATAGCGTTCGCTAAATTAGCGGATGTAATTATCGACATAAAACTCCTAAAAAAAAATAGCGGCGCCGAAACGCCGCTTTTGATCCCGATGCAGGTAAATCCGGCAGACAAGCCTCACGACCTACATTTGTCTGCCGAAGCAGAACACTTAGCCCTGGCCGCCAAACACCGCTTGGCATAACCAGGACACACTTTGCTACTCAGCTACAATCCACGCAGCGCCTGTGAAGCGAGACGTGAAATTTCCTGACGGACCTGATCGAGTTCTTCCTTGTTCATTCCAGGTTTTATCTTGTTGATGTCCACCGGACCGACGCTTTCCACCGGGCTATTTCTAACCGAGGCTTTGGCTCCGCTTCCACCGGGAATGCGTGCCGGCAACAGCTCCGGATTCTCCTGAACGAACTGCGTCAGATAATCCTGCAGCGATTTGGCGTCGGCGCCGCGCGTTTGCAAGCGGCCATCTTCGCCCCTGACGATATCTTCTTTAACGGCGCGAAACGCGAGATCGAGCTTGGCAATTCCCATGCGCTGCAGCTCCGTCCTGATTTGCGAATTTCTATCCGCCTCCTCAGCCATGGCGCGCGATTTCCGGTTTTCTTCCACTAGCTGATTCATGCGCGCTTCCAGGCTTTCGCGGCGCTTCCGCTCTTCCTGCAACTCCGCCTTATAGGCCGGTTCTGCTTTGCGCTGTTCCGACTGCACGAATTCTTGAATGGCCTGCCGGACAATTTCCTTCACGTCCGGAACGGCCATCGGCTGATCGGCGTTTGGCATATCTACTGACATTTCTGTTTCCCCCTAAATTCCCTAGCTCTGCGTATGCGCTTCAATCTCGCGCGCAATCCGGTCCTTCGTATCCTGCCTGGCGTCACTCAAATACTTCATGGCGAGCCTTTGATAAATCTGCTGCTTGAGCAAAGGCGACCCGATGTCCAACTGCAGCAGTTGCACCGCCTGGCTAAGTTCAGTTCCGAAGTCGGTGATGTCAAGTTCGTCCAAGCCGGCAACATAGATTTCAACTTCATCCTGGCGGGCTTGCGCGATAAAGGACAACACCTTTGTAATCTGTTCCTTGACGGTTGCCCCAAACGCCCGCAGAACTTCCTGCGTGACGGTAAATTCAATTTGCTTGCTGATGGCCGATTGTGCATGGCCGTTGGCGCCCTCTCCAGATGCCTGCGACAGATAACAGACCCGGTAGATCTCTTCTTTCAGCGATTCCAAGTTGGAAGCTGCAATCTGGTAGACCTTGCCGTCAGGCTCAGTCCAGCCGAACTTGTCACCCGGGCCCAGTTGAATGTAGTAGCTTTCGCCCACAATCTGGTTCCATTCGCGGTCCGAATAAATCACCGGCATCGCGAATAGCCCCATGGTGATCGCCCAGCCCAAAGCATTCGATTTATTGAAATGCTCTAGTTGCAGATGAGCGGCTTTATTTAGCAGCCACAATCCATCGCCGACGCGCAGCGTCACCAGTGGCACTCGCTTCTGGTTGGCCATGGCATGCGGGCCCTGGCAGACCAGTTGAATACTTGTTTGTCCGTCGGTCTGCTGGACGCGGCGGTACTGACGAAAGTCAGTCCTGTCGTAATAGGTCCAGATGGTCTCTTTCACAATCTCAGGCGTGTCCACGCTTGGCTGCCGCTCCAAAATGGTTCTCAGCACTACCCAGTCATAGTCGCCGCGCTCATCGCAGCTCCAATTGATTAGATCTTCAGCGCTGTAGCGGACCAGAAAAGCGCGCGAAAGGCCCGCGTCATCCTCTTCCGCCCGATTACGCGCCGTGATCTCAGGGCGCGGGAAATCAATCAGCATGTGGCTTTGGCCTGTTATAAGCGCTTCAGTGAAACAACGCCGAAAGAAAGCGGAAAGCTTGGTGCCGCGGCGATCGCAATCGTCGATGAACTCTGAGAAGAAAGCCAGGCTGCTTTCCGAACCGCCGTCAAACTGCACGCTGGGCTCACGGCGGAACAGAGTTGCCGAATACCAATCGACAATGGAACCGATGTAGTTCTCATAGAAAACACGGTTCAGCCGTTCAAAGTAGACGTCATGCGCCTCTTTCTGACGCTGCATCAGATACTCACCAGCGCGCGCTTTGAACTCATAGCCGCCGGCGTACAAGTCGCGGTACATCCGCCAGATCCGCAGATTGTGTTTTAAACTTGGATGCTCACGATCGATTTGCGTCATTTCATTTCACTCTGCGTCAAAACAGTCGCTCCTTCTTTTCACCCACTACCGGCTTTTCTCCAAACAACTCCCAAACGGCGTAGCCAAGCGCGTCGGAGGCATGCGTACGCTGCGAATCGCTGGTCTTGTCTATCACTCCCGATTCAGGCTTGAATAAAACTTCTTCCATGTCCTTAATCAGCTCAACGCACTTTCCATCAATCTCCAGCCGCACTTCGCCCAACGCGTTGGTAAGCATGCCGTTCACCCTTCGCACCCGGTCGAGCACCGGCGGATTGGAAGCCGGCACCCGCAAGCGGACCTTCGTAAAGCCCGCTTTATGCAAGAAGTTCTGCAGCGTGGTGTAGTCGGTGGTGCCGGTAGTATGCATGCTTCTGCCATTCGAATCTCCAAAAATCTCCAACCCTGCCGCGTGCCCCTTATAACGGTTCTCAAACTCCATGCACGCCTCCGCTGTGGTAGCGCGTGACAGCACTATCTCGTCAATCACAATTAGCTTTTCGCCGAACTTCTGCAAAATGACCGAGCTCATCGGCGCCACGTTAAAGTCGAGCGCCCACAGCAGCAAAGCATGCGGATCATATTTCTGCGGAACCACGTGCACCTTCGGGTTGAAACAGTGGTACACACGATCCCGCCGGCTGTTGACGTACTCTCCTAAGACTTCCTGCTGATAGAACTTTGGATCGTAACTGCTCTCCAGCCTTGCGTAAAAGTCGGGCGTCTTTTCCAGCAGAAATCGATTCTCAAACGGCTGTGCCCGCACGCATCCGTAGCCTTCCACCGGCTTATGAATGAAGCGTCTATAAAGCCAATCGTGCCCTTGCGGCGTCCACACCGCGAAGCCGCATAACGAAACGGCCTTCGGATCGCGCAAGCGCGCCTCCAACCGCAACCACGCGCTCTCACTCGCATACGAAAGCTCGTCTATACCAAACCACGCCAGGTTAGTTCCACGCAAACGTTCCGGTTCATCCAATGAACGCAACAAAACCAGGCTGTCGGGCTCGTCAACCGTTAACTCACCATCGCTTTTCCTGTGCTCGTAATCAATGTCGCCATCTTCCAAGAGACGAACGAACGTAACCAGCGAGGCATCTCTCAACATCGCGAAAGTAGGAGCAGCCAATATACCCTGTCTGCCCGGGTTCAAATAAGCTCGTCTAAGCGCCTCCGTACATAGCGCCGCGCTCTTGCCCGAACCGACAGGTCCGGAAAATCCCTTGAAGCGAGTACGTAATCCCTGGAACTCGCTCTGGGACGGCAGCAAAGAGGCAGTCCAACATGTTTGGCACGGTGGTGACTCTTCATATTTAAATCCCTCAGAAACCTCGCTCACGCCCATGAAGTTAGCGTTGATGGCGTTCGACGGCCCGCAAGTTTTTGAGCTAACACGTTGATTTAAAGGAAGAAAAATTTTTTCGTACTTCTGTCACCAGAGATGACAGGCGTCTGAAGACACTCGGGAGCGGTTTAGCTTGCCAAGTGATCGTCGATCAGGCGTTTGCTCACTTCAGCCGCTTTGGTATCGTATTCACCAGAAGCAATCTGCCGACGCAGGCGTTCTACCTTCGCAAGCCGTTCGCTATCGTCGGGCTCGCGCGAGACAACCTGTCCGCCAGCCGATGAACCAGCAGTGGCTGCGGCAGCTGCTTTTAAACTCCTGGCGAAAGTTGCTTCCTGCGAAGTTTCATCCATACATCAGGGCCCTTGGTGCGAATACGTAGTCGTAGCTACTTCGCGCCTAAGTCAAGTTTATCGGATTCTAGCTCCTCCAGTGCTCTTGCCCCAGACAAATTTCTCCTTTAACGAAATTTCGCACGTAATCTCATGTTTCGCGAACTAACTGACGAAGGAACACTAGAGGGTTTTGCCTCTAGAGTTTTTGATTGGTCTCACCTTTCGAGTTCAAAGCATGTCTGCTCCAGATTTAGAGAGCCTAGAGGCGTCGTCGTCACCTATTCCCCTGAACCGGGAAGAACTAATCCTGGAGCATCTCCCCCAGGTGAAGTTGATTGCCCGGAGAATCCATGAACGCCTCCCTGTCTCAGTAAGTCTCGACGACCTTATATCCACCGGGGTAGTGGGCTTGATTGCGGCCATCGACCGTTATGACGCAAGTCACGATGTAAAGCTGAAAACCTACGCGGAATATAAAATTCGTGGGGCTATTCTCGATAGTCTCCGCGGATTGGATTGGGCACCAAGGCAGCAGCGAAGGCGCGCCAAGCAGATCGAAGCAGCTATCGCAACGCTGGAACAGACGCTCCAAAGGACGCCGACTGAAGACGAGATCGCAGTCCACCTAGGCATAAGCGTAGCCGAATACCAGGATTGGCTGACGGATATTCGCGGCCTTACACTGGGCAGTTTGGAGAACGCGGGAACAGAGGATGATGGATGCGACCTGCTTCGCTATCTGGCCGACAATGACGAGCAGTGGCCGTCACAGATTCTGGAACGCGCGGAGTTGGAAAGGCTGCTGGCAACCGCGATCGAGAAGATGCCGCAGCTTGAAAAGACCGTTCTCAGCCTCTATTATTACGAAGAAATGACTCTGCGCGAGATTGCCAAGATTGTCGATCTGCACGAATCGAGGATTTCGCAGCTCAAATCACAAGCTATCCTGCGTCTCCGAACTTATATGCAAAAGCGCTGGCCACAGCAGCGCAGATAGGCGCGAGGCGCATGGGCGCCGCCAGACAAGAAAGGAACTAGCTGACCTTTTGGGCGGCGCGCTTGACACCGCCGGCCTTTTGCGCGTGTTCCTCAAAAAACTAATTCTCCGGTACGAGCTTGACCAAAATCGTGATCGACTTCCGATCTCTGCTTAATTCGAGTGTCAACGGCTTCGACTCGTGCTGCTCCATGCGAATAGCTGTGCCGAAATCTCTGGGGGAGTAGGTAGAGTGTCCCGCCACGCCGGTGATAATATCGCCGGCTCGAATTCCTGCCTTTTCCGCAGGCGACGAAGGCTGCACAGAACGAATCAGCGAACCTTGCTTCACACCAAAGAACTGTGCCAGTTGAACGCTTAAGGGCTCGTAGTCGAAACCCAGTACCACGTTCTTCCAAACCATCAGCGGGGCCGGGATATCAGTAATGAAGTCGGACGGCGCAAACGCACTGTTACCCATGTAGACATCGGACGGCGCGGCCGTGGTGACGACGATATCTTTCGCTTTGCCTTCACGCCAAATCTTCAGTGTTACCTTGCGATCCTGCGGTGTCTCTAGCACTAGACGGCCGAGTTGCTGCGCGCCAAGCACTTTCTCACCGTTATACGAGAGAATGACGTCGCCCGACCGCAGACCTGCTTGGTCGGCCGCACTGTTTTCTTCAACTGCAAGAACCAGTGCGCCCGTGACCTCGCTGAGCTTTAGCGATTTAGCGCGATCGGAATCCAAGTCAGCCAGTTTTACACCCAGGTGACTTCCGCCCGTCCCCGCTTGGAGGCACACCAGCGCAAGGAAGAGAAAACAGGCGAGCAGGAAACTCAGGCGCATAAAGTTTATGGTGGTGGAACTGACGCCGGCATTAATGGCTGTTGCAGTATCTGCCGGGAACAGGATTTTCACGGTCCACTACCTCAATACGCGACACCCTGGACCTTCACTCCCTCCAGGGCCTGGAGGCAGCGTGCGTGTACATAATCGTCATCCTGCCCGGAGTGCACTAAATCCTGCAGGGTTTGCAGCAATTCAGGCGTCATCGTAAGACTCCGATCGGCAGGCACCAGCACATCTATTGCTTCAGACCGTACACCGGCATCTCGATCGTGCGACAGCACGAATTTCAACGCGTCGCGCGTAACAACATCGCTAGAGAACTGGCGCAAACCTTCCAGCGCTTTCATGCGGACGGCAGCGTTGGGATCGTTTTCCACACTGGAGATCAACGCGTCCCTCACATCCTCGCTGTTTTGGCCACTCAGCATCTCCACGGCATCCACCCTGATACCCGGATCCAGCGAATTGCGCGCGCCTGCCAGCAAAAGCTCACGCACCCGCTCATCATCGGGGCTGCCGGAAATCTCGCCGTTACGAACCTGCTCCACCATAATGGTCACGCGATTCCCGGACGTAGGCCGGACATTTTGAATGCGTGTAACGGGCGAATTGGCAAAGCTGATGTCAGCCATATCGGCTGGGCTCCGGCCGCTGAAGGAGAAGTGGTCTGCCATCCGGCCCACTCCAAATCCAACCATTACCAACATCGAGCCCACTGCAAACACCGACGACCATTTGGTAGTACGAACGTCAAAAATGTTCGCTAAGCTATCGAGAAACCGCCAAAGACCCAGAGAATGTCCGCGCTCGCGCTGACAAGTCGCCTTCAGGTCGTTCCGGCAACTCGCCAGCAAGTTAAGCGGCACATCCATCTGCTCGATATTCAAAGTGGCATGCCAGTTCTTCTCACGGTTAAGGGTCAACTGGCAGAACGAGCAATCCTCAAGGTGCGTCTCCAAGGCTTCTTCCTTGGCAAAATCCAACTCGCCATACAGATAAAGCGACAGCTCAGCTTGCACTTCCTGACACGTCATACCAAATCACCCAAAGACGCGCGCATCTTCTGCGTCGCGCGGAACAGGCAGTTTTTCGCCGCCTCTTCGGTAACTCCCAGCGACTCGCCGATGGAACGCAACCGCATCCCCTGAAAGTGTCGCATCTCGAAAACAACGCGCTCCCGCGGAGTAAGTTCCTGCAGCACATCCTGTACGCGCTGGTTCACTTCTGCGCTCATAAGGCGGCGCTGCGGATCGCCATCGGCGCGCTCCTCGGCCACGAACTGCAGCCTGTCAACTTCGCCGCCGTCGCGGTCTACCGACGAGGACTCTTCCTTACGAACCTTACGCTTTCTGATTTGATCGAGGCATAAATTAGCCACAATACGGTACAACCAGGTGCTGAAAGCGCAGTCAAACCGGAACTTCGGCAGATTGCGATACACGCGCAGGAACACTTCCTGGTAAACATCGCGTGCATCCTCTTCCGAGTGCAGCAGGTTTAGCGCCATGCGAAGTACGTTATGGTCGTACGTTCGCACCAGTTGCTCAAAGGCGTCGCCTTCGCCACGCTGAGCAGCGCGGATCAAGTCTACCTCACTTGATCGCTCCTGCGTTCCAACATGCACCGCTCTATTTTCGATAACTTGAGATCGAGTGTCCACCGACCATATAGACGTAGCAGACCTGAATAGGTCACGCGTCCGCTTACCGTGGCAACGCTACGAAGCCAACTCCAGTTCTATCAACCGCTTACCGGCATCCAGATGGGCAATTTTGAACCGCCGGACCTGGCCGGTTAGCGCCGTATCTTTGCTCGCCTGATCGCCCGTACCCTGCTTCCAGCGCGCCGCCAGCATGGCACTGAGCGAACCAACGTCTGACGATTTCGACGACCCGCTGGCTACTGTCTCCGTATTTGCATCCTTCTTCTTCAACTTACACATGGCTATAACGCCTTCGCCAAGTTCCACCTTGGCACGGTCACCGCTTACCTCCACCAGGCGGCCGCTTACGGTCTCGCCCGCCTGGTGCTCGGAAATGTAATGGTCAACCGTAGTCGGCTCCAACTGCTTCATGCCCAAACGCAGGCGCCGCCGCTCCTTGTCGATTTCCAGCACCACCGCCTTCACCGTCTGGCCTTTGGACAGTTTCTCCTTGGGGTGATCCAGCCGCTTTTCGTTGGTGATATCGGAGATGTGGATCATCCCCTCAATTCCATCACCGAGATCCACAAACGCGCCGAACTGAGTCAGGTTGCCAATGGCGCCTTCCACCAAAGCTCCCACCGGATGCTTTTCCTGAATGGCATCCCAAGGGTCGCCCAGCGCCTGCTTGTAACCGAGTCCGATTCGCCGGTCGGCCGCATTCACCTGCAGAATTACCGCTTCTACCCGATCGCCAATCTTCAGCAGATCGCCCGGTTTACGCACGCGCTTATCCCACGAAAGCTCAGACAGATGGATCAACCCGTCTACGCCCGGAAGCAATTCCACGAAGGCGCCGAAATCGGCCAGCCGCGAAACCGTCCCGCTAACGCGATCTCCCATTTGAAACTTTTTGGCTGCAATCGACCATGGATCTTCCTGCAACTGCTTTAACCCAAGCGAAATCTTCTTGCTGGCCGGATCCAGCTTCAGAATCTTGACGTCTAGCTCATCGCCAATCTTGACGTGGTCGCTGGCCTTGCCAATCCGCGTGTACGCCATATCCACTATGTGCAGCAAGCCGTCCACACCTGGCATCAATTCAACGAACGCGCCAAAATCCATGACGCTGCGCACACGTCCCCGCACAACCGTGCCTTCCTGCAATTCCGAATACGCCTGTTGCCGGCGCTTGGCCTGTTCCTCTTCCAACACCGAACGGCGATCGACGACAACGTCCTCGTTTTCGGTATCCAGTTTGCTGATGCGGCATTTGATTTCCTGCCCGACAAGTTTTGGCATTTCGTCGGCCTCGCGCACGCCGCTCCGGGAAGCCGGCATGAAGGCGCGCATACCCACGTCAACCCTAAAACCACCTTTGACCTGCTCCAGGACCACACCGCTGATGATTTGCTTTTCATCGAACGCGGCTTGCAAACCGCTCCAATCCTTCGGCTGCACCACCTTATCTACGGAAAGCTGGTAATAGCCTTCCTGATCTCGCGGACCAACCGTCACCGCTACCGTGGCACCCGCCTGTGGCTTGGCGTATCCCGCCTCCTGCCACTTGGCGAGTAAAAGCGCTCCTTCGGTCTTGCGTCCGATATCAATCAGAATCGTTTCCAGACCGACGGAAACAATGGTTCCGGTTACGGTCTCGCCGGGCACTTCGGCATGTTGCTGCTCGAAACTCGAGAGGATTTCGGCAAAGGTTGGATCTTCCGCTGAGGTGACAGTCTCTGCGGATTCAGAAGGGTCGAAATTCACATTACTCATGACTACTGGGGATTCCCCTTATTCTGGCATAGAGAGCCCTTTCATGCCTTCCATTCCCGAACCTTCAACAGAGCAAGCTCCAGGCGCGCGCCATTTCATCCAGGCGCAAGACTTCGCGTGGCTTATTTTCGCCACCGTCCTGCTGCTAACCGCACCCGAAACGAACTACGATGCCCTCATTTTGCTGCCGCTCATTGCGGCATTTCAAATCGTAGAACCGCGGCTTCCGCTCTTCTCTTCACCACGCGGCCAAGTCTGGTCCATCGTTCTGAAACTGATCTTCAGTACCCTGCTGGTCGGTTTCACGCACGGTATAGATAGCTACTACTACTCCATCTTTCTGATCCCGGTGGTTTCCGCTGCCACCACGTTTAGCATCGGTCCGGTGCTGCTGGTAACAGTTCTCGCCAGCGCGATCTATCTGTCGTTCCTACCGATTGGAGTAGCGCTGTGGAAATTCGAGCCGCTCGAGGGCTTTTACAGCATCCTGGTGCTCAGGGTCTCCTTCTGGGCCATTGTCTCCTTTGTGGTATTCGAACAGGCGCGCGCCAAACGGATCGAAATGCAGCGCACGCGCAACGCGCTGGAACGCCTGGTGGAAACACAAGACTCGTTGCGCCGGTCGGAGCGCTTGGCGGCTCTAGGCCAGTTGACGGCCGGCCTGGCGCACGAACTCCGCAACCCGCTGGGAACCATTCGGGCGTCCGCGGAGATGCTGAACAAGAAGGCAGCGCGCGACAAGCCGGAGGTGATGTCCGAAATGGCCGGCTACATCCAGTCGGAAGTGGACCGAATGAACAGCCTCATTACTAGCTTCCTCAACTTCGCCCGGCCGCTCCAGGTACACCCGGCTGAGGCCGACTTCCGGACTGTTATCGCTGACGTCTTCAAGCAGCAGGCCCAACTGGCGCGCAGCAGAAATATCTCGCTGATTGACGACGTTGCTCCCAACGCCGCCGTCTTTCAGTTCGACGCCGACCTGATGAAAGTGGCGCTCTCAAACCTGGTTCAAAACGCCATCCAGGCTAGCGCTGAGGGCCAGCAGGTGAAGGTCGAGGTGTGCTCAACAGGCTCGAAAGTGCTGTTGCGTGTAAGCGACCACGGCTCTGGCATCAGTCCGCAACATCTTGAAAGTATCTTTAATCCGTTCTTCACAACAAAAGCCCAAGGCGTCGGATTAGGCTTGGCCATTGTGGCCAAAATCGTAGACGAACATCGCGGCGCCATTCAGCCCTTCAGCGAATTGGGCAAAGGAACCACGTTTGAAATTGCCTTGCCAATGGCAGCGTAGTATGAAGAGGCACACCACGAATGCCCGCCGGACGAATTCTTATTGTTGAAGACGAAGACAAGCTTCGCCGGGTCATTCAGTTGGAACTGGAATCCGCCGGCTTTGAAGTAGATGGCGCAGCTAACGCCGAACAAGGCCTTCCTTTGGCATCCCTCGCCAACCTCGTAATTACCGACTTGCGCCTCCCCGGAATGGATGGCCTGCAATTCATCCAGCAACTGCACAACTACGGCATTCAGGCTGGCGTCATCGTCATGACCGCGCACGGTTCAGTGGACAACGCTGTGGAAGCGATGAAACTGGGGGCAGCCGACTTTCTGCAAAAGCCCTTTACGCTCGATCATCTGACCACGGTGGTTGAAAAAGTGCTAGCCATCCAGACGCTGCGCGATGAAAACCGGCGTCTGCGCGATCAACTCGACCGGCGCTACCAGTTCGACAACATCATTGGCCGCAGCCCGTCGATGCGCGCCATTTTTCAAACCGTTGAACGCGTGGCGCCGACCAGAACCACTGTCCTTATTGCCGGCGAAAGCGGGGTCGGTAAAGACATGATCGCGCGCGCCATCCATCAGCACTCGCCGCGCCGCACGCACGCTTTCGTCAAAATCAACTGCACGGCGCTGCCTGAAAACCTGATGGAGAGCGAACTCTTCGGCTACGAAAAAGGAGCTTTTACCGGAGCCACCGTTAGTAAACCGGGCAAGTTCGAACAGGCCGATCAAGGCACCGTGTTTCTGGACGAAATTGGCGACGTTCCCGGCAACATTCAGGTGAAACTGCTCCGTATCCTGCAGGAGCGCCAGTTCGAGCGCCTGGGATCGAACCTCACCCGCAACGTAGATGTGCGCGTTGTCGCCGCCACCAATGTCGATTTGCGCGTGGCTTTAGAAGAAGGTCGCTTTCGTGAAGATCTCTACTATCGCTTGAACGTAGTTCCCATCAATGTCCCGCCCTTGCGTGAGCGCAAGGAAGACATTCCCTTTCTGGCGATGTACTTCGTCACTAAACTTTCCAAAGAACTCGGATCTATCGCCAAAGAGATCAGTCCCGCCGCTATGGACCGTCTACTCTCTCATCCCTGGCCGGGCAACGTGCGCGAACTGGAAAATACCATTGAACGCAGTCTCGTACTGGCGTCGCAGGAAGTTCTGCAGCCAGCTGATATGCGCATAGAACAACCCCGTCGTGGCCCAAACTCCGCGGCAGGGTTGGCAGGCGCCGCGGGCCAGCAAACGCCCCTGCTCCCTGAAGGCGAAACGCTGGAACACTGGGAACAGATGATGATTCGTGAAGCCTTGCGCCGCGCCAACGGCAACAAAAGCCAGGCCGCCAGAATGCTCGGTCTCACTCGCAACGCCTTGCGCTATCGCCTGTCGCAGATCGGTCTCGACAACGAATCGCCCGACGACGCCGAGTAACTACAGTCGCACGATATTTTCGCTGCGATAGCCCTTCAACGCATTACGCGTATCGACAATCAGCTTGCTGTTCGCTACTACCGAAGCGTAATCTACGCCGCTATGGTCGGTAACGATAACCACGCAGTCCGCCGTACCAACTGACATCAGCATGTCCTGCGTTTCCATTTTCTGCGAATTCACTTGCAGACTTTTTACGAACGGATCCGAATACGTCACATTCCCACCCATTCGTTGCAGCAGCACGATAATATCCAGCGCCGGAGACTCGCGCACATCGTCGATATTGCGCTTGTAGGCCGTCCCAAGAATATGAATGTGGGAACCACGCACCGGTTTGCTCTGGTCGTTCAACGCGTTCTGAATCTTTTCAACCACAAACTCAGGCATGCGCCCGTTGATGTAGCCGGCCAACTCGATAAACCGGGCTTCAATCCCCGCTTCCTTGCTCTTCCACGACAGATAAAACGGATCGATAGGTATGCAATGGCCGCCCAAGCCGGGCCCTGGATAGAAGGGCATGAAGCCGAAAGGCTTCGTGGCCGCCGCATCAATAACTTCCCACACATCGATTTTCATTCGATCGCACATCAACGCTAATTCATTCACTAGGCCGATATTGATCATCCGGAAAGTGTTCTCCAGCAACTTCACCATCTCGGCAACCCGCGTGGAACTTACCGGCACCACCGTCTCCAACGCCTGTTGATAAAAGAGTGCGCCAATTTCCGTGCAAGCCGGTGTAATGCCACCCACTACCTTGGGAATGTTGTTGGTCTGAAACTTCGCGTTTCCCGGATCTACTCGTTCCGGCGAAAAGCACAGGAAGAAATCTTTGCCCACTTCCAGACCTTTGGCGCGCAATTTAGGCAGCACCAGTTCATCGGTTGTGCCCGGATAGGTGGTCGATTCCAGCATCACCAGCAAGCCGGGATGCAGGAACTGTGCGATGGCGTCCGTTGCCGCCACCACAAAACTCATATCCGGATCTTTCGTCTTGCGCAGCGGCGTCGGCACGCAGATATCAATAGTGTCCAGCTCGCGGATGACCGAAAAGTCAGTTGTCGCCCGCAGTTTCCCGCCCTTTACCAGCGGATCGAAGACGCTATCGGGAACGTCCTTGATATACGAATGACCCGTATTAAACAGGTCTACCTTCTCTTGTTGAACGTCGATTCCGGTGACATCAAATCCCGCCCGCGCGAATTCAACCGCCAGCGGAAGCCCAACATAACCAAGTCCAAGCACGCCAACCCGTGCTGTTTTGCTTTGAATCTTCTGCTTTAGACTCGCAAACGCCGTTTCCTCCACGGCAGGAGATTCTAACTTCTCAGAGATCAAGAAAGTATCTACCTTCACAAACCAATTCGGCCGGCCCGGTCAGATATACGCTGTCATCCCATCGTAGATGCAGGCTACCGGCAGGGGTTTCAACCTCCACCGGACTATCCGCTTCCCCCCTGAGAATAGCAGCCGCCGCCGCACCCGTCGAGCCTGTTCCAGAACTTCGCGTTTCACCCGCACCGCGCTCATAAAAAAAGGCTTGCACCCTGTGACGGTTAACCACTCGCACGATCGAAACGTTGCTCCGCTGCGGAAACTGCGGCAGCGCTTCAGCCTGCGTTGCCGCCACGCGCCAATCATCGGGTACTGCCGAAACAAACAAAGCGCATTGCGGGTTGCCCACATTTAACAGCGTGGCGTCCCAGTCTCTGCCGGCAAGATTCAGCCGAGCATGCAACTCCTCCAGCTTCGGAACGCCCATCTCCATCTCAAACAAAAACCGGTTCCGCTCCCGTTCTATCAGGCGCAGCTTTTTCTTGCCCGCAGCGGTGTTAATCACCACTTCCGACGCCTTGGTCTGACTCTTCAGAAGGGCGAATGCCGCCGCGCAGCGCGTGCCATTGCCTGAGATTTCGGGTTCACTTCCGTCGGCGTTAAACAAGCGGCTTCGCAGCCCTCCAATCTCGCGCCACAGCAGCATCCATCCATCCGCGCCAACACCCGTCGTCCGTGCGCAGATTCGCCGCGTCACCTCCGGCAGATCCAGCGGCGGAACTTCATCGCCCCACGTCAGCAGAAAATCGTTTTCCGCGCCGTGCAGCTTCGCAAACGGAATTTCAATCAAATTGGCCCTCGCCTATTCTTGCGCTCATAGATATTCAACACGGGCGCGCCGGGAACTTCAATGCTGCGCACCACCTGGTACGAATCGGCCGTTGCAATCGCGCCAGCCAGTTTGTCGCCTGCTTGTGCAATCGCCCATTTCGCTTGCCTCACCAGTCCGCTCGGCAGTGTATTAGCAAAAAACGCCGGACCGTTACCCTCATGCAGGCTCTCCACCAGCGGAATGCCGGCGGCGCCAAAAATGCCTGTCAGGTCTCCAAATTCGGTCAGCACACCATCTCCCTTGCGATACTCGCTGCGTAAAAACACAGCGGCCTGCGCCGTCCACGCTCGGCGCGCATCCGAATTTTTCTGCGATTCCTTCCAGCAGATCCAGTTCTCTCGCGAAGGCGCCACCAGCCACGGCCCCACTGCAACCAAAGCTAGCAGCAACGGCATCAGCATGCGCGCCCGCGTCGTTACAATGGCTCCCGCTGCGAACGCGCAGGCAACTGCCACCGCGATTCCATAGCGCGAGTTGTAATAACCATGCGGCCACAGGCCCGGCAGAAAAATCGGTGAGCCCTTCGAACTATGCATGCTCCAAACGTAAAACGCAGGAGTCAATAGCAAGAATCCGCAAGCCAGTAACTTACGCTTGACAATCGCGCACACCAGCCCAACTGCGCCTAGAACAATCAGCCCGATTCCCGAACACATTTTTCCAGCCTCATAGTAATAGCGGATGGCCGTCAGCCAATCGTGGTAACCCGGATAAGGCTTGCCGCCCTGTATAGCGACCGCTGAATAGGGACCGTTGTAGAAATCCAGCGCGTTCCCGGTCTCCCAGAAGTTGTGCGCCATCCAGTAAANNAACGGAATCAGGAACCAGCCGTCATAACGCGTCAAACTCATCAGCCAGGACGCCAACACACCGGCTACGACATAACAAATATTCTGCGTTCGCCGGAAACGCAACAGCGCCAGCAGAAAGCCCGCCAGCCCGGCTACGAAAACAACCTCCGTCATCGGAATGCTGGCCAGATAAAGAACGTTTGGATTCAGGGCAAAGCAAACGAGAACCACTGTCGCCGCCACCTTGTTTTCGTAATTCTCTTTCGCGGCATAGTACAGACAAATGCCCGCCATTACGAAGCACGGCGCGACCGGAATCGTTCCGGCCAGCCCACTCGACCAAAGCCAGTCCGACTGCACAAACGGTAGGCAAATCACGTGCAACAATGGCAGCCAAACGGTTCCAATCTGGTCATATCCGGGAGTTCGTGAATCCAGCAAGCTGCGGCTGATATTCAAGTGCGCTTGCGCATCACCGTAGTAAAGGATGAAGCGTTGCCGGTAAAAATAAACCGCCGCGAGACTTTCCACGACGGCCAGAAACCCGCAAACCAAACTGAACTCTGCCAGCGCGCCGAGTCTAAAACGCCGTGAATCGTCGGAAGTCGTCAAACCGCTGGTCTATTTCCTGGCGTGTCAGCGTGCGCAAACGTTCCACGCCAAAATCTTCGCAGCAGAAGCTGCCCATCACCGACCCGTATATCACCGCGCGGTGCAGGTCCCGCATATTCACGTTCTTGCCCCGCAGGTCGAAACCGCGCTCCACCAGATAGCCGGTAAAACCGCCGGCAAAACAATCGCCCGCACCGGTAGGATCGAAAACGCTCTCCAGCAAATAACCCGGCACCATGAAGAACGTATCCTCGCGGAACAGCATGGCGCCATACTCGCCGCGTTTGATGACAACCGTATTCGGGCCGTAACTCAAAATCTTTTCCGCCGCTTTGCGCAAATTCGTCTCGCCCGACAGCATCCGCGCCTCGCTGTCGTTAATCAGCAGGAAATCCCAGTGGCTGATCGTCTCAATCAGACTCTCTTTACCCAGATTGATCCACAGATTCATCGTGTCGCCACCCACGAAGCGCGCCTTCGTCATCTGCTTTTGCACGCCCAGCTGCAGCGCCGGCTGGATGTTCCCCAGAAACAGATAAGGCATTTCGGCATAGCTGGCCGGCAGCTTGGGCTGGAAATCGGCGAAAACGTTCAGATCGGTCTGCAGCGTGGTGCGGTCGTTCATATCTGCCGAATACACGCCCGACCAGAAGAAGGTCTTGCCTGGAACTTGTTCCAGTCCTTCAAGATCAACTCCCCGGCTCGAAAGGAAGGCCTTGTCTTCTTCGGCGAAGTCCTCTCCGACGACACCGACAATCGAAGTCTTGGCGAAGTAACTCGCTGTAAGCGCGATGTAAGTACAAGAACCGCCAAGGGTTCTTTCTCTTTTTCCATGCGGCGTTTCAATCGCGTCGTACGCCACAGATCCAATCACTACCAGGGACACAGCTTGCATTGTAACTGGCCAGCCAAACGTTTCCCTTCACCGATACAATAGGAGCTTGGGCATCCAAAATCCCGTCTGGCGCAAACTTCCGCCTCTCCTGTTCACCCTTGCCGCCGTCCTGTCCCAGCTTTACCTCGGCAAGCGTTTCAAACTCAACAAACTGGCCGTCCGCCTCATCGTCAGCGTTTACGTTGTAGTCGCCATCGCCATCACCTTCGAGGTTTACAAAGATCCTCCGCAGCCCATCAACTTCTACATCGACCGCGCCGGCGCCTTCATCACGGAGTGGGGTTGGCTGGCGGATGTCGCCGCCATCGTTTTTCTCTTCCGCGATTTCCTGCCCGTAAAATTCTCTGCTGAACGCAGAAATCTCCTGAATGTCGCCTCAGCCGCGGTCTGCGCTGCGCCGGCAGTCGCCTTAACCACCGGCTTTATAACCCGCAAAGACTTCGACATCAAGGAATTCGATCTGCGCGTCCCCAACCTGTCTAAAGACTTGCAAGGTCTGCGTCTCCTGCAGCTCAGCGACATTCACATGGGCGCGTTTTACTCGCGCACCGACCTGCGGCGCGTGGTGGACGCCAGTAATAATCTGCGTGCAGATCTTGCTTTTATCACCGGCGACCTGATCACCGGCAAAATGGATCCGTTGGACGATTGCCTGCTGGAATTGAAGCGCCTGCGCAGCCACTCCGGCATTTGGGGCTGCATGGGAAATCACGAGCGGCTGGCCAAAATCTCAGCCTACGCCACCCGGAAAGCTCTTGAAATGGACATTCGATTTCTCCGCCGCCAGCGCGATCAGCTAAAATTCGGTGACAGTTACATTAACCTTGTGGGTGTCGACCACCAGTTCAAAAGCGAAGGCTATTTAACCGGTCTTGAGTCGTTCGTAGATAAGGACAAATTCAATTTGCTTCTTTCCCATAATCCCGATGTCTTCCCCGTTGCCGCCAAACAGGGTTTTCAACTTACGCTCGCCGGACACACCCACGGCGGACAGATCAACGTTGAAGTAGCGCATCAGAACATAAATATTGTTGACCTTGTGACGCCCTACACTAAGGGTCTTTACACCAAACCTGACTCCGCGCTTTATGTAACCTCGGGGTTGGGAACCATTGGAGTTCCAGTACGCCTGGGCGCTCCGCCTGAGATTACGCTGATACGTCTGTGCAAATCCTGATCCTCAGCGACATACACGCCAACTGGTATGCACTCGAAGCAGTTCTGACCGAAGCCAAAGGACAATACGATCAGATCGTCTGCTGTGGCGATCTGGTGGGCTACAATCCCCACCCCGCCCAGGTGGTCGACTGGACCCAGAAGAATTGCTCCTCGGTGATCCGCGGGAATCACGACAAGGTTGTGGCCGGCCTGGAAGACCTTTCCTGGTTCAACGAAACCGCGCAGACCGCGGCCCGCTGGACCATCGATCACCTGACGGCAGCGCAGATCAGCTATCTTGCCGGGTTATCCGAAGGTCCGAAGACAAACGAATATTTCGAACTGGTTCACGGCTCGCCCAACGACGAGGATGAATACATAACCAACTCCAGCGAGGCCGCCACGTGCTTTCCGCATGTTGACGTTCCACTGACCTTCTTCGGCCATACCCACCATCAGGGCGGCTTCTTTTCCAAGCGCGGCAACATCGGCACGGTAGCCGCCGTGAAGAAGAAACAGCGCGAAAGCGTTGTGCAACTGGAAGTGGATACCAAGTACATGATCAATCCCGGTTCAGTGGGCCAGCCACGTGACGGCGACGTGCGCGCCGCCTACGCGCTCTACGACACGGACAGAAAGCTGGTCACACTGCGCCGAACGATGTATCCAATTGCGCTGACTTCTTCAGACATCCAAAAAGCCGGCTTGCCCGAGTTGCTCGGTGCGCGGCTGTTTCATGGGTTTTAACCCCAGCACTGCGCCAGTCATTTGCCAGCTAAATAGCAGTCATGCCCGATACTTACGTCGTGTCTTTCACCTATAATTTTGTCGTCCCCTCTAACCCCATAACTGCTTGTTACGAGCCTTACGGCGAAAGCCGTTGATGATCCGCTCAGTGAACGTTCCGAAGGGCTGGTCGGTCGTCACATAGGTCCAGACAGCGCCGCGCTCTCTCGGATTCTGATTGCCGCCAGCTTCGGCGTCAGCTAAACGCCGCTGAATCTCTGCCGGAATCTCGGCTTCCAGTTGGATGAACCAGCTATCAATTTGTTTTAGATACTCCCGGTGCGGGTCCCAGGTGGCGAGCGAGAGCCAATGCAGGCCGGAACGAAACTCCGCCACATCAGCCAGGTAATCGGCCCACAGATCGTCGATCGTGCGGAGCGTGATCAATCGCTCCAGCTCCGATTTGCAGGCGACGGTACCATCTAACACCGACTGCCGATGCGTTTGAATGCGGTTGCGCTGGCCTTCAATCGGCATCTCATACTTCTGCAGAAAAATCCGCAAGTCAAGATTTTGTCCTTCCACCAGCCGCTGAAGATTATCCGGATCGTTTTTGTATCTCGGATTCAGTTCGCCGAACTTCACCATCAAGTCATCTTCGAGCGAAACGAAGAATCGCGAGCAGCCCGGATCGCCCTGGCGGCCGGCTCTGCCGCGAAGCTGGTTATCGATGCGGCGGCTTTCGTGTTTATTGACGCCGATGACATACAGTCCGCCCAATTCCGCCACTCCCTCTCCAAGCTGAATGTCGGTGCCGCGCCCGGCCATATTCGTCGATACCGTGACGGCGCCCCGCTGACCGGCTTGGGCGATGATCCCTGCCTCAAGTTCATCGTTCTTTGCATTGAGAACGCGATGCGGAGTGCCGTGCAACAACCGGCTTAGTTCTTCCGATTCCGCAATGCTGCCGGTTCCCACCAGAACAGGCTGACCACTGGCGTGCACCCGGCGAATCTCTTCCGCCACGGCGCGGTGTTTCTCGCGCTTCGAAGGAAAGACAACATCCGGATGATCGACTCGAATCATAGGCCGGTTGGTCGGGATCACCTCTACCGGCAGAAGATAAGTGGTCTTGAACTCGACCGCCGAACTGGCAGCCGTTCCTGTCATGCCGCAGACCTTGGGATAGAACGCGACAAGATTCTGCAGCGTGATGGAACCTAGAATCATGCCCTGCAGTTTAGGAGCGACCGACTCCTTCGCCTCCACCGCGGTATGCAGACCGGCAGGCCAGCGCCGGTCCTCCGCCGTCCGGCCTTTGTTTTCGTCCACCATCTGGACAACGCCGTCGCGCACCACATAGTCAACGTCACGACGCAACAGAGCATGGGCGTGCAGAGCATCCTGCAGCGCGCTGAACAGCGGAAGGTTCTGCGAGTCGTAAAGGTTGCGGCAGCCGGTTGCGTATTCCACTACTCGAATACCTTCGTCCGTCAAGCCTACGTTGCGCCCCTCGTTCACAACCGTGTAATGCAGATGCGGATCCAGCCGGCGCACCACCTGCTCGGCTACAGAAGCCAACGCGCTGCCATCGGTGCTGCCACCGGCGATCACCAGCGGGATGCGAGCTTCGTCCAACAGAATGGAATCGGCTTCATCGATAATGGCGGCCGCAAAGGGTCGATGAACTTGCTCACATGCATCCATCGACAATTGATCGCGCAGAAAATCGAAGCCGATTTCGTTGGCCGTCGCATAAGTGATATCGGCGGCGTAAGCACCGCGGCGTTCAGCGGCCGTCATGCCCTGTTGAATGTAGCCGACACTAAGACCAAGGCGGCGATAAACCTCACCCATCCATTTCGCATCGCGCCGCGCCAGATAATCGTTTGCCGTAATGACATGCACACCGCGGCCTTCGCGCGCGTACCAGGCGATGGCGGGAACAGCGGCGAGCGTCTTCCCTTCTCCCGTCTGCATCTCGACGATGCTGCCACGCGCCAGTGCCAGCGCGCCTCGCAGTTGGACATCAAACATGCGCTGATCCAGTATGCGATAGGCGACCGTCGCGGTGGTTGCGAATAGCTGATGCAGATCACTGGAACTCGCGGCCAAAGCGTCAAGATCCTCATCGCCCATGCGTTCGTATTCCAATCGCAGGGCGTTTATCTTTTGAATCTCGGCCGAGTCACGCCTGGAGGGCGCAAACAACGACTGTAAAAGCGGGCTCATGCCCCCTCCTCTTCTTCTTTGCTGAAAGATTTAGGCCGCGAAGAGGAAGGTGGGGGGAGGCCGTTGGAAGGCTGCGCGATTAACTCCGCATGCAACAGCAGCTAGCGGATTAGCGTAAATCGTTACTTCGGCTGGAGGGCCGGGATAAACAGTTCGTTCGCAGTGCTGCTCCGCTTCACTCGCACTCGAGTCACATACAGCTAGACGAACGTAACTGACGCATGGAACTGCCGCGCGTGTGCCGGAAGGCGACAAAAGCGCTACAAGCGCAATCAGCAACAGGCTTGTCAGTTGAGGAGCCACCTGCAAGCCAGTATGTCACGAATCCGCGCTTGGTGCTGAACCACTCGCCGCTGCGGTCCAGCACATCGAGATATTCGCCAATTCCTTATCTCACCGGTGTCGGATGTGGAGTGGTGCCGCTGCTAGTCCCGGCAACAAGTGGTATCACGGCCGCTTGTACACCCGTAGAAACGCTGCAGGTGTTCCCCGAAAGGGTCGTATTTAACACGTTGAACGTCGCCAGACCGGATATATTGTTTGACGTGCTGCCCTCCAGAATACCGGCGCACGACTCATTGACGCTGTTCAGTGAAACCGTATTGTTTTTGCCGGTGGAACCGCACGTACTATCAAGGTGAATTCCAGATTCAGTTGCATTCGTAATGATGTTCCCAGCGATAGTGTTCGAATTACTGCAAGCGTCAATTGCATCGAAGATCTCGGTGTTCTGTATCTTGTTCCCGCTGATCGTTGTATGATCTCCCAATCCCTGCGGGTTGTTGGAGGTGCCCGAGGTCGAATCGGAGACGGTTACAATTCCATACTGCGTTGTACTGATGGTGTTGCTCTGAACCAGGACATTCTCTGAGGCATAAATCAGAATCCCCGAAGCGGCATCTCCAGTGTCGGTCGCTGTATCCGGTGCCCAGATATCGTCCGCAACCACGTTATTGATAATGCTGGCTGCTGCCCCGTCGCTTATCTGAATGCCATTCTCAGCCGCATTAGTGGTAGATCCCTGGCCTGCCACATAATTGTTCTGGATGTTCGCGCTCGCTCCGCTTCCGTCCACCGTGATTCCGTTCTTCTGGTAAGCATGTACACTGCTGTTTTCGATAATCACATTCGCTGTTCCTTTTGTCGAGTAGCCGCTCTGCACAAAAATCCCCTGCCCAGACTGGCAGCCGCCATAGCCCGTTGGAAGTTCCTGATTACGAGTTACAACTGAGTTCAGAATTCCCGACGCGTTCTGGTAGTAAATACCTCGCAGATCCAGCCCGCAGGTCGCAATCTGGTTTCCAGTTCCATCTACAATCACGTTGCTTATATTGACGGAACTGGCATTCTCCACCAGTATCTGCGCAGCCACCGGCAGACTAGATGGCGAATACAGATCTGCGCTGTTGGCCACCACTCCCTTGGTGGGTGACGTAATCACAACTTCACTGCCGGTGCCGCTCGCCACGCCGGTCAAGTTCAGGTTTGTTGTGATCTTCACCTGCTCGTAATAAACTCCAGGGCAGATCCTGACCGTCCCGTTAGCTCCAGCAGCAGTTACTGCCGCTTGAACTGTGGTTGTGTTGGGAGTACCGCAGGTCCCCACATAAATGGTCCCGGCTGCGGATAATGTCATCGCTCCGCAAACCAACGCAACACCAGTTACCCCAAAACGCAGAACATTAGCACACTTCATCACTAACCTCCGTCGGAGATTATACTGATAGGTCCAACGACAGTCGAGACCCAAATTAGTACTGACAGTTACCCCGCACTATGTGAGTGGCACTAGTGTCATGAACGGGCCTTTTCTAGAGCCTCTATCTGCACCAGTTCCTGCTTGGGCATCTCTACAAAAGGATCTCGCGTCTTGTCGGCGGCGAAATAAGCTCGCAAACGGTTCGCTGCCGCCGCACCCACCACCGCAGCAAGTTCTTCGCTGCTGGCTTGCTTCACGCGTTCCAAGCTGCCTAGTGTGCGAAGCAGTTTCTCGACTGTCTTGTGGCCGATGCCGGGCACTTCATGCAGCTCCGATTCCAGCCGCTTGGCATTGCGCCGCGTGCGGTGAAAGGTCACGGCGAAGCGGTGCGCTTCATCGCGAATAATCTGCACCAGGTGCAGCATGGGCGAGAACTTATCCAGAATGATAGGTTCGTCTTCCTGCCCGTACACATAAATCCATTCGTCGCGTTTGGCAATGGAGGCTAGCGGCTGATCCGTAATCCCGATCGCCTCCAGGGCGTCGGCGGCGGCGTGCAACTGACCCAAGCCTCCATCCACCAGCACCAGGCTCGGAAAGGGCTGCTTCTCTTCCTGCAAGCGCGAGTAACGCCGTGTTATCACCTCGCGCATGGAGGCGAAGTCATCGTTGCCCACCACAGTGCGAATGATGAATTTGCGATAGTCGGCCTTCTTCATCCTGCCGTCTTCCCAAACCACCATGCTGGCTACTTTGTCGGTGCCCTGAATGTGCGAGATATCGAAACACTCAATACGCCGAGGCGGACTGGGCAGGTTCAGCGCTTCCTGAAATGCTTCCTGGACCACTTTTGACGATGGTTTCAAGACACGGAAACGCTGTTCGAAACTATGCTTTGCGTTCGTCTCAACCAGCGACAGCAAAGCTTTCTTGCTGCCGCGTTGAGGAGTGAGAATCTCCACTTTGCGGCCACGCTTGTCGGAGAGGAACTCTTCCAGTTCCTCGCGGCTTTCGAAATCGGCGGGTACGTGAATACATCCGGGAATAAAAACATTGTCCACGTACAACTGCTTCAGAAATGCATCGAAAAACTCGCCCGCTTCAAATTCATCCTGGTCCTCCCAGAAGAACTCGCGCCGGTCCACAATCTTGCCGTTGCGCAGATGGAACAGATTCACGGCAACGAGCGGGCTTTCCGCGTGATAAGCAATGATGTCCGTATTGTCGCCTTCCGCGGCGGCCATTTTCTGTTTCTGCTCCATCTCGCGAACCGTGGTTACCAGGTTGCGCAGGCCGGCCGCCTCTTCGAAGTTCATGGCATCGGCTGCGGCGTTCATTCTGGCCTCCAGATCGTCAGCCAAATCGCGATGACGGCCTTCCAGGAACAAACGAACATCCTTCACAGCCGCCGCATAGAGGCCATCTGTCGTCAGCCCTTCCACACACGGTCCCAGACAGCGATGAATATGGAACTGCAAGCAGGGATGCGTGTGCCGGCGCGTGAAGTCGATTTTGCACGACGGCACCAGGAAGTGGCGGTGTATGAAATGAACTAAACGATGCGCCAGGTTGCCGGGAAAAAATGGCCCATAATAAGTTCCACCGTCTTTTAGAATCCTGCGCGTCACGTAAACCCGCGGAAACTTTTCGTTGGTCAGCTTCACGTACGGAAATGTCTTGTCGTCGCGCAGTAAAACGTTGAAGCGCGGCTTGTACTGCTTGATTAGGTTGTTTTCAAGGGCAAGCGCTTCCTTGTTGTTATCGACCTGAATAAAGTCGATATCCCGCGCTTCCGAAATCAACCCACCGGTTTTTGCCTCCGCTAATCGGTCTTCATTGAAGTAGCTTCGGACGCGGCTACGAAGGTTCTTGGCTTTACCAACGTAAAGAACCTTGCCGTAAGCATCCTTGTAAAGGTAAACACCAGGCTGGGCAGGAAGCTGCGCTACTTTTTCGCGAAGATCCATCAGCAGCTATAATTCGATTGTGACACGTCCGCGCAAACTTGCCTTTTTACTGGCGTTGCACTTCACTTTCCTGCTGGGCACAATGCCACTATCAGCACAACAGAAGCCGGCACCCAACCCTACGCAAACTCCCAAGGCAATGCCGCCGGAAGAGTCCCTTCCGCCCGAAGAAGACGAATCGATCATTCCCGAAAAGGTTCCGTTCAATCCCATGGAATCAGAACGCAGCATCAAGGTGGGCAATTATTACTGGCACAAAGGCAAATATCGCGCCGCTTTACAGCGCTACGAACTCGCTGCCAAATATAATCCCAGTTCCGCCGAAGCATACTTCAAAGTCGCCGAGACGGAAGAAAAATTGAAGAACGCAGACGCGGCGAAAATTGCCTTTCAAAAGGTGATTAAGCTGTCGCCGGATTCAAAACTCGCTCAGGAAGCGAAGAAAAAGCTCGGCGTTAAGGGCTAGCATTTGTTCTTCATTGAGCACTCCCGCATCAAACCAACGGAACCAACCGAGGCAAGCCCAAGTAGACTTCGGTCTTTAAGATAGTTCCGCTCCGGCCCGGTGTCCGTACTCAGGCCGAATTCCCAGGGTTGTCTTACAATCAGATGTCTTACTACCGCACTCTTGCCCTCTTCGGCGGTACTTTCGTTTAGTTTTTTACTGGTAATGCACCTATCCCGCGGCAAGATAGTACCATCAAACCCTGCATAAGGGACCTCACTGGTGGTGTAGGGTGTGTAAACGTGGTATTACATAGTAAGGACTTTGCCTACATCAAAATTACTCCCGCGATGCGCCTTTTAGGGTCGGGGATAAAAGGGCGAAGCCTGTGCCTCGTTTATTGCACTGTCGCTTTATCTTTCCGAGCCCGTATACAAGTGCCGTCTGTCAGCGTCCGTCGAGAAACCTAAAGTCAAAGTGGAATATTTATAATGAATCGGGATTCATGTATTTACGTCGCCGGCCACAAAGGCTTGGCGGGTGCAGCCATCGTTCGGGCACTGCAAACCAATGGCTATACGAATCTGATCCTCCGGACGCATCGCGAGCTTGAACTAACAGACCGCGTTGCCGTTGATGAATTCTTCCGTTCTGAGAAGCCGGAGTACGTTTTTCTGGCGGCCGCTCGCGTCGGAGGGATTCTGGCGAATGCTTCCTATCCAGCCGATTTTCTGCGCGACAACCTGGCCATTGAACTCAACGTTATCGACGCCTCTTATCGCCACGGCGTTCAGAAGCTGCAGTTTCTTGGTTCGTCCTGCATCTACCCGAAGCTGGCCCTCCAGCCGATGCGTGAAGACGCCTTGCTCACCGGACTGCTTGAGCCGACCAACGAAGCCTACGCCATTGCCAAAATTGCCGGAATAAAGTTGTGCCAGGCCTACCGGCAGCAGTTTGGGCTTAGGGCTATCTCCCTGATGCCCACCAACCTGTACGGTCCGGGCGACAACTTCAATCTCTCGAATTCACACGTTCTTCCCGCACTCATTCAAAAAGTTCATAATGCCGAACAAGTGGGCGCACCATCGGTTGCTGTTTGGGGATCAGGCGCGCCGTTGCGGGAGTTTTTGCATGCTGATGATCTGGCGTCAGCCGCCTTGTTCCTCATGGAAAATTACGACGAGCCGGAAATTGTAAACGTAGGTTCAGGCGAAGAGATTTCCATAGCCGACTTGGTGCGGCTGGTCATGCGGGTAGTAGGGTATCGCGGCAAAATCACCTTCGACAGTTCCAAGCCTGACGGAACTCCGCGCAAACTGCTGGACGTCAGCAAACTTAATAGCCTCGGCTGGCACTACAAGATTGATCTGGAATCCGGCATCCGGTCTACTTATGAGTGGTTTCTGACCCACCAGGGCGAGCAATCGCTGGTGCGTCACTAAATTCAAGATGACTCCAAAAGTTCGTGCGCCTTTGCAAGGGGAGGAAAAAAGAGCGATCATGTCGTCAGAATCCCGCAGTCGAATGATTAGCTTTCGTTTAACCGCTGAAGAATACGAACGCTTCCGCGAACTTTGTTATTTGAACGGAATACGCAGTGTTTCCGAAATGGCTCGTGCCGCCATCAATTTGATGCTTTCGCAGTCTTCGCGAGCGCCCCAGGAAGCTCTGGAATCAAGAGTTTCGGAATTGGAAAACCGCATTCACTTTTTGTCGCAGGAGATAAAGAAGCTCAACCAGCACTCAGCGCACGACGTATCCATGAGTGCCCGTACGGCTTAAAGTCCAAGATGAAAAATATCAGACCGCTATCGTCCATGCTCGTCGTTATAGCCTGCGTCTCGCTGTTCTGCGGGAATGCCTTCGCTTTTCAGCAATCTGCGCCGGGCGCAGCGCCGGCCCCAGTCTTTCCGACCATAGATATTAAGACCGCTGCCCAGCAGAATAAGGCCGCATCCGGCACAACCGACACTGCGGCAAAGCCGGATCCGACACCCACTCCTGCTCCCACCAATGCAATGCCCGCAAAAGACAACGGCGAAGGCTGGGTATCCTACTCGGCCGATGGCAAAACCGTGGCGAAGCCAAAGGCTCCGCAGGACGGCGACAGCGGAAATGCCTATATTCTGGGTCCGGAGGACAGCTTGAACGTGCGCGTAGTACACCTCGATGAGTTGGGCGACGCGCCTTATCCTATTGATCTGCGCGGCAACGTAAATTTCCCTCGCATCGGCCGCGTGCACGCCGCCGGGAAAACCGTCGAACAACTGGAGAGCGAATTAACACAGCGCTACAGAGAGTATCTCCAGGACCCCGTGGTCAGCGTCTCATTGGCCGAATTTCACAGCCAGCCTATTTCGATTCTCGGATCGGTAAAAACTCCAGGGGTACACCAGATCAAAGGCAACAGCACTTTGTTCGAGGTGATCTCGGAGGCCGGTGGCCTGAGCGAGGCCGCCGGCAGCACCATCACCATCACGCGAAAACTCGAGTACGGCCCGCTGCCCCTGCCCAATGCCGTCAACGATCCTTCCGGAAAGTACAGCGTGGCCGACCTTAACATCCGCTCGGTTATGACCGCTCGCAACCCGGCGCAGAATATCCCTGTAAAGCCCTACGATGTCATCACCGTGCCAAAGGCCGACCTGGTTTACGTAATTGGCTCGGTGAAAAAGCCTGGCGGTTTTATGCTCCAGGAACGCGCGAATATGACCGTACTGGAAGCTTTGGCTCTCGCCCAGGGCCTGGAACGCACCGCCTCAGCGGGCAAAGCCAAAATTCTCCGCACCGATGAAATCACCCACGCCCGCGTCGAAATCCCCGTAGACGTCAAGAAAATGATGGAAGGCAAACTCGGCGATACCTCACTGTTGGCTAACGACATTCTCTTTGTTCCTACCAGCAACAGTAAAGCCGCTACCTACCGGGCGCTCGAGGCGCTGGTGCAAACCGGCACTGGGATTGCCATTTACCGCCCCTGACATGCATCCATACAATTCATCCTCCGACAGCCAGGAGCTTACCGTCAGGACCACATACCGTCCTGACCAGTACGGTGTTCGCGGTTTCCAGCAGATACCTTATGGCGAGCGTCCCCCGAAAAATGAGCCGCCCGCGGACGACACCCTGGGCCTGCTTGAATATGTTCGCTTGATAAAGCGCCATCGCGGCACCATGATTCTGTTCGCCTTTCTCGGGTTGCTGGGCGCGCTGCTCTACACCATGCCGCAGACCCCTTTGTACCGGGCGCGCACCGTCATCGAAATTCAAAACATCAACAACGATTTCTTGAATACTCGTTCCGTAAACCCGGTGGCTGAAGACACCAGTTCCAGCATGCTTACCGATGTGCTGACGCAGATGAAGATCCTGCAGAGCGAAGGTCTCATTGATCGCGTAATCAAGAAGTTGAAGGAAGAAGACAAGCTGCCCCGCGTTCAAAATAACGGTAGCCGCTTCGCTCCATTTCGTAAACTTCTCAACCTGCCTGAACCCAAGAGCGTCGATTCAGACTACCTGATGGAACAGCAGGCCATGCGCAGCCTCTCCGTTCACCAGTTTTTGCAAACCCGCGTTGTGGAGGTCTTGTATGTTTCGGCCGACCCGAAGTTTGCCGCCACGTTCGTCAATACGCTGACTGCCGAATTTGTAGATTCCAACATGGAAGCTCGTTGGAAGATGAGCGAGAAGACCGGCGAGTGGCTTACCGGCCAGTTAGATGGAATGAAAATTAAACTGGAACGATCCGAAGCCGAACTGCAGGCTTACGCCGAACGTTCGGGCTTGCTTTTCATGACACCGGCCTCCGGCAGCAGCAGCGACAAGACAAATGTTTCCGAAGACAAGCTGCGCCAGTTGCAGGAAGAACTTTCCCGCGCATCTTCCGACCGTGCCACCGCGCAATCCCGCTATGAGATTGCCAAGTCCGCCTCTCCTGAATCTCTTGGCGAAGTGCTGGGCGATGCCTCCCTGCGCGATCTGCAGGACAAATTGACCGATCTGAAACGCCAGGAAGCGGAGTTGATCGCGATATACACGCCGAAGCATGAAAAAGTGAAGATGGTGCAAGCTCAAATCGCTCCGCTTCAAACCGCCTTTAATAACGAGCGTGCCGCTATTATTTCCCGCATCCGCAATGACTACGATGCCGCTTTACGCCGCGAACAGCTATTGGCAGCCGATTACCGGGTGCAATCCCAGGTGGTCACCGACCAGGCTGGCAAGTCCATCCAGTACAACATTCTGAAACGCGAAGTGGATTCCAACCGCCAGTTGTATGAATCCATGTTGCAGCAGGTGAAAGAAGCCAGCGTGGCCTCAGCCATCCGCGCCAGCAACATCCGTATAGTGGATCCGGCCAAGCCGCCGCGGCTGCCCTTTTCGCCAAACATGCTTTCAAACGTGTTCGTGGGGGCCATCGCCGGACTGTTCCTCGGATTCGTCTTCATCGTCATCAAGAGCCGCGCCGACCGTACCCTGCGTCAACCCGGTGACGTTCAGTTCTGGACGCAGGCGCCTGAACTGGGAGTGATTCCGAGCGCTAAGATCGACGGTTCCCGCAGACTCAAGCCGGCAACCCTTCTTACCGGTGAAACCGGAGATCTGAACGGTTCGCGCCAGGGTCAAGAACCCATCGAACTAATCACCTTCGACCGTAAAAATAGCCTGGTTGCCGAAGCCTTCCGCGCTGTTCTGACCTCCATTCTCTTTGTCGGTGAAAATGGCAGCCGCCCCAGGATGCTGGTTGTCACCAGTTGTGGGCCGGGCGACGGTAAAACAACGGTGGTCAGCAACCTTGGACTCGCCCTGGCCGAAATCCGGCGTAAAGTGTTGCTGATAGATGGCGACATGCGCCGTCCGCGCATTCATGAGTTATTCGGCCTTCCCAATGAAGTGGGGCTCAGCACGCTATTGCGCGATCCGCTGTCTTCCGCTAATCCCATGGAAGCAGTGCAGGAGACGCGCATTCCCGATCTGTTCGTTCTCACCAGCGGACCGGCCACTTCATCGGCGGCGAATCTTCTTTACTCCAACCGCCTGCCGGAAATCCTGGCCAAGCTGCGCAGCCAGTTCGACATGATCCTGATCGACACTCCTCCTTCGCTGCAGCTTACCGATGCTCGCGTGCTTGCACGCACCGCCGACGCCGTGGTCTTTGTGGCGCGCGTGGGACAAACTACCGTTGAAGCCACCGTAGCTTTGCACAAGCGCTTCTGGGAAGACCACACCCGCGTGCTTGGGACCGTGCTGAACGACTGGAATCCGAAGTCGGCTACGAACGGTTACTACGGTAACGCAAATGGTTATTCGGCTTATCAGCAGCGTTACGGCGGCGGCTAGACTACTCCATGAGCCTTGCGCGATTTGTAAAAACCGGCGCTTCCCTGGTAGGTGGCCAAGGCATCATGGCTGCCAATCAGTTGCTTTTGCCGCCTTTATTCCTGCGTTTCTATGGTGTCAATGCCTACGGCGAATGGCTGGCCCTTTCTTCTGCAGCGCTCTATCTCGGCACTCTCAACTTCGGCCTGCATAACTTCGCCAATAACCAGGCCACCATTCACTACAACCGCAACGAAGTGGATGAAGTCAACGCGGTGCAAGCCACTTCATTCTCCATTTTGCTGGCGTTGGTCAGCGTTGTGGCCCTCTTGTCGGCCGCTGTCTTTTTCCTTCCCATCTCCACTTGGCTGCATCTCAAGCTTCCCAATGCCGCCGCCGCGCTTACCATGTACTTGCTCGGCGTTCAGTTGCTGGTGCGGCTGATATTCGGCTTTCTAACAGGCGGCTTCCTTGTAGTCGGCGCTTACCATCGCGGCGCCTACTGGGGAAACTATCTGGCCATCGCGACGCTGGTTGTTTCTACCGTCCTGGTGGCTTTGCACGGCAGTTTTGTTTACATCGCGTGGGGTCAGTTTGCTTGCGCCTCCCTCTTTACTCTGCTGGTCGGCATCGATCTCCGCTTGCACGCCTCCATAGCTTTCCCCAAACTGCGCTATGCCAGGCGCAATCAGGTGATGGAAATACTGAAACCGAGCGGCTATTTCGGAATGCTATTCTCCGCAACCTTCCTGGTCTATCAGTTGCCCGTCGTTATCATGCAGCGCGTACTCGGCCCCACCAACGTCGTCGTTTTTTCCATCACCCGCACCGTCTTCTCCATGTCGCGCCAAGCCCTCACCGCCGTCAGCCTGGCGCTAGGACCCGAAATTATTGAGCTCTACGGAAAAAGCAAATGGCCCGAACTCCTGCGCCTCTACGATCTTTCCGAACGCGCAGTTTTTGCCCTCGTGCCGGTGCTCGCTTTTGGCACCTTTCTTGTGAGTCCTTTGCTCATGAACGTGTGGTTGCACAAGCCGCTCTACCAGATGGATGTGTGCCTGTTCTTAGCCTTAATATCGGCCGCGGCAGGCATCAAGGAACACAAATATCAGTTCCAGACCTCCGTCAACCAGCATGAACAAATGGCGCGCTTTCTGTTCTTCACCTATATCGCCATGATCGTATGCATGGTCCCGGGCGTAAACTATTTCGGTATTCGAGCGTTCCTTGTTCTTTGGCTGGCCACCGAAACATCGCAGATTATCTACACCGTTCATTTGAATGAGCTCTTGTTTAAGAAGTTCGCCCGGATTGACCTCGCGCCTTTGTATAGAATCGGCGCTCTGCTTGCTGTGGGCGCGTTGGCCTGCTGGTGGATCGCTAGTTACGTGAATCAACATTCCTACCTCTTGCAGGTTGGCGCTGCGCTTGGTTTTACCGCCTGTCTTGCCGGCATCGAATATCCCCTCTTCAAGCTTGGCGGTTTAAGACAAGGCTTCGTCACGCGCCTGCTTCGCAGGAAGAATCAGCCCGAAGTGGTGCTGGCCGCATGAAAAGCGCAAACGGCGCCCCGCTTTATACCGCGATCGTCTTGCGCGTGTTCTTTAAAGAAGCATCGAGGAGGCCGCTACGTCGCTCGCGGTAGTGTTTCAAATCGGATCGCTTGGGGATACCGTTCTTTCCGTGCCCTCGCTGCTCTCGTTGCGCGAATTGCTGCCAGGATGTTCGGAATATTTGCTGCTAAGCGGATTCCAGGGCAATAAGAAGGTGCATCCTGGCCAGATCTTCGACATGGCGTGGCCGGCAAAGCAGAAGCTGAATTACAAAGCCAAGGGTAAGCGGGTGGAGTGTCTACTGTCCGCCGCCGGAGCACTGGCTCGCCTTCGTTATTACCGTCCTCGATACGGCGCTTATCTCTTGCCCTCAGCCCGCCTTCAGCATCAGGTGGATAGGGACATTTCGTTTTTCCATGCTGGCGGAGTACGTGAACTGCATGGCTTTCGAACTCTAACTCCGCAGGAAAGACCGCTGAACGAAGATCTCTCCAAATTTACGACCGAGAGCTTTCTCCGTTTCAAACGCCTTTGGAATCAACAAGCAGAGGAAAAGTACGATGGCTATTGCCGAAGTCCGCTGTTACAGCCGCCGGATGCCGCACTGACGGCAGTCAGAACGTGGCTGACGCAGAACCGGCGCAAGCCGTCGCTGGCTTTGGTTACGGTTTGCCCTTTCTCCAACGATACGGCCCGAGATCTTCACCCCTCCGTTGTTGTCTCGCTGCTTAAGAAAATGGAAAGTGAACTGCGAGTGGAAACGATTCTGCTCGGCGGAGGCAAAGATCACGCCCGGATTCAAAAGATTTGTTCCGAAGCGGGAACCGGACTCAATGCCTGCGGTGTGTTTTCTCCGTCCGAATCAGCCGCGCTTTTCTGCCAGAGTAAACTCGCCGTCTGTGTGGATAGCGGACC
>PLRJ01000246.1 GCA_003163855.1 Bryobacterales bacterium | reverse complement strand
CGGAATGTCCCCGAGGGGCTTCTTGGTTGTGGGAAGAGGGAGGCGATCCGCTGAGCAAGATGGCGGGTGACTCGGCCGGTCAGGGCGTGAATGGGTTGGGCAACGGAAAGGGCGGCGGAGCATACACTGGCGCTTCCGAGCAGGGACCAAGAACGGGCGCCCGGTAAACGTCCGCGCGACGGTGGAAGTTATCTTTCGTTTGCTCTAATCCGATACACTGGCGCTGGTGTAGCTTATACTTGAAGCGATCAGATTACACCGCCGAAGGGCGCTGGAGTTGAAAAACAACTAGTGATTCCCCAGTTCGGGCGCCTGGTGACGGTGTCCGTGATGGTGGGTCTGGTGGCGTTGTTCACCTGGATCTACCGGCGCGACCGGCAGCAACGCGTCAGACTATGGATGATTGGGTGGAGTGCCATTCTGGTGCACTTCGCGGCTGCGCTTCTGAATAGCTTTCACCTTATTCCGAAGCTGGTGGCCGACTGGGTGGCTTGCACAACTCTGGTTGCCGCGGGTACCAGTTTCCTATTGTCGGTTTGTGCGACATGCTCTTCCTTACCGCGGCGCTGGGCTTTTGGCGGAGGGTTGGTGACGCCTGCCATTGTCTATGTCACGCTGCTAATTTTCGATGTAACGGCACAGTGGCCTTACCTGGTGATTCTTGGTCTGATGGGTGGCGCGGTCTTCTACCTGGCGCAGGCGGGATTGCGGCAGGCCGGAGTTTTGGGTTGGGCCGTGGCTCTTGCCGGAGGGTCGGCGCTAGGCTGGTGCGCGTGGATGGTGCCGGCGGCACCTGATTATGGATTCGATCTGATGCTGCTGGCGCTGTTTGCGGCTACCGGCTATTTCTTCTGGCGCCGGCACGATCGACTGAGCCCAGGCATCACGCTGACGGCGCTGGCGTTTCTCTGCTGGGGCTGTGTCTTTCCGCTGGGAAGCCTGGCCCACGTTCTCCATATCAGCATTCCCGACGACCACGTGGTTTGGGATCTACCGAAGTACGCGGTGGCGTTCGGCATGATCCTGTCGCTGTTTGAAAATCAGGCTGAACTGCTCCGCGTGGAGGTAATAGAACGAAGGCGTGCGGAAGATCTGGCGCTTGCCGCGAGCGACGCCAAGAGCAATTTCCTGGCCCACATGAGCCATGAAATACGCACCCCGATGAGCGGCATTATCGGCATGACTGAGCTGGTTTTGGATAGCGCGCATCTGCCGCACGAGGAGCGCGACAATCTGGAACTGGTGAAGACGACAGCCGAGTCGCTGCTGCTCGTGATAAACGAAGTGCTGGATTTGTCGAAGATCGAGGCGGGCAAGCTGACGTTTGAACGGATTGAGTTCTCTCCGCAGGAACTTGTACGGGATCTGGCGCGCATGATGCGCTTGCGAGCGGAACAAAAAGGGTTGATCCTTGAGCACGAAATATCCGCCGCAGTGCCAGCGGTCCTACGCGGCGATCCGGGACGCTTGCGGCAGGTTCTTTTGAATCTGGTTTCAAACGCGATTAAATTCACCGAACGCGGCTATGTGCGGTTGAAGGTTGAGGCGGCCGGGACGACAGAGGCAGAAGGGGCGGTGCTGCGCTTCAGCGTTAGCGACTCGGGCATCGGCATCCCGGCCGAAAAGCGGGCGAGCATCTTTGAGCCTTTCAACCAGGCCGACAGTTCGATTGCCAGGCGCTTTGGAGGGACAGGTTTGGGTCTGACCATCGCCGCGGAACTGGTGGCGCTGATGGGAGGAAAGCTAAGTGTCGAGCCTGCGCCGGCTAATCAGGGGAGTATTTTTCATTTTGACGCTGGATTCGAGCTTGGCGCCGAGGGTGCCGCTGAGAAGAGCGAACACGACATTTCCCAGTTAGCGAAAGTGGTGGCGCATTCGGCCGGGGCGGGCGGCGGCAACGATGCGGGGGCGGCGAAAAATGGAAGTGCCAGAGTAAGACCGCTGCGCATCCTGCTGGCGGAGGACAACGTGATCAACCAGAAAGTGGCCACGCGGTTGATGGAAAGGCAGGGCTACTCGGTGACGGTTGCGGCCAGCGGCGGACAGGCCATTGCCTGCTTGAATCATCAAACCTTCGACGTGGTCCTTATGGATATTCACATGCCTGGTATGGATGGGATGCAGGTGACGCGGTTGATTCGCGATAGCGAGCAGTTCACGGGGCAGCATATTCCTATCATTGCGGTGACGGCGCTGGCTATGAAGGGCGATGCTGAGAAGTGCCTGGCGGCGGGTATGGACGCTTATATTTCGAAGCCGATTGAGCCAAATGAGTTGTTTGGGAAGATTAGAGAATTCGTCTAGAAGAGGCGTTTTCCGGGGTTCATTGGGCGCCCTACCCGTTAGCAGTGATGTTGAGAGAGGTGTCTGCGGCTGGCGATAATTTTTTCAGGATCTGTGCCGAAATCTTCTTCCACTGTGGCGGTTGATTCGCGTTGCCTGGCTTCACGCTTGGATGCCGGCGATACGCGGGCCGCTGCGTTGGGACGAACTGATTACAGAGGCCGGTGATCTTCGCGCTTGATGATGACCTGGCTGCCACGCTCGACTTTTCGAGCACAGCGCGAACATCACGAGCGAGTTCGGCTGCTGTGATTCGGACCGTTGCCGTCTGCGCTTTGATGCACAATTGTTAGCGTGGCAGAAATCTTAGAAGAAGTAACGAAGACACAACACCAAGTACGGCTTGATCGACTGGCGCAGGTGGCGGTCAATGTGGGCTTAGGGCTGGCGGCGGGCCAGGAACTTGTGATTACGGCGTCACTGGATTCAGTGGAGCTAGTGCGGGCGATTACGCGCGAGGCTTACAAAGCGGGCGCTACGCTTGTTACGACGCTGTTCAGCGATGACGAAGCGACTCTGCTGCGTTATCAGTATGCTCCCGATGCAAGCTTTGACCGGGCGGCGGGATGGCTGCAGGATGGACTGGCGAACGCCTATCGGGCGGGTTCAGCGCGGTTGGCGGTGGCGGGGGGCGATCCATCGCTTCTTGCGCAGCAGGATGCAAAGAAGGTGGCGCGCGCCAATGTTGCTTTTTCGGTGGCGAGCCGGCCGGCTTTGGAACTCATCACTACGCACGTCATCAACTGGACGATTGTGGCGAGCGCTACGCCGGCGTGGGCGCACGCGATGTTCCCCAACGACGCGCCGGACGAGGCGATGGAGAAGCTTTGGAACGCCATCTTTGCGGCTTCGCGCGTGCTGGACGATGGCGCGGTGGAGAACTGGCGCGCACACGATGCGCAGTTGCAGGCGCGCGCGGCTTACCTGAATGGAAAACGCTACTCTGCGCTGCATTACACGGGTCCGGGCACTGATCTGACTATTGGCCTGGCGGACGATCATCTATGGCTAGGCGGCGGCACGGTGGCGGGTAACGGACTACATTGCATTCCGAACATGCCTACGGAAGAGGTGTTCACGACGCCGCACTGCCAGCGCGCCAGCGGCTATGTGGCGGCTAGCAAGCCGCTCTCCTACCAGGGTACTTTGATCAGCGATATTCGGGTGAAGTTCGAAAATGGCCGCATTGTGGAAGCTAAATCAGGCACCGGCCAGCAGGTGCTGCGCAGCCTGATCGGCACCGATGAGGGCGCAGCGCGGTTGGGCGAGGTGGCGCTAGTGCCGCACTCGTCGCCGATCTCGAAAAGCGGTTTGTTGTTCTTCAACACGCTCTTCGATGAGAATGCCGCTTCCCATATAGCGCTGGGGCAGGCGTACAGCAGTTGCCTACGGGACGGGCACCATATGAGCAAGGCGGAGCTGGCGGCGCATGGTGCAAACGAAAGCCTGATTCATGTGGATTGGATGATTGGCTCGGCGGAGATGAACGTCAACGGCGTTAGCGTGGACGGCAGCGAAGAGTTAATCATGAAGCTCGGCGAGTGGGTGTGATAAAACAGATAGCTTGATCCAGGTAACTTCTACATCCCTAGCAGTCTGCCCCAAGAACATCTAAAAAAACACTTTGGACGAGAATTTGTACATCCTAACCGTGAGGATTATAGCCAGGCAAGAATGGTTCTGGTTACAGCAGAAGAATTCTCGTTTAGCTCGTTGTATCATCCAATTCAGAAGCGAGTGTGATTTTGGTCACTTCGCGTTGTAGGGACCCTTTATGGCACAACTTTTCAGACCCAGCGCCAACACTATCGCCAAGGTTTCCATTGCGGCCGCAGTCATCCTGGTGTCGTCCACCATTTCGGTTGCATACATGGTAGACCGCGGACCGTGGATTACGGATGTAGGCGTTGCTCCGGTTCAGCCGATTTACTTCAGCCACAAACACCATGTAAAGGATGACGGCATCGATTGCCGTTATTGTCATACTTCGGTTGAAAATTCAGGCTATGCAGGGTTGCCGCCGACGGAAACCTGCATGTCGTGCCATTCGCAGATCTGGAACAATGCCACGGTGACGGAGCCGATAAGGCAGAGCTGGGCGAGCGGCAAGTCGATTGAGTGGACCAAGGTGCACGACCTGCCCGATTACGTCTACTTCAACCACAGCATTCACATCAGCAAAGGGATGGGCTGCAGCACCTGTCATGGCCAGATCAATGAAATGCCGTGGGTTTACAAGGTCAACACGCTGTATATGAACTGGTGTGTGAACTGCCACCGGAACCCGGCAGCGTACATCCGGCCGCGATCGGAAGTCTTCAATATCGACTATAAATATCCGAGCAACCAAGCGCAGCTTGGGGCCCAGCTTGTAAAGGAATATCATGCGCAGTCGTTGACCGATTGTGCTACTTGCCACAGATGAGGGACATTTTGGAAACCGCCGATCAGGAACCATCCATGGGGCACCAACACGAGCATCATCAGCATGGGGGACTTGTGCAGTTAAACGCCGCCCCCGCGGCTGAGACCCCTAAGCCGAGAGTGGACGTCAGCGCCCTGCGCGACAAACTGGCGGCGGGGCGTGGACCGGCGTTCTGGCGGACGCTGGACGAAGCTGCCGAGACGGACGACATGCGCGAGTATGTCGAGCAGGAATTTCCAGGACTGGCAGGCCAGATTCCGGAGGGTGTGGACCGGCGCAGTCTGTTGAAAGTGATGGCCGCTTCACTGGCGATGGCGGGGGCTGCCGCCTGCACCAAGCAGCCTAAAGAACTGATTGTTCCTTATGTCCGGCAGCCTGAAAACGTCATTCCGGGCCTGCCGTTGTTCTACGCGACGGCTATGCCGACGCATGGTTATGCGCGCGGTCTGCTGGTGGAGAGCCACCTGAACCGCCCGACCAAAGTGGAGGGGAATGCCGACCATCCGGCGAGCTTGGGCAGTACGTCGATTTTCGACCAGGCGTCGATTCTGAACCTGTATGATCCGGACCGTTCGGAAACGGTGATGAAGGAAGGCCGGTTAAGCAACTGGGCCGAATTTACCGGCATGTTCAGCACGGAAGCGCAGTCCATTGGCATGCGCAAGGGCGAAGGTCTGGCCATTCTGACCGGCGTAACGACATCGCCGACGCTGATCAATCAGATGGAGACGCTGCGGGCGCAGTGGCCGGGCACGAAATGGTATGTGCATGAACCGGCGGTGAATCCGGCGGTTGCCAGCGCAGCCAAAAAAATTGCGGGTAAGCCAGCGCTGGTAGTTTATGACCTTTCGAAAGCGGACGTCATCGTCAGCCTGGAGAGTGACTTCCTGAACAACGGGCCGGCATCACTTGCTTATGCGCGCCAGTTCAGCGCCAAGCGGGGCATTGATAAAGGGCAGACGCCGGTGCGGTTGTATGCGATTGAGAGCAGCCCTTCGGTGAGCGGATCGCTGGCGGATAACCATTTCGCGGTGAAGAGCAGCGCTATCCCGAGCCTTACTTATGCCCTGGCGAAGAAGTGCGGTGTGGCGGCTCCCGATGCGGGTGGAACGGCGCCCACGTGGTTGGATGCCATCGCTAAAGATTTGA
>PLRJ01000052.1 GCA_003163855.1 Bryobacterales bacterium | reverse complement strand
ACCTCCCCTGAAAGCAGCGACCATGTCGCGCCGTCAACTCATTCCAGAGTGGGGCGTCGCTGAAGCGAAACTGCGTAAGCACTGGTCGCTGTTGGGATTTCGAAGGGTTCCCACGTCGGACGTATTTGCTTTATCGCTGGCCTTTCGACGGCCTTCTATTCAAACGGTTATTCAGAAATACATGGCCGGTCGGCAACGGCTGTGGGCCACGCACCATACATGCTGAAACGGCAATTCGTCTTTGACACCAACAATATATTGGTGGCCGGTCTCCGGTCCAAACGCGGAGTTCCCGTCGTTTGCTGCAGATGTTAGCCTATCATCGAATTCTGCTGAACGCTTTGGTCGCAACTCTGTGGCCATCGGTGCCGCAGCCGAGGCGCAAGCTTCAGAAATCGTCTGTTCGATCGGCGTAAACTGAAATCATGCAGACCACCACAGAGCAGACAACCACGGACGAAATCGACTGGTCTGGGCTTTCGCTCATTCGTCGCGAGCCTGGCAAGATGGGCGGCGTACCCAACATTGACGGCATGCGGATCACGCCCGAAACCATCGTGGATCACTGGGAAGGTGGTATGGATATTCCCCAAATCCTGAGTCACTTTGGCGGCGTCAGCTACGACCAAGCTTACGCAATTCTGGAATACGCACAGAGAACCGGCCAGATCGAACGCCCCTTCAAGCCTTGAAGATTCTGTTCGACCAGTGCCTGGCCGACGATCTTAAGAAGTCTCTTCCCGGTCACGAAGTCGTATTCTCCCGCCAACTGAACTGGGCCGAGTTAAGTAATGGCCAGCTTATTGACGCCGCAGAAGCCGCTGGCTTCGATGTGATGATTACCAGCGACAAGAATCTGAAATACCAGCAGAACCTCTCCAACCGGCGTATTTCGATCATTGTCCTGAGTAACAATTATTGGCCGGAAGTGCAGCGCCATCTTGCTGAAATCGTCACAGCCGTGGAAGCCGCAAAGCCAAATAGCTTTCAGGAGATCCCAATGCTGACGCGAAGAGAATTCCTGCGTTCGGCGCGCGAATCTTAAAAACATCGCCCGCGTAGCCTCTCCCGTGCCCGTTGGGTTGAGGCCGTGGCGCGCTTCTTGCAACCGATGTTGCCCAGAGTGTTGAACACTTTGCCGGCGCGCCTGGTGAACGAGCCCTTTTCGGCGACTGCCGATTTAATGGTCCTCAAGTGACAGAAAATCTGAAGATCTCACTTATCGCAGGCGGATCAGCATTTGTTCGTTCATGCTGGAAGCATCCATCTGCGCTGCGCGGTTACACACGGGTTATCTCCTAGAATGGCGCTTCCCAGCCGCGCCATCGGAGCTGAGCTTTGGTCGCGGTAGGGACGACCATCGCTGATCGCCCCCCGCACAGATCCGTACGTGCGCGTCTACGCATACGGCTCTTACTTGGATGAGTGGCGTAGAAGCGGTCATTGGGATGAGGATGCAGGATGCGGGGTAGGGGAATCCACCGGTCCAACACCGGGGCGAGTCGCTCCCATCGAAGCCGCGCGCGTTGGCTACGACGTACCAGAGTACTTCTCCAGAGTCGGCAAACACGACGCCGGAAAGCATACAGCTGAGACGAGTTACCAGGCACAGCATGGTATCGGTAATGACCGGCGACAACCTTCCGTAGCCATTCACCCACCTCGCTAGAACGGTGATGCTTCCGACGTTGAAGCTCAACCTTAAGGGCTTTAAGCTTCGCGGCCATCCGCTTTGGTGCCGTGATTCGCCAGGCGGTAAAGGCTCCGCTACTCCTGAGATGCCCACAATAATGTGTGAATCCCAAGAATACGAAGGTTTCCGGTTTCCCCTCGCCACGCCGTTGTCGGTCTCGGAAGGCAAACCTCCCGAACTCCATCAGCCGCGTCTTGTCCGGATGCAGTTCCAAACCGAACTTCACCAGCCGTTCCTGAAAATCACGCAGGAATCGTTCGGCGTCAGTCCGATACTGAAAACCCAGCACAACATCGTCAGCATACCGGACGACTATGACATCGCCCGTGGCTAATTTCTTGCGCCAAGCTTCCACCCACAGATCGAACACGTGATGCAGATACACGTTCGCGAGCAGCGGCGAAACAACCGCTCCCTGCGGCGTGCCCACATTCGTTTCCGACCATTGGCCATCTTCTGATACTCCTGCTTTCAGCCATTTCTGAATGAGGCGGAGGATTCGTCGATCAGCCACCCGATGCTCGATGAACTTCATTGTCCACTCGTGGCTCATATTGTAAAAGAACCCGCGAATGTCCGCATCGAGCACCCAATTCACTCGCTTCCGATTTAGCCCCACATACAGTGCATCAAGCGCCTGATGCGGGTCTCGCCCCGGACGGAAGCCGTAAGAGAAGCCTTTGAAGTCGACCTCATAAATCTGGTTGAGAATCGTCACCACAGCCTGTTGAACAATCTTGTCCTCCAGCGCTGCAATGCCTAACGGTCGTTGCCGCCCGTCAGCCTTCGGTATATAGACTCGCCTCGACGGCTTGGCCCGGTACACTTTCCGGTGCACCCGATTATGCAGATCGATAAGCCGATCTTCCAATCCGGTTTCATACTCCTGCCACGTCATGCCATCCACTCCTGGCGCAGCCCGCCGCTGTAAAGCGAAAAAGCTGTCCCGCAGTAAATCGACCGTAATGTGATGGAGCAAAGCGGTGAATCGTTCTTGCTTCTTTACCTTTGCTACTTCTCGCACACCGCGCAATCCCTGTGACATGTGGTTCCCGCTCTGTGTCAGGGACATGTGTGATTCCGCGATGTTCTCTTCAGTCCGCGCCCTTCCCTCCCCGCTCTCCGCCGAGGTTTCTGCCTCTTTGTTCGACCGGTTCATAAGTACTACGGCGCAGTCCGACTTCTCCTGCACGTGCATGTCCGCCGTTTGGTTTATGGCCTTTGCGGACCGGTCTTGATCTTGCGACCAAGACGCACAGGAGATCTCCCGGTTCTCGTGCATGTTGTTTCTCAGCGTGCGCGGGTTCTAACGACTACGCAGGACCGAACAGCCACTCGCGTATAACGCAGCTGCCATGTTGCCTTCCTCCTCTCGTAATGGAGTCGGCGTCCTATGCCACGCGCTTTTCGAAGCTCAATCACCACGCCCACTGATACCTCTGTCTACGCTTCGGTTGCCACCTCACGATGCCCCTCGCAAGACTCGAGGCCAGGATGGATTCGCTGTTCTCCTTTCCTGTAGGGCTCTTTCATCCCCTACAACATGCCGGTTTAGCCCGGCGCACTACGAGTCGCGCGTGATTCGGCCGGAGTGCATCTGGTGTTCCGATATAGCAATTAGGTAGCATTAACGATGATCGGAGCCGCGAATGGGCAACCGAGTGCGCGCTTGTTTTCGGAGTTCGTCTAGGCTTAGAACCGGCCCTTGGTCGTTGCTAACTTTGAGAAAATGCGCAAGGTCCCAGATGCGAACCGTGTTGTCTTCGACTCCGATTGTAAGAAGGCGGGTGTTATCGTGTGGCGCGAACATAATCACCCTTGCGGCACCTTTGTGACCGCGAAGGCTGCCGATCTGCTCTGCTGTGCCCCCTCCGGGCTCGGGCATTCTCCAGACGCGAAGCCCGTCGTCCGAACCCGTGACGATTGTCTCTTGGTTGGGAGAGATTGCCATCGTATCCACGGCTTCGGGATGCAGGAGAGTCTTGATATGAACCCCAGCCTCCAGGTCCCAGACCCACACCTCGCCTTCGTTTGAGCCGGTAACGGCGCGGGAGTCGTCTGCGCTGAAGGCGCCCCCGTAGGTGTTCATTGTTTGGGCCCGGCTAATCTCGGTCGCGTCGGGCAACGAATAAAAAGACGGCCCGTATTGTTTATTGGAGATCATGAATCGGGTCTGTTTCGGCGAGAGAATGGCATCCTGCACCCAGTTCATCTCACCGCTGAATTCCTTTAATTTAAGGCCAGATTCCAGATCCCAGATCGTGCACGGGCCCTTTTCCGACACCCCGAGAATATTCGAATCGTTGGCGATGAAAAACGCATCCTGCGCCCCTTCGTCGGGAATATAGAATTTCGCTCTCGCCTCCCCGTTTTTGGCGTTCCAAACGCGAACGGTTCCATCCTCCGACGCGGTCACTAACCACGCACTGTTTGTTGAGAATCGAGCCGACATGACCGCAGCCGTGTGCCCTCGAAGCTTTGCAATCGACGTGCCGGTGCGGACGTCCCAAATCAAGGGCTCGAGATCCGTGCCTGCCGTGACGACCTCCGAGCCATCTGGCGAGAATTCGCAGGTGTGAATCCGGCGCGTGTGTCCTGTTAGCTCATGGACTACCTGGCCAGTGTGCAGGTCCCAAATCCGCGCCTTCGCATCATCCCCGCATGTCAAGATCGACGACCCCATGGGAGAAATCGCCGCCTTGTTTATTTTCGTCGAGTGCTGCAGAATCACAAGCGAGTCCTGGGATCTAAGTGCTGCAGCCAAGGCGTTCCGCGCCTCTTCGGTAGGCGCGCGATCGGCTGCTTGAATTGCGTACTGCAATCCAGCGGCAGGGTCGAAGTTCTGTCCGGTAGCGTTCATGGATGCCGCCGCCATCGTGCGGCTCTCCGCTATGTGGCGCTCGTTTAGTGCATATGCGCTTAAGGCCCCTGCCGCAGCCAGAATCGTACTCGCCACAACGGAGGTAACGACTAGCCGCTGAATATTTCGTTGGCGATCGCGTTGTTTCAACTCGTCAAAATTCAGCCCTACAATCCCGGCCACCAGCTTCAATAAGGCATTCGATTTACCGTCGCGTCCGTCTCGTGCATCACAAGCCAACGGTTCGGCCTCCAGGCTGGGTGGAAAGCATCTCAACGCCGGGTCAATTGCGTTTGGCTCACCATCCACAATGACGCAGAAAATCCGTTCTTCTCGTCCAAGCGCACGGAATGCCCTAATTTCCTCATTTACCCAATGGGATTGTGCCGACCTTGGCGAGCACAACACAACTAGTGTTCATGCGCCAGCCAAGGCTACGCGCAAGCGGTCACCCAAGTCAGGCGCGCCGGAAAGCTCTTCGCGATCACGAAAGACCGGTAACAGTCGAGTTGGCACGTCCCCGAACTCGGTTTTACGACCCGTGAGACGTTTCGGAATCCGGTACGATTCCAAAGCCCGGTGCAGCCAAGCGGCCCATGGCTCGTCCACATGAGCGTAGCTGACGAATACCCAGTATTGAAATTCATTTGCGAACGTTGTTGCTGGAATCATCGTCATCGCGATTCGAAAACCGTATTCAAATCTGAGTTTCGATTTCGGACCTTTCAGTTTTTGTAAGCCTTAAATCTAATAGCTATTTTCGATCGGAGTGTCGGAGGGTTTTCTTGCCCCGAGTGTTCTCGCCGCTTACACGAAGTACCGAAACTTGGCTTGCCTCCGATAACGGCTATTATTACCTGTACTGCTATCGGTATCAAGGCAGCGATTCTGAGCGCATCTTTAAAATGGGCGCAAAGTGTTGTCCGATTGTCCGCCACTCGGAGAAAGAGGTGTGCCTGAGTTGGCTTGCGAACCAGTTAGGGCGTCGGGTGAATGGGTCGGATCGTCATGAACGACGCGACCGCTCACAGCCAAATTTCGCTTGGAACTCTGCGAACAAAATCATCAAAAAGTCTAGGTCCACTTTCGCTCATATTGACAAATCGAGATAGCCGATTACTCTTTGGGTGGCCTGGCGTTTGCTGTCGCAGGCGAACCACGGCTTGAATAATTGAGAAGCCGTTGGCGAGCTCTTTCAGTTCGAATAGTCGTTCCTTCGGCCCACTTGGTTGTCGATCATGGCCTTTAGGATATCCGGGCAGAAGATACTCTACGGATTCAACGCGTCTTAAAGCAGTCCAGTGTCCATAAACGATGACGTGTATTTGATATGGCATCTGGCCAAGTACGGTCTGTTTACCTACGCGCCAGCAGCTGTGTACCAAATGAAGGTGCGAATCGGTAACCGGCTCTTCTTGTCCAGCACTTTCTAAGTTGCCGTACATCGGCAACTCGCCAATACGTGCCTTAATGACGTTCGCTAGTCGAACTATCTCCGTTTTATCCATGCCGTCCACCCAAGCCGCGAGCGATTGCACCTGAACGTGCCGAAAAAGGCGCGGCGGTTCACCACTATCAATTAACACCGGAAGGTAGGTGTCTCTCTCACAGGCGTCAGCAGCCTCGCCCCGAACCCAGAACGAATTTCTGGACGCTTTGGACCAAAGTACAAGGACGATACGGGAACGCTGTAGAGCGGTCTGAATCTCATCGTTCCATTCAGCGCCAGCCTCAATATTTCGGTCCCAAAAGACCTGCCAGCCTTCTTCACCCAATCGGTGCGCAACTCGTTCTGCAATTGATTTGTCTTCTCTCGCGTAACTGATGAAAATATCAGGCATAGCCATTCTCTAGTAGGAGGGAATGGACTTAAGAAGTTATTAAAAATACTTCATAATCTGTGACTGACTATTTGGAAGGGCTGAAAATGGTTGAGAACAATGGCAGCTTTCAGGTGCGATGGCTTCCATATCTCAAAATGCTGACAAGCGCGGAAAGCGCGGCAGTTTTCTGCCGCCTGCTTGGATAGTAGATGAAGAAACCAGCGAACGGTTGACACCATTCCTCAAGCACACGCAAAAGCGTTCCCCGCGACAGATACGTGGCAACTTCCTGCTCCGCCACATAAGCAAGACCCACACCTTCGACAGCTCCGCTAATGACAAGTTCCAGATCGTCGACAACCAGGGTGCCACTCACAGCTACCGAAAGAGACTTCTTTCCTTTTTCGAATTCCCATCGGTACAAGCCCGCCGAACCATGCCGGAACTTGATACACCGATGTGAGAGAAGATCACGGGGTGCTTTGGGCCGCGGATGAGAGTCAAAGTATGAGGGAGAGCCCACAATTGCCGCTCTCTGGTCCGCCGAGACGGGACAGCTGTCATATCTTTCTCAATGTACTCACCGAAGTGAATACCGGCATCGAACCCTTCCGCGACGATGTCCCGGCGACTGTCATCGGCGGTGACGTCAAGAATGATGTCCGGATACTGACGGTATAGTTTGCCAAGCCTGGGCGCGAGGACGGATGTGACGGCAAGGCGGGGAATCAACAGGCGAATGCGCCTAGCCGCTTTGTCCCGAGCGCCGGAGATTTCCTGCAAGGTCTCATCAACTTCTCTAAGCGCGGGCCTCAGGCGGCGCAGCAGTTGTTCTCCTGCCTCTGTCAGCGCCATGCTCCTGGTGGTACGGGACAGCAGGCGCACACCGACCTCGTCTTCAAGCGCCCGCAGTTGCGCTTTGCTGGTGGTGTCGGCTTGTGTTGTCGGGAACTGGTCAAGACTGCGACCCTCTTGAAAGACTACTGCCAAAAGGGAAATCCAGCTCACTTGCAATAGAGTTGCGTAGTGCCTTGCTCTCTTGCAGAACCTCGCGCGCTGCGGCCAAGGCCGGCGACTCCCTGGCTTCTGCCGGTTTGTCGCCGAGTCCCGAATCGCGGTAGACCCGCAGGCGCTCGACGAGGAGATCGCGGATCAGTTCGGCATTATCCAGCCCTGCAAACTTCGCCACGTGTCCCGATGACGGTGTGGCCTGGGCCTGCGACCCGCCTCCGCCAGCCGATTGCACCTGGACATTCGCCAGCTTCAGCCATCCCTCGATGGGATTGGCGGTGACGCGGATTCCCTGGATGTTGGCGAATGTCATTGTGATTTCCCGAACCGCCACCACGCCGCAGCGGATGCGCAGGCTGCGGTCTGTGATGATGTACCATCTCAGCTGGTAAGTGAGCCTCTGTATCAAGTAGGTGATGGGGATGGACATCACAAACACACCCATGACGCCCGCCCCCAGGTACGAGCCAGATTGTTCGCAAAAGCGCCGGCAGGCCCGAAGCGAGACCAGCGGCGAACAGGACGAGAAGCGACAGCAAGATGGCGGCGTTGGTGATTGCCCACATAATCAATCGCCACTTAAGGTAATTGCGGCCTGCGCGAAACACACGAATGGATTCCTCGGCTCCTTCGGGAGCGCGCGGTTTCGGCAGGCACGCGTACGAGTCTCAGCACTAAATCTTTCGCCCGGTGGGTGATGGTCATGTGCGCGGCCTTTCCACCAATGTGCGAATCTCATGCAACTCACTGGCGATCTCATGCAGCACGGCGGCGAGGGGATCGGTGGCAGCGGCCGCAGTCTCTCCGCGCGCGCCGCGCATGCGGGAGTACAGGAAATCACGCATTCCTTCAGGATCTTCCATACCTTCGAGCGCCATGTTTGCAGTTGCCGATCCGGACGCTGTCTGAATCTCAATGCGCGCCAATCCCACCCAGCGTTCAACGAGATTTGAGCGCAGATGAATGTCCTGAATGCGCGAATAATTTAGCAGCACTTCGCGCCGGAACAGGATGCCCCACTTCATGTGGATTCCGTCGGTATCGAAGCGGTAGCGCATCGTGTGATACCGAAAGTACAGATAAGGAAACAAGAAGGGAAAGGCCAGATTAGCGGCGATTGCCTTCAGAACGTAATAGTTGAAAAGGCTTTCACGAGGCCGTTCTATGGCCATTATGTGGGGCGGAATGGACGCCACGGACATTCTTAAGAGTGTACGTTAAAGGTTGTCCGCCGGTTCATTTCTAATCCGGTTTTCGCCAGGTCATTTGTTCGGCAACATCGACATGCAAACAGCAATTCAGCGCCTAAGCCTCTTGCTCTTCGGGGCTTTCACATTTGTTCTACCTGCGGCGCAGATCAATGCCGCAGAGCCTTTTATTGCGCGCATTCCCCGTGTCTGGGATGACGATGCCATGGCGAAACTGGAAATCCGGCTGGCCACCGACGTAAAGGTTCAACACATACCAAGCGCCTACTACTACCAGATTCCCGTGCGCACCATCTATAAGACCTATGCGATTTATCATCCGGACCGTGAGCCGCCGGGATATTTTGCTGCGTTGTTGCAAAAAGATCCAGAAATTGCTTTTGACAGCTCACGCCTGAAGACAAAGGAAGACTGGATTAGAGCCGGCCAGCAGGTATTTGAATCTGGACTTACTCCGCTATCAACCGACGTTCCTTTTACGCAAGTGAGAAACAGGGCCTGGTACACCGAAACCGATGCGCCGCTGACCAAAGACGGCATTATGCCGCTTTATCGCTACGTCATTCGAAAGCGCGGTCAGGTGGAAGTCACGATGGATTCGTGCGCCACCTGCCATACCCGCGTTCTTCCGGATGGAACCGCCATTCAGGGTGCACAGGGCAGCGTCGCCTTCGGCAAACTCTTCGCCTTCCATATCAGGCACTCGCCGGATGCGTACAGATACAAGCCAGCACGGCCACAATTGCTTGATCTGTTTGGAACGCCGTGGATTCAGCCTGATCCTCAAGCCGCTTTGATGAACATGCAGATGAACGACATTGCCGACATTGTGGACCGCCTGCCGCACGGGGTTGTTCCGCGCGATGGCACCAGCCTGGCATACTCCGTCCAGATTCCTGATTTGCTTGGAGTGCACGACCGCAAATACCTGGACCACACAGGCCTGCAGCACAATGGCGGTCTGGCGGACCTGATGCGCTACGATGCCATCAACAACTTCATCAACGACCTGACGGCCTTTGGCGACTTCCGGCCTTTCAATGCACTGAAGTCTGTAGCACCGGCGGATGCTCTTCCGCCCGCGAGTTCGCAGAGCCGTTATAGCGATGAGCAACTCTATGCGCTGGCGCTGTTTCTGGAATCGCTGCGAGCGCCGGAGAATCCGAACAAAGCAAACGCACTCAGCCGCTACGGCGAACGCGTTTTTGCGGCGCAAAAGTGCGGCATTTGTCATACGCCGCCTCTTTTTACAAACAACAAGCTGACACCGGTATCCGGCTATGACTGGCAGTTACGCAATCGGGATTTGCAGCAGGACATCATTCCTATTTCGGTAGGAACCGACAGCACAAATGCTTTGCTCACGCGTCGTGGAACAGGCTTTTATAAGGTGCCCTCGCTGCGCGGTGTCTGGTATCGAGGTCCGCTTGAACATAACGGCAGCATAGCGTCGCTGGAAGAGTGGTTTAACCCGGCGCGTCTGCGTTCAGACTATGGTTCGAACAACGCTAAACCGTACGGTATGGAGACGAATGCGGTAGCGGGTCACCAGTTCGGGCTGGATCTGTCTGTTCGTGATAAGGCTGCGCTGATTGCGTATCTTCGGACGTTGTGACGCAGCAGCAGCGGTGCGCCAAATGTCTGCAGAGCCTGACTCTGACTTGTGCCGGTCGGATTCCATTGTGATGGTCCAGTTCTGCGAGCGGTAAACAGACTCCGCAAGCTGTGGTTTCGTAGCGTTATTTCAAAGCTAGTGTCCGACCGCGTAATCTGGAGTTAGACGTTTGCCCGGTTCTATCCCAGATTCCGAACTGAAAATCACCTTCATTCGCGCGACCGGCCCTGGCGGGCAGAATGTGAACAAGGTCTCCACCGCTGTCCAGCTGCGCTTCGACATCAATCAATCGGCCTCGCTCACTGACGAAGTGAAAAATCGTCTGCGACAGTTAGCAGGCAATCGCGCAAGCCAGGAGGGACTCCTGATCAACACAGCCCGCGATCACCGCACACAGGAAGCAAACCGAGCCGAAGCCCGGGCGCGCCTGGACGAACTGGTGACGCGTGCTCAAATAGTCCCCAAAACCCGCCGTCCCAGCCGGCCTACCCTGGGCTCCAAGCTCCGCCGTCTAACCGAAAAGTCACAACGCTCCTCAGCCAAGAAGAGACGGAGCGATACCAGCGACGATTAACTGAACTGGACGCCTACTTCGACAGACTCGTTAATTGCCGCGGGCGACTAAACGCAGCGGTGCCAACTCATTCAGGGGCGCAGACTGCATCTGTGCCAGGGATAGTCTTACGAGCTCATCAAGGCCTTTATTCAGTTCGCCCCGCAAGGGTGGCTGTTCCGGGAGATTCAGAATAGTCCGCAACAGTCTTTTGGGCACCACCGCCGGCGCCAGTTCCCCCATTAAGCGAAGCAACTGCTTTGCCGGCTCGGGCGCAATATCCCAGCTCAACTGAAATGTGGACGCAATGTCTTGCTCATGCCCGCTTGGCAGCTGATCCCGATACTCCGATCTGAACTCTCCTAATACGCTCATTTCCCCGGCAGCCTTGATCTCATCCAGTAGCACCGGAATGCTGACATTTTTGCGGTAGTTCAGATAGCTTTTCGCAAGCTCAAGAGCAAGCGGCAGGCCACCCAGGCGTTCCCCTAGCTCCCCGGCGGCATCGCCAAACTGTCTATCTCCCGAGTTCAGCAGCCGAACACCTTCTTCCATCGACAGAGCCGTAAGACGAACAGCGGCGTGCGCCAGGTCCTGCCGCCGCGTCGTCACGATTGTGTGGAGACGCCCTGATGTTGGTAGATAGGGCCGCAGCTTGACATTTTCGGGAAAATTGTCAAGGATCACCAGACAGGGCAGATCCCGGCTATTCAATTCACACCAGAGCTGCGCGACTTGCTCCCCCTCCTCGGCCCGTGTATCGACTTCGATACCCGCCGGGCCGCTGATTTGCGTGATCATCGCGATAAGGCCGAGATCGGCCTCCACCCAGTACACACCGCCGGTATAAGTCGAGCCGAACCGATGAGCATACTCGATGGCAAGCTGTGTTTTGCCTAGCCCCCCTGTGCCGGCAACCACGCCCACTCCCTGAAGAACAGCCGTGCCGTCTCGGAATCAGGAGTCATAAAGATCCCAGATTTCAGCGACACGACCGACAAATCCCTCCCCGAGCGATTTGTACGGCATCCGGTACCGCTTAGGAAGCCGATGCACCGGCGGAACCGTAGTCCTGTCCGCAAGCGCGGTGTCGTCTCCAGGCACTCCGCCCAGTTCCCGGCAGATGCGCGGGTAGCTCTCGTTAAATAACGCACCGCTGGAAACGTCAATAGCTTGCGACTGGCGGAGGAAACGTGGAAACGTCGGCAAATGGCGACAGGGGTGCAGTGTCAGCGGCCGCACTTTACGCTTTAGAGCCGCGGGGTTACTACTCGTGCGTTCAACTTCCACCCATTCGGAGTTGCAGAAGTCGGGCGACAGGACGAACACAATGTAGGCACATTCATCAATTGCTCGCTCCAGGGCCATGACCCAGTTATCACCCCATCCAATGGACTCGATGTCGAAGAAGCACTTCACGCCATCGCGAGTTAGCCGGCGGTAGAGCTCTTTGACAAACTCCTTGTCCTTGCCGCTGTGATTCAGGAACACCTGATAAGTGGATGTGGCCACTAGGTCATGCTAGCGTAACCGTTATTATTCCTTCGGAATTTACAAAGCCTGTAAATCGCCGTTAGTTGTGCGGCTTCGCATCGGATCAGTTCTGTTAAACACGCCAGGGTCCCGGAATCCGCTTGGGCGCTGTAGTCGGCGTAGCGTCTCGCCTACGCTTGGCTTTCCCTCACGCGGTCAGCTCCGGGCGAATCGTCTAACACACGTACAAAGGCAGCCAAACCTACCAGAATACTGGCAACCGGCCCCAGATCCCTCGTTACGAAAATCGCCCCTACGCGACCTGCAAGTCTTCCGTAGTCGCTAAACCTCCAAGCACCGAGACAGATTCCTTTGGTGGCGTTTGTCTCTTGACCAGACAGGAAGGTAAGGGCGCTTTGCAGTCAGGCCAATGGACATCGGGTCTATCGTCTAGGATCCTCCTTCGGCCACGCCTGAACACTACCTAATAGATGGGAGACGCTCGCGTTCGATCTTTGCAGCTCATTGACCATACCAGCCAAGTCGGAATCAATGGCAAAACCGGCAAATCTCTCGATCGTCCAGTGTGCAGTCCTCAGTGTGTCAGCTAAACTCGTCCCGTCCCATAGCATCGAGCCGTGAAAGACTGTTGAGAAATAGGATATCTTGCGCCACGGACAGCCAGAGTAACACCTGATGGCAGCCCAGTGTGCCGGAAGCTCGCCTATGGTTCTGGAAGATTAAGCGGGTCTACCGATCGCGACCGTTCGCGGCCTCACTCAACACTTTTTGTCCTGGGATCAGGGTTCTAGAGGATCGGCCCTCAGACCCTTGCGTCGCCCACCGAGCGGGAACCACCGCGGAAAAATCTTTCGCCGCAACTCTTCTGTCCGCGACCTTGCACAGATTGACTACCGGCGATCTAGGTCAGCAGAGTCGGATGCTCACTTAACTCATGCTGCCGCCGAACTAATTCGTTAGGTCGGGTATCAAGTCCAATGAGGCTTCGTCTGCGCCATTGTCAGAACTCGGATTGAGAGATAGTTCCGACCTGAAGAAATCAACTGCTGCTTGGTGATTGGTTGAACGAATTCGCAAGAGTCGGGTGAGAAACGCCTCTTTTGCGTTTTGACTCAAGCTCAGAAATTTGATGACAGCTTCTAGGTCAGAAATGTCCTGGGGGCTGGCTTTGGCGTAAAAAATCTCAAGCCTGGAAATCAACTGTTTGATCAACGTCTCACGAACCAGATTGTAGGCTTCACGTTCCTCGGTTGACCACTTGGCACGATTATCCTCGCTATCGAATGCAGCACTGTTAAACATGATTTGGGCTCCTATTAGGTAAGCCTCCAGCAGGACAGTCTGTGACAAAAAACTGAAATTATTTTCGATACCGACTGTGTTTTTTTGCGAACCGATGTAAGTCGTTCAATAGCAATCAGTTACAGCTTAATGGAGTAAACGGAGTAACGTTGCTACAGCTAAAACACCTCTAAGTCGTTGAAAAACATGGAGCGGGAGACCGGGNNTTCTGACCACCAAAAACACTGAGAAAACGAAATCACTCCCAAAACGGCCTCTAACGGAGTAAACGGAGTAAAAAAACAACGCCTCTGTAAGCCACCTTCTTTTCAACTCTGGCCTTCGCCTGGATCGCTCAACCCGGCTGCTTCGTGCAGCCTTCAGGAGCGAACCAGGAATGGACAGTTTAACAAGATCGAACAAGGTAGTCGGCTTTGAATCCGCCGGCGACATTCTGAAACGCACACAGCCGCAGTTGCTGGTGTCCAAACAAAAACTGCGGCAGGCCGAGGTCGTTGAACTCGTGCGACTGAAGCGCGAGCAGGTAAACCCCAA
>PLRJ01000244.1 GCA_003163855.1 Bryobacterales bacterium | reverse complement strand
TTCGGTCGGCAGGACGCTCGATCTCGACGGCCACGGGTACCGGGTGGTGGGGGTGCTCGATCACTGGGAGCCGATCCCGAACTTCTACGACCTCAACAACAACAAATACGCCGGGGCCGAGGAAGTCTTCATTCCCTTTACCCGCGCCATCGATCAACAGCTGGCGTCCTGGGGCAACAACAATTGCGGCGGCGACTCGCTGCCGGCCGCGGGCTGGGACGGCCGCTTGCATTCCGAGTGCATCTGGCTCCAATTCTGGGCCGAGCTGCCCGGCGCCGCGGAGGCGGATCGCTACCGCACGTTCCTGAACAACTATGCGGCGGAACAGCGGCGCCTGGGCCGCTTTCAGTGGCCTCCCCACACCCGGATCCGGGACGTCCGGGAGTGGCTCGTCGACCAGCACGCCGTGACCGCCGAGGTGCGCATTCTGGTGCTGGTGTCCTTCAGCTTTCTGTTGGTCTGTCTGCTCAACGCCATGGGACTGATGCTCGCGAAAATCATGGGACGCGCCGGCGACATCGGCGTGCGCCGCGCTCTGGGCGCGAGCCGCCGCGCCATCGTCGCACAATGCCTGACCGAGGCGGCGATGGTGGGTCTGGCCGGCGGGCTGCTGGGTCTCGGGCTCACCGTGCTCGGACTGCTGGGATTGCGGGCACTGCTCTCGGAGGACGTGAATCGGCTGACCCATTTCAGCCCTTCGGACGTCGCCATCGCGGTGGCGCTGTCGGTGGCGGCCACCACCCTGGCGGGGCTGTATCCCACCTGGCGCGCCACGCAGGTGCAGCCCGCCTGGCAGTTGAAAGCCCAATAGGGGGAATGGTCATGGAACTGCGTCCGATACTCTCCGCCATGCGCCGCAACAAGGTCGGTGCCATCCTGATCGGCGTGCAGATGGCGATCACGCTCGCCATTCTGTGCAACGCGCTGTTCATCATCGAACAGCGTCTGGCCCTGAGCCATCGCCCCACCGGCATGGATGAGAGCAACAATTTCGTCGTGACCAATCAGTGGGTGGGCAATCCGACCGACCTCAAGGCCAAGCTGCAGGGCGATCTGGCGGCGCTGCGCTCGCTGCCCGGTGTGATCGATGCCACGGCGCTCAATTCCTACCCCTTGAGCAACGGCGGCTCGACCGAAGGTCTGCTGCTGACGCCGGACCAGAAGGAACCGACGGCGTTGAGTGCGCTGTACGAGATGGACGAGCACGGCTTGCAGGCCGCCGGACTGACGCTCGTCGCCGGCCGCAATTTCACCGCCGAGGAGGTGCGCGACAAGTTCGGTTACCTGGACGTGACGCCGCCGGCGGCCGTCATCATCACCCGCACCCTGGCGGAGAAATTATTTCCCGGCCGAAGTGCCCTGGGGCAATCCGTGTATTTCGGCGGCCACACCCAACCGGCGGCCGTCGTCGGCATCGTCGAGCGGCTGCAGGTGCCCTGGACCCAGGCGGGCGGCTGGGGCAGCCAGTTCAACGACAATTCGACCATTGAACCGATGCGCTACGTGTCGCCGTATACCCATTACCTCGTGCGCGTGCAGCCCGGTCGCATCGCCGCCGTGATGCGGGCCGCGGAGCAGGCGCTGATCGCTCTGGACCGCGCCCGGGTATTGGAGAAAACCTGGACGCTGACCGAGGCGCGCGCCGATGCCTATCAGGATGACCGCGGTCTGGCGGTCATTCTCGGCGTGGTGTGCGCGGCCTTGGCGGCGGTCACCGCCTTCGGCATCGTCGGCCTGACCAGCTACTGGGTGGCGCAGCGCCGGCGCCAGATCGGCATACGCCGCGCCCTCGGCGCGACCCGGCCGGCCATCATCCGCTACTTTCAGACGGAGAATCTGCTGATCGCGGCGGCCGGCGCCGCCCTCGGCATCGCGCTCACCCTGCTCCTGAATCTGTGGATGGTCAGCGCCTTCGAGATGCCGCGGCTGCCGCCGGGCTATGTGCTCATCGGCGCCATCGTGGTGCTGCTGCTCGGTCAGCTGGCGGTGCTGTGGCCCGCGCTCAAGGCGGCGTCCGTACCACCCGCCCTGGCGACGCGGGCCGCCTGATTCGAGTCGGGCGGCGGCACCCGGTAGACTTCAGCCATGCGCAGCATTCTGGTCATCGACGATAATCCGGCCGTTGCCCAGGCGCTCGGACTGCTGTTCGGACTGCATGACATCCGCACCCTCGCTGCGACCTCGCCCGCGGCGGGTCTGGCGCTGCTGGCGCGCGAGCGGGTGGATCTGGTCATCGCCGACATGAACTTCGGCGGCGACACCACCTCGGGGGACGAAGGAGCTGCGCTGTTTCGCGCCGTGCGCGCCCAGCAGCCCGACCTGCCCGTGGTGCTGCTGACGGCCTGGACCCACCTCGAATCCGCGGTGCAGCTGGTCAAGGCCGGCGCTGCCGATTACATCGGCAAGCCCTGGGACAACGACAAGCTGATCGCGACCGTGGAGAACCTGCTCGAACTGGCGGAGAGCACGCGCGAGCGGCAGCGTCTGCTCGACGAACAGCGCCGCCGGCGCGAGCTGCTCGCCGGGCAATACGACCTGTGCGGCACGGTATTTGCCTCCGATGCCATGGAGCGGGTGGTCGAACTCGCCTGCCGCGTCGCACGCGGCGATGTGCGGGTGCTGATCACCGGCCCGAACGGCGCCGGCAAGGAGCGCATCGCACAGATCGTACATGCGAACTCGGCGCTCCGCCGCGGACCCTTCGTGGCGGTCAACTGCGGCGCCATCCCGGCCGAACTGATCGAGGCGGAGTTGTTCGGCGCCGAGGCCGGCGCCTTCACCGGAGCGGCCCGCGCCCGCGTGGGCCGCTTCGAGACGGCCGATGGCGGCACGCTGTTCCTGGATGAGATTGCCAACGTTCCCATGAATCTGCAGGCGAAGTTGCTGCGGGTGCTCGAAGTCGGCGAGATGGAACGTGTGGGTTCTTCGAAGACCAAGCGCGTGGATGTGCGAGTCATCTCGGCGACGAATGCGGAGTTAGGACCGGAAGTGGAGAACGGCCGCTTCAGGCAAGACCTTTTGTTCCGCTTGAACACGATTGAGATTCACATTCCGCCGTTGCGTGAGCGCAAGCAAGACATAGCGCCGCTGGCTATGCATTTTCTGGTCGCTCATGCGCGGCGCTATCGGAAGAGCCTAACGGGGTTCGACCAGAATGCCTTGGACGCCATGCAGCAGCATGGCTGGCAGGGCAACGTGCGTGAGCTAAACCACGTGGTGGAGCGAGCGGTTCTGATGGCGCAAGGAAATTGCGTGAAGGCTGCGGATTTAGCGCTACGAGCCAGCGGCAGTGCGGCGAGTTCACGCAAACTGGAAGACATGGGCCTGGAAGAAGTGGAAGAATTGCTGGTGAAGAAGGCACTTTCACGCTTCGGAGGAAATGTCAGTCAAGCTGCTGGCGCGCTGGGATTAAGCCGCAGTGCTTTGTACCGGCGGCTGCAGCGGTTTGGCTTGTCTTAGCAAGTTGAGGCTGAGTCACGAAAACAGAATATTGATGCTGGCGCTGGCAGCGGGACTGCCGGGCGTTTTGGCGTGTGCCATTCTGCTGGCGGTCTATGCGGTTGAACCGCGCTTGCAGGCGCTGTTGGATAGCGCTTTAGTTGTCTTCTGGCTGGGCTTCTGCTTTGCGGCAAAAGCGCGCGTGGCGGGGCCTTTGCGCACGCTCGCCAATCTGCTGGAGGCTTTGCAGGAAGGTGACTTTTCCATCCGCGGCCGGGTGGACGATCCGCGTGAACCGCTAGGCGAGGTGATGCAGCAGGTGAACTCCATTGCTGCAACGCTGCGCGATCAACGGCTGGGAGCGGTGGAGGCGACGGCGCTGCTGCGAAAAGTGATGGAAGAGATTGAAGTGGCTGTCTTCGCTTTCGATCCTAAACAGTCGCTGCGGCTGGTGAACCGGGCGGGGGAGCGGTTGCTGGCACAGCCGGCGGAACGCTTGCTGGCCCGCGATGCGGCGTCGCTCGAGTTATCGGAGTATCTGGAGGGCGAGGCGGAGCAGACCATACAGCGCTCGTTTCCAGGTGGCACAGGCCGCTGGGGCATCAGCCGGAGCATTTTTCGCGAGGGCGGCGTCCCTCACCAGATGTTGGTGGTTACCGACCTGACGCGGCCGCTGCGCGAAGAAGAACTGCAGGCTTGGCAAAGGCTGGTGCGCGTGCTGGGGCATGAGCTGAACAATTCGCTGACGCCGATTCGATCAATCGCGCAAAGCCTGGAGCAGATTGTTCGCCTGGACCCGCGGCCGGAAGACTGGGAGCAGGATATGTCGCGCGGGCTGAACGTGATTGCGAACCGGTCGGAAGCGTTGAGCCGGTTCATGAGCGCTTATGCACGGCTGGCTAAACTGCCTCCGCCGAAGTTGGCCCTGGTGGAGATTAACGCTCTGTTGCGCCAGGCAACGCGCTTAGAGACCCGAATGCAGGTCTATTTCGAGGAATGTCCGCCGGTGACAATTCAGGGCGATGTAGATCAACTGGAACAGGTGCTGATTAATTTGATTCGCAACGGCGTGGATGCGGCGCTTGAGACGGAAGGCCGCGTGTTTGTTCGGCATGAGCATACGGCGGCACAGGTAGAGATTGTGGTGCGCGATGAAGGTCCAGGTTTGGCTAATACGGCGAACTTGTTTGTGCCGTTCTTCACCACCAAGCGTGGTGGGTCTGGAATCGGGCTTGTTCTGAGTCGCCAGATTGCCGAGGCGCACGGCGGATCGCTATCGCTGCGTAATGCCAAGACCGGGCAAGGTTGCGAGGCTGTGTTGTCACTGCCGGTGAGCTGACTCGTCTGCGTGGTAGGAACTGCGCACCAGCGGCCCTGCCTCGACGTGGGTAAAACCCATGCGCAGGCCTTCTTCTTTCAATTCGAGAAACTCCCGCATGGGGACATACCGAATGATGGGCAGATGCTTCGGTGAAGGCCGCAGGTATTGACCGAAAGTGAGTATGCCGACGTTGTGGTCGCGCAAGTCGTGCATAACCTGCAGCACTTCCTCCGGCGTCTCGCCAATACCCAGCATCAGGCCCGACTTTGTTGGAATGTAGGGGCGCACGTGGCTGGCGTAGCGCAGCATTTCGAGCGAGCGGTTGTACTGCGCTCCCAGTCGCACCTGGCGATATAGGCGGGGAACTGTTTCGGTGTTGTGATTCAGTACATCGGGCTCAGCGTCCATGACGATGTCCATGGCTTTGTGCGAGCCCTGGAAATCCGGGACCAGTACCTCCACTTTGCAGCCTGGAACGCGCTCCCGGATGGCGTTGATAGTCAGCGCGAAGAGTTCGGCGCCGCCATCTTTACGGTCGTCCCGGTTGACGCTGGTAACAACCGCGTAGCGCAGGCCGAGCGCGGCACAGGCTTCAGCCACACGGCGCGGTTCATCGTAATCCACGGTTAACGGAGCGCCCTTCTGCACGGCGCAGAAGCCGCAGCGGCGCGTGCACACATTACCCAGAATCATGAAAGTGGCGGTGCGGCGATTCCAGCATTCACCTACGTTGGGGCAAGCGGCGCTTTCGCACACGGTGTGCAGCTTAAGGCGCGTGACAAGTTCTTTTAATTCGCGGTAATTGTCTCCAACCGGGGCGGGGGCGCGGAGCCACTTGGGCCGTTCCGGCTGCGAGGAGATGGTGACTAACAAGGTATTCCTAGTTTAACGTGCACTTTACATGTCCCGGCGGTTTTCAAGCGATCGCGACATGGTGACTTCGTCGGCAAATTCCAAATCGCTACCAACCGGGATGCCCATGGCGATTCGAGTAATGCGGGGGCCTAGCGGCTTAAGAAGACGGGAAAGATACACGGCGGTTGCTTCGCCTTCCACCGTCGGGTTGGTAGCGAGAATGATTTCCTGTACTTCGCTGTCGCGCAGCCGGTCTACCAGATTCTTGATGCGCAACTGTTCGGGACCGATGCCGCGTAGCGGTGAAATGGTGCCGTGCAGGACGTGATAGAGGCCGCGGAAGTGTGTGGTTTCAATGGGCAGGATGTTGTGCGGTTCTTCGACCACGCAGATCTGATTGTGTTCGCGATGAGGATCGCGGCAGTAAAGGCAGAGGTCGCCATCGCTGATGTTGTTGCAGAGCGAGCAGATGCCGAGCTTATCCTTTACATCGAGGATGGCCTGCGACAGGTTTTGCGCGTCTTCACGCGGGGAGCGCAGCAGGTGGAAAGCGATACGCTGCGCCGATTTCTGACCGATGCCGGGCAGGCGCTTACATTCCTGAATCAGCCGCGCAAGCGGCTCAGCAAACTCTGCCATTTGTTGTTAAAACAGGCCGGGAGGAAGGCCCAGGCCGCTCATCATGCCGCCCATTTTGCCCTGTGCCTGTTCATCCACTTTCTTAGCCGCTTCATTAAACGCAGCCATCACCATATCCTGCAGCATTTCGACATCGCCCGCCACCTCAGGATCGATTTTTACGCCGAGCACGTTCTTGTGGCCGTCCATCTTTACGGTGATCATGCCGCCGCCGGCGCCGGCCTCCACGCGAATAGCAGCGATCTCTTCCTGCATCTTCTGCTGCATCATCTGGGCCTGCTTCATCATGTTCTGCATGTTGCCGGGCATCTTCATAGCGTTCGGTCCTTCCTTGGTAGCGACGGCATCGCTACTCATTCAAATTTCGCACGGTGCGGATTTGTGCGTCGGGGAAAAGTTCCTGCAGGCGCTTGACTCCGGGATGCGCCATGGCCCGATCGCGCAGATCGCTGGAGGAGACTTCGGGTTTAGGCGCGGCAACGGCGGCGGCAACTATCGATTCATCGACCTCTAATTTGATGCGCACGGGCCGCCCCAGCAGTTTAGTGGCGGCGGCGGCGACCGCGGCATCCTTCAAAGCGAGCATGCGTCCCTTAGGGGCTCGAATAATGAGGTCGGAACCTTTCAGTTCGACGGCAGCTTGTTGCAGGGCATCGGCGCTGAACTCGAGTTTGGCGGCGCGCAGGGCAAGGGAAAGGTCGTGGTGGAGGTCTCCGGTGGTGGCAGGAGCTTCCGCTTGCGGCTCTGGCGCCCGCTTAATAGGAGGAGGTGCGGTGAAACGAGCGGGCGGAGGCGCGGCGGGAGATGTGACGCTGGCGACGACGCTGCGCGGCGGCTGCTGCGTCTTCGCAGCGCTTGGTATACCCGAAAGTGCTTCCTCGAGGGACTGCAAACGTCCCGCTTGCACCAGTTTCACCAGGCCAAGTTCGAGATGCATCCGCGGCTGCAGCGAGTATTGCATCGTCTTATAAAGTTCCAGCGTCAGGTTGAGATAGCGGGTAAGATCTTCTTCGGAAAAGCCTCCGGCGGTTTCCAAAAGAGCCTGCTGTTCGGGATCGGAAGCGGGAATCAGAGTGGTGGGCTTGCCGGAAATTTTGGCCACCAGCAGGTTGCGCCAGTAGCGCGATAGTTCGCGGCAGAAATGCTGGAGGCTTTGGCCGTTGCGCTCCAGTTCCTGCACGATGTCGAGCATGGCGGCTCCGTCCTGGGAAGTGACGGCGCTGGCGACCGCCTTTAGCGAGTCGGCGCCGAACATGCCGAGCAAAGCACGAACATCATCCACCGAAAGGGTATTGCCGCAACAGGCAATGGCCTGATCGAGCGCGGAGAGTGAGTCGCGGACACTGCCCTCACCGGCGCGGGCGATGACGGAGAGAACTTCGTCGTCGGCGCTGATGCCTTCCTGCTGCACGATGAGCCGCATGCGCTCGACAACTTGCAGGAAATCGACTGAACGGAAGTTGAAATGCTGGCAGCGCGAGGCGATGGTGATCGGGATTTCGGCCGCCTCTGTGGTGCAGAGCATGAAGACGACCCATTCCGGCGGCTCTTCCAGCGTTTTCAAAAGTGCGTTGAAGGCTTCTTTGGTGATCTGGTGCGCTTCGTCAACGATGAAGACTTTATAGCGGTCGCGCGAGGGGCGGTAACGGACGTTCTCGCGGATTTCGCGCATCTCATTGATGCCGCGGTTGGACGCCGCGTCGATTTCGATGACATCGACGGCATTGCCGGCGGTGATTTCAACGCAACTGGAGCAGACTCCGCACGGAGTGGGCGTTGGACCCTGAATGCAATTGAGACAGCGCGCAAAAATGCGCGCGACGGTGGTTTTGCCGGTACCGCGCTGGCCCGAAAAAATGTAGCCGTGCGCGATGCGATGGCTGATGATGGCGTTCGCCAGCGTTTTCTGGACGTGTTCCTGGCCGATCAGTTCATCAAAATTCTGCGGACGATACTTCCTCGCGATGACCTGATACATGAGGGTGGTGGAATGGAGTGCGTGTATGCCAGACCCCGGGTGATCCGCGGCACACGAGCTAAGCCGCTACCGTTGCTTCCTTCCGGTCCTGGCGGGGTTTACAGCCGCCCATTGCACGAAGCCCGGAGCCTGACAAGATCCAAGTTTAACATCGGGCGCTGTTTCGCATTTTTGGGGCATAGTTGTGCCTTGGTTATGAGTCTTGCAGTGCATGCCGTGACGTTTTCCCTAAGCGGCGATCTGTTTTGTCAGTTCGATGGCGAATTCCTTGTTCAGATTTTACAGAGTCAGGCGTCGATTTGACTTCATTTCCGATTTCGGCGGCTTCGGCGCGGGCCTTGGTGAGCCTGATTTTGGCTTAGTAAGCCTCTTGTCGGCGCTTTTGCGATTCGAACCAATTTAGCTGTGAAGGACGAGATTTTCCGCCTGGAAACCGAGCGAATGCGCGAGGCGTACCGCCTACAGCCAGATTCCGACGAGGACGCCGCTACTTTGGATCTTCCCGAGGAATGGAAGGAATGAAGCAGTTCGAGATCTGTTGGGCGGAACTGCGGGAACCGATCGGCAGGCGTCCGGTGCTGTTGTTGAGCCGCAACGATGCTTACGACTACCTCTCCAAGTTCATTGCCGCTGAAGTTACCTCGAATATTCGTCTAATCGCCAATGAGGTTCCCTTAGGAGAGCCAGAGGGCCTTCCTAAAGCTTGCGTCGCCAATTGCGACAATATCCGCGTGGTTCCGACACTGTCGCTGACCAGGCGTGCAGGCGAACTCGCGCCCGAGCGTTGGGTCGAAGTCAAACGAGCGTAGGGGCAGCGCTGGGCTGGCGCGAATTGAAGAAGGCTCGCACCTCCGTAATTCGTCAATTAATCCGCCTCATTACCGCGGTAATATGAAGCATGGCAATCGGACGGACAAGGGTCACAACGCAAGGTCAGGTCTCGGTTCCATCCACTGTGCGCAAGAAATTAGGCATTGGACCCGGATCGGTACTGGAGTGGAAAGAAGAAGGAGGCCGGATTGTAGTGGAACGGGTCGGCGGCTTCAGTTCAGAAGATATTCATCAAGCGTTGTTCGGATCGGAAACAAAGGAACCGAAGAGCCTGGAACAATTGAAGGAAGGAATACGAGACCGCTTCCGCAAACGTTATGCGCGCGCTTGACACCAACGTTCTGGTCCGGCTCATCACGCGTGACGACGCCCGGCAGGCCCGCGCCGCTGAGGCATTTATCGTCAACGGCGCATGGGTCTCGCTTCTCGCGCTCGCCGAGGCGGTTTGGGTACTGGCCAGCGTCTACGAATTAAATGCGGAGCAGCAAGCCAGGGGCATCGAGATGCTGCTTGACCATCGCCAGTTGGTTCTGCACGATCATGAGAGCGTAGCCGCCGCGCTGAAATTGTTCCGCGACCAGCCATCCCTTGGGTTTTCGGATTGCCTCATGCTGGAAATGGCGCGCAAGGTCGGGCACCTCCCACTTGGCACTTTTGACCGCAAGTTAGGAAAGATCGAGGGCGCGCAGAAACTGTAGCCCGACAGTAGGAACAGGGCGTTCGCTTATGCGGGGATACCCTAAATCCGAGGGACGACAGACTGTTAACAAGCAACTAAACCAGGCGACGGAGTTGCCAGGACCAGCCGATGATATGCCTCAGATCCAAATTAACTTCGCCGCGCTGCTGGCCAGTCTGCTGCTTGCCAGCAGCCTTCAGGCAATGAAATCCCGGGGAACTTCATTCTTGCTTCGGGAGAATGAACAGCAGTCGATAACTGCGGCTGAAGTCAGCGGCGATGAAATCAATCGAATTGCGTTGCGGCTTGGTATCTCTAAGCTGCGGGCCCATCACTTTCCGGTCAATCTTAGCTGCACTAATCACCACCATTGATCGAAGCTGTCAGCCATCCGGTACGTTAGGCTCCATTTCCGCTGAAGTCAGCGGGATGCAGTCAATCGAATTTCGTTGCGCCCTCGCATCTCCTGAGCCAATGAGAGGTTGACTTCGATGTTTCCGCGCGTCGCGTTGGAATAAGGGCAGACCTCGTGCGCATCGTGGATCAGTTGCTCGGCATGGGCTCGCTCCATGCCGGGCAGGTGGACCAGCATCTCGACGGCGATGCCGAAACCTTTTAGCGGTGCTCCCAAGGGACCCAGGCTGACCTTCGAATCGATGGAAACGTCGGCCGGAATCGACAGGCCTTGTGTGCCGGCTACGAACTTCATCGCGCCGAGGAAGCAAGCGGCGTAGCCGGCGGCAAACAGCTGTTCGGGGTTCGTGCCTGTGCCGGTACCGCCCATTTGCTTTGGCGGGTCGAGCCTGACATCGAGCTTGCGGTCGTCCGAGCGGACGGTGCCCTCGCGGCCACCGGTCGCAGTGGCCGTGGCCGTGGCCGTATACATCACTTTTTCAAGAGCCATATTTTAGTGGCTTACTTGTGAAGCCAATGATTGTGATTTCTTTGGTAATCGTGCAGGCGGCTCTCGTCATCGGCGATTACTTCTCTATCGCGAGGCGCCAGGCGGTTGTCGTTTGCCGATTTGTGCAGCGAGTCGATGACATCGTTCAAGGTGCCGTTATCGAACACGCCTTGATCCAGCTTCGACTGAAGCGCGGACAACTCTTCCTTGGTTCTTTCTAAGCGACGGCGCTCCTTGTCGCTGGCTGCGCCGGCGCTGTAAATGTGTTCAAGGTCGTTGCGCACTTGCATGAAGACGTGCGGACGCCAGCCTTCGCCGCCGAAACGTGCGAGGCGGTCATGATACCAGTCTTGTCCGGCGACACTTAATCCGACGGAGAACGCAGCAACGAAGGTGAATTTCGCTATTTTCTTGATGTTCATAATTGACTTGATGAGGCTCCGGTAAATTGATTCCCGGCACCTGATAATTGTGTCATTGTTCTTATCTTAATGGCAGAGAGGAAACTTCTTTTTTTGTGGCTGATCATGATGCCGATGCTGGCGCAGCAAGCCGGCGCGACCGACGCCGGGTTGGCGACGCTGGAAGGGCATGTGACCAATGCGATGACAGGCGAGGCGGTTCGGAAAGCGCTGGTGCATTTGACTCCAAACACGTCGGAGAATCGAGTTGAATTCGTGGCGACAACCGACTCCACCGGCGATTTTCGTTTTGCCGGCGTGGGCGCGGGTTCTTACAAGTTGACCTGCGAAAAGACCGGTTACCTGGAAGGTGGCTACGGCCGCGACAAGCCAGATAGTCCGCTCACGATTTTGAAAGTCGGGGCCGGCGAGAAAATGAAGGGCCTGATGTTGCGCATGTCTCCGGCGGGGTCAATTAGCGGCAACGTGGTGGATGCGGATGGCGATCCAGAGGCTGGCCAACGCGTTACGCTTTGGGAGGATCAATCGCCGCTGGACTCTACCGATGCTAACCAGGCGGGCGAATACCGGTTCGATGGACTGAGCCCGGGCACTTACTTTGTGAGCGCCGATCCAAGCAACTATGCAGGGAGGATCGCGCGGTTGGTGCGGGTTGACAGCGAGGGAAGACCGACGAAGGTTCACGACATCCGCACGTTTTACCCTTCCGCTCTATCCATGGCGGAGGCGCAACGCATTCGTCTTGAAGCCGGTCAACAGCAGGACGGCCTCGCGATCCAGGTGCGGCGCGGTCAGTTGCTTAGCGTGCACGGTCGAGTTGCGGCCCAAGCCGGGTTGCCGGCGGGCGACACGGTTCATGCGGAGTGGACGAATCAGATGGGAGGCCCGATACAGCCTGGCAAACTTCTTGCAAATGGCGAGTTTATATTTGAAGACATGCTGCCTGGGCGGTATCGCCTGACACTTTCCGCGAATCGCGCCGGGAAGTCTGTTGAGGTGGGCAGGGCTGAGATAACCCTTGCTGATGAGGATCTGAATGGCATTGTTATCACGCCGTTCTTGCCTGCAAGGGTTCGGGTTCGGGTGGTGATGGAAGGGGAAGAGGACAAGCCGCTTACTGCTGGCTCGGTGTTCCTGCTCCCGATGGGCGATCACGCCAATTCACAAACGCAGTGGCAGGTTGATGGAGACACCTCCAGCTATTTGCTCACCAACGTCTCGCCCGGTAAGTATGAGGTGAGATTCAGCAATCCAGGCAAGGCGTATCGCAAGGCAGTGCGGTCCGGTAATCAGGTTATAGATCCGGAATCAGTGGAAGTGCCCGAGGGTGGCAACCTGAACTTGACTTTGCTCTACAGCAAAAACGGCGCAAGCCTAAGCGGCGACGTGAAGCTCCCGCACGATGCGGCCAAGAGTCCGGTCTGCGTTTTCGTGACGCGGAATGGCGAGGTTTACTCGGCCGACCTCGATCAATATCTTCACTTTTCAAGAGAAGACCTCGCGCCTGGCAAGTACGTGGTGTTTGCGGCTCAAGAAGATGACTTCGAGTTGTGGCGTAATCCCCAGTTCGTAAAGCTGATGGAAGCAGAAGGGGACACGGTGGAACTTGAGGAGAAGCAGCACGGATCGGTACAACTGAATCTGGTTACGAAGGACACGACTGATCGGATACGTCGGCACCTCGGCCTATGAGGATCATCGCGCTGCTTCTATTGTGCCTGTTCGTTTGCGGTGCGGCGCCGGTCAGCACTTATAAGGTGGTAAAGACCTATCCCCATTCAACCTCGAGCTACACGGAAGGCTTCTTTTATCTGGATGGCTTCTTTTACGAAGGAACTGGACTTGAGGGGCACTCGGCCGTGATGGCGATTCAGCCGGAAACCGGCAAGGTGCTGCAGAAGTTGGATCTGTCGCCGCAGTATTTCGGCGAAGGCATCGTGGATTGGGGCCCGAATCTTTATGAGTGGACCTGGAAGAGCGGCATTTGTTTTGTCTATGATCGATTTTCACTGCGGCTGGTGAAGCAGTTCACCTATACGGGCGAGGGCTGGGGCATGACGCGCGCGGCGCGAGAAATTATAACGAGCGATGGTTCCGATACGCTGCGTTTTCGCGATCCAGCCAGCTTCAAAGAAACGCGGCGGATTGTTGTGAAGGAGGGAAGCACGCGTATTGACCAGTTGAATGAGCTTGAGTATGTAAAGGGTGAGATTTACGCCAATGTGTGGCATTCGGAGAGGATTGCGCGGATTTCGCCGCGGGATGGGCACGTGATTGGGTGGATTGATTTGACCGGGATTCTGCCGGAGAGCCAGAGGCTGGATGGGGAATCGGTATTGAATGGCATCGCTTATGACACTGCGAAGGACCGGTTGTTCGTGACGGGTAAGCGGTGGCCGTTGATTTTTGAGATCAAGGTGGTACAGCGGCGGTAGCCGGTTCGCTTGCAAAGGACCCAAGTAAAGGCCATGCCGCCGTTATTTCGCAGCGCACCCACAACGCAAATGACAACGCCAGAAAACTTCGTCCAATTATTCGAAAACGTCAAAGCCCGCTTTGATCAGCGGCCCCAACATGGCCTCGTCTGCAGAAGTGGCTTCCACAAAAACGGTTCCGTCTTAAAACTCCAAAAAGCATCCTGGACCAACGACTCCATGGATGGCATGCAAAACACATCGGGAATCTTCTTCTCCGTCTGGATCAATGAAGCTTCAATCAGGAAAAATCGGGCCAACTACAACATTCACGCCTTGAAACTCAGGCACCTAAATGGCTACGCTATCACCAGTCGCGATTTCGCCAACAACTTCAGAACTGCCTTCGCAACCAGCGCCGGCAAATGGCCCAACGTAGGCGTGGATTACGGACCACTCACGCTGATGGAGGGCTGGATTGCAATCAACCCAGACAGTCTGGAGAATGACATCCTCGCCTTGATGAATCAGTTCGGTCGGCTCAGTCCATTGATTGATCGGCTATTGGATTCGCGACGGATCAATAACTGAAAGATCGGATTCGTTCACCTTTCCGCCCCTACTTGGGATTACCCAGTACGGCCTGCAGTTTCTCAGCGAAAACGGAGTTGGCAGACGGGCGGTGCTGAACGGGCTGTGCCGGTTCCGGCGGCGTGGTGATTGCTGGTGGCTCCGTTGCCGGAGCTTCAGCCGGTTTCGGACCTTGCAAATACCGCTCCTTCTTCAGCAGAACGCGCTCCATCGAACTGATCCACGACGTAAATTCGCCATCCACTTGCTGGTCTCGCCGAAGAGCGCACTCCACCGCGTTCATCTTCGAATCAAGATTGTCGAGATGGTGGAACAGCAGCGCCTCGGCAAAGGCGGGCACCTTCGGAGATCCGAATTCCAGTTCCCCGTGGTGGCTGACAACGATGTGTTCCACCAGCGAACGCAGGCGCGGCGGGAAGTTGGGGAGCTGCTCAAACTTTCTTGCCAGCAGGCGCAGACCGAGTATAATGTGGCCCAGCAGTTGCCCTTCAGAACTGTAATTAAAGCTCCGCGCAAAGGAGAGCTCTTCGATTTTTCCCACATCGTGGAGGATGGCGCCGGTAAGCAGCAGGTCCATATCCACGTTCTTATAATGCGGACCGGTGAGTCGGCACAGGGCACACAAGGACAGGACGTGTTCCAGCAAACCACCGCGCCAGGCATGATGAATGCTCTTGGCGGCGGGAGCGAGTTTGAACAGTGCGGCGATCTCCGGATCGTTAAACACGGCTTCTAAAAGGCCGCGCAGATGCGGGTTCGCAATGCCAGCAATGATTCCCCGCAGTTCCTGGAACATCTCTTCGCTGTCGCGATCGGAACAGGGATAGAAGTCGGTGAAATCGACTTCGTGGTCTTCCATCCGGCGAAGCTTGTGAATGGTGAACTGGCTGCGGTTCTGATAGATCTGGGCTATGCCTTTAACCTTGACGAAGTCGTCTCGATCAAAGGTGTCCATTACTTCGGCTACGCCGTCCCACATTTTGGCTTCGATCTCGCCGGTTTTGTCGGCCAGGTGAAGCGACAGGTAAGGCTCGCCGGTTTTCTTTTGACGCACTTCCTTGGTCAACACAAGAAAGTGCGCGGTACTTACCTCATTGGGCGCCAAGGTGCCCACATAGAGTGACTTCATTTAGCGCGAACTGCTCTTGCCGGTGGCGGTGGTGGAGGTGCCGGGTATCGGAATACCTAAGAAACGCTTGTGGCGGGTCTTTTCTTCCACTTCGCGCTTAGTGACGGTTTCGGGCTTCAGCACAGCCGGATCCTGCCACTTGGTGTCCTGGCCGGGCGAGGCGCCGGTGTCGATGAAACCGGGCTTGATTTGCAAGAAGGCTTGCGTGCGCAGTTGCGTCAGGTACTCGCGAACCTTGGGCTGCATTTTCGGGCCGTAGAGAATGTTCTCGATTTCAGGCTTGACGTCGGCAACAGGGGCTAAGCCGGCTTTGGTGTGATCTTCAATTTTGAAAACTTCGAAGCCGGTCGCGATTTTGATGGGAGCGGTGACGGCGCCTCGGGGCAGGTTCCAAACGGCGTCTTCGATCTCCTTGTTAAGTTCGCCTTTTTTGTAGCCGCCCAAAGCGCCGCCGTCTTTAGCTGTCGCGGCATCGGAGTTGTCCCGCGCCAGTTCGGCAAAACGCTGGCCACGCTTGGCATCGGCCGAGAGAGTTTCAGCCTTCTTCTTTGCGGCCGCAACGCCGGCTGCGTCTTTGTTTTCGGTGGAGATCAGAATCTCGCTCAGGAAGACTTTCTCTTCGCGGATGAAATCGTTCTTGTGCGCATCATAGTAAGCCTGCACTTCTTTATCGGAAACGTTGATGTGGCGGCCTACTTCCTGGCTGATCACTTCGCGCGTCAGCGCCTGGTTCTTTGCTTCGGCCAGAAAATCTTCAAAGGTAAGGCCGGATTGCTGGCGCACATAATCGTGAAATTTTTCGGTATCCGTAATGCCCGACTGGCGCTGCAGGCTGGCCATGTACTTGCTGATTTCGCTATCCACATTGATGTTCAGCTCCTTGCCTTTCTGGGTAAGCAGCAGTTCATCAATGCGATCGCGCAGCGCGTTCTTCTCTTTTTCGCGGAGCATCTGTTCGGCCTGCGGGCCCCCCACACCCTGCGCTTTCATTTCCTGCGCGGTTTCCTTGGCGACGCGGCGAATTTCGTCCTGACTCACAATGTCGCCGTTGACCTTCGCGATGATCTGGTCAACCACATTGACTTCGGGTTTGGGAACATCGGCGGCCAGGCAAACGGCGGCGCTAAGCAGGGCAAAAAGGCAAACAGATTTCATGGCGTTTCTTCTATTTTGCACCATTCCAAACCCTTAAGGCCGAGTGGGGCGCAAACGTAACCGTAGAAAGACGTTCGCCGAAAGCGGATGGTTGCCGTAATCGGGCTTCAGGGACGAAGGAAAGGAGTAGAACGTGAGGTTAACTCCGAGCCCGGTTTGAAGGTGCGTGAACAGGAAAAAGTCGTGAGTGAATCCACCAGTATAGGCGCCGATGCGGTAAGAGGCGTCGCTGGCAAGGCCGAAAAGTTCGTCCTTGTCCGCCAGTTCTGCGCGCGCGGTCAGGAAATTGCGGCGCGAGACGGGCAGCACGGTCTCGGCCAGATAGGAGTTGGCATTTTGCCCGTTGGCGGTGTAGTGAACGCGGCCCCATATAAAGGTTGAGTTCCATGCACCGGCAGATAGCGGTTTTGTATAGGCCAAGGAGGCGGTGGTGCGCTGCTGATCGCCGGGTTCCAGCGCCTCGGGATGAGCGAGATAGCCGGTGGAAATCTGCGCCGCCCAGTTGGGAGAGGGCGTGTACCAGAGGCGGGTGGACCAGGAGTCGATGGCCCCCTGCTGCACATGCCAGCGATTTTCATCCGGCTCCGCGCCGTGGAAACCACTGGCTTCGAGTTTGAATTGTTTATAGGCGATGCCGGCGGTGACGACGTCGTCGGAGATGTGGGTGGAATCCTGCAAGTGATGGCTGATGGGGGCTTGCGGAAGTTCCATCGCGGAGGCTCGATGCGGATAAGCGACCGGGCCCAGCGCGGGGTCGCCGACCGGGTGAAAAGCGAGTTCCAGCGTGGTGTTCTCAGCAAGACGGTAAGCATAGGTGAAGCCCACGGCCATGATGAAATTGTGTGGGTGCTGGCCGTCGACGATGGGTTTGCCGAAGGCGGTTTCGCCGGTCTGAAACAGCAGCGGATAGCGGCGCTCGGTGATGGTGGCGGGTTCCAGGCTCAGCATGGTGTCGAACTGGATCGCTCCGTTTCTGCCGAGCTTGCGGGAAGCGCTGCCCATGAACCAGTTGGTGGAGTAGAGCTTGTCCGCTCCGCGCGGGCCGGTTTGCTGCGTCTCGACCAGGAAGGCCTGGGCCATGAAGTTGAAGGTCCAGTCGCCGGAAGTGGTAGTCAGCATCGGCATGGGCCAGGCCGCGGGGTTAACGGAGGTGCCAGAGGCCAGGTTCATCAGAAACGATTGCGCCGGCGGCGTGCCAGCCATATCCATGCCGGGCATGTTCATATTGGACATATCGTGCTGCGCGAACGCGCTCACACTCGTAATTAGAACGAAGGAAAACCATTTGACATACATCTGGACGGACTCCGGGCTTTAGAAAATGAGGGACGAACAAAGCGCAAAATGCGCGGACGCGCCGCCAGAGAGTAAAGGATCTCTCTAGCCGTTTCGGCAGGGCGCTTGACACCGCGCCCGTCTTGCGCGCGTCTCAAAGAGCGAGCGGAGGCCGGAAATCAGAGCAGAAGGATGGTAGTGGAACGGGGCGGGCGAGGCGGATAAACGACGCGTCTTTCGATGCGGGCGAACGCAATACGAATCAGCATCGGCGCAGCGTGCGGCGCCGTCATGGCTTGGGCATGCAATGGAACAGCCGGCGTTTGTATAGTGGCGGCCTGTTCAGCAATCAGCAAAGGCCGGTTGCAGGAAGAATGATCAGGTTTCGCGGGAGCGTGGCCCATGTCGTGGCAGGGCGGCAGTTCTTTTTGAACGTTGACTTCCGCTTGGGTGCATACAGCGGCGCACTGGGTGATGCCCACGAAGAACGTGAGAGCCACGGCAACGGCTGTTAGACGGGAAAAGAACACCAGGCTTTAATGTTACCAGGAGATATACAATCTTGAGAAGCCTGGGCACGTCCTATAATTGAGGTTGCGAGTGGCTTTATGAATACTTATTTGAAGTTCGGGATTTTGATGACCTTGATTGTAGGTTCGCTGGTGTGGCTCGCCGTCGGCGGCGTTAGCGACACTAAAACCTATTACAAGACCATTCCCGAATTGCAGCAGATGGGCAATGCCGCGCAAAGCCATCGGCTTCGGGTGGGTGGCGACGTGCAGCCAGGCTCCATTGTGAAAACGGGAACGCAGGTGAACTTCACGCTGCACCAGGGCGCGACCAGGCTGAACGTTGTTTATACCGGCACCGACCCGCTGCCCGATACTTTCCGCGACAACGCGCAAGCCTTGGCCGATGGGCATTTAGGTTCAGACGGTGTGTTTCAGGCGAACAAGATTCAAGCCAAGTGCGCTTCGAAGTATGAAGCGAAGCCGGCGCAGAAGGGTATTTCGCACGATGCCCCAACACAGAAGATCAGCAACCTTCGTGCTCCCATCCAATAAGCACGTACACTGGTAAAACAAAATGGAAAACTTAGGCGCCCTCTGCGTATTGATGGCCTTTTGCCTGTCTGTATTTGCCGTCGCGGCTTCCCTGGCGGGTAAATACGGGAAGCGGCCGTTTCTGGTTGTTAGCGCGGAACGGGCAGTTTACGCTACCTGGGTGTTGTTGATGCTGGCGTCGGGTGTGCTGGTTTACGCGCTCATACAAGGCGATTTTCGGCTTGCCTATGTGGCGGCTCACAGCAACAAAGCCATGTCGGCGGTGTATAAATTCACGGCTTGGTGGGGTGGACAGGAAGGTTCGCTGCTTTTCTGGTCGTTCATTCTTTCCAGTTACTCCGCCATCATTACTTACACAAATCGCCGTAAGTTTCGCGACATGATGCCGGTTGTGACAGCCATCCTGATGACCACGCTGGCGTTTTTCGTCGGCATGATCACTTTCGTCGCGAGTCCCTTCCATGTGCTGATGGCCGGACGCGGAGTCATCGATGTGGGCGATGGTAATGGTTTAAGCCCGCTGCTGCAGTGGTGGACCATGGCGATTCATCCGCCTTTCCTTTATCTCGGCTATGTCGGCTGCACGGTGCCGTTCGCGTTTGCGATGGCTTCGCTGCTTACCAGGCAGCCGGGTGAAGCCTGGATTCACACCACGCGCCGCTGGGCCATTGTCACCTGGCTTTTTCAGAGCACCGGCATTCTGCTGGGCATGGGCTGGGCTTACACTGTGCTTGGCTGGGGCGGCTATTGGGGTTGGGATCCAGTGGAGAATGCTTCCCTGATGCCCTGGATTACCTCCACCGCTTTCCTTCATTCCGTCATGATGCAGGAAAAGAAGGGCATGATGAAGGTGTGGAACATGGTGCTGGTTTCTGCCACGTTCCTGCTCAGCATTCTGGGCACGACACTAACGCGCACCGGACTGGTTTCTTCCGTTCACGCCTTCGCGCAATCGCCGGTGAAGCCGTATTTCACTACTTTCTTAATCAGCGCGACAGTGCTTACCATCTTCGCTATCGTCAAAAACCTCCGTTATCTGCGCAGCGAAGTAAAGCTCGAGAGCGTGGTCTCGCGCGAATCGAGTTTTCTGTTTAACAACCTGATTCTGCTGGCCAGTTGCTTCGCCGTTTTGTGGGGCACTCTGTTCCCCGTTATTATGGAAGCGCTGACCGGCGAAAAAGAGACTATCGACGCTCCTTATTACAACCGGGTCAACGTTCCCATTGCTCTGTTCCTGATTTTCCTGACCGGCGTGGGTCCGCTGATTGCCTGGCGCAAGAGTTCGATGGCCAGCTTGAAAAAGTCGTTCACTTTTCCCACTATCTTCGGTGTTGTTGTGATGGCGCTGCTGGCTGCTTTAGGCGTCCGGCAAATTGGCGCCCTGATGTCGTTTGGCCTTTGTTCGTTTGTTATTTCGTCCATACTGGGTGAGTTCTGGAAGGGCTCCCGCGCTATTCAGACTAAAGAACAAATTCCGTTCGTGCAGTCGGTGTATCAACTTACCTGGCGCAACACGCGGCGCTATGGCGGCTACATCGTACACATGGGCATTGTGTTCATGTTCATCGGCTTCACCGGCAGCGCCTTCAATCAACATGAAACGCGCCAGTTGGGTCTGAACCAGAGCCTTCGCTTCGCAGGCTACGACTTGAAACTGCTGAATGTCAACGACGGCGACACCAGTAACTATCAGTTCAGCCATGCCACTCTGGATGTCGGCATCAATGGACGCATTGTCAGCCAGTTGGAACCTGAAATTCGCCTTTATAAAGCCAGCCAGCAGCAGGCTTCCATGATCGGCATACGGCGCCGGCTGAACGAAGATCTGTATATCAATTTTTCCGGCATCTCGCCCGATAACACGAAAGCTATCTTTCAGATTTACGTTTTCCCGCTTGTCTCGTGGATCTGGATTGGCTATTGGGTGTTGCTGGCGGGCACGCTGATCTGTTTAGTTCCCGGTAAGGTGCGCCTGCAGTACGCGCGCACGGAGGTAGTAGGAATTGCTAGCACCCCTCAAACGGTCGAGCCTTAAGCTCGCGGTTCTTTTTTCAGCCACTCTCGCCATTCTCATCGCGCAGGATTCTACGTCCTACCTGACGCCGGACGTTACGCGCGTTGGCGGCCGTCTGGCATGCCGCTGCGGCGGTTGCCGCAACACGGTAGGCGATTGCCCCATGCTGCACTGCGGCTCGGCCGATCCGATGCGGCATAAAATCTACGATCTGAAACAAGCCGGTTTAAGCGACGACGCGATCGTCAGCCAAGTCGTTCGAGAAGAGGGCATCGTGGCCCTGGCTACTCCTCCTACCGAAGGCGTCTGGCCCATCGTCACCTGGGTGATGCCGGGGCTGGCTCTCTTATTGGGCTTCTTTATCTACTCGCGCTGGGTGCGGCGCAATCAACAGACGCCCGCGCCGCTTTCGCCGGTAGATGAAGCTACTTTGAATCGCTTCCAGCAGCAGATTGATAGCGAACTGGAAGACGAACCTTCTTCGAAATGATTATTGCTTTAGCTTGCCTGGTGGCGTTTGGAGCTTTGTTTTATACGCTCGCGGTGCGCCAGCAGGACATTCCCGAACCCATTCCGGTATCGCCCATCCATCATCTGGAAGACCGTAAGCATGCCATTTACGACAACCTGCGCGATTTGCAATTTGAATACCGGCTGGGGAAATTGTCCGACGGCGATTACCAGCAGACCAAATTAGCGCTGCAAAGGGAGCTGGCCGTGGTTCTGGCTGAGACGGAGGAGACTATCAAGCGGCTGGGTCTTCAGCAAATGCGTGTTGCGGCGGAAAATCCCGCGGCAAAGCCACAGAAGACATCGACGGTGTGCCCGCACTGCAAGGCGACATTCCCGAAGCCATTGAAATTTTGCGGCGAGTGCGGAAAGGCCATGGCATGAAGCTTTTATTCGCCGGCCTTCTTTTTTCCTCCATAATGTTCGCCGCTATCGATGGCACCGTGGTGAACGGCACCACCGGACTGCCGGCTTCGGGCATTCCCGTGACGCTGGTGAAGCCTGGTCAAGGCGGCATGCGCACTCTGGGCACAACGGTCAGTGACGCGTCAGGCCACTTCGCCTTTGCGAAAGACGAACCCGGCGGCGGTCCGCAACTTCTGCAAGCTGCCTTCAAAGGCGTGAACTACAACAAACTTCTTACGCCTGTTTCGCCCACCTCTGGAGTGGAACTGCAGATTTTCGATGCCACGACACAGCCGTCGGTGGCGCACGTTGCCACGCGCTTCATCGTCTTCGAACCAAATGCGAGTCAAATCGCCGTGGGTGAAACAGTAATCGTGAAGAACGAGAGCAAGACCACCTACAACAATCCGGCGCTGGGTTCCTATCGTTTCTATCTGCCGCGCGCCGCCAATGGTCAAGTCCGTGTCAACGCCCAGGGTCCGCAGGGCATGCCGCTGCCGCGCGCCGCAGAAAAGACCAACCAGGACGATGTTTTCAAGATCGACTTCCCTATTAAGCCAGGTGACACGCAATTTGAAATCACCTACGTCCTTCCCGCCGGCACGCCGTTTACCTTTCGGAGCCGCGTCGTTCCCATCAAGGGGATGCAGACGGAAACTCCTGTGCGCCTGATTGCACCCGCGGGCGTGACGCTAAGCAGCAAAGATATTCAAAACGTCGGCACCGAACCGAAAACCCAAGCCACCATTTACAGCTTGACCGCGAATGGCAACTACTCGGTGGATATCGCGGGCATCGGCTCACTTCACCCGCCCACCGATGACGCCACCGCCGCGCCCGACAACTCCGATTCGCCGCCCATCACCGAAGGCGAACCGCAGATCTATAAATACCTGCCGTGGATGGTTGGCGTAGCGCTAACGATTCTCGCTCTTGGTCTGGTGATGCTGTACCGAACCTCGCCCGTGCGCTCGCCTTATGGCCGCAGCAATTGAGATCTGCAAAATCTGGAAGTACTTCGGCGACTACCCGGCCCTCCGCGACATCACCTTAACCATTGCCGAAGGTTCGTGCTGCGCCCTATTGGGCCGTAACGGGGCGGGGAAGACAACGCTGCTTCGCATTCTTGCCGGACTCTCGCCATTTCAGCAGGGCGGCGTCACGCTGCTGGGGCACAAGCCGCGAAGTGAACAGGCGCGCCGGCAGTCGGGTTTCCTGGGACATGGCATTGGCGTGTACGAAGACCTTTCAGCGGCTGAGAATCTAAAGTTCTTCGCGCACTTGAATGGCTTGAACGATGCGGAGGCGGTTTGCAGCCGCTGGCTGCAAAGAGTGGGCCTTCAGAAGGTTGCGAAGATGCCGGTCCGCCAGTTCTCGCGCGGCATGCGCCAGCGGTTGGCTCTGGCGCGCGCGTTTCAACATTCGCCTCGCCTTCTGCTGCTGGATGAGCCGTTCACATCACTCGATGACCGTGCCATCGCCATGTTGAGCGAGTTGCTGCGCGAAGCGCGAGCGCGCGGCGCAACCATTGTTCTATCCACTCATCAACTGCGCGAAGCTTTGGCCATTGCTTCGCATGTGGCGCTTATCGAAAACGGCAAGCTTCGCTACAGCGGCGAGCGAACCGCGGAGATGCTGGACGATCCCGCTCTGCTCTACCGGCTTCACACTGAATTGGGAGCCGCTTGAGAAGCCTTCGTCAGGTTTGGACCGTCGCTGCCAAAGATCTCGCCATTGAACTCCGCACCAAGGAATCGTTGAATGCGGCGGGAGCATTTTCCATCGTCATCCTCGTGCTGTTCAGTTTTGTTTTTGACCCGTTCTCCGATACGACGAAAGAAATTGGAGGCGGCCTGCTGTGGCTGGTG
>PLRJ01000053.1:48230-71148 GCA_003163855.1 Bryobacterales bacterium | reverse complement strand
CCGAAGCAACCTTTATCATTCACAAAAGTCAAAAAAAATCTCTGAGGAGCGTAAGTCCCTATCAGGCATCGCGTTGCAACACTCGCGCGCCCTTTGACCAGCACCTGTTCGCACGAGGGTGGCGCTAATTTCGTGGCGTGGATAAAGTTGAATTGGCAAGACGGCTGGCTCGGCTGTCCGGCCGTTCGCGGGGCCAAGCCGCGGATCAGGTAGATGCACTTGTGCACTACCTGCTTACTAAAGATAATCCGTCATTAAACAAAGGACACGAAGGGGCAGCGCCGGAAACCCGCTCGTCAGTTCACGCCCGCTCCTCCGCAACCGGCGAGAAGCCATAAACCGGCGTGCTCAGCGAGAAGATGCGAAAACTTATCGAAGAGTGCCTGCGCGAGGGAAGAACCGTGGAAATTGACGGCCGGGGGACTCTGGAACTTGATGGCAACAGCCAACTTGTATTCCGCCGGAACGATCGACCGGGCATTTTTCTGGCGTACGCCGAAGAAGACCGGGCGGCCGTGAAGAAGCTCTACGATGGTCTGCGCGAGGCGGGATTTGAACCATGGATGGATCATGAAAAGCTGCTTCCGGGGCAAAACTGGCTGCTGGCGATTGAGCGTGCGATTGAGATGGCGGATTACTTTGTGGGCTGCTTCTCGGTGCAATCAGCTTACAAGCGGGGCTATTTTCAGACCGAACTGAACTATGCGCTGGAGTTGGCAAAGCGGCTGCCCGCTGAAGACGCTTTTCTGATACCGGTGCGGCTGGACAACTGCCAAATTCCAGCAACGATCAGCCGCAAAATTCATTACGTGGATGTTTATCCGGATTTCGATGCCGGCGTCAAAAAGCTGGTCCGAGCATTGAGAAAACTGCACAAGGAACGGAGCAGGACAGAAGGCTAGTCTCACAGCCAGGCAGGGTCAAGCACCAGCAGCAGATACAACAGCGGCAAATAGACGACGGACGCCAGCAGCACGGCGCGAGCATGTGTTCGCGTGCGGTGGAAGGCGAGGCGCAAGCCAGCTCGTAGCAGCCACACTCCGAGGGCGATGGCTCCTACCGTATAGAGTGTGCCGGTCATGCCAAGCCACCGCGGCAAAATGCTGATGGGAATGAGCAGAAGGGAAAAGAGTATGATTTGACGCGCGGTCGATTTTCCGTCGGGTTCGACTACGGGCAGCATTTGAATACCGGCGCGGGCATAGTCGTCACGGTACATCCAGGCGATGGCGTAGAAATGCGGAAATTGCCACAGAAATAAGATGGCGGCCATGGCCCAGGCTGGTGCTGTGAGCGTGGCGGCGGCCCCAGCGAAGCCGATTAGAGGCGGCATGGCGCCCGGAAACGCTCCTAACGTGGTTGACCACCAGGTCTTCTGTTTCAGGGGAGTGTAGATAAAGAGGTAGGCGGCGAGCGTGGCCATACACAGGGTGGCAGCCAGCCAGTTCGCGCCGAAGCCGAGTTCCAGAAAGCCCAGGCATGACAGAGCGGTGCCAAAGCAGAGGGCCGAGGCTGAAGTGATGCGTCCCGACGGCAAAGGACGCAGCCTAGTCCGGTTCATGTAGCCGTCCGCGTCTTGTTCGTACCACTGGTTCAGGGTGGCCGTTCCGGATGCCATCAAAGCCGTGCCCAGAAACGTGTGCAGCATGGGCAGCAATCGCCACGGGGATGAGCCTAGAGCCAAGTGGCCGAAGAAGTAGCCGACGGCGGTGCTGACCACAATGAGCCAGGTGACGCGCGGCTTGGTGAGTTCCAGATAAATCTTCGCAGTCCTCACTCGAAGTCCTGGGGGTCTTGTTTCACGATGCCGGCGCGCTCGGCCAGAGTCCAGCTCTGCAAAGTTTTGATGCGCTCGCTGCGGGCAATGACAAAACCGCAGACCAGACCGAAAGCGAGCTGGCAGAGGACATACGAGGGCCAGTTAATGCGGCTGTTCAATGCCGGGTTCAGCAGATTGAGCAAGGTCGCCACAACTCCGCTCCATACCAGCGGCATTAGAATGCCGGCCCAGAAGAAGGCATAGCGGGGAAACATGGGCAGTGTTATGGCATACAGGACGCCTACTAAGATAGAGAGCGCGATATGTCCTAGACACGCGGCTAACAGCGCGCTTCCATCAAAGGCGCGCAATTGTTCCAGCGTCTCGCTGCCCATGGACGGCAATACCACTCCGGCGAGCAGATTCACAGGAAACCAGATGCTGTGCTGCGCGATGAGGCCATAGATGCAGGCTAAAACAGCCATGACACAGCCGCCTGCAAGTCCGCCGATGATCCCCGACGAATAGGAATGCGCTTCGTGCGGAAGATGCACGCGATGGAGGGACTCACCAGGCTTCAGCCGAATCACCGCTTCGGGACGCATAAGGACGGGAGACGGACGGTGAGCCGGATCTAAAGCCACTTGCTCGTGCGCTTCGGCAGGGATAACGGCGCGCCACCAGCCGATAGCCGCACTGAACGCGACCGCGACTCCGACATAAACCAAATACAGGTGAAAGATCAATCCCAGGAAGGCCAGCATCAGTCCGAATGCAAGCGCGAGCGGCAGCAGTGTCGGCGCAGGCATCTCGAACCCGGTCTGTGTGGTTCGCTCGCCCGGCTGCCCATATTCAACGCTGTGAGTCATCATTTTAATTCCTATCTCCCAATGACATAAACCACGGTAAAGACGACTACCCAGACGGCGTCCACAAAGTGCCAGTACCAGGAAAGAAATTTTATCCGCCTCAGTTGCCTCTGAATGGGAAATCCAATCAGCGTGACGACCATAGCCATGGCAATGAATACCAGGCCTACCAGCACGTGGGTTGCATGCAGCCCAACGAGCGAATAGAACGTGGTGCCGAATAGGTTCGTGCTGATGGTGAGGTGGTCCTGGTTGATCAGATGTTTCCATTCCACGGCAGTAGCGCTTATGAACTCTGCTCCCAGCACAAACGTGGCCGCCCACCAGAGTTTGAAATGGGTCAGCTGGTTGTTCTTCAACGCGCGTTCGGCAAGGAAAATCGTGAAGCTGCTAGATAGCAGGCAGATGGTGGCGACGATGGGAACCTGCAGAACATCCTGCGGGTAAGGACCAACGATACTCTTGCCGGCGTAGACCAGATAAGCGGCGGCGAACATCAGAAACAAAACAGACTCGGTAACAATCAGCGCTATTATGCCGACCGTCCCGCGGTCGGGGGCAGTCCATTGCTGGGCTTGCGCCAGAAATTCGGCTGAAAGAATATTTTCCTGTTCCATGTGTGTTTACTCAAACTTCCAATCTGGATCTAGCGGATGCTTCATATCCCAAAGCGGGCGGCTGCTGCGGACAACGGGATTTTTTTCGAAGTTGTATTCAGGAGGGGGCGAACTCGTGGCCCATTCCAGCGTCCAGGCGTCCCATGGATCGTCACCGGCTTTCGGGCCTTTTGCCAGCGCCCAAACGATGTTGACGACAAACAGCAGAACGGCCGCCACCTGCAGCACTACCCCCCAGGATGAAATGAGATTCCACACTTCCAAACCATGTCCGGCCTGGAAGGTATAGACGCGCCGTGGCATGCCCAGGATGCCCGCAAAGTGCATGGGGATGAAAGTGATGTTGAAGCCCAACACAAACAGCCAGAAGTGCCATTTGCCCAAAGCCTCGCTGGTCATCCTGCCGGTGGCTTTCGGGAACCAGTAGTAGATGCCCGCGAACAGGCCGAAGACCAGACCGCCGATCAGTGTGAAGTGAAAATGGCCGACTACAAAATATGTGTGGTGAAGCTGCCAGTCGAAGGGTGCGGCCGCCAGCATAATGCCGGTCAAACCGGCGACGAGGAATTGCAGCAGAAAGCCGCAGGCAAAAAGCATCGGCGTCGAATAGCGAATGCGGCCGCCGTACATGGTGGCGGTCCAGTTAAATATCTTGATGCCGGTTGGTATGCCCACCAGCATGGTGGCGGCGGCGAAAAAGGTGTTGGCGGGAGAAGGCAGTCCGACGGTGAACATATGGTGAGCCCAAACACCCACGCCGATGAACGCAATCGCGATGATGGCAGCCACCATGGCAGGTTTGCCGAACAGCGGCTTGCGTGAGAAGACGGGGATGACTTCCGAGAGAATGGCAAAGATGGGAAAGATCAGAACATAGACTTCAGGATGGCCGAAGATCCAGAAGAAATGCTGCCATAGCAGCACCTGTCCGCCGGCAGCGGCGTTGAAGAAGTTTCCACCTAAGCCGCGGTCTATCATCAGCATGATCTGGGCGGCGCTGAGCGGTGGAATGACAATCAGAACCAGCGCCGCATCCACCAGCATCACCCAGACGAACATCGGCATGCGCCTTAGTGTCATGCCGGGACAGCGCATGGCGATGGTTGTAGCCACTACGTTGATGGCGCTGGATATGCTCCCGAAGCCGGCCAGCAGCACGCCCAGCACCCAGAAGTCGGTTCCGGCGCCGTGCGAGAAGGTGCTGTTGGTCAGCGGTGCGTAGCCAAACCAGCCGATGTCGGGCACGGAGCCGGTAGCGTAGCTCGAGTAAAGAAGAAGACCGCCGAATAGAAAAGCCCAGAAGCCGAAGGCGTTCAGGCGAGGAAAGGCCATATCGCGTGCGCCAATCATCAGCGGCACAAGATAGTTCCCCAAGCCCGCCACCATGGGCATGCCCACCAGGTAGACCATAGTGGTGCCGTGCATGGTGAAAAGCCGGTTGAACGTTTCCGGCGTGACGAAATGGTTGTTCGGCAACGCCAGTTGTATGCGGATGAGAATTGCCATACAACCGGAGACCACAAAGAAGAGCAGCATGGCGATGATGTACATCAAACCGAGTTTCTTGTGGTCAACCGTGGCCAGCCAGCGGTAGGTCAGCTGGGGCAGCGAGTATTTTTCAGGGCCCAATGCGGGCGGTTCTATCGATTGACTGAGGGTGGCCATAACGGGCTACTTGAGCGTCTCCATAAATGCGTTCAGATCATCCAGATTTTTGCCGGACAGTTTCATGCCCGGCATCAGGCAGCCCGGTTTGGCATCCTGCGGATTCGAAATCCAGGCTTTCCTGTTGTCAGCAGTGTTGGGCAGCACGCCAGAACCAATCAGCCGCCTGCTCATCACGTGCGTGAGGTCGGGCCCCAGGCGGCCCTTGAATTTCGTGCCCTGCACCGCGTGGCAGCCGCCGCAGGCAAACATCTGAAACTTCTTTTCGCCGGCCAGCGCCTGCGGATCACTGACGTGCGGCTGCCGTTGTTCGGTCAGCCAGCGTTCAAAATCGGCGGGTTCCTGCGCCACCACCTGCACCAGCATGTTGGCGTGCTGCGCTCCGCAGAATTCAGTACAGTTTCCCCAATAAACGCCGGCTTCTTTGGGATCCATCCACATATGGTTGGCGCGGCCGGGAATCAGGTCCGTCTTGCCGCCCAGCTCGGGTATCCAAAGACTGTGAATGACATCGCTGCTCTTCAAATCGAAGAAGCTTGCGTGGTCGCGATCATGTGAGACCGGAATATGAATCTCGTTGGCGGTGACAACGCCGTCATTGGGATAGCGCACTTCCCACCAATACTGATGGCCGGTGACTTCCACATGCAGAGTAGATTTCGGCTGACTTGCATCGCCAATGCCCCACACTACACGCGCCGTTACGCCGGCCAGCACAAAGACAATGAGCACCGGAAGCACCGTCCAGGCGGCTTCAATGCGGTTGCTGCCATAAACCTGCGGCGGTTCGTACGGGTGCCCGCCGTCCGGCTTGCGACGAAAGCGGATCATCGTGAAGATCAGCAGAGTGGCCACTACCACGAAGATGCCGCCGCAGATGGCTATTACCAGCAGTGCGTAATTGAACTCATTTTGCGCCGGGGTGCTGAGTGGGTGGAAGATGGATGATATTTTGTGTTCGTCGAGGTTTGAAGTCTCGGCAAGCAGTAAGCAAGCAAGATTGGTCATGATTCCTTAGTTGCATCCAATTCGCAATTGGAGGGCCAAGCGGAATAGCGCGGATTGGGCGCAATCAAAGCATGCGACCGGGCTGGCTGCGCCATTCCACCCAACTGCTGAGTTTTTTGGCTGCGTGGCTGCGCAGCGCTCCACTGCTTCAGACGTGGTTCACAGGTGGAAGTCCGATTGCAGCCATCTTTGTCTTACGTAAAGACAAGGAGCCTGTTATGGTTTTCAGCAACATTCTGTTTCCGGTTGATTTTTCGGAAGCCTGCGGCGCATTGAAAAGCGAGGTGGAATGGATGGCCAGGAAATTTAATTCCACCGTAACGCTGCTGCACGTCTTTGAGATACCGCAGGCCTGGTATGGCATGAGCGAAGCTTCCGCGATGAGCATGGAATGGATTGCGAGTATGTTTTGGGAGGCCAACAAAAAACTCGATAACTTTGAGCTGGACGTGCCAGCCGATAGGGTGAGGCGCGTGACTCTGGAGGGGCAACCCGCTGCGGAGATTTGCACCTGGCTTCGCCAGCATCCTGTGGATCTGCTGGCGATGGCGGCGCATGGGCATGGGGCTATTGAAGGCTTGCTGGGTTCAGTCACGGCCAAGGTGCTTCACAAAACGCACGTGCCCATGTGGGTTCATCCGGCTCATGCTCCCGCCCGCTCTGCCGACGGCGTATTCAAGATCGTGTGCGGAATTGATCTTGGTGAGGAAGCGATCCATCTGCTGTGCTACGCACAGCAGATGGGAGAAGCATTTGGGGCGACGGTGACGCTGGTGCATAGTCTGCCTGTGCGGCAAAATAAGCACTTCGATTCCGAACTGCTGCGCGTTCTGACAAGAATGGCCAGGGAGGAGATTGCATCGGCGCAGGCGCGTGCCGGCACAAACTTCGCGGTGACGGTGACCGGGTCGCCGGTTGGTCACTCGCTGGCCGAGACTGCCGCGCAAGAAAGGGCCAATCTGATTGTTATCGGGCGCGGCCACTCACAAGAATTTCTGGGCCGCTTGCGCACGCACACTTATAGCCTGCTGAATGAGGTCACTTGCCCGGTTGTGAGCTTTTGCCAGGCGCGCGCCGATGCCACAGCAAGTGACGGTGGGAGTATCGGCGCGGTTTGCGGATAGCTTCAGACTTGGGTGAAATGGCCCAAGTCCATAGGCAAGAGCGCGTCATTACGCGCAGGCGCCAAGCCTGAAACTGCCCACCAAAGCTGATTTCATGCGGATTTTTGATCTGGAATGGCACGTGCACAGGGGGAGAGTTCTAGGAGATTCGATTCATGATGCAGGAACTGCAGGTCGCAATAGCCGACCTGGAAGATGCGCTGAAGATTAAAGCCATAGTCAATGAGGGCTTTGTGACCGTAGGTGGTTCGGTTGAACGGAAGTTGCAGGGCCAAAGCGCCGGATCGTGCGGAAAGTGCAGCCAGTGTGCGAAGGCTCAGGCCAGGGGCAGCGTGAATGAAAACCTGCTGCCGCAGCCTAACTGACTTTCCACCTGAATTCGGCCGCCATGCTCTTCTACCAGGTGTTTGGTGATGGCCAACCCAAGCCCGGTGCCTTCGCGCACACCTTTGGTAGTGGGTCCTACCTGGTGGAACTTGTCGAAGATAACCTCTTGATCTTCGTGGCGAATGCCGAGGCCTGAATCTGTGACTGAGAAAGCGGCCGCGTCCTGTTGCTGGCCGCACTCCACCGAAATCACTCCGTGCTCAGGAGTAAATTTCACGGCGTTGCTGAGCAGATTGAGAAGAATCTGTTTCACGCGGAGCCGGTCGGCATGCACGCGTAGCGGCGGGTAATCGCTCATCTGCAGCGAAATCTGTTTTGCCTGGGCGCCAGGAGCAATGCTGGCCAAAACCTCGCGCACGGCGTCGACGGCGTTGAAGACTTCACGATGCAGGTCCAGTCTGCCTGCCTCAATCTTGCTGATGTCCAGAACATCGTTGATCAGCTCCAGCAGGTGGAAAGAATCGCGGTGAACGTGCTCCACAAAGCGCTTCTGCTTTTCATTTAGCGGTCCTTCCAACTCCTCGGCCAGGAGCTGGGAAAAGCCAATTATCGTGTGAAGCGGCGTTCGCAGTTCGTGGCTGATGCTGGCCAGGAATTCACTTTTCAGACGATTGGCCCGCTCAGCCTCGTCGGTCCGCAGCTCAAGTTCGCGATTGGCCGCCGACAATTCAGCCGTCAGCCTGCTTTGCATTTCGCGAAAGCCGGTCTCCGCTTTCTCCCGGTCGGTGACGTTACGAATGACGGCGGCGGTGGAACTGCCATCCGCGCTTTTCACGGGACTAAGGCTGATCTCGACAGGAAACCGGGTGCCGTCTTTGCGCTGACCCTGCAAGCGCAATCCAGAACCCATGGGCCGCCTGATAGGACACTCGCCGTAGCCCTGGCGATGGAGCGTGTGCCGCATCCGCGATTCCTCCGGCACAAGTTGGTCGACGCTTTGACCGGCCAGTTCGTCGCGGGTGTACCCAAACATCTGTTCGGTAGCGGCGTTCACCAAAATAATCCGGCCTGCCGCGTCTACCTCAATGATGGCGTCCGGGGCGGCCTCAAGTAGTTCCTTGAAGCGCTCCATACTGTGAGCGTGGCCCGCAGCTTGTTTGCCTGTTGTTACCAGACGCGTGCGCTCCTGTTCGGCGCGAGCGGCGTCGCTCTTGTCGGAAAGTATCGCCAATTTGGCGCGAATCTGGCCGTTATTATCTTGCAAAGGAGCGGTCCAAAGCTGCAGGAAGATGAGGGTTCCATCCTTGCGTCGACGGACGACATCCTTTGCCTGCTGAGCAATCCCATGCAACTGCAATTCCAAAATGACCTGGAACTCCGGTTCCGCACCATCGGGAATCGTGGGAAGCGGCTTTCCCAGCAACTCTTCCTCGGTCCAGCCAAACATTTGTTCAGCGCCAGGATTCCAGAAGAGCACTTCTCCCTGCGAGCCAACCCCAAGCACGGCCAGGGGACATGTCTTAACAAGCGCCGCCCAGTAGGATGAGAAGTCCGCCTGATTCCCTTCTATCTTTCGCTTGGTCGCGGCAACTTCAGCGCACATAACAGCAATAAATGGCCGAAGTCTACCATAGACTTGGAATGCACGGGCTCAACGGTAGTGCCAAATGCCCCGGCAGTTGCGTGTGATGGCGCACCCAGGCAGGTCGCGCTTTGGAAATGCCGATGGCGGCAGCGAACTCGGACTGGTCCGACAGATGCACGGTAAGTGAGACTCGAATCGGGCAATTATGAAAACGATCTTAGTGGCTGAAGACCGGGATGCCAGCCGTGAACTGGCGCGGACCATTCTTGAACATGCCGGGTATCTGGTGCTGGAAGCCGCCAATGGTGCGGATGCCGTGGAAGTTGCCAAAGCAAAGCTGCCCGACCTGGTGCTGCTGGACCTGCAGATGCCCATCATGAATGGGTTCGAGGTGCTGCGCGAGCTCCGGCTGGATGATCGGCTGAAGTCAACGCCGATTGTGGCGCTGACCGCCAGCGCCATGCTGGGAGACAAGCAGAAGGCCCTGATGGATGGCTTCTCCTCTTATCTAACCAAGCCGCTCAGCCTCTCCGCGATTCGGCAGGAGCTTGCCCGATTGCTCGCTTGAGATCTATACTAGGCGCAAATCAACCATGCCGCATGCCGTAAACGATTCCGTCTCGCTGCTTATCATCGATGACAGCGCCGGTAGTCTGGAACTGCTGTCAACAGCGCTGAAACAGGACGGCGTGAGCATCTATACGGCTGACGATCCGGAGAGCGGCCTCGAACTGGTTTACCAGCATCATCCGCACATCGTTCTTACCGACCTGGTGATGCCCGGCCTGAGCGGGCTGGAAGTTCTTGACCGGATTATGCAATTCGATCCCGGCATCGACGTGCTGCTCATGACAGCACATTATTCGACTGAGTCGGCGGTGGACGCCATTCGGCGAGGCGCCAGCGACTACCTGAACAAGCCCATCAATCTTCAGGTGCTGCGAGCGCGCGTCAATGCTCTGCTGGAGCAAGCCCGCCGCCGGCAGCGCGCGGCACATCTTGAATCTGAGCTCTTGGACGCAGCGCGACTGGACGGCCTTATCGGCAACAGCCCCGCCATGTGGGAGCTGTTCTCAAAAGTCCGCCGCATTGCCCCGCACTTTCGCACCGTGCTGATTACCGGCGCAACCGGCACAGGCAAAGATCTGGTTGCCCAGACGCTCCATAGGCTCAGTCCTGTTGCCAGGGGCAACTTCGTTGTGCTTAATTGCTCGGCGGTGGTGGAGACCCTTTTCGAGAGTGAATTATTCGGGCACGTGCGCGGGGCTTTCACGGGCGCCGCCTCGGACAAAATGGGCTTATTCGAGTACGCCAATGAAGGTGTCCTGTTTCTGGACGAGATTGGCGACATGCCCATGAACACGCAAGCGAAACTGCTGCGCGCGCTGCAAAACCAGGAGATACAGCGAGTGGGATCCCTGACGGCCCGCAAAGTAAACGTGCGAGTGATTGCCGCTACGCATCAGGATCTGAGGGCGGCGATCGCAGAAAAGAGATTTCGCGAGGACCTTTATTACCGGCTAACCATGGTGGAGATTTCCGTGCCGCCTCTGGTGGAGCGCAGCGGCGATCTGCCGCTGCTGATCCGGCATTTCGTGGCGCATTTTGCCAGGCAATACGGCAGGCCCATTTCAGGGTTGACGCCGCGCGCTGAAATGGTGCTGGGACGCCATATCTGGCCCGGCAACGTGCGTGAATTGGAGAACGTCATTGGACACGCCTGCATGATGGCAACTGGGGACCGGATCGATGTGCCCGATCTGCCTGGCTATCTGCGGTCGTCCGCAGGTGAGATAACCAGGCCTGCAGCGCAAGAGCAGCTGTCTCCTTTGGATGAGCAGGAGTGCCGACTGATTTCTGCAGCACTGGCTGCTGCACGGGGGAACCAGTCGGAGGCTGCCCGCGCTTTGAAGATAGGCCGAGACGCGCTCCGCTACAAGATGAAAAAATACGGCTTGGAAGCCTCACTCACCCCGGAACAATGTCACTGAGTCTACTTCATTGTCTGAGCCGGTTGGCAACTGTCCGGGTTACGTTTCGCCTCAACAAAGCGAAAGTCCTGGCGCACGCGTTTACCAGCAAAGATGGGGATCTTTGGGTAAACGATGCAACCCAGGCCCTTCACTTCCGCCGAGACTGAGTAGGCGCCGGGAGTCAGACCATCCACCAGGTAGTAGCCGGAGCCGTTGCTGGCAGCCTGGCGGTGAAAGCCTCTTGTGATGCTGTCGATATTGATTGTGGCTCCTGAGAGCGCGTCGGCTACATCGCTGCTGACATAGCCCTCAATACCGCAGTGCTGCTCAGTTTGAGCCGGCAAAAGCGTGGCCAGGGCCAGGATGAAAATCCACCGTCTTTCAATCCGCATGGGAAACCTCTTGCGTGGACACAGGGTTAAAGGCCTGCTGGGCGCTTCCCGCATGATCATTATCCTGTTGATCGGAACAGATGCAAAGGTTTAGCACGGGACACGGGGACTCAGCGATAATCTGGTAGGCGTGAGTGCGAAATTTGCCGAACGGCTGTTGCAGATGGCCGTGGTTCGCCAGAACCAAGTCGGTTTGGACGGTCGCAGTAATCTGTCGCAGCACTTCGTCCACTGAGCCGAGCAGTGTGATCATCAGGCCATCGCATAAGTGAGCAACATCCTGGTCCTGATGTTCCGGGCCACGGGCGGGCACCGCCGACACAAAGGTCAGTTTAGCGCCGAAGAATGCCGCCAGGCGGCCGGCCGCTTCCACGTAACCTGTCGGTATATCCTGCTGGTCCACCATGCAAATGATGTGTTGAATGCCTGCGAACTCATCCGGCTCCTTCAAGCGGGAACTGGTCCAGACCGCGCACCGTGCATCGTGCAGCACCTGGGCAGTTGTGGAACCAATTAGAAACGGGTGTTCATGACCCTGTCCGTGGCCGCGAGTAGGCATCATGATAAGGTCACAGCCAAGGCTGCCGGCTGTTTCGGTAATGGTGCCGGCAACTCCGCCACAACGAAGTTCAAGGCGGCAGTGAAAATGCGGAAAAAACTTCTGCTGAAAAATCTGCAGATCTTTGGCCTCGCGCGTCTCCATATCCCGCATTTGCGCGTGGCCGCTGACGGTCCAGCGTATCTCCGACTGGCCATTCCATCCCGACAGCCAAGGTATGACATGCAACAAGGTGACACTTGCGCCCATCTGCTTCGCAAGTCTAAGAACATGCGGCGCCGTGAGTGCGCAGGCCTCAGAGAAGTCCACTGGAAACAGGATCGATTTAAACGCTATATTCGGCATCATTATCCAACGCTTCCTAACGAGCTTCTTGTGTCCAGTGTGACCAGTTCAGACCATGCGGATTCGTCCTCACAATGTCCTTTCACGCACCTGATTTCAAGATCGCCGCCAAAGTAACGAACGATCGTTGAGCCCTTGACGATATTTTCACGAAAGCGAAGCTCGCGTGTTATGCGCTGCTGCTGAAGCTCTTTATGTATAAACCCCGTGCGGCAAATGGCATTTATGATCCTTACCTCGACCGTTATTGATCGCGCCGAAGCTATGACATAGACGGTGCGGGCATCCACGCCTCTTAGCGGGATTGAAAGGTTGAGTACGCTGTCGGTTTCATTCACGGCAATTTCAGGCAGCAAGCCATCAGGGCTGCCCAGATCAAAAGCTTGATCGGGAGGGGCCGAGTCTCTAAAAGTCGCGGCTCTCGGCGTCTTCCTGATTGGTATCTTTGCTCCGACATGACTGGCCGTAGGCACTATCAATTGCATTCGAGTGGCTGTGGCTGGCATACCGTACTCCGTGCAAGCGCGTGGCCAAATAACGGCGGCTAGATGTGCAGAAATGCGGGCGACTTTCCGGCCGAACGAGGCGCATGTGGGCGAAAGCACGCAGCATAGCCTCGAAACAGCGCAGGTACACGCTGGTGTGCGATCCTATCCAGAATTGGCAAGCGCAGAAACGGCCCCGCTCCCGGCAAGCGAATCCGACCATGGCCTGAAGAAGGAGATGAACCTTCGCGACCTGGTGCTGGCCCAGATCTTGTGTGTCGTGGGTTCTTCCTGGGTCGGCGTTGCGGCGAAACTGGGACGCGAACACGCGGTTTTCTGGCTGATTGCGATTTCGCTTTTCTATCTGCCGCTGGCCGCCGTCGTTATCTATCTAAGCCGAAAGATCCCCTTGGAGGGCGGCCTTTACCGCTGGGCCCAGCATGGGTTCGGCGACTTTCTAGGATTCTTGACGGCGTGGAATCTTCTGGTTTACGCGATTATCGATGTGCCGAGCATTCTGTATTCGCTGCCAACCGATCTGGCGTACCTCATCGGCCCTTCTGCGAACTGGCTACCCGAAAGCAGACCGGTCGCCGGCCTCATCATTTTCGCGGCCGCTATTTTGATTTCGCTCTTCGCGGTTCGCGGTTTGGGCGCGGCTAAATGGCTGCATAACTCCGGTAGCATGCTGATATGTACTGCCTATGCGCTATTGCTGAGTTTGCCGTTAATAGCAGCGTTTGCAGGACACCCGCGCCCCTACACGCCGTTTCCGCTCCAACTTCCTCAGGTGAGTTGGTTGAACCTCGCGATCTTTGGCCAGATTACGGTGGGGGGTCTCAGCGGATTTGAATACGTAGCCATCATGGCCGGTGAATGCCGCGGCGCTTCACGGACCATCGCTCGCTCGGTATGGATATCCGCGCCCATCATCGCACTCATGTTTATTCTGGGCACCAGTTCAGTATTAGCCTTTGTTGACGGAGCGCCTATTAACCTGATTGGTCCCATTCCACAAACGTTCAGCCTCGCCTTCGCTGGCAGCGGCTGGGGTACAGGCTTAGCGCGCTTCGGCATTTTTCTTCTACTCGCTCGCGGGGTTGCCGGCGCCAGCCTGATCTTTACTGGTATGACGCGCTTGCCCATGACCGCCGGTTGGGATCACTTGCTTCCGGACTGGTTTACTCGATTGCATCCAAAATGGAAGACGCCCGTCAACTCCATCCTGGTCATGACGGCCATAACGGCTGTGCTTCTGCTGCTCAGCATGCTGGGCGTTCGAGCACAGGAGACTATGCAGTTGTTGCTGAACGCATCAAACGTGCATTATGGTTTGACCTATGTAGCACTATTTGCGCTGCCGCTGGTGGGAACCGCGGATTTCAGAAGCGGGATTCCGCCCTGGCTGAGAGTTGTTTCAGTGGCGGGCCTGCTATCTAGCGTCATCGCTGTTCTGATCGCGGTCTATCCGATTATTGGCGTCTCAAGCCGCCTCTTCTACGCCAGCAAAATAGCAGGCACCGTGATTGTCAGCAATTTAGTGGGCATCGCTATTTACAAGAGCCGGAAGAAGCCAGGAGTGCAAGCGGCAGATAACCTTCTGAAATAAACGATGACGAGCGGAGTCCATTAGGGTATGGACAGAAAAACTGAACTTGGGCCCGACTCAGCCGGACAGTCGGGGGATTTGCAAGGTCTTTACGATTCAGAAGACAGCAATTCCGAAAGCGTGACGGAACTTCTGGAGGAGGGCCAGGCTTTCGAAGCATCGGTGGTGAGTGGGATTGAGAATGCTCCTGATGCGAACCAGGGCGGCGTCAGGACCAGGCAAGTGAAAGAAGACGACGTTCCGGGTTAGTATTTAGAAGCTCGCGAAAGCGAGAAGTAAAGCCGTCTACCAGATCTGTACCGCTTTAGACCGCCTTGCGACTGTTAAAATAGGAGTCCGATGGCGGTGGGTAAAGAGCTTCTGGATATTTTGGTCTGTCCTGTTTGTAAGGCCAAGGTTCTTCTCAAGGAAGACGGCAGCGGCTTGAAGTGCGTGGAGTGCAAGCGGGTTTACCCGGTGCGCGACGACATTCCGGTTATGCTTAAAGACCAAGCCACTATTGAGCCTTAAGCGACCATGACCGTCCTCGAGCATCTGCCGGAGGGAGCGCGCGCCGCGATTGTGCGGCTGCGATCGCTTGGCGACTGCGTCCTGACAACACCGGCGTTAATGTTGCTGAAAAAAACCCGCCCTGACCTGCGTATCGGCGTGGTTGCGGAGCCGGCTTACAGTCCGGTTTTCGAGGGCAATCCAGCAATTAGCGAGATTCTGGCGCCGACATGGCAGGCGGTTCGGCGGTTTAAGCCTACATTGTGTTTGAACCTGCACGGAGGAACGCGCAGCCAATGGATGACGGCGCTTTCTGGCGCTAAGTGGCGTGCCGGGTTTGCGCATCACAGCACCACGCTCGCTTATAACATCCGCATTCCGCGAGCGCAGAGAATCATGGGTGTAAACCGCGTGGTTCACACGGCGGAACATCTGGCTTCGGCGATGTTCGCACTGGGCGTTCCGCTGGTGGAAGTTCCTAGAGCTGAGCTTTTCACCGACGGTGTCGCGAAAGCGGCGCCGCAAGGCCGTTATGCGGTGGTGCATCCTTTTGCCTCCGAACCCGCAAAGACGTGGGCGCCTGAGAAATTCTGCGAAGTGGCGCGCTATTTGAAGCTTTGGAATATCCATCCGGTGTTCCTGGGCGCCGTCAGCGATGACTTGACGGCGTTTCGCTCGCACACGGTGTCGCAAGGCTCACTTCAGGATGCAAAGGCGTTGATTTCGCAGGCAGCCGTTTTCATTGGCAACGATAGCGGACCAGCGCATATGGCCGCAGCCTTTGGAGTGCCTAGCGTTGTGATGTTCAGTTCGTCCAATCCGGCTATTTGGGGCCCCTGGCGCACGGATTCCGAAGTTGTGGTTGCGCCGCCTGAGGGACTGGAAGCCGTAAGCGTCTCCCGCATCATCGCCGCCCTGGAGCGCTTGCGGATGCTGGAAGAGGCGCACGCTTGAAGCAACTGTACCGGCTGCTGCGCTATTCGGCGCCTTACCTGCCGGCGCTGATTGCCTCCATTTTCCTGATGGCGATTGTGGGCCTGTCGCAGGGTCTGCTGGTGAAGCTGATTCCCTTTGTTTTCGATCGGGTGTTGGATCCGAAATCGCCCGATGGTCCCACGCCACTGTTCTCCATTCCGCATACGTCTTTCGTTCTCTCCTTAAACGATTTTTTCCCGGCGCAGATTCACAACATTCTGACGATGGTGGCACTGGGAATTCTGAGCTGTTTCCTGGCCAAAGGTTTGTGTGATTATGCTGGCAATTACCTGATCAACTATGTCGGGCTGAGCGCCGTGATGGATCTGCGGCAGGATGTTTTCGACCGTGTCCTGTATCAGGACGCGAAGTTCTTTGAAGACCAGCCAACCGGGCAGATCATGTCGCGCATTATGAACGACATTGACCGCATTCAGGTTTCGATTTCAACCATGCTGGCCGATTGGATGAGGCAGGCCTTCACGGCGGCCTTTCTGCTGCTGGCCATGGTCTCAATCAACTGGAAGCTGTCGCTGGTATGCCTGCTGGTTTTCCCTTTGATCGCGCTGTTGACGGTGCGACTGGGTAAGCGCATTCGCAGCACCACGCATCATGCACAGAACATGGCTGCCGAATTGAACGAGATTCTGCAGGAAACACTATCGGGGCATCAGGTGGTGAAAAGCTTCGGGGCGGAGGATTTCGAATCGAAGCGCTTCCGGCTGGCCTCACAGAAGTTGAAGACCGGCACGCTGCACTATGTTGCGCACCAGGCAATTGCTTCACCCATCATTGAGTTTTTTGGCGCCAGCACTATCGTTTTTCTGTTGTGGCTGGGGCGTCAGCAGGTGAAGCATACGACTATGACCGGCGGCAACTTCACTTCGTTCGTGCTGGCGCTAGTTTTTCTGTACGAGCCTATTAAGCGACTGACCAACATTCATAACATCTTCCAGCAGGGCATTGGAGCCGCGATGAAGGTGTTCGGCTATATGGATGAACACCCGGGAGTGATGGATAAACCAACTGCGGGAAGGATGCCGCGCTTCGATAAGGCTATTCAATTCGCCAACGTGTGTTTTGCTTATCCGAACGCGCCGGAACGGATGGTGCTGGACGGATTGAACCTTGAAGTAAAGCTGGGCGACGTGGTGGCGCTGGTAGGACCGAGTGGCGCCGGGAAAACATCTCTTGCGAACCTGCTGCCGCGCTTTTACGACGCCACCGGTGGGGCGGTGCTGATTGACGGAAGAGATATCCGCGATATAAGGCTGGCCAGCCTGCGCGAGAACATCAGCATCGTTGCGCAGGAGACGTTTTTGTTCAATAGCAGCGTTTTCGACAACATTGCGTATGGCCGTCCCAGCGCCAAGCGCGAAGAAGTAATCGCCGCTGCCAAGACAGCGCTGGCGGATGAGTTCATCACGCGGCTGCCGGATGGTTATGCCACGGTGATCGGCGAGCGCGGGCTGCGGCTGAGCGGCGGTCAGCGGCAGCGGCTGGCCATTGCGCGCGCGCTGTTAAAGGACGCGCCTATTTTGATCCTGGACGAGGCCACTTCGCACCTGGATACAGAATCGGAACGGCTGGTGCAGCAAGCGTTAACCGTCCTGATGAAAAAGCGCACCGTGCTGGTGATTGCGCACCGGCTGTCCACCATTCGCCAGGCATCGAAGATTGTTGTTCTGGAGGGTGGCCGGATTGTAGAGACCGGCACGCACGACCAACTGCTGGCCCAACATGGCGTGTATCATCGTCTACACGAAATGCAGCACGCCGATTCCAATGTCATCGCCGGATAAGGGTTCAGTTTCCGCACCCAGCGCTAAGCCCGTGCGAAGTATGACTGGTTTTGCCCAGGTGCGCCGCCACACCGGCGCGGGCGAAGTAACGGTTAGCTTGCGCAGCGTGAACCATCGCGGGCTCGATTTGCATTTCCATCAATCGCACGAATTTGCGCCGTATGAAAACGCGATGCGCGAGCTGTTGAAGCAGAACATTGGGCGCGGACACATTGAAATTCGGGCAGGATTGGCGCGTGAAAACGGAAACAGCACGGGCTATAATGTCGAAGCTTTGAAGCGCTATGTGGATTTATTCCGCCAGGCGAGCGCGGATCTCGGTTTGGACAGCAAGCCGGATTTGAACGTGCTGCTGGGCCTGCCCGGGGTCATCGGCGGCACTGGCGAAGCGAAAGCCCTAGATGCCACATTTGAAGGGGATCTTCTGCAGAGCTTGACTGAATGCATTCGCACATTTAACGATTGCCGCGAGCGCGAAGGGCAGAAACTGGTGGAAGCCATGCGTGGCGAACTGCTCGAGGTGGAACGGGCCACTCTCGAAATAAGGGGATTGCGCGATGAAGTCCTTCCCGCTTTGCAGCGGCGGCTGCAGGAAAAGATAGCGGAGTTGCTAAACGGCAGCAATATTTCAGATGCCCGGCTAGCGGAGGAAAGTGCGGTGCTGGCGGACCGTTCGGACGTGGAAGAGGAGCTTACCCGGCTTCGGGTTCATGCGCAGGAGCTGAAAAGGCTGCTGGATGCGGGCGGCGCGGTGGGCAAACCGCTGGATTTTCTGCTGCAGGAACTGAACCGGGAAGCGAACACCACCCTTGCCAAGAGTTCGAATGTGGGCGATGCGGGGTTAAAGATCACTAGCCTGGCGCTGGCAATAAAGGCTAACATCGAAAGAATACGTGAACAGGCATTGAATCTTGAGTAGAGCCATTTGCGAGCCGACTGTGGCTAAACGCACCGCTACGGTGTTCATCATCTCGGCACCGTCCGGTTCGGGGAAATCCACATTGGTGGCGCTGCTGATGTCGGCTGATCCCAGGCTTCGTTTCTCCATTTCCTACACCACGCGTAAGCCGCGCGGCACGGAGAAAAACGGCGAGGGTTACGTTTTTATCGGGCGCGAGGAGTTCATTGCGCGCCGAGACAATGGCGAATTCCTCGAGTGGGCGGAGGTTTTTGGCAACTTTTATGGCACGCATCGGGAGGTGTTGGACCAGGCGGCAGCCGAGGGAAAAGACCTGCTGCTCGACATTGACGTGCAAGGTGCGCGAAAATTGAAAGAGTCGATTCCGGAAGCGGTTACGATTTTTATTCTCCCTCCGTCGCGAGATATCCTGGAACAGCGGCTGCGTTCGCGATCGGAAGACAGCGAAGAAGTAATCCGGCGGCGTTTGCGCGAGGCCGAGACTGAGATTCGCAACTATCAGCAGTATGACTACGTGCTGGTGAACAGCCAGTTGGATGAATCGGCGGCGATCCTGGCGGGAATTGTTAAGGCTGAACGTGTGCGGCGCCAGCGCATGGAAGAAAAGATCCGGCCGATACTAGAGAGTTTTGAGTCGCAGGCGGGTTAATCGTCTGGACGAGAGAAGAAGGCACAAGATGGCAGAAGTAACCAGAAAAAACGTGATGTACAGCATTCCAGACGACGAAAATGCGAGCACCTATCGCTTTATCATCGTCGCGGCAAAGCGTGCGCGCCAGTTGCAGGGCGGACAGCGCAGTGTGCTGCCGGCAGCAAACAAGAAACCCACCGTTCTGGCAATGGAAGAGACGCGACGCGGTTTAGTTCCGTACACTGATTTGAACAAGGAAGAAGAAGAGTTTCAGCCCGTCGCTGAATAGCTGAGCCCTATGCGCGTTCTAGTTGGCGTCGGCGGCGGCATTGCCGCGTACAAGGCCGCGGAACTGGTGCGTGCGCTGCAAAAACGCGGTCACGACGTGCAAGTTGTGATGACTGCCGCGGCCATAGAGTTCATCCAGCCGCTGACATTCGCTGCGCTAACGGGAAAAAAGGTAATTACCAGCCTTTTTTCCCGCGACAGCGCGACCGATACTTTGTCGAGCGCGGTGGAACATATTGGCGTGGCCCAGGAGCATGACGTCCTGTTGGTTGCGCCGGCTACGGCCGATATTCTTTCAAAATTTGCGCATGGAGCGGCCGACGATTTTCTTACCACGGTGCATCTTGCGTTCGCGGGCAAAGTTATTCTGGCACCGGCCATGAATACGGTGATGTGGAACCATCCCGCCGTGCAGGAGAATTTGAAAGTTCTGGCAACACGCGGCTACTCCATTGTCGATCCTGACGAGGGCTGGCTGGCTTGCGGCACGGTGGGCGCGGGGCGCTTAGCCGATCCAGAGCGCATTGTGGAGTTTCTGGATTCGCTGCATAATAAACGGCGCGATCTGGAGGGTGAGCAAGTCCTGGTGACGGCTGGGCCGACGCAGGAAGCCATTGATCCCGTTCGCTTCATCAGCAATCGGTCAAGCGGCAAGATGGGCTACGCGATAGCCAATGCGGCTGCGCAGCGCGGGGCGAGCGTGGTGCTGGTTTCAGGGCCGGTTGCTATTCCGCCGCCGCCGAACGTAGAACTGGTTTCGGTGCATACGGCAGAAGAGATGCGTGCAGCCGTGATGGAGCGTCTGGGCGCGGCCACTATCGTGATTAAGAATGCGGCAGTTGCCGATTATCACGTCTCAGATATTCCGAAACAGAAGCTGAAGAAGACGGCCACCAGGCTGTCGCTTGAACTTGATCCGACGCCTGATATTCTGGCCGAACTTGGTCAAAAGAAGGGCGACCGCCTGCTGATTGGATTCGCGGCCGAGACGGATAATCTGCTGGACGAAGCACGCCGCAAGATGACAACCAAGAATTGCGACATGCTGGTGGCGAACCAGGTGAATCGGGAAGGCGTGGGGTTTGAGGCCGATCGCAATGAGGTTGATATCGTGACCCGCGATGGTCGCGTTATCCATGCCGGGCCTGCCGACAAGAGCGAAATTGCCGAACGTATCCTGGACCAGGTGGCTACGCTGCGTCTTCATTTGCATGCAAGTGCGCCCGCATGACGCCGGAGCAGATTCGCAGCTACCTGGAGTTCTACAAAGACCTGGGGTTTGATTCTATTTACAAACGAGAACCTAAGATTAAAGCGGTGGCAGCGCCTGCTCCTGCGCCTGCGGAAACGTTATTTCCATTGCCCGCGCTGCAACCGGTAGACGAAACTCTCGAACAGATACGGCTGGATATCGGCGATTGCAAGCGCTGTCGTTTGTGCGAAGCGCGCAACAGCATTGTGTTCGGCGTAGGGAATGAAAAATCGCCGCTGGTGTTTGTAGGCGAAGGGCCGGGCGCGGATGAAGATGCGCAGGGAATTCCATTTGTCGGGCGGGCCGGACAACTGCTAACGCAGATGATTGAAGGCACAGCGGCCAAGGAAGGCATGGCTATTAAACGCGCCGATATTTACATCTGCAACGTGGTGAAATGCCGCCCGCCGGAGAACCGGACGCCGCAGCCGGATGAGATGCAGATCTGCGGACAGTTCCTGTACCGGCAACTGCTTACCATTAAGCCGAAAGCCATCTGTGCGCTGGGCGGAACTGCTATGAAAGCGCTGCTGAACACAAAAGACGGCATTACCAAGCTGCGCGGCCAGTGGCAGAAGTGGCACGATATTCCGGTGATGGTGACTTATCATCCTTCCTATCTGCTGCGCCAATATAATCAGCAGGCGAAGCGGGAAGCCTGGGAAGATTTGAAAGCGTTGCTGCATTTCGTGTATGACTAGGCGCGGCTTGTTCATCACTTTTGAAGGCAGTGATGGCAGCGGCAAGAGCACGCAAATGAAACTGCTGGTGGAACGGTTGAAGATGCTTGGTTTGCCGGTGACGGAAAATCAGGAACCTGGCGGTACGCAGATTGGACGGCAGATAAGGCGCATCATGCTTGATCCGGCGCATGAGGAGATGTCGCCTATGACCGAGTTGCTGCTGATGTTTGCCTCGCGCGCACAGGCGGCGGCTGAAATCATTGTTCCGGCACTGGAGCGAGGCGAGATTGTGGTGAGCGATCGCTTTACCGATTCGACATTGGCGTATCAGGGTGAAGCGCGCGGACTGGGCTTTGAAACCGTGCTGCAGGCGCACCGGTTGGCACTAGGATCGTTGCTGCCCGATTTGACAGTATGTATCAACATCGACGTTGAGGCTGGCTTGGCGCGCGCGCACGAGCGCAACAGCGAAGATGAAAGCGAAGCGCGGCTTGACCGGCAGCGGCTGGATTTTCATCATCGCGTAAGCGCGGGCTACAGGCGAATTGCGCAGCGGGAACCGGGGCGCTTTCGCCTGGTGGATGGAGCGGGCAGCCGGGAAGAGGTGGCGGAGCGGGTTTGGGCCGAGATATCGCCGTTGCTGAGTGAGCGCGCATGAGTTACTTTCCAAACTTCTATGGGAACGCAGGCGCGGCGCAAACGCTGGGGCAAATGATTGAGGCGCAGCGCATACCGCAGACCATTCTGCTGAGCGGACCTGAAGGCGTAGGAAAGGCCACTTTGGTTAGGCGCTTCGCGGCGAAGCTGCTGGGCGACGCGGAGCTGATAGAAAAAGACGATTTGAGCTTGCCGGAGAACATAGACGCCGNNCATTGAGCAGCGCGACAAATGGACGGCGGACAAACGCGGCGACGATCCGCTGCTTTTTTCCAGTCATCCGGATTTTGCAACCTTCGCGCCAGACGGGCCCTTGCGCCAGTTGACGATTCAGCAGATGCGCGTTTTGCGCGAGCGTGCGCAGTTCAAACCGCTAAAAGGCAGCCGGCGGGTGTTCCTGATTGATCATCTGGACCGCGCGAACGAGCAATCGGCTAATTCACTTTTGAAGATTCTGGAAGAGCCGCCGGAGCACATGGTGATCTTCGCCACAGCGGAAAATTTGTTCGATCTTCTTCCCACAATACGCTCGCGCTCGATTGTTTTTCAGTTATCGCGGCTATCTGAAGATGAGATGCGCGCGTTCACCCAGTCTCGCGCTATGGACGAAGCGGAGATCCGTATCGGACTGGCGGAAGGGAGCCCGGGCATGGCGGCGACGCTGGATCTGGAGGTTTTCAAGGAGCGGCGCGGCGTTATGCTGGCGGCTTTTGAGTGCGGCGCGGGACTCACGCGGTTTGAAAACTGGGTGCAGCAATCGGAGTCATTTGGAGCAAGAAAATCCGAAAAACTGGATGCTTATCTGCGACTGGCGTATAGTTTACTAGAAGACGTGCTGGGCGTTTGGCAAGGCAAGCAGGCAGTTCGTCATCGCGACATCCAAGTGCGCATAGCTGCTATCGCGG